>DATIQN010000050.1:0-34688 GCA_035470785.1 Croceibacterium sp. | reverse complement strand
GCAGTGGATCCCCGCGGTCGAGCACGGCGTGCGCGACGCGATGGAGAAAGGCCCGCTCGGCTGCAAGGTGGTCGACGTGGCGGTGACGCTGACCGACGGCTCGTTTCACACGGTCGACAGCTCGGAGCTCGCGTTCCGCACTGCCGGGCGCATCGCGATGCAGGATGCCTTGGCCCAGTCGGCGCCGTACCTGCTCGAGCCGATTGCCCGCGTGACCATCCAGGCGCCGGGCACGGCGACATCGCGCGTGACCTCAGCGATCTCGAGCTGCCGCGGCCGCGTGCTCGACATGGGCCCGCGCGAAGGCTGGTCGCGGTGGGACACTGTCGAAGCGCTGGTCCCCGAGGCCGAGCTGCGCACGCTGGCGACCGATTTGCGCTCGATCACCCAGGGCATGGCGACGTTTGAGGCCCGCTTCGACCATCTCGCCGAATGCACCGGCAAGGTGGCCGAGCAGATGATCCAGCGGGTGGGCGAGTCGGCTTAGCCGGCCTGAAGAGTGGGCGGGGCTGCCCGGCGGCGCAACGCGTGCGCCGCCGGGCAGATCAGCCTTTCCGAAATGTTCACCATGTTGCGCTATCGCGATCCCTATGTGGGGGAACCGCATCAAATCCGCTCTCGGAGCGGCGGCGCTATCGCTCGGCTTGTGCTGGCCGGGCCAGGCGCTCGCGCAAAGCAATGACATCTTCGGACCGGCTGCCTTCAACGGCTCGATCGATCTGCGCGCGAGCGTGGTCGGCGGCGAAACGGCGTGGCTGGACGGCGGTTTCGGCAAGCTGCGCGAGGGCGGCGGCGGGGGCGACACCAAGGTTCGGGCCCGGATAGCCGCAGCAGACTTCGCCTGGAAGCCGCAGTTCACGTTCAACATCGCTGGCCTTGTCAGCGTGACGCACCAGGACGGCCAGTCGAAGGATGTCGATCTCAACGAAGCCTTCCTGAGCTTTCGCACCGGCCCTGCCGCGACGCGGTTCTCGGCTCGGGCCGGCGTGTTCTGGCCACCCATCTCGCTCGAGCATGGCGGCTCGACCTGGCAGGTGACCGACAGCATCACCCCGTCGGCGGTCAACAGCTGGGTGAGCGAGGAAGTGAAGGTCCTCGCCTTCGAGGGCAAGCTGGAGCATCGTTTCGCCGACCAATCGGTCGCGCTCACCGCCGCGCTGTTCAAGCACGACGACATGGCCGGAACGCTACTCGCCTATCGGGGATGGGCGCTTCACGACGTGCGCCTGACGATCGGCGGCGATTTTCCGTTGCCGCCGCTCAGCGCATCGATCGCCGAGTACCAGTCGCCCGAGACCAATCCTTTTTGGGAAGTCGACGGCCGCGCAGGCTATTACGCGCGCGTCGACTGGAAGACTTTGTGGCCCGTCAGCCTCAACCTGTTGCGATATGACAATCGCGGCGACCGGGTTTCCAGCTACGACCTGCAAACGGCATGGCGCACGCGCTTCTGGAACGCGGGCGCGATCGCCTCACTTGGGCAGCGCACAACCGCACGGGCGCAAATCTTGTGGGGCAACACGCTGGTCGGGCCCGACACGCCTTATGGCATCCCGGTCGACGTCGATTTCGTCGCCGCCTACCTGCTCGTGAGCCGTGAGCTCGGCGGCGGCAAGCTTTCCGCCCGCGGCGACTGGTTCAGGACCCACGACAACAGCTTCGTCGCCAGCGACAACAACAACGAGCACGGCTGGTCGGGGATGCTCGCGTACAAGCATCCGCTGACCCGTTTTGCCGACGTGATCGTCGAAGCGCTCCATGTCGAAAGCAACCGCCCGGCGCGGCTCGCCAATGCCGACCTGCCGCCAATGCAGAACCAGACGCAGCTGCAGACCGCACTAAGGCTGGGATTCTGAACCGATGAAGCAAACCGGTCGCCTTTTTCTCGCGCTTGCCACCTTCGCGCTGTCCGCCACGGCGCAGGCGCGCGACATCGCCGTTACGGTCAAGGACGACGGCGGGCATCCGGTCGAAGATGCGGTCGTGATCCTTGACGTGCCGAGCCCAGCCGCGCGGCCGGGACATTTCACGATCAACCAGAAGAACACGATGTTCGCGCCCTTCGTGCTGGTGATCCCGGTCGGCTCGACGGTCGATTTCACCAATCTCGATCCCTTCCGCCACCACGTCTATTCGTTCTCACCGGCCAAGAAGTTCGAGCTCAAGCTTTTCGGCCAAGGCGAGAAGCGCGCGGTGACTTTCGACAAGCCCGGCATTGTCGCGCTCGGGTGCAACATCCACGACACCATGCAGGCGTTCATCCAGGTGGTCGACACCGCCTTCGCCGCGAAGACCGGCAAGGATGGCCGGGCGGTGCTCCACGGCGCTCCGGCAGGCGCGGTCAAGTTGCGCGTCTGGCATCCGTACCTGCGCGCGCCGGCCAATCAGGTCGCCCTCGCGGCCCCCGCCGGCGGCGATGTCTCGCTACCGGTCAGCGTGAAGCTGCGCCGGCCGGCGCCGATGCAACACGACTACTGACGATGATCCGCTTCCGTTCGCTGCAGTCGCGGATCACGGCGCTCTATTCGGCCACTTTCGGGCTCGTCATGCTGCTTGTGGCGGTGAGCCTGCAGTGGGCCATCGCCAGCAGCGCCGAGCAGCAGGTTCGCTCGCAGCTCGCCTCCAGTTCGAAGGTGATCGACCGGATCTGGTCGATGCACACGCAGGACCTGGAAAGCGTCGCCCGCCCGCTTGCGCTCGATTTCGGCTTTCGCGAGGCTGTCGCGACCGACGACGATGCGACGATCCGCTCCGCGCTGATCAACATCGCCGGGCGCATCGACCTGCCCAACGCCTTTATCGTCAAGTACGACGGCCGCGTCGTCGGCATGACGCCGGACCAGGATTCGCCATACGATGCAGAGTTGTGGGACGAGCTCGACTCCGGCTGGCACTCGGGTGCGCTGCGGATCCACGGCAAGACCTACCAGGCCGTCGCCGCCGAGATAAAGGCACCGGCGCTGATCGGCTGGCTGGTGCTCGGCCGTCGGCTCGACGCCAGCGAGATGAAGGAATTGAGCGGGCTTTCGGCGGTGCCGGTCAGCGCCTCAGTGGTGCGCCGCACCGGCGCCGGGCATTGGGTCTACGACGCCACCGACCGGCCGCTGAACGATAGCAGCGTCATGGCGCTGCTTGCGCGGATAAAGCCGCTGGGCGACGGCAAGCCCGCCGACCTGTCCGGGCGAATGCACGGCAACATGGTCCTCGCTCGCCCGCTCGGCTCGTCGGAAGGCGTGGCCACTACCGCGCTGCTGCTCAACTTCTCGATCGCCGACGCGCTCGCCGAATACGATCCGCTGCGGCTCGCGGTCGTCGTTGCGGGCCTCGTCGGCCTGGCCGCTGTCGCCTTCGCCAGCATGGGTGTGGCGCGGCGCATCGTGCGGCCGATCGCGGCGCTCGAGCAGGCGGCGAAAGCGCTCGAACGGGGCGAGCGGACCAGCGTCCCCGTCGTCTCCGACGACGAGATCGGCTCGTTGACCGGCAGCTTCAACGCGATGTCGGAAGAGATTGTCAGCCGCGAGCATCGCATCCGCCACATGGCTTATCACGACGCGCTGACCGACCTGCCCAACCGCCTGCAATTGCGCGAGGAGCTCGACCGCCGCCTCACCGATGTCGCCGTCAGGGGGCACCCCCTTGCCGTCCTGTGCCTCGACCTCGACAACTTCAAGATCGTCAACGACACGCTCGGCCATGGCGTCGGCGACCAGCTGCTCAAGCTGGTCTCACAACGGCTCGCCGAAGGCGCCGAAGGGCGCTTCCTGGCGCGCACCGGCGGCGACGAGTTTTGCGTGCTGGTCGACGGCGACGGCGGCGAAGCTGAGCGCCTCGCCACGGCGCTGATCGAGCGGCTCGAGCAGCCCGCTTCGATCGCCGGCCATTACATGCGCGCCGGGGCCAGCATCGGCATTTCGGAGGCCCCCGCCGACACCCTCGCGGCCGACGACTTGATCAAGCACGCCGACCTCGCGCTGCATGCGGCGAAAGCCGCCGGGCGCGGCCGCCATCGGCGTTTCACCGCCGATCTCGACGCCGACGCGCAGGCCCGCCGGGCGACCGAGATGGACCTGCACAACGCCATCGCCCACGGCGAGTTCGAGCTCTACTTCCAGCCGCTGTTCGACCTCGCCAAGAACCGCTTCTCAGCGTTCGAGGCGCTGATCCGCTGGAACCACCCGACCAAAGGCCTCGTCTCACCGCTCGATTTCATTCCCATCGCCGAGGAGACCGGCCTGATCGTGCCGATCGGCGAATGGGCCCTGAAAGCGGCATGCCGCGAGGCGGTCACCTGGCCCGCCGACATTCGCGTCGCAGTCAACTTCTCGACCGTGCAGTTCGCCACGCCCGGTATCGTCAACCTCGTATTCCAAACGCTTGCCACCAGCGGCCTCGCGCCCGACCGGCTCGAGGTCGAGATCACCGAATCGCTGTTCCTCGAAAGCAGCGACAGCGTGCGCGATATCCTGCGCGGGCTGAAGCAGATCGGCGTGCGTATCGCGCTCGACGATTTCGGCACCGGATTCTCGTCGCTCAGCTACTTGCGGAAGTTCCCGTTCGACAAGATCAAGATCGACCGTTCGTTCATCATCGAGCTGCTCGAGGAGGACGAAGCGGGCGCGGTGGTCAAGGCGATTACCGACCTTGCTGCGGCGCTCGACATGGAAACCACCGCCGAAGGCGTCGAGGAAGTGGCCCAGCTCGAAGCGCTGCGCGCCCACGGCTGCACCACGGTTCAGGGATACCTGTTCAGCAAGCCCGTCCCGGCGAGCGAAGTGCCGCGGCTGCTCGAACTCGACCTGAGCAACCGCTCGGCCGCGTGAGGCGGCGACAAAAAAGGTGCAAAGCTGAACGCCAGCCTCCCTTGAAATTCCGCAATCGTTCATATCTTCACCTATAAATCTGAACAACGTTGTCCCGCCATGGGCAGCGGCAACAGGCATTAGGAGAGAGTTCGAATGCGCAAGTTTACCAGGGGTGCCATGGTTCTCGCCGCCGCCGCGGGGCTGGCGGGCGGAACCGCCGCTTTTGCCCACCATTCGTTCGCGGCCGAGTTCGATCGCGACAAACCGGTCAAGCTGCAAGGCGAGGTGGTCAAATTCGAGTGGGTCAACCCCCACTCATGGATCCACATCAAGACCGCCGACGGCAAGGTCTGGCGCGTCGAAGGCGGCGCCCCGAGCGCGCTGCTCCGCCGCGGCTGGAACAGAAACTCTCTGCCCGCCGGCACCAAGATCATCGTCCAGGCCTTCCAGGCCCGCGACGGCGATACCCGTGCCAGCGCCGCCGAGATCAGCTTCCCCGATGGTCGCCAGCTCTCGCTCGGCAACCCGACGACCGAAGCCGTCGAAGCCGCCGCCAAGCGCGCGCAGGGTCAGTAACCCCCCTTTCCTGACCTTGAAGCGCCGGAGACCCGCGGACCGAAAGGTTCGCGGGTTTTCCTTTGCCGCCAGCCAGATCAGTGCGCCGTTCGCCTCGCCCGGCGATGCGTGCGGTAAAGAATGCGCTTCGCGAGCTCGATGGCCGCAGCATAGGTCAGCATGATGGCCACGGTCGCGACAAGAAGCGCAGGTCGGAGCGGGACCAGCCCGAATGCCTCACGCGACCACGCAAAGTAGGGCAGCGCGAGCGCCACGGCCGCCGTGCCGACCGCGCTCCACAAGAGCAGTTGGGACGGGCGGCTCGCGAGAGCGAAACGGCGCGTTCTCAACGCGAACAACGCAGCAAATTCGGTCAGCAGTGAAATCTCGAACCAGGCGGTGTGGAACAGTTCGGCCCCGGCGCGAAACACGTAGATGAGCAAAGTGAAGCTCACCATATCGAATATCGAACTGAGTAGTCCAAACCCGATCATGAAGCGGCGGACATCGTGCACGTTCCAGCGCTGCGGTTCGGCGATGTGCTCGGGGTCGACACCGTCGGTCGAGATAGCCACCGAGGGCAGGTCGGCCATGAAGTTGTTGAGCAGGATCTGCTTGGCCAGCAGCGGCAGGAACGGCAGCAGCGGCGTCGCCAACGCCATGCTTACCATATTGCCGAAGTTGGAGCTAACCGCGATGTAGATGTACTTGAGCGTGTTCGCGAATGTGTGCCGGCCGTCGATCACCCCTTGCTGCAGCACAGCCAGGTCCTTCTTCAGCAGCACGATGTCGGCGCTTTCGCGCGCGACATCGACCGCGGTATCGACCGATATGCCGACGTCCGCGAGGTGCAGCGCCGGCGCATCGTTGATCCCATCGCCCATATACCCGACCGCGTGCCCCGCCTCCTGCAGAGCGCGGATGATGCGCTCCTTCTGCTGCGGGTCGATCTCGGCGAAGACTGAAACCTGAGTTACCCGCCGGCGCAGCGCGACGCTCGACAGCGCGGCGATGTCGCCGCCGGTCAGCACGTGCTTCACGTCCATCCCGACCGTATGCGCGACGTGGGCGGCGACGTAGCGGTTGTCGCCGGTAATCATCTTCAGCGCGATGCCCTTCGCCCGCAGTTCGGCCAAGACCCCGGCCGCGCCTTCCTTCGGCGGATCGAGGAATAGCAGCAGGCCGAGGAAGGTCATCTTCGCCTCGTCCTCGCGGCGGTACTTCGGCTGCGGGGCCAAGCGGCGCTCAGCCACCGCGAGCGCGCGGAAACCGGCGGTCCCCTTTTTGCGCACCATCGCCTCCAGCGAAGCGCGCGCGGCATCGTCGAGCGGCACGTCCTTGCCGCCCCGGCGCAGCGACGAACATACCGCGAGAACTTCGGCGAAGGCGCCCTTGGTGATCATCCGGGCATTCTTGGTGCCGGCTTCGGCGACGACGATCGTCAGCCGGCGGCGCAGGAAGTCGTAGGGAATCTCGTCGAGCTTGCGCACCTTACCGACCGTCAGCTTGCGCTCGGTCCCCGCAGCAGTGATAGCGGCGTCGAGCGGGTTGGCGATCCCCGTCTCGAGCGACGCGTTAAGGAAGCCCGCGCGAGCGACATCGTCAGAAGGCTCGCCATCACAGCCGAGCGCCGTGTCGAGCCGGACAACTCCCTCTGTCAGCGTGCCGGTCTTGTCGGTGCACAGCACGTCCATGCTGCCGAGGTTCTCGATGGCGTCGAGCCGCCGCACGATGACCCCGCCGGCTGCGAGGTGGCGCGCGCCCGCCGCCAGGGTCACGCTGATGATCGCGGGCAGCATCTCGGGCGACAGGCCGACCGCCAGCGCCACCGCGAACAGCAGCGATTCGGCGATCGGGCGGCCGAGCAGCTGGTTGACCGCCAGCACCGCCAGCACGATGACGATCATCACCTTCAGCAGCATGCCCCCGAAGTGGCGAATCCCGCGCGCGAACTCGGTTTCCGTCTCGGCCTGGCGCAGTTGACCAGCGATCCCGCCAAACTCGGTGCTCCGGCCCGTTTCGGTGATCAGCATCGTCGCCGTGCCACTGCGTACCGACGAGCCCATGAACAGCATGTTCGTCCGCTGGCCCATCGGCGTCGCCTCGGGCAACACGCCGGGGGTCTTTTCGACCGGCATCGATTCCCCGGTGAGAGCCGCCTCGGTCACTTGGCAATCGCGCGCCTCCAACACCACGCCGTCAGCCGGTACCAGGTTTCCCGCGGAAAGCAGGACGACGTCGCCCGGCACGATCGAGTCCGCCGCGACGACCGTTTCGGCCCCTTCGCGCCTGACCTTCACCCGCAACGCCAGTTGCGCCCGCAACGCGGCAACAGCCTGACTGGCGCGGTATTCCTGCGCGAAGCTCAACAAGCCGCTGCCGGCCAGGATGGCGAGGATGATCGACGCGTCGAGCCAATCGCCCAGCCCCATCGAGATCGCTGCGCCGAAGATCAGGATCAGCGCGAGCGGGCTGAGGAACTGGCGCCGGAGCAGCGCCGGCCAGCTGCGTTCCTCGCCCTCGGCGATGAGATTGGGGCCGTACTTGGCCAGCCGCGCGGCGGCTTGGGCCCCACTCAGTCCCTCGGTCCCGCTGTCCAGGCTGGCGAGCCCCGCCTTGCCGTCCATCGCCCACTGCGCCGTCACCGCCGCTTCCTCCCCCGATGGCCCGCGCGCCGCATCAGCCACAGACCCGGCAGCAACGGTAGCCACAATGTCAGCATCCGCAGCAGCAGGGTGGCCGCCAGCGCGGCCGCCACCGGCACACCTAGCATTGCCAGCGTCGCCGTGCACGTCGCCTCGAAGCTGCCGAGCCCCATGGGAAGCGGCGCCAGGGTAACGGCGATCGCCGCGGCCATGACGGCGATGAACGCGGTCAGCGGCAGCAGCGGCCCGCCCAGCGCATGCAGGCAGACCGCCAGCGTCGCCGCGTCGGCCATGACGATCAACCCGTTCCACAAGGCGACGCGCGCGATCAGGGGCCTGTCTTCAACCAACTCCGGCGGCGCCTCGCTGACGGTGGCGAGCAGCCGGGCGAGCGGCGGAAAGCGTTCGAGCGAGCGAGGCAACGTCCGCGCGCCGCGCTTCCACGTCCACAGGTAAAGCGACGGAATGGCCAGTGTCACGAGCAGGAACGCGGTCACCGGCCCGACGACGAGTGCGGTCGCTGCGTGATGCAGCCACAGCGCCACCATCATCGCCAGCGCGAGCACCGCATAAGCCGCGTAATAACCGAGGATCGAGACCAGCAGCGTCGACACTGCCGTTCCGCGCGGCGCTCCCAGTGCTCTCAGGCGATCGACCAGCAGGACGTTTCCGCCCATTCCGGCCGCGGGTACGACCTGGTCGACGAACAGCTTGCAGAGCGCGATCGGCAACAGCCGCCGCAACGGCTGCGGCGAGCCGGCCCGGCGCAGCACGGCTTGCCAGCCGAGCGCCAGGAACGCGTAAGTGGCGAACTGGAAGGCGAACCCCGCCAGCAACCAGAACGGCTCGGCCCGGCGCGCCATTTCCGCAAACCGCTCAAGATCGCCGAGGTGCAGCACCACCGCGACGAGGCCCGCCAGCACGGCCGCGGCGAACAACGCCGTTCGCCAGCCATGCGAACGCGATCCATGCAGCCGCCCGGTCTCCGCCATGGGCGCGGCTTACCCCCCGCACACGGCGCTTGGGATGGGTAATTCTCCTACGGCGTCAGGCGCTGACTTCGAACCCGGACCGGCGCATCAGGAAATCTGCCACCTCGACGAGGACGTTATTCCCAGAACGCCACGCTCCTGCACTCGATGCTCTCGCGGATGTTGGCGTTCGGAAAGCTGGTGTCGTGGAAGGCGGTGTGGGGGCAGCGCCAGGTGTGGCTGTGGTCGCTGTCGTGGAACTTGAACAGCAGCACGTCGTCGGCGCGCATGTTCGAGAAGTACCACCAGCGCATCGCCGGATTGTAGCTGAAGATCGTCGCCGCGATCATGTTCTCTTCGCCGGCGACCGGCGCGGTGAGCGCGGAGCCGGTGGGGAACTCGTCGACGATAAACAGGGTGTTCGATTTCTCCTCGCCGCCGAAGCTGGTGCGCCCGTCGCACACCGCCAGCGGCACGTCCTGCGGCGGCGGCGAGAAAGTGCGCCAGAAGCTGGAGACGAGGAAGCGCTTGAAGCCCGGGCCATCGGGGAAGTGCTGTTTGTAGGTCGCCTCGGCCATGCGCCGCGCGGTGGGGGTGTTGGTGTCGACATGGGCCTCGCCCGCCGGTGGCTGGATGCCGCCCGAATGGGTGTAGCCTTCGGCCTTCTGCGCGGCGCGTTCGCTGAGGTCGGCGCTGGTGCGGATCATCCATCCGCGGGCGATGACCTTGTCGGCGCCGGTGAGCGCGGCGACGTGGCGCTCCACCTCGCGCTCGTAGGTCATGTCGACCTCGGCCTTATCGTGGAAGTCGCGCACCGCGCTCGGCAGGCGAGCGATCATGAAGCCGTGGGTATCGAGATCGAAATGGTCGCGGATCGGCATGCCGTCGCGGATCGTCATCTCGTGGTCGGAATAGGTCCCGGTGTTGATCTCCGCGCCCTGGCTGACGTAGCGCCGGGTGACGAAATCGCCCGGGTCGACGAAGCGGATCGTGGCGCGCACAGTGCGGGCGGTGTCTTCGATGTCGGGGGCGGCGACGCTGGCCATTCGGGTCTCTCCGGGTCGTGATTCTATCGTTCGTTACAATTGTGCCATGGAGGGCTGGCGCGGTGCAAGCGCTCCGGTTATCTCCGGACAAACACAACAAGGGAGACGGGGAATTATGGGTGCCCAAGGATCGGCATTGCCGCCAACGATCGACGACACTGCTATCTGGGACGCCTGGCTGAGCCAGTTCCGCCTGCCGATCCTCAACGCGAACCTCGAGGTCGGGACTTTCCAGGCGCTGAGCGACGGCGCGTATACCACCGACGAGCTGGCCAAGAAGCTCGGCGTCGATGCGCGCGCGCTGGCGATGCACCTTGCGGCGCTGTGCGCCGACGAGTTCGTCGAGAAGCGGCTCGGCAAGTGGCGCGCGACGCACCTGGCGCGGACCTGGCTGCATCCAGACGCGACCGGCTACTGGGGCCATTTCCTCGGATCGATCGACCGCAACGAGCACTTGCGCGGGCGGTTGGTCGAATCGCTCAAGACCGGCAAGCGGCCGAGCACCGGCGTCGATCAGCGGCCGGTGGGGTGGGAACAGGGGACGATGGCGCCCGAGGTGGCGGAGAACATCTGCCGCTTCATGCATGCGCATAGCCAGGCCCCGGCCCTCGGCGCGGCGCGGCAGCCGGTGTTCGGCGAGCTCAAATGCCTAATGGACGTCGGCTGCGGCTCGGGGGTCTACGGGATCGAGATCGCGCGGGCGCACCCGGGCCTCAAGGTCGTGTTGATGGACCTCAAGGAAGTCGCCACGGAGGCCGCCAAGTACGTCGAGCGCTACCAGGTCGGCGGCCAGGTCTCGACCGCCGGGGTCAACATGTTCACCGAGGAATGGCCGAGCGGCCCCGACGGGCACTTATTCTCGAACGTGTTCCACGACTGGTCCGACGAGACCTGCCGCGACCTCGCCAAGCGCAGCTTCGACGCGCTGCCCTCCGGCGGGCGGATCTTCCTCAACGAGATCCTGATGGACGACGACTACACCGGCCCGTTCCAGGCCGCGGCGTTCAGCCTGCTGATGCTGGTCGGCACGCTCGGAAAGCAATACTCGCTCGCCGAGTTCCGCGACATTCTCGAAAGCGCCGGTTTCACCCAGGTGCAGGCGCAACGCACCGGTGGCGGCTATTACTCACTCGTGAGCGCGCGCAAGCCCTAGCGAAGCGAGGCGCGGCGCAGCCCGAGGGGCTCGCCGCGCCCCTCACCTCAGCGATCCCAGTGCCGCGTGGTGCAGGTGCGCACCCGGTGATGATGCCGCCAGTGCGTGGTGCAGACCCGGTTGTGGCTCCAGCCGTAGTGGTGCCCGTGGTGCATCCCGACCGAATCGCTCTCGCGGACCCGCGTGCGGACCACGCGCGTGCCGTCGGCGCGGTCGACCGTGCGGGTCGTCGCGGTGCCGACCGGTGTTTCAGTACGGGTGGTGGTGTGCACGCTGCCGTTGGGGTTCATGTGCGAGTTAGTCATGGTGCTGGTCTGCGCGGCAGCAACGCCGCCGATGCCGAGCATCAGCGCGGCCATGCCGATGGTAATCAAGCGTTTCATATTGCGACCCTTTCAAAGGAAAAGCGCCACCGCTGCCGGAGCGCCCACCCCCAAACTCGCGGCAGGCCAGGGGAGTTCCGGAAATCCTCCCCGAGCATGCCTCGGCCGGCCGCTGGCACTAACCCCCGAGCATGCCTCGGGGGGGTATAGTGATAGCTGCCGGAAGGCGATGGATTGACCACACCTTCGCGTGGTTCACTTTGGAATGTCTGCTTTGGGTGGAAAGCCGACCATCCGCTTCTCGCCGATCTGTGCCGAGGATCGAACGGTCGGCTTTGAGTGGACTCCGGTCGGCCAGCATTCGGGTGGCAAGTCCAGCCAAGCTGCCATTCGCCCTTTGGCAACAGCTTGCCGCTAGCAGACTGGCCGCTGTCGCTCGACAGGATGGGCAAGCATCCCCGCATGTCCTCTCTGGCCCGGACCTGGATTTAGCGGCACCATGCCCGCGTGACGCCAACGCGACCTCAGACCATCAGCCTGATCATTCCCGCCTATAATGAGGAGGACTACCTGCCTGCGTGCCTGGAGGCGGTCATGCAAAATGTGGCCGGCAAGGCGATGGAAATCATCGTCGTCGACAACAACAGCAGCGACGGGACGAAGGAGATAATCGAGCGCTATCCTGCGGTAACCTACTTGTTCGAACTCAAGAAGGGAATCACCCTGGCACGTCAGCGCGGCTTTCTCGCTTCCACCGGCGACATCTTAGCCTATGTGGACGCCGATACGCTCCCACCCGCAGGCTGGATCGAGCAAATCTGGGAGCAGTTCGGCGCTCACGAAGACCTCGCCTGCCTGTCCGGACCCTACAGTTTCTATGACCTCGGCAGCATAGGCAACAAGATCTCCGCCATCTGGTTCATCGCGGCCCGGTCGCTCTATGCGCTTACCGGTTACCTGATAGTCGGCGGCAATTTCGCGATCCGTCGCGACGTGCTGGAGAAGATGGGAGGCTTCGACAGCTCAATCGAATTTTACGGCGAGGATGTGGACATCGCGAGGCGCGCCAAGAAGCACGGGAAGGTGCTCTTTTCGCCCCGCTTCGTCATGCCAACCTCCGGACGGCGGATGAAGAAGCAGGGCTTCACGAGAATTGCAGGCATCTATCTGGCCAACTACTTCTCTGTCGTTTTCCGGGGCAAGCCCGCCACCAAGGCCTACGAGGATGTCCGGTGAACGGGATCGCTGTTGCAGTCGAGCGGCTGCTCTAGGAAAATGCCTGAGCGAGTCTCAACGTCCGCAAATGGGGCGAGGCCGTCACTGGCCGAATGTCCGCAACGGGTGGGAAGCGGACGTTTCCGGTTACGACGCGGCGATCGCAACCACAGGAGTAAGCTAATCTCGGCGGCTGTATTAGGTCGGCTGCACCTCGTATGATAGACAGGGTGCTCGATCTCGCACGGAAACGCGGAGTCGATAGGAGACTCCAATGAGCGAGTTCACCGCCCGCGCGAACATACGAAACTTCAATGCGCAGCTTCTGGCATCCTCCGATGAGGTCCAGAAGACCATGTTGCGCCAGCTTTTGAGCGAAGAAAGGCTGATCCTTGCCGAACTGCTCGCCGACAGCCACTGAGCTTTTCGATTGACTAGGGGAGCCTAGGTTCACGCTGGCCCCTCCAGCGTCTGCACCGCCTTCAGGCTAAGGCAGGTACCGGCAAAGTCGATGCGTGGATGGTAACGGCAACCTGCGACCCGTGTAGAAGTCGCCTCAGGATGAGGTGCCCGCCCATGTCGCGCACGCGCTCCCGGATATTCTCAATGCCGGTCCCAATCTGTGAAGGATCTGATTCTCTGCGGCTCTCGAAACCAACGCCATCGTCGTCAATCTCAAGCGTGAGAGTTCCGTCCTTATCGCAACCGAGTTGCACTCTAACCTCGGTCGCGTGGGCGTGGCGCGCAACGTTTGCCAGAGCCTCCTGAGCAATTCGGTACAGCGACATCTCCACGCCCGAAGCGTGAGAAACGTAATTTTCTTGCATGTCCAGCGTGACCTTGAGGTCGGCCAGAAGTCCAAACTGCCTCGCCATCGCCGTCAACGCGAGCGGCAGGCTCTCTTGAAGCGAGGGGGTCTCGAGCGAAGTGGAAACGGCTCTGACTGCGCAGTGTAGCTCGTGAAGCGTCTGGTCGAGAGCGCAGAACAGCTGGTGAGTTTCGGCGTTCTCCGAACTTACCTTGAGGCAGGCGAGATTGAGCTGGAGCGTCACGAGGAGTTGCGAGACCGAGTCGTGAAGCTCTCGAGCGATCCGGTGTCGTTCGTCGCGACGGATGGCGGTTTGGGTACGATCCGGCGGGTGCGGAGTATGAATTGATTGGACGATACAGTCCATCGAATCGGCCCCTCCTGACCGGATAACTGCAATAACAATTCTTATTAAGCCGCTGTTATAAGGCATATTATTTGTATTATGACGAAGGATAGTCGTAATATTCATGAATGTCTAATTCATTATTTTATGCAGGCACGACTTAGCCTGAGTTAATTCATCATACCGTTCAAAACCACCAAGCGAGTTGGCTCGAAAAGCTGTGCAGCGTCGATCCGCCACGCGCGGCGGGGCTCGGCAACTGGAGCCGGTCCATTGGGGACGTCCGTCGCTGTCTCAATGTCCGCACTGGGTCGTCCGCAATGGGCCGAAAGCGGACGTCAGCGCCAACGTTTAAGCCGCCCTCAATCAGGCTTCCATCACCGTGAGGCGATATCCGGCCGTGCGCACTGTCTCGATGCACCTCTCGCCATGACAGGCGCCCGCGAGCTTCTTGCGTAGTTTGCAGACGAGCACGTTGAGGATTTGCGGGTCAGGCTGATCACTCCGGGGGTAAAGGTAATCAAGCAGCGTCTCCTTCGAAGCGGTCGCGCCTTGATTGAGACGCAGACAATCGAGGATTGCGTATTCCTGGTCGGTCAGACGGATGCGGGCGCCGTTGGCCCGAACAATCTTGCGCGCAAGGTCGAACACGAGCTTGCCCACGCGGGCGGGTTCCGGACCGCGGGGACTTGGCGACCTTGCAACGGCCGAGGACGTCACGTGAACCTCGGCCGCGCACCTTGCCGCCGCCTCATGGCGCTCAGCTAGGATTTCCCAGCACTCTGCCGACGCCTCAAGCACGCGGCGGGCGTTGGGAAGCAACTCACTTTGTGCGCACTCCCGATGCTGGGCTGCGAGCATGCGGTATCGCTGAAACGGCGCCACTTCGGGTTGCAAATGAGCCAACTGGCATTCCTTCGTGATAGCGAAGGACGTTTGCTTGCCTCGGCGACGTTTTCCCATCGGTATAACTCCCGAGCGGTGTCACGGCCTGCATCACAGCCAGCGAGCCCAAAGGGGAACCGACTTCGCGACGAACGCGGGTCTGTGAGCTACACAATCGCCCGCCGTTCTAATGTCCGCTTTGGGTCGAAAGCGGACATTCGCTGAATGTCTGCGAAGGGTGGAAAGTGGACATTCCGCTGAATGTCCGAAATGGGTGGAAAGCGGACATTCGTGATCAGACACAAACCAGCGTAGCCAATGCGCGCGCGAGTTGGGGCGACAGTCGGCAAACGACGTCGTTTCGTATTACGAAGTCCGCCGCCGCAAAGCTTCGTTTTGCGACAAATTCCAGAATGGCCGCGTCAAAGCCGCGTCGTCGAAGGGCTCGGCTCGCTGGAGGCTTCGCCGGCCTCCGGCCGTGAGGGCGCTTGATCCGAGCCAAAGCTCCGGTTGCCGCACAATCCTCGCTTACACGAGGGCGGTCGTCATTCCTCCCCCATCCTTAGCGCCGCAATAAACGCCTCCTGCGGGATGCTGACATTGCCATACTCCCGCATCCTTGCCTTGCCCTTCTTCTGTTTCTCCAACAGCTTTTTCTTCCGCGAGATGTCGCCGCCGTAGCACTTGGCCGTCACGTCCTTGCGCATCGCCTGGATGGTTTCGCGGGCGATGACCTTGCCGCCGATCGCGGCCTGGATCGGGATCTTGAACAGGTGGCGCGGAATCAGGTCTTTCAGCCGCTCGCACATGCCGCGGCCGCGCGCCTCGGCGTTGGCACGGTGGACGATCATGCTCAACGCGTCGACCGGCTCGTTGTTGACCAGGATGCTCATCTTGACGAGATCGCCTTCGCGCAGGCCGATCTGCTCGTAATCGAAGCTGGCGTAGCCGCGGCTGATCGATTTCAGGCGGTCGTAGAAATCGAACACCACCTCGTTCAGCGGCAGCTCGTAGGTCACCTGTGCGCGGCCGCCAACATAGGTGAGGTCGGTCTGGATTCCGCGCCGGTCCTGGCACAGCTTGAGGATCGAGCCGAGGTATTCGTCCGGCGTGTAGATCGTCGCCTTGATCCACGGCTCGTCGATCTGCTCGATGCGGCTGGGATCGGGGTAGTCGGCCGGGTTGTGCAGCATGATCTCGCGCGGGCCGTCGGTTTTGCTGGCGCGCAGCTTGATGCGGTAGACCACACTCGGCGCGGTGGTGATCAGGTCGAGATCGTATTCGCGGGTCAGCCGCTCCTGGATGATCTCAAGGTGGAGCAGGCCGAGGAAGCCGCAGCGGTAGCCGAAGCCGAGCGCGGCGCTGCTCTCGGTTTCGTACGTGAAGCTGGCGTCGTTGAGGCGCAGGCGGCCGAGCGATTCGCGCAGCTTCTCGAAATCCGCCGCGTCGACCGGGAACAGTCCGCAGAACACCACCGGCTGGACTTCCTTGTAGCCGGGCAGCGCCTGGGTCGCCCCGCCCTTCACCGTGGTGATGGTGTCGCCGACGCGGGCCTGTTCGACTTCCTTGATCTGCGCGGTGATGAAGCCGATCTCGCCGGGGCCGAGCTCGGGCAGCTCGACGCGCTTGGGGGTAAAGCAGCCGACGCGGTCGATCAGGTGCTCAGTGCCGCCCTGCATGAAGCGGACGGCGAGGCCCTTGCTGATCACGCCATCGAGGATGCGGACGAGAATGACGACGCCAAGGTAGGGGTCGTACCAGGAGTCGACGAGCAGCGCGCGCAGGGGGGCGTTGCGGTCGCCCTTGGGGGGCGGGATCTTCTTGATGATCGCCTCGAGCACGTCGGGGATGCCGATGCCGGATTTGGCGCTGGTGAGCACTGCTTCGCTGGCGTCGATGCCGATGATGTCCTCGATCTCGTGGCGGACCTTCTCGGGTTCGGCGGCGGGGAGGTCGATCTTGTTGATGACGGGGACGATCTCGTGGTCGTGCTCGATCGACTGGTAGACATTGGCGAGGGTCTGCGCCTCGACCTCCTGTGCGGCGTCGACGACGAGCAGCGCGCCTTCGCAGGCGGCAAGGCTGCGCGAGACTTCGTAGGCGAAGTCGACGTGGCCGGGGGTATCCATCAGGTTGAGCTCGTACGTCTCGCCGTCGTTGGCCTTGTACTCGAGGCGGACGGTCTGGGCCTTGATGGTGATGCCGCGTTCGCGCTCGATGTCCATGTTATCAAGGACTTGCTCGCTCATCTCGCGCGCCGTCAGCCCGCCGGTCTGCTGGATCAACCGGTCGGCGAGGGTCGACTTGCCATGGTCGATATGCGCGATGATCGAGAAATTGCGAATATGCTTCAGGTCAGCCATCCGGCGCCCTTAGCCGCGCCCGCCGCCTGTGTCAGCAGCCGCGCTCAAGTAGCGCGAAGCGCGGTAGCGCAGATAAGAGGTCAGGCCGCCCGGCTCGCGCCCATCTGCACGTCGACCTGCATGAACCGCGGCCGGCTGCCGTTGTCCTTGCCGCGCCGCTCGACCAGGGCGTACTGACCGGACGGCAGCGCGGCGAGCGGCATGCCCGCCGAGGCGAGTGCGTAAGGCGAAATGCGGTGGCGCGTGCACAGCCCGTCGGCGCCGTCGCTGATCAGCGGCGTTTCGAACTCGACGCCCTGCGTTGCGTCCTGCGAACGGCGCACCCTCGCCACCGCGAGTTGCCCCTCGCCGAGGTCGACGACCAGGTCGGTGCCCACCGGCACGTCGAGAAGCCCCTCGATCATCGCCCCCGTCTTCGACAGGTTGCGCATCACCGCATCGTAGCGATGGTCTTCGTGGATTACGCCGATGCGGCGGAACACCGTGCGGCGCTGCGAGCGCTGCATGGGCGGGCCCGAAGGCTCATAGACGAAGTCGCCTTCGCCGAGCTTTTCGAGCACGTGCGCCTGCGGGACCGCGCGTGAATAAATGAAGCCCTGGATGTTGGTCGCGCGGCGCAGCTTGACCAGCGCCAGCTCGTCCATCGCCTCGACGCCCTCGGCGGTGGTCTCCATGTCGAGCGCTTCGGCCAGGCTGACGATCGCCGCGATGATCGCGGAATTCGAATTGTCAGTCTCGGTGCAGCCGCGCACGAAGCTCTGGTCGATCTTGATCTTGTCGAACGGCGCCCGGCGCAAGTAGCCGAGCGATGAATAGCCGGTCCCGAAATCGTCGAGCGAGAGCTTGACGCCGATCTTCTTGAGCCGGGCAAACATCGTGTCGACGGCGGCCTTATCGCCCATGAACACGCTCTCGGTGATCTCGAGCTCGAGCTGGCGCGCCTTGAGGCCGGACGTGGCGAGCGCATTGGCGACCATGTTCGGGAGGCTTTCCGAGTTGAACTGGTGCGCCGAGACGTTGACCGCCACGCGCAGCTCACCCGGCCACTTTGCGGCATCGGCGCAGGCTTGCCGCAAGGCCCATTCGCCGAGCGAATTGATGAGGTTTGATTCCTCGGCGATCGGGATGAACACGGCCGGGCTGATCATGCCGCGCTCCGGGTGCTCCCAGCGCATCAGCGCCTCGAATCCGACCACGTTGTTGTCAGTTGCGCGAACGACCGGCTGATAATGCATCTGCAGCTCACCGCGTGATTGTGCGTCGCGCAAGTCTTCCTCGACCTCGCGCCGCTTCTGCGCGCTGTCCTTGAGATCGTTCGAATAGAACCTGTACTGGCCGCGCCCGCCGCCCTTCGCGGAGTACAGCGCAAGATCGGCGCTCTTGATGAGGTCGGACGGTTCGATGCCGTCATACGGGGCGATGGCCATTCCGACCGAAGTGCCGATTATCGCGCGGCTGCCGTCGAGCGAGTAAGGCTGCGAGATCATCTGGATGATGCGGTGCGCCAGCTCGCCGAGTTCGCCGCGGTCATCGACATCGGGCAGAATGATCTGAAACTCGTCGCCGCCAAGCCGGCCGATCTCTCCCTTGTTCGCGACGATCCGCTCGAGCCGCTGGGCGACTTGCTTCAACAGCTCGTCGCCCGCCGGGTGACCCAGCGTGTCGTTGACCTGCTTGAAGCGGTCGAGATCGAGCATCATCAGACCGCAACTGCGCTTGGCGGAACGGTAGGCTGTCAGAATCGCGGTCAGCCGCTTGCTCATACGATTGCGGTTCGCGAGGCCCGTCAGCGCGTCGAACTGCGCCGCACGCGAAGTGTCGCGGTTGCGCTCGTAGTCGGCGGTGATGTCTTTGGCACCGCCGCGATAGCCGAGGAAGGCGCCCGACGGATCCTGAAACGGCTTGCCGCTTATCGACCACCACCGCGGGTCGCCTTCACTGGCGAGCCGTACCGTGAGGTTGGCGAACTTGGTGCGGGCGCTGAGCAGAAAAGGCAGCGGGCGCCCGGCGCCTTCGTCGCTCGCGTCCTGTTCCAGAATGAACAGCGAGGCGAGCGGGCGTCCAATCAGGTCCTCGTGCCCGACGTCGAAGAATTCGGCCGCGCTTGGCGAAAGATAGATCAACCTGTTCTGGTCATCGGTAGCCCAAAACCACGCAATCCCGCCGGCTTCGAATTCATCGAGCAGTTGTAGGCGGCGATGGGAATCGTCCATGCCTATCGGAGAGAGCGTGGCATCTCCCTTTCGCGAGGCACGGCCGCCGGAACCAGGCTTGGTTCCCAGTCCTTTCAAGATGCCGCGCATCTCCATGCTGCCGTGTAAAGCTCCGGTGATTGGACGCAAAGAACCTAGGTAATAGAGCGCTGGTTGTAGGGCGCCCGGCTTAACAATCAGCTAAGTACGACCGGTTGCCAAATCGTAGCCAGCCTTGTGGACCAGCGGCCGCCGCGGACGCGTAATCTGGTCATCGACCGCCTCAATCCGTGCACTCGCATCGCGGGGCAAAGGACGCGCAAATTCGAGCCCCACGCGATCGTGCGCGCACCACCGGGTCGTCGCGGTGACCGTTTGCCGTTCCGTTAGCTGGATCGTGAAGATCGTGCCGACGGGCACGTTCCACAGCCCCTCGACCAGCGCACCGGTGCTCGAGATGTTGCGAATGGTGCCGTGGCAGGACTGCCCGTGGTGATCGAGCATGACCTTGCGCAGCATGGTCTGTCGGGCGGCGCGCGCCGAACGCGGGCCCTTGGCGACAGCGGCCAAACCGGTCCGCAAGCGTTCGGTCGCAGCGGCGCAGTCGAGCGGACGCTCGTAAATGAAGCCCTGGACGTGGCTGCAGCCGTGCATCCGCACAAGATCAAGCTCGTCCAACGTCTCGACTCCTTCCGCAGTCGTGTCCATGCCGAGCGCGTGGGCCAGGCTGGTAATCGAGGCGATGATCGCTCCGGTGCGGCTGCCCGGCTCGGTCGCTCCGCGTACGAAGCTCTGGTCGATCTTGATCTTGTCGAACGGCGCCTTCTTCAAATAGCCAAGCGAGGAATAGCCTGTCCCGAAGTCGTCGAGCGCGAGGCGCACGCCGATGCGCTTGAGCGCGGCAAACATCGCGTCGGTCCCCTCGTCGTCGTTGAGGAAGACGCTCTCGGTGATTTCCAGTTCGAGCCGCGACGACTTGATTCCAGCCTGGGCGATTGCATTGGTGACGATCGACGGCAGTTCCTTGTTGACGAACTGCAACGGCGAAACGTTGACCGCGCAGCGGACATCCTCCGGCCATGTCGCAAGGTCGCGACACGCGGTGCGCAGAGCCCGCTCGCCGATCTGGCAAATCAACCCGGCATCCTCGGCGATGCCGACGAACTTGTCGGGCGCGATCCAGCCGTGCTTGGGATGCTTCCAGCGCAGCAGTGCCTCGAATCCGGCGATCTGCTCGCTCGCGGTCGCCACGACCGGCTGGTAGAATAACTGCAGGTCGCCCTGCACGATGGCGTTGCGCAGCTCCTTTTCGACCTCAGCTCGAGCCTGTGCCGCGGCGTGCAGGCTCTCGGCGTAGAAGTGATGGCGTCCGCGGCCAGCGTCCTTCGCCGCATAGAGGGCCAAATCCGCATTGCGGATCAGGTCGTCGCTTGTGGTTCCGTGGTTGGGCGAAAGCGCGATTCCGACTGAGGCGCCAATAATGATGCTGTGCCCGTCGATGGAATAGGGCTGCGACAACGAATGGATGATGTCCTTCGCCAGATCGCCCAGCCGGGTCCGATCGGTGCGTTTGGGAACGATTATCTGAAACTCATCGCCTCCGAGACGGCCGACCCGGCCCGCCTTACCGACGGTGCGCTCGAGCCGCTGCGCGACCTGGCGCAGCAACGCGTCGCCGACCGGGTGGCCTCTTGTGTCGTTGACGTGCTTGAAGCGGTCCAGGTCGAGCAGCAAGACCGCACAGCTACGATGCGACTCCTGCGGCGAGGCGAGGATCTTCTCGAGCGACTGCGACATCTGCAGGCGGTTGGCGAGCCCGGTGAGTGAATCGTAGTTGGCCAGCCGCGAAACGTTCTCTTGGCTGCGGCGCTTCTCGGTCAAATCGGTGCCGGAGCCGCGGAAGCCGACGAAATTGTCGAACTGGTCGTATATCGGCCGGCCGCTGACCGACCACCAGCGATCTTCGCCGTCGATGGCCGCCTTGACCGGAAGTTCCTGGAAGGCCGACCGAGCGCTGAGATGGAACATCAGCGTTCGTTCGCCCTCCTGCGCCTGCTTCAAATCGAACAAGAGGGTCAAGGGCCGGCCCACCAGCACTTCCGCGGTTCGCCCAAGCGAATTCGCTACCGCGCCCGAAACGTACGCGAGCTGCGAACGGCGATCGGTCTCCCAGAACCAGCCTTGCCCGGTTTCCTCGTAATCTGCGAGGATGTCGCGGGCGCGGGTCTGTGCGCGTTCACGTGCCATGTGCCGCTGGAGGTCGGCGCCGTCGAGCTTGGCTTGCACCCGACTCGCGACCAGGACCGAAAGAGCGCCGAGCCCGAGCAGGGCTTCGGCGTGGACCAGGCTGGTCATGCCGATAGCCGGCAACCACAGGGCCAATTGCCCGGCCACGATAAGTCCGGCCTGTCGGCGCAAATGCGCGCTGGCGACAGTGCCGACCGCGAGCAGGATGCAGATCGCCGCCTGTGTCGGCAGCGTTCCAGCATCGTGCCACTCGACGACTCCGAAACCGAAGAACGCCAACGGCACGAGCACGCTTAATGCCAGGCATCCTCTGCGCAGCACGCCTCCGTTCGGTCGGCGTTCGACGCGGCGCGCGAGCGGAAGCGCACCGATACCCGCAAGCGACAGCACGAAGCAGGCAATCGCCACCACCGGCGGCAACGAACGCGACAACGCCGCATTGAAGATGACCACGGCGGGGAAGATCGCGAGAAGGTATAGCCACGATCGCGGCAGGATGCCGAAATCGTCACCGGTGTCACCGACGGGCGGCGACAGGCGATCATCGGAAGGGTTGCGGCGCGCGAGGTGCTGTCGGCGGTCGGAGGCCTTCGTCGCGGAGGTCACCGGCGCGGCCGGACCCTCGTGCGAGGTAGCCGGACCCTCGTGCGAGGTAGGAGCCACGCCGACGTCTTCCGGTTCGTCATGCGGACGAGCTGCAGGCCGCGCACCAAGCATTCGGCGGATATGCCTTTTTTGCCTTTGAGAATCGGTTAACCCGGTAAGGTTTTTGCCCAGTCCGCTAACGGCCGTCTCTTGCGGCCTCGGGCCACCGGGTTAAGCATGGCCCGCGGGAGATCGATTGCATGCGCCACATCGCGATCGTCGGGTCCGGCCCGGCAGGCTATTACACCGCCGAAGCGGCGCAGAAGGAATTCGGCGACGACGTGCGGGTCGATATCTTCGACCTTCTGCCCGTCCCCTATGGCTTGATCCGCACCGGGGTCGCTCCCGATCACCAGTCGATCAAAGCCGTTTCGCGCCGCTACGAAAAGACCGCGCTGTCGGACAACGTCCGCTTCGTCGGCAACGTCGCGGTCGGCAAGGACGTGACGATCCCCGAGCTGAGCGAGCTGTACGATGCGATCGTGCTGGCGACCGGGGCGCCGCGCGACCGGCCGCTGGAAATACCTGGCGCGGAACTCGCCAATGTGTTTGGCAGCGCCGCTTTCGTCGGCTGGTACAACGGTCACCCGCAGTTCGCGGCTCTCGACCCCGATCTTTCGGGCGAGACCGCCGTGGTGATCGGTATGGGCAACGTCGCGCTCGACGTCGCGCGGATTCTCGCCAAGACGCCGCACGAGTTTGTCGGGAGCGACATCGTCGCCCACGCCCTCGACTTGCTCAAGGCGTCGAAGATCGAGCGCATCGTGATCCTCGGCCGGCGCGGGCCGCACCAGATCATGATGACGCCCAAGGAACTCGGCGAGCTGGGCGAACTCGAGCGCGCCGCGCCGCACGTCGACCCGCGCGACTTGCCCGGGGAAGCCGAGGACGCGATCCTCGAGCCTGGTGTGCGCAAGTCGGTCAACCTGATCCGCGGCTTTGCCGCCGTGCCCGAGGACATTCGCGCGGAGAAGCGCATCGCCATCGAGTTCGACTTCTTCGCCCAGCCAGTGGCGCTGAGCGGAGAAGGCAAGGTCGAAGCGATCGAGGTCGAGCGCACCGAGGTTGCCGCCGGCCGTGCGAGCGGCACCGGTGAGCGCTACAGCATCCCGGCGAGCCTCGTAGTTAGCTGCATCGGATATCGTACCAATCCGATTCCGGACGTGCCCTTCGACGAGCGCGCCGGGCGCTTCGCCAACGACGAGGGCCGCATCCTGCCGGGTCTCTATTGCGTAGGCTGGGCTCGCCGCGGCCCCTCGGGCACGATCGGCACCAACAAGCCCGATGGGTTCGATGTAGTGAAGAAAATCCATGAGGACATCGCCAGTGGCGCATTGGGCTCCGCAACAAGAAGCGGTCGCCCAGGCTTCAATGCTCTCGCCGAAGCGCGCGGGCTGGACGTAGTCACCTTCCGCGACTGGAAGAAGATCGAGGAAGCGGAGGAAAAAGCGGCGCGCGAAGGCGCCCCGCGCGAGAAGTTCGTCGATGTCGAAGCGATGATCAAGGCGCGGGGTTAGACCCGCAGCTACTTCCGGGGATCTTTTTGACCCTGCTCCTGCCCCTTTTTCTGCAGCGCCTGGCCCCAATCGACCAATCTCTGGCCCATGTCCCGCACACGAGCCCGGCAATGCGTCTCGACTCCCGACAATTCGGGGCCGATCCGCGTCAAATATTCGGGGGTCAAACCCTCTTCGAATTTCTTGCCAGTTTCCGCTTCATACCGACCCAGAAACAGGGTGAGACCACTGGTAAGTGACTGCAGAACTTCGGGTTTGTCTTTATTGACACCGATCACAACGGCAACCCACGCCGCACAACGAAGGTCGTCATCCGCGCTAGGTGCCGCGGGCACACCTTGCGCAAAGGCAGGGCTTGCGAGATTGAGCGCCGCCAAAGTGAGGGCAATCCTTCTCACCCCGCTCACACCCGCATCGGCATCAGCACGTAAAGCGCCGGACTCTTTTCGTCCTGGCGGATGAGCGTAGGGGCCCCGGCATCGGCGAGGTGCAACTCGACTGTGTCGCCGTCGATCTGGCCTAGGATGTCCTTGAGGTAGTTGGCGTTGAAGCCGATCTCGAACGGCTCGGAGCGGTAGTCGGCAGGGACTTCCTCGGCGGCGGTGCCGTTGTCGGGGCTGGTGACGGAAAGCGTCACCTTGTCCGCGTCGAGCGCCATCTTGACCGCGCGGGTGCGCTCGGTGGCGATCGTCGCTACGCGGTCGACGCCTTCGTAGAAACTCTTCGGATCAAGCTTGAGGAGCTTGTCATTAGCCGTTGGAATCACGCGCGAATAATCGGGGAAGGTGCCGTCGATCAGCTTGCTCGTCAGGACCATCCCGCCCTCGCCACCAAGCGTGAAGCGGATCTTGCTCGCCGATAGGTCGATCTCGACATTGCCGTCGAGCGATTCCTCGAGCAACTTGCGCAGTTCGGCGACCGCTTTGCGCGGTACGATCACGTCGGGCATGCCCTCGGCGCCGTCCGGGCGCGGGATGGTGAAGCGCGCGAGGCGGTGGCCGTCAGTCGCCGCTGCCTTGAGCACCGGCTTGTCCTCCTCCGATACGTGCAGGAAGATGCCGTTGAGGTAGTAGCGCGTTTCCTCGGTCGAGATCGCGAAGCGCGTGCGGTCGATCAGCTCGGCGAGCGTCTTGGCGGGAATTTCGAAGCTGGTCGGCAGATCGCCCTCGACGATCACCGGGAAATCGTCGCGCGGCAGGGTCGGCAGCTGGAACCGGCTGCGCCCGGCCTTGACGGTCATGCGGTTGTCGGCCGTCTCGAAGCTCACCTGGCTGCCGTCGGGCAGCTTGCGCGCAATGTCGAACAGCAGGTGCGCCGAGACGGTGATCGCGCCGGCGGCTTCGACCAAGACCGCGTCGAGGCTTTCGATCACCTGCAAGTCGAGATCGGTCGCCATGATCTTGACCAGCCCGTCGGCCGAGGCTTCGATCAGCACGTTCGACAGGATCGGGATGGTGTTGCGCCGCTCGACCACCGACTGCACGTGAGACAGGCAGCGAAGCAGCTTGGCGCGTTCGATGGTGGCCTTCATCGGTCCTTCTCGTTCCCCCTTGCGCGCCCCCGGGAGTGACCGGGATGGGCCGGAATCGCCCTCAAGCGCCGGAAATAGTCCCAATTACCCTTAGCGTGAGGGGCGCGAGCGGCAAGGCCGGATAGGGGGCCCAAGGGCGAAGCTGGGGATAAATGCGCCTCAGGCGAACATCGCCATGCCGCCGTTGACGTGCAGGGTCTGCCCGGTGACGTAGCCCGCCTCCTTGCTGGCGAGATAGACCACGGCAGCGCCGATGTCGCCGCCCTCGCCCATCCGGCCCATCGGGATGCGGCCATTGAGCGCTTCCTTCTGCGCATCGGGCAGCACTTCGGTCATGGCGGTGCGGATGAAGCCGGGGGCGACGCAGTTGGCGGTGATCCCACGGCTAGCGACTTCCTGGGCGAAGCTCTTGGTCATGCCGACGAGCCCGGCCTTGGCGGCGGCGTAGTTCATCTGCCCGGGATTGCCGGTCGCCCCGACGACGCTGGTGATGGTGACGATGCGCCCGAAACGCGCCTTCATCATCGGCCGCGACGCCGCGCGGATCAGGCGGAACGCGGCTTCTAGGTTGATGCGAATAACCGCGTCCCACTCTTCGTCCTTCATTCGCATCGCCAGGTTGTCGCGGGTGATCCCGGCGTTGTTGACGAGGATGTCGAGCTGCCCGAACGTGTCGAGCGCCGCCGGGACCAGCTCCTCGACCTGCGTCGTATTCGAGAGATCGCAAGTGATCTCGACATGACCCCCGTTGGGATGGCGGAATTCGTCGTTCAGCTCCTCGCGAAACGAGCGCAGCTTGCTCGAGTTAGACCCCGAGATCGCCAGCCGCGCGCCCTGCCCCGCCAGGCACCGCGCGATCGAGGAGCCGATTCCCCCGCTGGCGCCGGTGACGAGGGCGGTCATTCCGGTAAGATCGAACATGCTCAGAGTTCCCCAATCACAAGTCTTTGGCCAGCGCTTCGATGTCGGCCATCCTCACAACGCTGGTGATGGTCACGTCCTCGACGGTGCGCGAGACCATCGGGCCGAGAACCTTGCCGCCAAGCTCGACGAAATGATCGACCCCCGCGGCCTTCATCGCCAGCACGCTCTCGCGCCAGCGCACGCGACCGGTGACTTGCTCGACCAGCAGGAGGCGCTCGGCGTTGGGGTCGGTGCAGGCCTTGGCGGTGACATTGGCGTAAATCGGCAGGCGGAACGGCTGCGGCGCAACGCGCTCGAGCGCATCCGCCATGGCCTCTGCGGCAGGCCTCATCAGCGAGCAATGAAACGGCGCGGAGACGGGCAAAAGCACACCTCGCTTGATCCCATGATCCTTGGCCATGGCGACCGCGCGCTCGATCGCGCCTTTGTGGCCGGACAGCACTACCTGTCCCGGATCGTTGTCATTGGCGACTTCGCAAACCTCGCCCTCGGCCGCGGCTTCGGCGAGCGCCGTCGCCTTGTCGATGTCGGCGCCGAGTAGCGCGCACATCGCCCCCACGCCCACTGGCACCGCCGCCTGCATCGCCAAACCGCGCAAGCGCAGGAGCCGCGCGGTATCGGCGAGCGAAAATGCGCCGACGGCGCACAGCGCGGTGTACTCGCCGAGGCTGTGCCCGGCGACGCAATCGCCCTTGTCGGCCAGCGAAATCCCGCCTTCGCGCTCCAGCACTCGCAGCACGGCGATTGCATTGGCCATGATCGCCGGCTGGGCGTTCTCGGTCAGCATCAGCGTCTCTTCGGGACCTTCGCGCATAATCGCCGAGAGCTTCTGCCCGAGCGCGTCGTCGACTTCCTGAAACACTTCGCGCGCTGCCGCGCTGACGTCGGCCAGTTCAGTGCCCATTCCGACTTTCTGGCTGCCCTGGCCGGGAAAGATGAAGGCTCTCATCGCGGATCTCCTGTTGCGAGCGCGGTTAGGAGCGAGCGAAGTCCGCGGCAAGGCCGAACGGGACGATCATGTTGTCGGCATCATGCCCGATGTCGGCGCGCCCGAGATAGGGAATCCCGGCACGCTCGCACCAGTCACGCGCAATGCCCTCGGGCTCAGCTCCGAAGGGCCGGTCGTTCTGCGGAATTGCGCTCAGCCGGCCCAGCCGCAACCCGGCGATCCCGCGCAGGTGCTCGGTGATGTGAAAGAACAGGCGGTCGATCGCGTAGAGGTGCTCGGCCACTTCTTCGACCATCACCACGTATCCCGTGAGGTCGGGCAAGAACCGCGTGCCGCACAGCATCGCCAGCGTGATCAGGTTGAACGCAACGGTGGGCCGGTCGTCGAGATGGGGCTCAAGCCCGTCACGATAGCCCGAAAACCACCGGAAGAGCCTGCGGATCGCTTCGTCGCCGCCTTCGCGCCGATGATCGATCGGCATCGGCCCGTGCACCGCGCGAGCCAAGCCATGCTTGTGGGCCGCTGCGAGCAGGTAGCCGCAATCGGAATAGCCGATCCAGTGCTGGGCGGATTGGCGCCCATCCAACGCCGCGACCGCTTGCGCCACGATCCGGTTCGAACCGTAGCCACCCTTGGCGAACCAGACGGCGTCGGCGGCGGAGTTGGCGCAGGCGAGCAGCGCACCCAGGCGCATCTCGTCGGGTCCGGCAAAATGGCCGCCCTCGGCAAAGCACTGGGGGTGGAAATCGAGCTGCAGCTGGGGGAACTCCGCCTTCGCCAGTTCTTCGACTCGCTCCGCGTCCGCGGATGTGATCGGCGTACCGGGAGCGCAGATGGCGATGCGGGTCATGCAGCGCTTCTAGCTGCCTTGTGTTAGGCGCGACAACTGCATACCTGCCAACGCATGTCCGACGCAGCCGACCTCACCTCCCATCCCTGGTTCTTCTGCGGCATCGGTGGCTCGGGAATGCTGCCGCTGGCGACGATCCTCAAGGGCCACGGCGCCGAGGTTTCCGGCTCCGACCGCAGCCGTGACCAGGGGCGAACGCCGGAGAAGTTCGCCTCGCTCGAGCGCCAGGGCTTCACGCTCTATCCACAGGACGGCAGCGGCATCGTTTCGGCCGAGCAGACGCTGGTCGCTTCGGCGGCGATCGAGGATACAGTGCCCGAAGTCGTCCGTGCGAAGGAATTCGGCTGCCGCCGCATGACCCGCGCCGAGCTGCTCGCAACGCTGTTCAACGCCGCCGAATGCGGCATTGCCGTGGGTGGGACCAGCGGCAAATCGACCGTCACCGGGATGCTCGGCTGGATCATGGAAGCCGCCGGTCGCGATCCGACGATCATGAACGGCGCGGTGATGAAGAACTTTGTCTCGCCCGATGCGCCATTCGCCAGCGCCAAGGTGGGCCGAGGGGGCACCTTCGTCTCCGAGGTCGACGAAAGCGACGGCTCAATCGCGCTCTACCGGCCGCAAGTGGCGGTTCTGCTCAACGTCAGCCTCGACCACAAGAGCATGGAAGAGTTGCGCGCGCTGTTTTCGCAATTCGTGCTAACGGCCAGGCGCGTCGCGGCCAACGCCGACGACGATGAGGCCCGCCTGATCGCCGCCCACGCAAGCGATGTGATCACGTTCGGCATCCTCTCACCGGACGCCACCTTGAGTGTCGATTCCGATTCCATCGAAGATACGGCCACGGGCATCCGCGCGCAGCTGATCGATCGGCGCGAAGGCTCTGTGCATTCGCTGGAATTGCAGATGCCCGGCCGGCACAACCTGTCGAACGCCCTCGCGGCGATCGCGGGCGCGGTCGCCGCAGGCGTTTCCGTTGCCGAGGCAGTAAAGGTAATCGCCACCTTCAAGGGCCTCGCCCGCCGCTTCGACGTGACCGGCACCAGCCCCTCGGGCGTGACGGTAATCGACGACTTCGGCCACAATCCTGAGAAGTGCCGCGCCACGCTGCGCACGCTCAAGGCGCACCCGGGCCGCGTCATCGCCTTCTTCCAGCCGCACGGTTACGGCCCCTTGCGCCAGATGGGCCACGAGCTGGCGCGGACGTTCGCCCAGGAGCTCGGCCCCGACGACGTGACCCTGATGTGCGACCCGGTCTATTTCGGCGGCACCGTGGATCGCAGCGAAGGCAGCGAACGGATTGTGCGAATGATCGAGGAAGCCGGGGGGCACGCCGAGTATCTCCCAAGCCGCGAGGATTGCGGCAGACAGATCGTCGAGCTCGCGCGCCCTGGCGACCGCGTCGTCGTGATGGGCGCACGCGACGATACCTTGACGACATTCGCCAGGGATATTCTGGACAAGCTGACCTAGCTGATAATTTGCAAGCGCCCTGCCTGAAGCTATCGCGGCCGGAACGAATTGGATGTAGAGACGCTAGGCTGGGGAAATAAGCAGAGCGATCGCGGAGTATCGAGACAATGCGTGGATTCATCGCCGGCGTCGTCACCGTCATCGTAATTGGCTTGATAGCTGGTTTCGTTCTGCTGCAGAGCGGCCTGCTTCCCGCCAACGCCGACGGCAAGCCGGGCGGGCTGGAGCTTTGGGCGGCCGACACCTCGCTCACCGCGACGCTGCGAAGAGAGGCGCCGAAGCAGGCTAATCCTATGGCGTTGACCGATCCGAACCTGAGCGAAGGCATCAATCTTTATGGTCAGCACTGTGCGCTTTGCCACGGCACGGCCACGGGCGATGCCTCGGCATCGCCCGTGGCCAAGGGGCTCTATCCCGCGCCGCCGCAGTTCGCGACGGAGGGCGTCGAAGACGACCCGGAAGGCGTGTCATTCTGGAAGATCAAGCATGGCATCCGGCTGACCGGTATGCCGTCGTGGGCATCGGCGCTGAACGACCGGCAAATCTGGACTATCGCTCTCTTTCTGAAGCACATGGACAAGTTGCCACCGGGCCCCCAGGCCGCCTGGAAGCAGGTGAAGAACTAAGCCGGCGAATTCACTTCACCCGATAAAACCGGATCAAGACAGCGGGCCCAACACTCGCCGGCGCCATTCCCAGCGTTCCCACGAATGCCTGCCGGCCGAGCCATTCGTACTTGCCGAGCGGCGGCTCGAACACCGGATGGGTGCGCACCGGCGACGGCGCGCCCTTCGCCCCGGGGCAGATCTCGCCGGTGTTGACGACGTTGATCACCACCCCGTCGTCGGTCTCGAGGAAGTAATCGGCCTTCACGTCGGTGCAACCGTCGGGGCGGGTCAGCTGCCAGTCCCAGCCGCCGGGCGTGATCTCGCCCTTGATATTCGGCCCTTCGAAGTGGCCGCCGGTGATCGGGATGATCCGCCGCTCGCCGCGCGCGGTCTTGCCGACTTCGACCACCTTGCCGAGACTGACGGTTTCCTGGAGCACGAATTCCAGGCCCGGCTCGTCGGCGGGCGGCTGCTGGGCTGCCGCCGGCATGGCTACCAGACCGGCTGCCGCCACGATCATTGCTGCGCCCATCGAATCCCCCCCCATTTTCTTGTCGCGATGGTGTAGCCGCCGGATGCTGGCGTCAATCCTGCCGCGAGCTTGCAATCGCGGCCGAACCCTGTATGTGCGCGCCTTCCGCGGCGGCCTCGCCAGCGTGGAAACTCTAAAGAAAGCCGGAGGGGCCCCTGCAGGTGCAGGATCAGCCAGCGATCGGCATGGAAGTGAAAGGAACGCGCGCATGCCGCTTTACGAGCATGTCTTTCTCGCGCGCCAGGACCTGAGCCAAGCTCAGGTAGACGCACTGGCCGCAGCCGCCGCCGAGATCGTCGAGGCAGGCCAGGGCAAGGTCACCAAGACCGAGACCTGGGGCCTCAAGAATCTCGCCTTCAAGATCGACCGCAACCGCAAGGCGCACTTTGTTCTTTTGAACATCGAAGGCCCTGGCGCCGTTGTTGCCGAGCTCGAGCGGCAGAACCGGATCAACGAAGACATCATCCGTTGGATCACAGTCGGCGTCGACGAGCACGAAGGTGGTCCGTCGGTAATGATGCGCAAGAACGACCGCGAACGCACGCGCCGCCGCGAGCGGGGAGAAGACTGATGGCCCGCCCGTTTTTCCGCCGCCGCAAGTCCTGCCCGTTCTCGGCCAAGGACGCCCCCGTGATCGACTACAAGGACGTGCGCCTGCTGCAGGGCTTCATGTCCGAGCGGGGCAAGATCGTGCCCAGCCGCATCACCGCCGTTTCCGCCAAGAAGCAGCGCGAGCTGGCCAAGGCGATAAAGCGCGCCCGCCACCTGGGCCTGCTGCCCTACATCGTGAAGTAAGGAGGGCTTAGTCATGCAGATCATCCTCCTCGAACGTGTCGAGAAGCTCGGCGGGATCGGCGATGTCGTCTCCGTCAAGGACGGCTACGCCCGCAACTTCCTGCTGCCGCAGAAAAAGGCGCTGCGCGCCAACGATGCGAACCGCCAGGTGTTCGAAGCCAACCGCGAACGCCTCGAAAAGGAAAACGCCGAACGCCGTGGCGAAGCCGAAAAGGAAGGCGCAGAGCTTGACGGCGCCGAGGTCGTGCTGATCCGCGCCTCGTCGAATTCGGGCCAGCTCTACGGTTCGGTCAACGTGCGCGACATCGCCGCCGCTCTCGAAGAGCAGGGCTACAAGGTCGACAAGCGCCAGGTGGTGATGGGCAGCCCGATCAAGGCACTCGGCGTGCACGAAGTCACCATCGCGCTGCACCCCGAGGTGCGCGTGAAGGTCAAGGCCAACATTGCCCGTTCGGACGATGAAGCCGAGCTGCAGCGCCAGGGCGTCGACGTGATGGCCCAGGCCTTCGAAGAAGACCGCGCCGAGGGCGAAGGCTTCGTAGAGCCGATCGACCCGACGCTCGAGCCCGGCGAAATTCCCGCCGACATGCTCGAGAACGCGCCGGAAGGCGAAGCCGAAGCCTGATCGGCACGGCTACAACGAACAAAGCAAGGGGCGCGATCCACACCGGATCGCGCCCCTTCTTGTTTCAGGAAGCCAGGAAGCGCGCGATCGCCTCGCCCAGCGCGGGCTCGGTGACCGAGCTCATGTGCGTGCCTGGTACTTGTTCGAAGCTGCCGTCCGGCAGCGCCTCGGCGAGCGCTTCGGGGGAGCCGTTGTCACGGTCCTTGTCGCCGCACACGACCAGCGTCGGCATCGTCACGCGCGCAAGCTCGGCGGGCGCGGTGTCGTCGACCGATTGCAGCAGCAGCCGCGCGGCAACGCGATCGACCTTCTGCGTTTTCATGAAGGCGACCGCCATGAACGCCGGGTCGCCGTGCTTGACGCTGTCGAAGCGGTCGATCGCATCGATGAAGAACGCCGCCCGGCGGTCCCAGCTGGCAAGACCCTCAAGGCCCATCCCCGCGAGCACCAGCCGGCGCGGGGACGATCCGGTCACCACGCAGCGAGCCGCAGTTCGCGCGCCGAGCGAAAAGCCGGCGAGATCGTAGTCCTCCAACCCGAGGCCGGAGATCAGCGCTTGCGCGTCCTTGACCAGCACGTCCTCGGGATAGGCCGCAGGGTAGTGCGGCCGGGCGCTATGCCCGTGCGCCCTGAGGTCGGGCATGATCGCCTCGAACCCGGCGTCGGCCAACCGTTGCGCGTGGCCGAAGCGGATCCAGTTGGTCTGCGCGTCGGAGAACAAGCCGTGCAGCAGCACGACAGGTCGGCCCGCACCGAGCCGATGAACCGCGAGCTCGGTCCCGTCAAAGCTGGCGAAGCGCTCGCTACTCGGTTCGCTCACTCCGGAACCTCGCGCCCCACGGCCTGCCACCGGCTGACGACGCTCTCGGTCTGGTCGGAACGCTGGCGCGGCAAGGCGCTGGTGTCGATCCACGCCTCTTGCAGGCTTTCCGCCCCGGCGTGTGCCGCCGGCACGAAACCGGAAGGGTCGTCGAAGCTGCCCAAAGTCAGGTCGATGCCCTTGGCATTCTCGTTGAAGCGGAAGCCGAGCGGGGTGCCGCAGTCCGAGCAGTAGGGCCGCTTGGCAATCGGCGAGCTGGCATACCAGTCGGGCTCGTGTTCCCAGGCAACAGCCCCTGCGGGCAGGTGCACGAACGCCGCCGCGAAGCCGCCGGTAGCGCGCTGGCACATCCGGCAATGGCATAGATAGGCCTCGGCCTCCGCGGCATCGACGCGGTAGCGAATACGGCCGCACTGGCATCCTCCCGCCATCATATTGCCAGTCATAATCATCTCCTTCGGGAGCGCTCTTCGCGCCGAGCAGGCAGGGTCGCAAGACTTATTGATTCATTAAGCAGGCTCATTATATGCTGGCGCGATGACTCACATCGGCTACCTCCTTGCCGACAACTCGCGGCTCGCTCGTTGGGCGTTCGATCGCCAGGTGCGCGAGGTCGGCGTGACCGGCCCGCAGGCACGTTTGCTGCTCAACCTGCATCGCCGGCCGGGTGAGAACCAGGGGTTTTACGCCGAGCAGCTCGAAGTCGAGCCGATCACGCTGTGCCGCATGGTCGACCGCCTCGAGGAAGCCGGCATGGTCGAGCGCCGCAGGGATCCCGCGGACCGCCGCGCGTGGCAGCTGCACCTGACTGCCAAGAGCCAAAAACTCGTTGCGAAACTGCAACAAAGTGTCGACTCGCTGGTTGACGACATGCTCTGCGGCTTGACTTCCGAGGAGCGGGCGGAGTTTGCCCGCTTGCTCAAGGCCGTCGGGACAAACCTTTCCGAACGGCGCGACTTGGCAAGGATTTCGAATGGCTGACGCCGATCCGCAGATCATGGAGGCACCGGCGACCGTGCGTGAGCCGGGCGAGCCCGGGACGGAGATCAGCGCTCCCGAGGGCCGCCGCTGGGGCCGTCTGGCGCTCATGCTCGTCGTGCCGATGGCGATCCTCATCGGCGGCGCGATCTACTGGCTGAGCCTGCAAGGCAAGGTCTCGACCGACGATGCCTACGTCAAGCAGGACAAGGTTTCGATCAGCGCGGAAGTCGGCGGCAAGATCCTGCAGGTCTACGTCAGGAACGGCGACCACGTGAAGGCGGGCGACCTACTTTACCGCCTCGATCCCGAACCGTTCAAAATCCAGCTCGATCAGGCGACGGCCGCGATCGCCGCGGCCCAGGCCAATGTGACCGCGCTGGCGAACGCCGCGCCGCTCTCGGGCGCCGATATCGCCAAGTCGCGCGAGGATATCGCGTTCGCGCAAAGCAATTTCCAGCGCCAGCAGGAGCTGTGGAAGCAGGGCTTTACCACCAAGTCTGCGTATGACGCGGCGCGTCACGCGGTCGAGCAGGGCGAGGCCGAGCTTCAGGCGGCCCAGGCCAGCGCGGCGGAAGCGCGGGCAAAGCTGGCGTACGGCTCTGCCGTTCCCGGCGAGAACCCGCAGATTGCCGCCGCCAAGGCGCAAGCCGAAGCCGCGCGACTCAACCTGAGCCGCACCGAGGTTCGCGCCCCCATGCCTGGCGAAGTCGCCGGCGCGGAGCGCCTCCTGCCGGGGCAGATGGTGGTGCAGAACGTGCCGATGCTCACGCTGGTGGGAGTCCGCAACGCGTACGTCGAAGCGAACTACAAGGAAACGCAGCTCGCCGAGATGCGGGTGGGCCAGCCGGCCGAAATCAAGTTCGACGCCTACCCCGACATGAAGGTCA
>DATIQN010000049.1:0-33759 GCA_035470785.1 Croceibacterium sp. | reverse complement strand
CGTTCGGTGACGGCTGGACCGTTCTTTCGCCCGGACGCAGCTATCCCAGCCGCCGCCCGCTCGCCCAGCTCGACCGCATCGTCCACTCGCGCGAATGGCGCTGCGAAGGCACGCGCGTCCACCACAGCGCGCTGGCGGCGGTTGCGTCGGATCACCTCCCAGTTACAGCGCAGCTCAGCATCACTGCCTAAATATTGGGCAGTTGCTTATTCGCGAGGCGAAGGCAGCGAATGCGAGCACTTTTAAACGCTTATATTGCAACGCAACATAAACTGGCACGCTTGTTGCTTAGATAACCCCGGCCGGGATCGATCCGGTAAGCAAGAGGGGTTTGTGATGAAATTCATCATCGCCATCATCAAGCCGTTCAAGCTCGACGAGGTCCGCGAAGCGCTCAGCGCCATCGGCGTCGCCGGGATGACGGTTTCCGAGGTCAAGGGCTTCGGGCGACAGAAGGGCCAGACGGAAATCTACCGCGGCGCCGAATACTCCACCAACATGCTGCCCAAGGTGAAGCTCGAGATCGCCGCCAGCGATGCCCTCGCGCCGCAAGTGGTCGAGACCATCCAGGAGGCCGCCAGCACCGACAGCATCGGCGACGGCAAGATCTTCGTCTTCGACCTCGCCTCGGCCACCCGAATTCGCACCGGCGAGACCGGCGACACTGCGCTCTAAGAGACATGAGGGGTAACACAATGATCCGCAAACTTCTCTGCGGCGCCGGGGCCCTTGGGGCCTCGATGTTCGTCGCTACCGCCGCCTGGGCGCAGGCCGCGGCACCCGCCGCCGCTTCGCCGATACCGGCGGCGACGCTCGACAAGGGCGACAATACCTGGATGATGGTATCCACGTTGCTGGTGCTGATGATGTCGGTCCCCGGGCTGGCGCTGTTCTATGGCGGGCTCGTCCGCACCAAAAACATGCTCAGCGTCCTCACCCAGGTCCTGATGATCGTCTGCATGGTCGGCCTGATCTGGGTCTGCTGGGGTTATTCGGAGACCTTCACCGGCTACTCGCAGTTTGTCGGTAACCCCTTCACCAAGCTGTTTCTCAAGGGCGTCACGGCCAGCTCGCAGGCGGCGACCTTCTCGAACGGCGTGTACATTCCCGAACTGACTTACGTGCTGTTCCAGATGACCTTCGCGATGATCACCCCGGCGCTCATCGTCGGCAGCTTCGTGGAACGGGTCAAGTTCTGGCCGCTGATGCTGTTCATTGGGCTGTGGGTCACCTTGGTATATTTCCCGATCGCTCACATGGTCTGGTACTGGGAAGGCCCGGATGCGCTCGCCACGGCGGCGCTCAAGGGTGGCGCTGTGCTCGACGCGGCGAATGCCGACGCGGGCTGGCTCTTCGCCAGGGGCGCGCTGGACTTCGCCGGCGGCACGGTGGTGCACATCAATGCTGGTATCGCCGGCCTGATGGGCTGCCTCGTGATCGGCAAGCGGCTTGGATATCCCAAGGAGCCGATGCCGCCGCACTCGCTGACCATGACCATGATCGGCGCGTCGCTGCTGTGGGTGGGCTGGTTCGGCTTCAACGCCGGCTCCAACCTGGAAGCCACGGGAATCGCTTCAGTTGCCTTTATGAACACCATGATCGCCACTTGCGCCGCCGCTTTCTCCTGGATGGTCGTCGAGCAGTTGACGCGCGGCAAGCCGTCGTTGCTCGGCGCCGCTTCCGGCGTCGTCGCGGGCCTAGTGGCCGTGACGCCCGCCTCGGGCTATGCCGGCACGATGGGATCGGTGGTCTTGGGCCTGATGGTCTCGCCGATCTGCTTCTTCTTCGTCAGCAAGGTGAAGTCGAAGTTTGGCTATGACGACAGCCTCGACGTCTTCGGTGTGCACTGCATCGGCGGCATCACCGGGGCGCTGATGACCGGCATCCTCGATGATCCGGAGCTCGGCGGGCAGGGCATTGCCGACTATACCACCAAGCCGGGCCAGATGATCGCCGGCACGTACGACATGGCCCACCAGCTGGTGGTGCAGGCGACGGGTGTGGCGACGACCTTGGTGTGGTCGGGCGTGATCTCGCTCGTCCTGTTCTTCGTGATCGACAAGATCTGGGGCCTGCGTGTCAGCCAGGATGTGGAGCTCGAAGGGCTCGATATCGGCGAGCACGGGGAGCGCGCCTACCACTACTGATTACCAAGCTTGGCGGGACCGAGATCTCCTCTCCCCTCGGTCCCGCCTTCCGACGTTCCTCCTGCGAACGTAAACTTAATGGGCCGGAGCCAGCCGCTCCGGCCCTTTTTTCCGATCCGCATGCCGCCGGCGCATAAGCTGCTACTCGAAATCGGATCGCCGCCCCCAGTCCCGTTCACTATAGACCAATGGGCGCTCTTCAAGGCATGCGGGAAGAGAGCTTGCGCGCCTTGTTAGCTTGCGAGGGGCGCATCGCAGTTCGAGATGATGGGCAAGTTGCGCGGACCGTGATATTTACGCCGGAGGAGAAATCCTCCGGCCCGTTTTTTATGCGCAGAGAGGGCAGAGCCTCAGCGTGTCGCCTGTTCGGCGAAGGCGATCAGCGCAGGCATGATCGGCGAAACGTCGTAGCCTGCAGACGACGCCGCCGAGGCGATCCTTTCGATCGGCACGCCGGATTTCGCTTGAGCCAATGCCCATAAGAGCGTCGAGCGCGTGCCGGTCCGGCAGTAGGCGAGGACCTTTCCGTCCGCCTTGCTGAGAGCGTCCACCATCGCCTGCACTTGCGCGTCGGTGAATTCGCCAGGACGGATCGGGATCGAAACGTAATCCATCCCCGCCTTGTGCGCGGCGGCTTCGATCAGCGGCCCGGGCGTCTGGTCCGCGGCTTCGCCTTCAGGGCGATTGTTGATGATCGTCTTCACGCCGTCTGAGCGGGCGGTTTCGACATCGGCAAGCGTCAGTTGCGGGCTTGCGAGAGCACCTTCCGAAAGCTTGCGGAAATCGTGCATCGTCTTGGCTCCTGAAGTGCAATGTTAAAACGTTCGCACAACGCTCATTTTACGCTATAAGCAAGCCGCGAAAATGCGGGGGGATCGCCTCCGGCAGCCGTTCGGCGTGTATTCGTCCATGACGCCGGGCGCCAAATGAGGGCGAAGCGAAGGTACGTTCGTTAGATGGGTTACGATAGAGGCCGTCGCGGCCGGGGGCGCGACAAGCGGGATGGATTTGGCGAAGAAGGCTTCGATCCGTTCCAAGATGGGGGTTCGCCGCAGTTCGGCGGTGGTGACCGGTTCGGCGGCGGTAGTCGTTTTTCCGACGATCGCGGTAGCGGCAGCAGTGGCGGTGGCTTCCGCGGCGGTGGCGGCGGTGGCGGTGGCGGTGGCTTCCGCAGCGGCGGCGCTGACGGCGGTGCTCCGCGCGGCGGCGGTATGCCCGCGCAGGTGGTCGGCACAGGCCAGGGCAAGGTCAAGTTCTTCAACGTCCAGAAAGGCTTCGGCTTCATCCAGCGCGACGAAGGCGGTGAGGACGTGTTCGTCCACATCAGCCAGGTCGAGCGTGCGGGGCTTGAAGGGCTTGCCGAAGGCCAGGAGCTTCAGTTCAACCTGGTTGACCGGGGCGGCAAGATCTCCGCGGCCGATCTCCAGGTGGTCGGCGATGTAATCGCGGTGCCGCAGCGGGCGCCTCAGCGCGAGCTGACGGGCGACAAGGCTACCGGAACGGTCAAGTTCTTCAACACCATGAAGGGCTTCGGCTTCATCACGCGCGACGACGGCAAGGAAGACGCCTTCGTTCACATCAGCGCGGTGGAACGCTCGGGCCTTCAGAGTATCAACGAAGGCGACCGGTTCGAATTCGATCTCGAGGTCGACCGACGAGGGAAGTACTCAGCGGTCAACCTTGTGCCCGTTCAGGGCTGACACGCCAGCGCGGCGCCCGGTCATTTGACCGGGCCGGCGCAAGTCCATAAACGGACGCAGATGGCGGCCCCTAGGGCCGCCATTTGTCGTTTCGCCGTGTCATTCGAATTCGAGGAACTGAAGTGATGTCGATTACCCCGCTGATGCCCGTTTACCCCCGGTGCGGCGTGCGGCCCGTTCGCGGCGAGCACTGCCACCTGATCGACGAGGATGGCACGCGCTATCTCGATTTCGCGGCGGGGATCGCGGTCAACCTGCTCGGCCATTCGCATCCCGGCCTGATCGGCGCGATCCAGCAGCAGGCGGCGAGGCTGATGCATGTTTCCAACCTCTACGGTAGTCCGCAGGGCGAGGCGCTCGCGCAGCGGCTGGTCGACCTGACTTTCGCCGACACGGTGTTCTTCACCAATTCGGGCGCCGAGGCCGTCGAATGCGCAATCAAGACGGCGCGCGCCTATCACCAGTCCGCCGGCGCCCACGAGAAGTTCGAGCTGATCACCTTCAACAACGCCTTTCACGGACGGACGATGGCGACGATCAGCGCGTCTAGCCAGGAGAAGATGCACAAAGGCTTCGCGCCGCTTCTTCCCGGCTTCAAGTACGTCGAGTTCAACGACCTGGAAGGGGTCAAGGCGGCGATGGGGCCGCACACGGCGGGCTTCCTCATCGAGCCGATCCAGGGCGAAGGCGGAATTCGCACTGGAACCGAGGAGTTCCTGCGCGGTCTGCGTCAGCTCGCCGACGACATCGACCTGATGTTGGTGTTCGATGAAGTGCAGTGCGGTGTCGCGCGTACCGGCACCCTGTTCTTCTACGAACAGCTCGGGTTCGAGCCCGACATCATGGCGATTGCCAAGGGGATCGGCGGCGGCTTTCCACTGGGCGCTTGCCTGGCGACGGAAAAGGCTGCGCGCGGTATGACGATCGGCACGCACGGCTCGACCTACGGCGGCAATCCGCTGGCGATGGCCGCGGGCACAGCGGTGCTCGAAGCCGTGGCGAATGACGACTTCCTGGCGGCTGTGCGCGATAAGGGCGAGCGCATTCGCACCCGGCTCGGGCAGTTCATCGGCAACTACCCTGAGCTGTTCGACGAGGTCCGCGGAAAAGGCCTGATGCTCGGCGTTAAGATGAAAGCTGAGCCGCGGTCGTTCATGCAGCACTTGCGCGACAACCATCAGCTTCTGACGGTGGCTGCGGGCGACCAGACCCTGCGGATCCTCCCGCCGCTGGTTATCGGCGATGCCGAAATCGACGAGTTCTTCGAGAAGCTGTCGGCTGGCGCGGCCGATTACAGCCCGGCGGACGCATAACATGCCGATCCGGCATTTCCTCGACTTCTCGGATGCGGGCGGCCACGCCATCGCCGCGATGCTGGCCGATGCGATCGATCGCAAGACCGCGCGCGACGGCTGGCCGAAGGGCAAGGCGGACGCGGACCAGCCGCTGTCCGGCCATGTGCTGGGGATGATCTTCGAGAAGAACTCCACCCGCACCCGGGTGAGCTTCGACATTGCCATCCGCCAGCTCGGTGGCACCTCGCTGGTCCTCGATTCGGCGACAACCCAGCTCGGGCGCGGCGAGACGATCGCCGACACGGCCCGCGTGCTCAGCCGCATGGTCGATGCGATCATGATCCGCACCGACGATCACGCCAAGATCGAGGAGATGGCGCGCCACGCGTCGGTCCCCGTCATCAACGGGCTGACCGACCTGTCGCATCCGTGCCAGGTCGTTGCCGACATGTTGACCGTCATCGAGCAGGGCAAGTCGCTGCCGGGCCTCGAAGTCGCCTGGCTCGGAGACGGCAACAACGTGCTGCACTCGATCCTCGAGGCCGCGGGGCTGATGAAGTTCAACGTGCGCGTCGGCACCCCGCAGGGTTACGAGCCCGCCGATCAAATCGTCGCTTGGGCGCGTGCGAATGGCGCGCGCGTGACGCTGACCAACGATGCCGCGGAAGCCGTCGCCGGCGCCGACATTGTCGTCACCGACACCTGGGTGTCGATGGGCCAGGATCACACGCACAACAAGCTGGCCGCCATGGCGCCGTTTCAGGTCAACGATGCCCTGATGAAAGGCGCGAAAGCCGACGCCCGTTTCCTCCACTGTCTGCCCGCGCATGTGGGCGAGGAAGTCAGCGAAAGCGTCTTCGAGGGGCCGCAGTCGGTCGTATTCGACGAAGCCGAGAATCGCATCCACGCGCAGAAGTCGGTCCTGCTGTGGTGCTTCGGCAAGCTCTGACGGCGTGCCTTCAAACGCGCAGGTCGATCACTACATGGTCGGCCGATGAACAAGGAAATCGACAGCGGGGCCGAAACGGGCTTCGATCGCCTGCTGCAGTTTACGCTGCCTGATCGCAACGCGCGCGGACGTATCGTCCGGCTCGGACCGACGCTCGAGGACATCCTCGCCGCGCACCCCTATCCGCCGACGCTGAAGCATCTGCTCAGCGAAGCCTTGGTGCTGACGGCGCTGATGGGAGCCTTGCTCAAGGACGACGGCAGCCAGCTGACTTTGCAGGCGCAAGCCGACGACGGGATCGTCAGCCTGCTGGTTTGCGATTATCGCGGCGGAGAATTGCGCGGATACGCGCGGCACGACGAGGAGCGCTATGCCGAGCTTGGCGCCAACCCCTCACTGAGCGAACTGTTCGCGGGCGGCTACCTGGCTATCACCTTCGACCTCGCGGCGACCAGGCAGCGTTACCAAGGCATCGTGCCGCTCGAAGGCAACTCTCTGTCTACTTCGGTCGAACGATACTTCGCGCAAAGCGAACAGGTACCGACCCTGATCCGTACCGGTGTCCGCGCCGGGATTGGCGGTACCATCGCCGCGGGCATGGTCGTCCAGCATCTGGCTGATGGTGAGGAAGGGCGCGAACGGTTCGAAGCCCGCATGGACCATCCGGAATGGGAGCACGTGGCGACGCTGGCCGGCGGCCTTACCGCGGAAGAGCTGGTCGATCCCGAACTCAGCCTCGAAGCGCTCGTCTGGAGATTGTTCCACGAAGAGCGCGAAGTTCGCGTGCTGCAAGGGGACCTAACTTCCCGCGGGTGCCGGTGCTCGGTGGTGCATTTCGAGGAAGTCCTCGCGCGCTTTCCCAAGGAAGACCGCAAGGAGATGCGCGATAAAAAGGGAATCATTCGCGTCGACTGCGCCTTTTGCTCGCGCGAATTCCTGATCGAGGATTGATCCGGCTTGCGGCCGGTGCGCTCGAGACCTAGCGCTTGGTCATGGCTGAGAAGCGCAACGCCGTCGTATTGCTCTCGGGCGGTCTCGATTCGATGGTCACCGCCGGCATCGCGTGCGAGCAGGGCTTCGTGCTTTATGCGCTGACCATCGATTACAACCAGCGCCATCGCCGTGAGCTTGAATCGGCCCGGAACGTCGCGGCCGAGTTGGGCGTGCGGCGACACGTGATCCTGCCGCTCGACCTGCGTGCGTTCGGAGGCTCGGCGCTGACCGATGCCATCGACGTGCCCAAAGGCGGTGTCGGCGAAGGCATTCCGGTGACTTACGTCCCCGCCCGGAATCTCGTGTTTCTCTCGCTGACGCTAGCGTGGGCCGAAGCGATCGGCGCGCGCGACATCTTCATCGGCGTCAACGCGCTCGACTACTCGGGCTATCCCGATTGCCGTCCCGAATTCATCGCCAGCTTCACCGAGACGGCGCGTCTGGCGACAAAGGCAGGCGTCGAAGACGGCCCGTTCTCGATTCACGCGCCCCTGCAGCGCATGGGCAAGGCCGAAATCGCAATGGAGGCTGTGCGCCTCGATCTCGACCCTGCGCTGAGCTGGTCGTGTTACGATCCCACGCCCGAGGGTCTTGCCTGCGGCCTGTGCGACAGCTGTCGCCTGCGGCTCAAAGGCTTCGCCGACGCCGGGCTGCGAGACCCTTTGGCCTACGTTACGGGGCGCTGACGTGCTCAGCTTGACGGGAAGAGGCCCGCGTCGATGAGCGCCGTCACGAGCTCGCCCGCGCCGTCGCGGGCGATCCGCACGAAAGCGTTGCCGTGGAGCAGCAGCTGCGCGGCAAGCGTTTCGAGCAGCGACTGCCCAGCGCTCGTCGCCACGACCAGCGCTCGCGCCTTCGCGTCGCAATCGGAAAGCGGCGCGCTGCCGACCCCGTCGGCGACAATTAACTAAAGTTACCTCGCGATGCCAAGGGGGCAAATTCGCCATCGGCGCGAAAAAGGTCTGCCGCCTGTCGATGGCCTCTCCGGCCGTCGCCGACGCGCGTTCGGCGCACGCCGCTTGCGCCGGATTCGCCGCTCGCCTAGGGCGCGCCGATGCTGCGCCGCCTCTACGACTGGGTTCTCGACAAGGCCGGCCATCGCCACGCCGTCTGGTGGCTGGCGTTCTTCGCCTTTGCCGACGGCGGGTTGTTCCCGTTCCCGCCGCACCCGCTGCTCGCGCTGATGTGCCTGTCGCAGCCCAAGCGCGCGGTGCGCTATGGCCTGATCACCACCCTGGCCTCGATCGCCGGCGGCACGTTCGGCTATCTCGTCGGGCATTTCCTCTACGACACGGTCGGGATGGAGCTGCTCTCCGCGGTGGGGTTGGCAACCAAGTTCCCGGTCGCGGCGTGCTACCTGCGCGCCTACGGGGTCGAGATCATCGTGCTCAAGGGCGCGACGCCGATCCCGTTCCTGCTGCTGACTGTGACCGCAGGGTTCATCGGCTTCCCGCTGGTCAAGTTCCTGCTCGCCAGCCTGCTCTCGCGGGGGGCGATCTTCCTCGGCATCGGGATCCTGTTCAAGCTGTTCGGGCCGCCGATCAAGACCTTCATCGACAAGTACTTCGCCTACATCGTAGTTGGCGTGCTGATCGTCATCGCCGGGCTGTTCTACGTGGTCGACTTCGCCGGCGGCCACTCGTCCGCGGGCGACAAGTGCGCCGCCGCCGCGCTCAATCCGAGCTACGCCTGACGGAACGCTCGCCGGGCTTGTCGATTGGCCAGTAGAGGAGACATGCCATGAGCCGCATCGCCGTGATCGTCGGCAGCCTGCGCCGCGAATCGTTCACCAAGCGCTTGGCCCACGCGATGACCCGCCTGCCCGCCGCGCGGGGACATGAGTTCGCCTTTCCCGGGATCGGCGACCTGCCGCTCTACAACCAGGACGATGACGCCGCGGCGCCAGCTTCGGCGGTCCGCCTCAAGGCGGAGATCCGCGCCGCCGACGGAGTGATGTTCGTCACCCCCGAATACAACCGCTCGATCCCCGGCGTGCTCAAGAACGCGCTCGACCACGCCTCGCGCCCCTATGGCGACAGCGCGTGGGCGAAGAAGCCGGCGGGGATCGTCAGCGTCTCGGGCGGCAAGCCCGGCGCGGCGATGGCCCAGCAGCATTTGCGCAACGTGCTCGCCTACCTCGACATGCCGACGCTCAACCAGCCCGAGGCCTTCGTGCAGTGGACCGACGGCCTGGTGAAGCCCGAGGGCGAGGTCGGCGAGGCGAGCGCCAAGTTCCTCGACGGCTGGATGGCGGCGTTCCTCGCGCTGGTAAACGCTCCCGCCGGGAAGGTCTAGCGCACCGCCACCAGCGCGGCGTTCGCCTTCGCAAGCGTTTCCTCGGCGACCGGGTCCTTCATCCGCAGCTTGAGCGAGGCCTCGGCGGCCGCCTTGGCCCCCGCGGCGTCGCCCGCGGCGAGCAGCGCGGCGGCCTGGTCGCGGCGCACCGGGTACCAGAACACCGGCGGGTCGGTGAAATCGTTGAACGCCTTGGTCTCCTCGATCTCGGCCGCCTGGCGGAAAGCCTCGGCGGCGGCGCGTGGATCGTGGCCGAGCATCGCCAGGCGCCCCGCAAGGACCTGGCGCATCAGGCCTAGCATTTGTTCTGGCGCCTGCGAATCGTGCTTCTTCGGCTTGGCGATCTTCAGCGGGATCGCATCCATCTCGGCCTTCACCCCCGCCGTGTCACCCGCGCTCGCCGCCGCCTCGCCGCGGGCATAGTGCCACGCGGCCTTGAGGTAGGGCAACCTGGGTTCGGGCAGCGCCGCGACCGACTTGGGATCAAACCGCGCAATGGCTTCGTAGCCGAGCGCGGCCATCAATTGCATCACCGGGCCGTCGTCGGAGCGCTGCGCGGCAACCTCGACCAGCGGCCGCGCCAGGTCGAGCCCGATCTTGTCGTCCCCCGCCATCAGCGCGCCGCCGAGCCCGTAGATCACGTTGTGCGCGTGGTAGGGCAGGCCCCACACGCCGTCCGGGCCGGGCAGGTCGAGCCGTTTGGCGTTGTCGATGCCGATCTCGACCGCGCGCGCGTTGGTCTGCGCGGTCACCTCGTAACGTCCGAGCCAATACCAGGTATGCCCGGGCATATGCACCAGGTGACTGGCGTTGGGTGCCAGCGACGCCAGCTTGTCGGCGTAGGGCTCGGCCTTCTGCGGAGCGGCGAGCGCTTCCTCGGCGTGGATGTAGAAGTGAATCGCTGGGGTGTGGTTCGGATCGCGCGCGAGCACCCCTTCGAGCAGCGCGGCGGCGCGGGCGATCTCGGCGTGGTCGAAGTCGCCGCCCTTCTGCGCCGCGTTGAACGAATCTACCATAATCGCGTCGGCGGTGAGGACGGCAATCTCTTTGTCCTCGGGAAACCGCGCCGCGACCTGCTGCATCGCCTGCGCATACGCGGCGTCGGCCTTGAGCGGATCGCCTGGGCGGTAGCGTTCGAGCAGCGCGGCGGTCAGCTCCCGCTCTTTCGCGGTGCCGTGCTGGATCGCCTCGACTTCGGCCTCGCGGGCGAGCGCGAACAGCGGCTTGCGCTCCTTCTTGTCCTTGCCGTAATTGATCGTCGGCCCTTCGACGAGCGCCTGGCCCCACTTGCACATCGCGCAGGCGGGATCGAGCATCACGGCGTGCTCCATTGCCGCGCCCGCCGCGCTGTGCGCGAACGCGGCGCCGAGCTCCATGCCGTTGGAGAAGAACGCCTGCGCTTGCGGCACGCTCGTGGTCACCGCGAAGCCGCCGACGCCGTAGCCGGTCAGCAACGTCGGCACCTTTGGCTTGAGCATGTCGTCGTGCGAATGCGCTGGCATCTGCGCCGCGTGGTCGGCCGGCTCGGGCTTCTTCGGCGCGTCCTGCGCGGAGGCCGACGCGGCCAGAGCGGTCGCGCCGAGCGTCAGGATCCACAATCGCTTCATCACCGACCCCCCAGTCGCGCGCGTCAGATGATCCCGACCGACTTCCCGGCGCGCTCGAACATGCCGAGGATCGTCTCGACTTCCTCGGCGGTGTGCTCGGCGCACAGCGAGCAGCGCAGCAGAGTCATCCCGGCGGGCGTTGCCGGCGGGCGCGCGAGATTCACGTAGAGCCCCTCGTGCAGCAGCGCTTCCCACATCGCCGCGCCATGCTCGAGGTCGGGCATGATCACCGCGACGATCGCGCTTTGCGGGTATTCGGTGCCGAGCGTGAAGCCGAGCTCGCGCAAGCCTCCGTGGAGCCGCTTCGAGTTCTCCCACAAGTGCGCGCGCTTGTTGCTCCCGTGCATCAGCTTGCGGATCGAGGTTGCCGCGGTGGCGACTACGCTCGGTGGCAGGCTGGCGGTGAACACGTAAGGGCGGCAGACGAGCCGCAGGATTTCGAACTTCGGGTGGTTGGAAACGCAGAAGCCGCCGACCGTGCCGACGCTCTTCGAGAAGGTGCCGATGATGAAATCGACCTGGTCGATTACCCCCTGCTCTTCGGCCACGCCGCGCCCGTTGGGACCGATGAAGCCCATCGAATGCGCCTCGTCGACCAGCACCATCGCGCCGTGCTTCTTGGCGATGGCGATCATCTCCTTGAGCGGGGCGACGTCGCCAAGCATCGAGTAGACGCCTTCGAGCACGACCAGCTTGCCGGCGCCTTCGGGAATCCGCCGCAACCGGTTGTCGAGCGCCTCGAGGTCGTTATGCCGGAACGGCACGATCTCGGCGTTGCCCATCGCGCAGCCGTCGTAGATCGACGCGTGGCTGTCGATGTCGAGCACCACGTAATCGCCTTTGCCGGCCATCGTCGCGATGATCCCGAGGTTGGCCTGGTAGCCGGTCGAGAAGACCATCGCGTGGTCCATCGCGTAGAACTCGCGCAGCGCCTGCTCGCACTCCCTGTGGCCCTGGTAGGTGCCGTTGAGCACGCGGCTGCCGGTGGTCCCCGAGCCAAACTCGTCGAGCGCCTTCTTGCCCGCCGCGATCACGTCCGGATCGAAGGTCATGCCCATGTAGTTGTAGGTGCCGAGCAGGATCGTGTCGCGCCCATTGCAGATCGCCCGGGTGGGGGAGAGCACCTTCTCCATCACTAGGCTGAACGGATCTTCGACCCCGCTCGCCAGCAGGTCCTCCCGCTGCTTGATCAGCGCATCGAATCTGCTGAACAGGTCGCCCGCGGGCGCGGTGCGATCCGCTTGCAGCGGCGCGTCGGGCTGGTTGATGCCTTCGCTCATCGCGCGCTCAAACCTTCTGCAGCCGGCACACGGCGTCGACCAGCTGGCCCCAGGTCTCGATTTCGGCCTGCTGGTTCATGCTGATGATGATGTCGAATTCGTCCTCGATCGCGGCGACGAAATCCATCACCGTCAGGCTGTCGAACTCGAGGTCGCCGGCGAACGTCGTCACGTCGGTAATCGGCTCGCCCTTCTTGTTGAACGGCTCGATCAGCTTGCGAATACGCTCGTCGACTTCGGCACGATCCATGCGCGCACTCCTATGAATGGAATGCGGCGCAAAAGCGGCTTGGCTAAACGAATGTCAAGCGTGGAGCGGCAGCGGCACCGGGGGGGTGGAGCGGTCGAGCAGGCCCTTTACCGCGTTCATGAACGGGACGATCGAAACTGGCTTGGCGAGATAGCCTTCGGCGCCGACCTGGCGAATCCGTTCTTCGTCGCCCTTGCCGGCATAGGCAGTCACCGCCAGCACCGGGATGTCGCACAGGGCCAAGTCGCCCTTCATCCCGGCGATCAGGTCGAGGCCGGAGATGTCCTGCAACTGGATGTCCATGATCACCAGGTTGGGCACGAACGATCGTGCCCGTTCGATCGCCGTGCCGCCATCGGCGACCGGTTCGACGTCGAAACCGCTAGCCTGCAACACGTCGCAGAACAGCTTGCGGTTCAAGTCGTTGTCCTCGACAACGAGGATTCTCTGCGTCATTGCGCCCCCGATCCCCTTCCGCCCCCGCGGAAGTTTGTGGATATCAATATAGCGCACCTGTGGATAAGTGACAATTCGCAAAGATAATCAAATATTCACGCCCGACTCCTCCGGGATAGCCCTCGGCGCGCTCGCCTGGCTGCTGACCGACGAGCGGCGCGCGCAGCGCTTTCTCGACCTCACCGGCCTCACGCCCGAACAGCTGCGCGGGCGAATCGAATCGAGCGAGTTGCAGCTCTCGGTGCTCGAATTCCTCTGCGCGCACGAGCCGGACCTGCTCGGCGCGGCGGAGGCTCTCGGCGTCAAGCCTGCCGCGATCGCCGCGGCGCGCGAAGGCCTCGAACGGTGAGCCGGCCGCTGGTGGTCACCGATTGCGACGAAGTGCTGCTGCACATGGTGCGCCACTTCCGCGACTGGCTCGGCGAAGAGCACGGCATCGAGTTCCTGCTCGAAGGCAATCCATTCGCGCAGTCGGTGCGACGGATCGGCAGCGACGAGCCGGTCGAAGAGGCCGAGCTCTGGCGGCTGCTCACTGGCTTCTTCGACACCGAGATGGCCCGCCAGACCCAGATCGAAGGGGCCGCCGCCACGATGGCTGAGCTGCAGCGCGAGGCTGACGTCGTCGTGCTGACGAACCTTGTCGACCGCTTCGGCGAAGGCCGCCGCCGGCAGCTGCAAGCGCATGGCATCGAGGTCCAGGTCGTCACCAACCAGGGCCCCAAGGGCGAAGCGCTGCGCCGCATCGTCGAGGAATACGCGCCCTCGCGGGCGGTGTTCATCGACGACCTGGCGCAGCACCACGCCAGCGCCGCGCAAGAGCTGCCGGATATCTCGCGGCTGCACTTCTGCGGCGAGCCGGCGATCGCGCCGCACGTGCCCTGCGCGCTCGAAGCGGGTCACGCGCATGCCCGGATCGACAGCTGGGATCGGGCCTTGCCCTGGTTGCTCGAAACGTTGCATGGATCGCGGCCATGAGTATTTCCGACCGCCTCGCCGAACTCGGCATTACGCTTCCGCAACCCGCCGCGCCCGTGGCGAGCTACGTTCCCGTGGTCATCGCCGGCGGGCTGGCGCACGTCTCGGGGCAATTGCCATTCATCGACGGGGCGCTCGTCACCGGCCGGCTGGGCGAGGACGTGGATCTCGACCTCGGCGCTCGCGCGGCGCGCGCCTGCGGTCTGATGATCCTCGCGCAATTGAACGCGGCGCTCGGCTCGCTCGACCGGGTCGAGCGGGTCGTCAAGCTCGGCGCCTTCATCAATTCCGGCGCCATGTTCACCGACCAGCCAAAGGTCGCCAACGGCGCCAGCGACCTGATGGTCGAGGTGTTCGGCGACGTCGGCAAGCACGCCCGCAGCGCGGTCGGCGTGCCGGTGCTGCCGCTCGGCGCCGCGGTCGAGGTGGATGCGATCGTTGCCTTGGGCAGCGCTTGATATCTGGCTCTCGCCCGCGCCCGACCCGGCGCGGATCGGCTGGCTACGCGGCCGCGACTACGCCCATCGCGGGCTGCACGGCGGCGACATTCCCGAAAACTCGCTGTCGGCTTTTTCGGCCGCGATCTCGCTCGGCATGGGGCTTGAATGCGACGTCCAGCAGACCGGCGATGGCCGCGCCGTGGTGTTCCACGACTGGGAGCTCGGCCGGCTGACCGCGGAGACCGGCCCGGTTAGCGGGCGAACCGCCGCCGAGCTGTCGTTGGTCGGCCTCGGTGCCGGAACAGACCGCATCCCGACGCTGCGCGATATGCTGGGCATGGTTCACGGCCAGGTGCCGCTGCTGATCGAGCTCAAGACAAGGCGCGAGCGTCGCGTCGCCGCGCTGTGCCTCGGCGTGCGGCGCGACCTCGAAGGCTATGCCGGCCCTGTCGCGGTGATGGGCTTCGACCCGCGTGTCTGCGCCTGGTTTCGCCATCACGCGCCGCGCGTGGTGCGCGGGCTGGTGGTCAGCGAGGAAGGCGCGCGGACATGGTCTGGTTCGGTCCGCCGGCACCTGGCGCTGTGGCAGGCCAAGCCCGATTTCCTCGCCTACGACGTGCGCGACTTGCCGAGCGCGTTCGCCGCCGCCCAGCGCAAGCGCGGCCTGCCGCTGCTCACCTGGACCGTGCGCAACGGCGCGCTGCGCAAGCGGGCAGCGGACTTCGCCGATGCACCGATCGTCGAAGGCGAAGGTGTCGCGAGAACGCGCGCGATTTCCTGATTATAGCGCCCACCACCACCGTTCGTCCTGAGCTTGTCGAAGGACGGATGTAGCGCGAGGTCGTGGTTCGATAGGCCCACCACGAACGGAGAGGGATACGCGTGGAGGCAAAAGCGGTTAAGTTGGGATTATGGCCGATTCCGACCTCATTGCCCATGTTGCCCCTGCCGTCGGCGCGATTCCCGACGAACAGTGGGACCGGCTGGCGGGCTCGGGCAATCCGTTCATGAGCCATGCTTTCCTCACCGCGCTCGAGGATTCGGGCAGCGTCGGGCCCGGCACCGGCTGGGACCCGGCGCCGATCGTGATCGAGGACAGCCGCGGCGCGCTGCACGCGGCGCTGCCGGCCTACGTCAAGAGCCACAGCCAGGGTGAATACGTGTTCGACCACGCCTGGGCCGATGCCTGGCATCGCGCCGGCGGGCGCTATTACCCGAAGCTGCAGATCGCCGCGCCGTTCACGCCGGCGACCGGGCCACGGCTGCTGATCGAGGACGAAGCCTATGCCGCGGCGTTGTTGCACGCGGCTGAGCGGCTGTGCGAACAGCACGGCTTGTCCTCGGCGCACGCGACTTTCATCGAGCCGGCGCAGCGGCACCTGTTCGAGCGGGCCGGCTGGCTGCTGCGCAACGACATCCAGTTCCACTGGGAGAACCGCGGCTACGCCAGCTTCGAGGATTTCCTCGGCGCGCTGTCCTCCCGCAAGCGCAAGGAGCTGCGCAAGGAGCGGGCCCGCGCGCAGGAAGGCGTCGAGATCCGCCTTATTACCGGCGCCGACCTGCGCCCCGAGCACTGGGACGCGTTCTGGCGCTTCTACCAGGACACCGGCGCGCGCAAATGGGGCCATCCGTACCTGACGCGGTCCGCGTTCGACTTGTTCGGCGAACGGATGGGCGAGCAAGTCCTGCTGGTATTCGCTTATGAAGGCGGCGAACCGATTGCCGGGGCGCTCAACTTCATCGGCAAGGATGCGCTCTACGGGCGCTATTGGGGCTGCACCCGCGACAAGCCGTTCCTGCATTTCGAGCTGTGCTACTACCAGGCGATCGACGCGGCGATTGCGCGCGGGCTGGGCCGGGTGGAGGCAGGCGCGCAAGGCGGTCACAAGCTGGCGCGGGGCTATGAGCCGGTGCGGACCTGGTCGGCGCACTGGATCGCCGATCCCGGGTTCCGCGAGGCCATCGCCGGTTTCCTTGAGCGCGAACGCGAGGGGGTGGCGCAGGAGAGCCTCTACCTCGGGACGCGAACGCCGTTCCGGAAGGGCGAGTAACGAATCGGACTATCGCGATCTTTAGCTAGTATAACCGAACGGCGTAACAATGTCAAGAGAATTATTCCAAATAGGTTAAGCGGCGCGGCGTTCCCCGCCACCCAGCCACTGGCGCGCACGGCGCTGTGCTTCGGCGATCTCGCGCCCGCTCATCTCGTCGGAGATGTCGGCCCGACAGAACGCGGCTTCCTCATGCCCCTGCGCGGCGGCGAGGTTGAACCACTTGTGCGCCTCGATCAGGTCGCAAGCGACGCCGTGGCTGCCGGTCGAAAAAGCAACGCCGAGGTCGAAATAGGCGCTGTGGCTCCCCTTCGCCGCGGCCGCCAGGCACTTGGCGATCAACAGGTCAGCGGCGACGGACTCTTCGCTCCGGATGCTCTTCACGTTGTCGATTCTGGTCAGTTCCATAATCGGTCCCCCTGGTAACCCGGCCCATGCACCGGCTCCATGCGGCAGTGTTCCACCCGCGGCGGTCAAGAAATGGTTAACGCCTCCGCGGATTTGTTAACTACGGTTTTGTCCGGAGTGCAGGGGCCCGATCGCGACCGTTCGGCCACGCTTAAGGATTTTCCGTTTAAGTCCGCCCCGTTGCCGCTTGTGCGCCACGGGTGCTGTCCGTATAGGCCGCGCCAACCGGGTCGGCGGCGCGTGCAAACGCGGCTGAATCAGCAGCTTCGGCCGGGGTGGGACTGACCTGTTGCGGAGGTGCCCGAATGGCATCTGTCTTGGGTGATGAGATCGACGTTTTGGCCAAGGCCAAGCGCGCGCTGGACGCCGACTACACGCCGAGCGAAGATGAAGAGTACATGTCCGAGCAGCAGCTGAATTATTTCCGCGTGCTGCTGCTCGAATGGAAGAAGTCGATTCTCTCGGCTTCCGAATTCACCCTCCAGTCGCTGCAGGACGGCCCGATCCGCGAGCCCGATCTCAACGATCGCGCGTCGAGCGAAACCGACTGGGGCATCGAGCTGCGCACGCGCGACCGGCAGCGCAAGCTGATCGCCAAGATTGACGCCGCGCTGCGGCGAATCGATGAAGGCGAATACGGCTGGTGCGAAGTCACCGGTGAGCCGATCGGGATCAACCGCCTGATCGCCCGGCCGATCGCGACGATGACCGTCGAGGCGCAGCAGGCGCACGAACGGCGCGAGAAGGTCTCACGCGACGACTGACCCGGAATGAGACGGTTTTGGCAATTTCGCGGCGCCGTTAACCAAACGATAACCACGACAGGCGACAAGGCGGGCGAACGTACGAATTTCGCGCGCGGGCGCTGTATTGCGCTCGACTGCTGACCGGGAGAATGCGCCGCGATGGCCAATGTCGAAACTCGCCAGGTCGAACGCGACAGCCTGTTGCTGATCGCGCAAGTCCGCGTCGACGGCAGCGAGGCCGAATATCGCGTCAAGGTCCGCAATCTTTCCGCCGGCGGCATGATGGGGGAAGGCAACGCGCCCGTCGTCCGCGGCTCGCCGGTCTCGGTCGGTCTGCGCAACGTCGGCTGGGTAAGTGGCACGGTGGCCTGGAAACAGGACGACCGCTTCGGGATCGCATTCGTCGAAGAAATCGAGCCCAGGCTGGCCCGGGCCCCGGTCGCGGCCGGGGCTCCGGACCTGTCGAGCCCCCGCTTCACGAGGCCCCCGCTCGATTCGCACACTGCGAACTTGCGCAAGATCTGACCTTTCGCCCGCGCGGGCTAAGGCTTAGCCTGCGCGCATGCGAAGGCGACATCTTCAAGCACTCGTCATCAGCGCGCTGCTGCCGCTGGCCGGCTGCGGCCACTCCGACGGCCCGCTCGACATCGCTATCATCGGCACCAGGGACGAGGTTTTCGCGAGCAGCCTGCACTTGTCAGAAGGGGCGCAAGTGGTCAGGGGGGCCACAGGCTCCGGGCTCGTCTCGCTCGACGCGCAGGGCGAGATCGAGCCGGCGCTGGCCGACCGCTGGATCGTTACCGATGACGGCAAGAGTTACATCTTCCGGCTGCGCGAAGGGACATGGCCCGACGGCGCCGAGTTAAGCGGCGAAGGCGCGCGCGACGCGCTGCGGCAAGCGATTCGCGGCCTTCGCGGCACTTCGCTCGCGCTCGATTTGTCGCCGATCGACGAAGTTCGGACGATGGCCGGAAGGGTCGTCGAGATCGACCTGAAAGCGCCGATGCCCGACTTCCTGCGGCTGCTCGCGCAACCCGAACTGGCGCTGGCGCACGGCGGCTTGCAGGCCGGTCCGATGGTGATCGACCGCCAGCACGAGAAGATCGGGCCACCGCAAAAGCCCGTTGAACTGAAGTTCAGGCCGCCGGAGATGCGGGGCTTGCCGCAGCAGGACGGATGGCAGCGCTACGTCCGGCCTGTCGGCGTCGTGGCCCTCGGCGCGAAGGCCGCGCTCGCCGCGTTCGACCAGGGCGAAGTGGACGTCGTGCTCGGCGGCACGATCGCTTCATGGCCGCTGGTAGATCCCGGGCCGTTGTCGCGCGGCAACTTGCGGCTCGACAACGTGTTCGGCCTGTTCGGACTGCAGGTCACGCGCGAACGCGGCTTCCTTGCGCTGCCGCAGAATCGTGAGGCGCTGGCGATGGCGATCGACCGGCCGGCACTGATGGCGACCTTCAACATCGGCGGCTGGGTACCGAGCACGCGCATCGTTCCGGCAGCCGTCCCCGGCGCCAAGGCGCCCGAGCGCTGGGCCGGCACGAGCATCGAGCAGCGCCGCGCCGTGGCCGCCGGCCGGGTCGCGGCATGGCGAGCCGGCGCGGGCAAGGGCAAGCCGCCGAGCCTGACGATCGTGCTCGCCGGAGAGCCCGGTTTCGCGATGCTGTTCAACGCGCTTGCCAGCCAACTCGGCCAGGCCGGGATCGAGCTTGTCCGGGTCGGTCCCGGCCAGCCGGCCGACCTCGCGCTGGTCGACCGGATCGCGCGCTACGCCGAGCCGCGCTGGTTCCTCAACCAGTTCAACTGCTCGCTGGCTCGCGGGTTGTGCAACTCCAGCGCGGATGATGCCGTCGAGGCAGCGCTCATCGCGACGGATCCGAAAGAGCGCGCCGATGACCTCGGGCGCGCCGAGAGCGAGTTGACCGAGGCCAACGTCTACATACCGATCGGTGCGCCGCTCCGCTGGTCGATGGTGCGCGGCAACGTCGACGGTTTCGCGGCCAACGCCTGGGCCTGGCATCCCTTGCCCGACATGGCGACCATCCCCAGATAGACCGGATGGTTCGCACCCAGGCTACGCCGCTTCGCCCGCAACCGCTGCGCCCGTCCCTGCCGACCGGAGCTGACCCCGGCTCGGTTCGCCAGCGGATCGAAGCCGTCGAGAAACTGCTGGAGCATGGCTTTCGCGTGCCGGGCATCGGTTACGAATTCGGTCTCGACGCCATCGTCGGCCTGATCCCGGTGATCGGCGATTTCATCGGTGCGGCGTTCGGTGCCTATCTCGTGTGGGAAGCGAAGAACCTCGGACTGCCCAAGTGGAAGCTGTGGCGGATGGCCGGCAACGTCGGGTTCGACACGGCAATCGGCTTCGTGCCCTTCGTCGGCGACGCGCTCGACTTCATGTTCCGTTCGAACACGCGCAATCTCAAGATCGTCAAGCGCCACCTCGACAAGCATCATCCCGAGACGCGGGTGATCGAAGGGTAGTTTCAATTCCAACCGTCTCGCGCCTATAGCTTGGCTATGGGCAGGGACGTCACTTACGCCAGCTACCTCGATCTCGACCGCGTGCTGTCGGCGCAGTACCCGGTCTCGGGCGCGCACGACGAGATGCTGTTCATTGTCGTCCACCAGGCGAGCGAGCTCTGGCTCAAGCTGTGCCTACACGAACTGGCCGCGGCGCGCGAACTGATCGTCGGCGACGAACTGCGACCTGCGTTCAAGATGCTCAGCCGCGTCGCCCGCGCGCAGCAGCAGCTGATCGGCAACTGGGATGTGTTGAGCACGATGACCCCGCACGATTACTCGCAGATCCGCCCGTTTCTGGGCCGGTCGAGCGGGTTTCAGTCGGCACAGTACCGGCTGATGGAATTCATGCTCGGCGGGCGCGATCCGGATATGGTGACCATGCACGAGGCGACGCCCGAAGTGGCGGCGGAACTGCGCGCCGAGCTGAGCCGCCCAAGCATTTACGACGAAGCGCTGCGCCTGCTGGCACGGCGCGGATTTGCCATTCCGGCCGAAGTGCTCGAACGCGGGCTGGAGTGGCCGCACGAAACAAATGTCCAGATCACCGAGGCGTGGGCGCAAGCTTACCGCGACCCGGAGCGATACTGGGACTTGTACGAACTGGCCGAGAAGCTGGTCGATCTCGAATACCACTTCCAGCGCTGGCGCTTCGGCCATCTCAAGACCGTCGAGCGAATCATCGGCTTCAAGACGGGCACGGGCGGCACCGCCGGCGTGCCCTACCTCGAATCGGTGCTTAAGAAGGGTTTCTTCCCCGAGCTGCTCGCGGTGCGGACCGAGGTTTGATGGTCGGCCTCGCCGAAGCGCGCGCGCTCGATGCGGCCGATCACATTGGCGGTTACCGCAAGCAGTTCGCGCTGCCGCCTGGGGTAGTCTACCTCGACGGCAATTCGCTCGGCGCGCTGCCGCTCGGCACCGCGGCGCGGCTCGGCGAGGTGATCCGCCGCGAATGGGGGGAAGGGCTGGTCCGGAGCTGGAACAGCGCCGAATGGATCGGTATGCCGCGCCGGGTCGGGGCGATGATCGCGCCCCTGATCGGCGCTGCGCCCGACGAGGTGATTGCCTGCGATTCGACCTCGGTGAACCTGTTCAAGCTGATCGCCGCCGCCTTGGCGATGCGACCCGGCCGCAAGGTCGTGCTCAGCGAGCCGGCCAACTTTCCGACCGATCTCTACCTGATCGCCGGGCTCGAGGCGCAAGGTCTCGCTGAGCGGCGGCTGGCCCCGGCGGAGGAACTGGGAGCAGCGCTCGACGAAGATGTCGCGCTGCTGCTGCTCACCCACGTCCATTACAAGACTGGGGCCATGCACGACATGGCCCGGCTAACCCGGGCGGCGCACCAGGCGGGCGCGCTGGTGCTGTGGGACCTGTCGCACAGCGCCGGGGCGGTGCCGGTCGATCTCAATGGCTGCGAGGCCGATCTCGCGGTCGGCTGCGGCTACAAGTACTTCAACGGCGGCCCAGGCGCTCCCGCATACGCCTTCGTCGCCCGGCGGCATCACACGGCGCTGCAGCAGCCGCTGACCGGCTGGATGGGCCACACCGCGCCGTTCGCGTTCTCCGATGATTACGCCCCCGCGCCCCGCATCGACCGCCTGCTCACCGGCACCCCGCCGATCCTCGGCCTCGCGGCGCTCGAGGAAGGCGTGAGGCTGATCGCCGAGATCGGCGTCGAGCGGCTCTCCGCCAAGTCGCGCGCGCTGTCCGACTTCCTCCGCGCCGCTATCGCGCAAATCGCGCCCGGCCTGCCCTGCATCAGCCCCGAGGACCCGGCGCCGCGCGGCAGCCAGCTCTCGTTCTGTCATCCCCAGGCCTACGCCATCAGCCAGGCGCTGATCGCGCGGGGCGTGATCCCCGACTTCCGCGAGCCCGACGTCCTCCGCCTCGGCCTGTCACCCGCCTACATCCGCTTCGAAGACTGCTGGCACGCCGCCCAGACGCTCGGCGAAGTGCTGGCGAGCGGGGAATGGGAACGCGCGGAGTTCAAGAGGCGGGCGGCGGTGACGTAGCCCTCTAGCTCCCGTCGCGGCGATGCGGTCTCAGCCGCCGCAGCCGACGAGCCAAATCGTGGGGCTGCCGCGTTTCGAATCTTCGCACGTCTTCCAGGGCGTTTACGTCACCTCCTTTGGCCGCCTTGCGCATCCAGCGGCGATAGCCAGCCATGTCCCCGACATTGAACAGACTCATCGCCATGTTCTGTGTCGCGTTCGGTTCGCCTTTCCGCCACGCCCGATACGTCATTCCGGCCGGGCAGAATGAATCGCTGATTCTTCCAAGCTCAGCACCGCTCCCTGTCTGTGTTAGGCGGCTTGCCAAAACCAACATTGCGGGTCCGAATCCGCGCAGCGCAAGATGCCAAAGCACCGGTTCCCAAACCCGAGGGCCGGTCCGTCCGAGATGGCATCGGCTCGTTCGAAGAGACGTTGAAATTTGGCGCTCATTTTACCCACCACAGTCGAGATTGGATTCCCGTGTTCGCGGGAATGACGAACTTGTGGATAGCTAAGCCTCCAGCTCGATGTCCCAGTAGAGCCAGTCGCGCCACGTCTCGTGGAGGTAGTTCGGCGGGAACTTTTTGCCGTGCTGTTGCAGTTGCCAGCTGGTCGGGCGGATCGGCTTGACCAGCGGGTGCATACGCGCTTGTTGTGGCGTGCGGCCGCCCTTCTTCATGTTGCACGGGGCACAGGCGGTGAGGATGTTCTCCCACGTCGTGCGCCCGCCGAGCCGGCGCGGCAGCACGTGGTCAAAGGTCAGGTGCTGCTCGCTGCCGCAGTACTGGCAGGAAAAGCGGTCGCGCAGGAACACGTTGAAGCGGGTGAACGCGGGAAACTCGCTCGGGCGCACGTATTGCCTGAGCGCGATTACGCTCGGGATTTGCATGTCGAGGCTCGGCGAATGGACCATCCGCTCGTAGCTGGCGACGATATCTACGCGCTCGAGAAAGATCGCCTTGATCGCCGTCTGCCACGGCCACAGGCTCAGCGGGTAGTACGACAGGGGTGTGTAATCGGCATTGAGCACCAGCGCGGGGCAGCTTTCCAGCCGCCGCGTGGGGTCTTCCATTGCGCTGCGGAAATGCGCCGCGCGCTCGATCAGGTCGGCCTTGAACACGCCTCTGTGTCCTCCGTGCAGCCAACGGAGCATTTGCGGCAAAATGCGTCAACCCCGTTACAAAGGGCGAATCCACAGGCGCTTGGCGAATTTGCGGGTGTGACGGGGCCGTCTGCGGGCTAGGAAGCACCGGTGATCGTCACCCGCTTCGCCCCGAGCCCGAACGGCCCGTTGCATATCGGCCACGCCTTCTCGGCGATCGTAGCGCACGACCTGGCTAAGGCGCGGGGAGGGCGCTTCCTGCTCAGGATCGAGGACATCGACGGCGCGCGTTCGCGCCCGGAGCTGGCCCATGAGTTCCGCGATGACCTCGCCTGGCTCGGGCTAGAATGGGAGGAGGTGCCGGCGCAATCGACGCGGCTTGCGGCATATGCGCAGGCGGCGGACAAGCTTCGAAGCGAAGGGCTGCTCTACCCGTGCCGCTGCACCCGCGCCGAAATTGCTGCGGCTGCGACCAAGGTGGGCCCCGACGGGCCGGTCTATCCCGGGACTTGCCGCGGCGCGTCTTTCGATGCCGCAGACGCCGCCTGGCGCCTCGATGTCGCCGAGGCGCTGCGGCGGAAGGGGCCGCTCACCTGGCTCGACGAACGCGCCGGACAACAGCAAACCCAGCCCGAGCTACTCGGCGACGTCGTGCTGGTGCGCAAGGAAGCCGAGACCCCGGCGAGCTACCACCTCGCGGCGACCATCGACGATGCCACCGACGGCGTCACGCTGGTCACGCGCGGGATGGACCTGTTCCCGGCGACGCACATTCATCGGCTGCTGCAGGCGCTGCTCGGGCTGCCGGTGCCGGTGTGGCATCATCACCCGCTGCTGCTCGACGAAACCGGCCACAAGCTCGCCAAGCGGCGCGGTTCCTCGTCGCTCGCCGACCGCCGCCGCGCTGGGGAGGACGGGCGCGCGCTGGCGGATTTGCTGCGCACGGGACGCCTCCCGGCTGGCATTACGCTCGGCGAGGGCCTATCTGGGCTAGTATGAACACCGCGCTCGTCATCCTCCTCGTCGTGGCGATGATCTTCGTCGTCGTTTCGCTCGTCCGCGGCATCGTCGCTTTCCTGCAATCGCACCGCGCCGACATTGACGCGGGCGGTGAGCGGCAGAAGGACATGCAGCTGCTTCAGAACCGGATGATGATGAACCGGATCAAGTTCCAGGCGCTGGCGATAGTGATCGTCGCGATCCTGTTGATGATGAATCACTAGGCGGACCCGCCAGGGGCATGGTCCGCCTCACCAAGATCTATACCCGCACCGGCGACGACGGTACCACGGGTCTCGTCGACGGCAGTCGCGTGGCCAAGCACGAGTCGCGAATGGAAGCGATCGGCGCGGTCGACGAGGCCAACTCGGCGCTCGGGCTCGCGCTGGTGGCGCTCGAGGGCGAGGCGGCAGCGGACGTGCGGCGTCTGCAGAACGACCTGTTCGACCTCGGGGCCGACCTGGCCACGCCCGGCGAGGACTTCGCGCCGTCGGAGATGGTGCTGCGGATAGTCCCCGCACAGGCCGAATGGCTCGAACGGCGGATCGATGCACTGAACGAGGATCTCGAACCGCTGCGCAGTTTCATTCTTCCCGGTGGCAGCGAAGCGGCGGCGCGGGTCCACATCGCCCGTGCATCGGTACGCCGCGCCGAGCGGGCGATGACGGCGCTTGCGGCCGAAGCGCCAGTCAATCCGGACGCTCTCGCCTTCGTCAATCGTCTCTCCGACTACCTTTTCGTGCTCGCGCGCGCCGTAAACGCCGCGGGCAAAGGCGATGTCCTGTGGCACCCCGGCGCCAACCGCTGAACACGGGAATCTACGAATATCGCCGATTGTTGTCGCCGCGCAGACATGCGCGGGAACGCGGCGCGCTCGCCGCGGGTTGCTGTGCCAAAGGAGAATTTCTGCATGACCGATCGCAAGCCACCGTCCGACGAAGCGCCCGAAACGTTCAACGACGAGCAGGAGGACGAGGGAAGCCAGGCCCAGTCCGTCGCCGGCGAAGCGCGCAACAAGGACGGCGAATCAAGCCCGCTCGACAGCATCAAGGTGAACGGGGGGATCGACGACGATTCGACGCAGGACCTGATCGATCACATGCGCGACATGGAGCAATCGGGCCGCATCGACATGGGTGCGTTTGCCGGCGAGGAAAACCTCGACGACAACGAGGACAAGTACGGCGAGGAGAACCGCGTCGACGACTTGCCGAGCGATGGCAGCTAGCGTTCGCTCGCCTCGCGTTTCAGCTGGTAGAGCAGGTCGAGCGCGTCCTTCGGTGTGAGCGCGTCGACGTCGAGCGCTTGCAGCCGCTCGCGCAGCTCATCGCATTGCTCTTCCTCAAGTTCGGCGGCGGCGGCGAACAGCGGCAGGTCGCCTAGGCCTGCCGCGAGGCCGCCGGTCGCCGCGCGGCCCTTCTCGAGCCGATCGAGCACCGACTTGGCGCGAGCGACGACAGACTTCGGCACACCCGCCAGTTTGGCCACGGCAAGGCCGTAGCTGCGGTCCGCTGGGCCTTCGGCGAGCTCGTGCAGCAGCACCAGGTCGCCCTTCCACTCGCGCGCGCGGACGTGATGGAGCGAGAGTGCGTCGCAGGTTTCGGCGAGGCGCGACAGCTCGTGGTAATGCGTCGCGAACAGGCAGCGGCAGCGGTTGGCATCGTGCACCGCCTCGACCACCGCCCAGGCAAGCGCCAGCCCGTCGTAGGTCGAGGTGCCGCGCCCGACTTCGTCGAGAATGACGAAGCTGCGCTCGGTCGCCTGCGCGAGGATTGCCGCGGTCTCGACCATCTCGACCATGAAGGTCGAGCGCCCGCGCGCGAGGTTGTCGCTCGCCCCGACCCGGCTGAACAGCCGGTCGACCAGCCCGACCTTGGCCCGCGCCGCCGGCACGTAGCCGCCGGCCTGCGCCAGCAGCACGATCAGCGCGTTCTGCCGCAGGAACGTTGACTTGCCGCCCATGTTGGGCCCGCCGATCAGCCATAACCGGTCGTCCGCCGCGAGCGTGCAGTCGTTGGCGACGAAGCGCTCGCTCCCCTGCGCCAGCGCCGCCTCGACGACCGGGTGCCGGCCGCCCTCTATCGACAGGCACGGCTCCTCGACGATCTCCGGGCGGCACCAGCCGCCCTCGGCAGCGCGCTCTGCCTGCCCTGCGGCAACATCGATCCGCGCAAGCGCGGCGGCGGTCACGGCAATCGTCTGGCGCGCGGCCCCGACCTCGCCGACCAGTTCCTCGAAATGCGCATCCTCGGCCGCCAGCGCGTGCCCGCCCACTTCGGCAATGCGGCTGGCTTCCTCGTGCAGCGACAACGAATTGAAGCGCACCGCGCCAGCCATCGTCTGGCGGTGGGTGAACCCGCTGTCGGCTGCCATCAGCGCATCGGCGTGGCGCGCGGGCACCTCGATGAAATAGCCGAGCACGCCGTTATGCCTGATCTTGAGCGCGGCCACGCCCGTCTCATCGCGGTACTTCGCCTCGAGCGCGGCGATGGCGCGGCGGGAGTTCGACGCGACCAGGCGTGATTCGTCGAGCGCGGCGTCGTAGCCCTCGGCGATGAAGCCGCCCTGGCCGCGCTCGGTCGGCGGCGTTTGCACCAGCGCGCGCGACAGCAGGTCGGTCAAGGCGCCGTGCCCGCCGAGGCTCGGCAACATACGGTCCAGCAGCGTCGGCCGTTCAGGCTTGCCCTGCAAGTGATCCCGGATGCGCCGCGCTTCGGACAAGCCATCGCGCAGCTGGCCCAGGTCGCGCGGGCTTCCGCGCCCCGCCACCACCCGGCCCAGCGCGCGGCCGATGTCGGGCGAGTGACGCAGCACGTCGCTAATATCGGCGCGCACCAGAGGATCGGCGTGAAACCACTGGACCAGCGCCAGCCGCTCGACGATCGCCGCCTTGTCGGTCAGCGGCGCTGACAGGTCCTCGGCCAGTTGCCGCGCGCCCGCGCCAGTGACGCAGCGGTCGACCGCCGCGAGCAGGCTCCCCGCGCGCCCGCCGCCTTGCGCTTCGAGCACTTCGAGGCTCGCGCGCGTCGCCGCGTCCATCGCCAGCCGCGCCGCTCCGTCCTGCGCCACCGGCGGCAACAGCAGCGGCAGCTTCCCGCGCCCGGCGTGGTCGAGATAGGCGATCAGGCCCCCCGCCGCCGCCAGCATCGCCCGGCCGAACTGGCCGAACCCGTCGAGCGTGGCGACGCCGTGGACCGCCTTCAGCCGCGCTTCGCCTTCGTCGCTGGCGAAATCGTCGCGCGGACGCGGAATCGCCTCAGCGGGCATGCCGTCCCACCCCTCGGGCGCGACCAGCTCGCTGGCGCCGATCCGCGCCATCGCGGCGGGAAGCGCGTCGGGCGCGCATTCCTCAAGCTCCATCTGCCCGGTCGAGATGTCGCACGCGGCGAGACCGCACACCCCGCGCACTTCGCATACCGCTGCGAGCACGTTCGCCCGTCGCGGCTCGAGCAGCGCTTCCTCGGTCAGCGTGCCGGCGGTGACGAAGCGGACGATGTCGCGCGCCACCAACGTCTTCGATCCGCCGCGCTTCCTCGCTTCTTCGGGACTCTCGGTCTGCTCGGCGATCGCCACCCGGCAGCCGGCCTTGATCAGACGCGCGAGGTAGCCTTCGGCCGCGTGCACTGGCACCCCGCACATCGGGATCGGCTTGCCGTCGTGCTCGCCGCGGCTCGTGAGCGCGATGTCGAGCACGCCGCTGGCGGTCTTGGCGTCGTCGAAGAACAGCTCGAAGAAGTCGCCCATGCGGTAGAACAGCAGGCAATCGCCGGCCTCGCGCTTGAGCGCGAGGTATTGCGCCATCATCGGGGTGGCGGTGCCGGCCATGCCAACGGCGTAGCCGTGCCTCTTCCGATTCGGGAACACCCGGGCGAAAGCTTTCCCCTATGCCTTCGCCGCGCGGCGCGTTAGGGCTGCGCCCGAGGAGACGATGCTTGGCCGACGAGACCAATTCCAGCTTCACCACCCGTGAGGCGCTGTTCTACCACGAGACCGGGCGCCCCGGTAAAATAGAGATCATCCCGTCGAAGCCCGTCGCCACCCAGCGCGACCTCAGCCTGGCCTATTCGCCAGGCGTCGCCGCTCCGGTCGAGGCGATCGCCAAGGACCCGCTCGCCGCCTGGGAATATACCGCCAAGGGCAACCTCGTCGCGGTCATCACGAACGGCACCGCCATCCTCGGCATGGGGAACTTGGGCGCGCTCGCTGCCAAGCCGGTGATGGAAGGCAAGGCGGTGCTGTTCAAGCGCTTCGCCGACGTCGATTCGATCGACATCGAGCTCGCCACCGAAGACCCCGAGGCGTTCATCAACGCCGTCGCGCTGATGGAGCCGAGCTTCGGCGGCATCAACCTGGAAGACATCGCTGCGCCCGAGTGCTTCGTGATCGAGCAAGCCCTGCGCGAGCGCATGAAGATCCCGGTCATGCACGACGATCAGCACGGCACCGCGATCATCACCGCCGCTGGGTTGATCAACGCCTGCTACCTGACCAAGCGCGACCTCAAGGACGTCAAGGTCGTCGTCAACGGCGCCGGCGCCGCGGCGATCGCCTGTACCGCGCTGATCAAGGCGCTCGGCGTGCCCAATGACAACGTGATCATGTGCGACCGCAAGGGGGTGATCTACCGCGGCCGTGAGAGCGTGGACCAGTGGAAGAGCGCGCATGCCATCGACACCGACCGGCGCACTTTGGAAGAGGCGCTGAACGGGGCGGACGTGTTCCTCGGCCTGTCGGCGGCGGGCGCGCTCAAGCCCGAATGGGTCGAGAAAATGGCCAAGCAGCCGATCATTTTCGCGATGGCCAATCCCGATCCTGAGATTACCCCCGACGACGCCAGGGCGGTGCGCCCGGACGCGATCATCGCCACCGGCCGCTCGGACTATCCGAACCAGGTCAACAACGTGCTTGGCTTCCCGTTCATTTTCCGCGGCGCGCTCGACGTTCGCGCGACCGCGATCAACGAGGAGATGAAGGTCGCCGCGGCGCACGCCATCGCCGCACTGGCGCGCGAGCGGGTACCGGACGAGGTCGCCGCTGCCTATGGCGTCGATCGCCAGTTCGGGCGCGACTACATCATTCCCGCCCCGTTCGACCCGCGGCTGATGGAAACTGTTTCCTCCGCCGTCGCCAAGGCGGCGATGGATTCGGGCGTTGCGCAAAAGCCGATCGAGGATTTCGACGCCTACCGCGTGTCCCTGCGCGCGCGGCTCAACCCGACCACATCGGTGCTCACCCACGTCTACGAGGAAGCCAAGCGCGCTCCCAAGCGTGTCGTCTTCGCCGAGGCAGAGGAAGACATCGCCCTGCGCGCGGCGATCCAGCTGCGTGACTTCGGCTACGGCACGCCGGTGCTGGTCGGCCGCACCAAGGCCGTGAAGGACAAGCTGCGCGAGCTCGGCGTGACCGATCCCGACAGCTTCGAGATCCAGAACTCGGCCGACAGCACCTACGTCCCGGCCATGGTCGCCTACCTCTACGAGCGCCTGCAGCGGCGGGGCTATACCGAGCGCGACGTACGCCGGATGGTCAACCAGGACCGCAACGTGTTTGCCTCGCTGCTAGTCGCGCTCGACCACGGCGATGCGATGATTTCGGGCCTCACGCGGCCGTTCGCGCAGACGATGCGCGAGGTCAGCCTGGTGCTCGATCCCAAGCCCAATTCGCTGCCGTTCGGCATCCACCTGATGATCGGCAAGAACTACACCGTTTTCCTCGCCGACACGACGATCAACGAGCGGCCGAGCGCCGATGGCCTGGCGCACATCGCCCGCGAGACGGCGAAGGTCGCCCGCCGGCTGGGGCATGAGCCGCGCGTCGCTTTCCTCAGCTATTCGACCTTCGGCAACCCGCCGGGCAAGTGGCTCGAGAATATCCGCGCCGCGGTTCAGATCCTCGATCAGGAGGACCCCGGCTTCGAGTACGAAGGCGAGATGGCGCCTGACGCCGCGCTGAGCCCGCAAGTGATGAAGCTTTACCCCTTCAGTCGCCTGTCAGCACCGGCCAACGTGCTGGTCATGCCGGGGCTGCAATCCGCGAACCTCTCGGCCAAGCTGCTGCGCGAGTTGGCTGGAAATGCGGTGATCGGGCCGATGCTGATCGGGATGGAAAAGCCGGTCCAGATCGCCCCGATGACCGCCTCGGCGCCCGACCTGCTGACGCTGGCGGTGCTGGCCAGTGCGGGGGTGGTTAGCTGAAGCTCGCCTACCAGGGAATCGCGCCGCCGTCGTAGGCGACGAAGCGGTGACCTGGCGTCTGCTCGGCCTCCAGCACGTCGGCGAGGCCGCGAACGCTCTCCGCGACCGTCAGCGGCGCGGCGGCGCCGCCAAGATCGGTCTTCACCCAGCCCGGATGAAGCGAGAGCACGGCGATGCCGCGCGGCTTGGCGTCCTGCTCGAAGATTCCCTTTGCGAGGATGTTCTGCCCGGCCTTGCTCATCCGGTAGAGATCGTAGCCGCCGAAGGATTCGGCGATCGAGCCCAGGCGCGAGGTGGTGAACGCCAGCGTGCCGCCATCGCGCAGCAAGGGCAGGAGTTGCTTGCCCGTGCGCGCCGGCCCGACGGTGTTGGTCATCATGATGTGCGCCACATCGTCGGCACTGGCGGTTTCGATCGACTGGTTTTCGTTGCCCATGATTCCGGCATTGACCAGCACGACGTCGAGCGAACCGGGCTTGATCTGCCGGGCCAGCATATCGATGCTGGCAGCGTCGGTCACATCGGCGGTGACCACTTCGATCGAGGCGTCATCGGCCGCCTGGGCCAGTCCTTCGCTCGCGCTGCGCTGGCTGGCGAAGACGTGCCAGCCGCGCGCCGCCAGCTCTTCGGCAAGGCCGAGACCGATTCCCCGCGAAGCCCCGATGATCAGCGCACGCCGTTCGGCCATCTTAGAATCCTCCTGCGTCAAGCCCCGGCCCGCGCCTCGGCACTGGCCGCGATCGTGCCCGATCCGCCGAACATCTGCGGCATCGCCTGGGCATCGAAACCGTAGACGTCGGGCCGGAAGGTGACCACCCCGTTGTCGAGCGCGTCGACCGTGAGATAGGTCATGTAGACCGGCACCGGTTGCGGCAGCGCAAATTCCTGCTCTCGGGCCGAAGTCGCGTGCGGCATGCGGCCGAAGACCCAGTCGGCGAAGCGGCGATAATCGGCCAGGCGCACGCAACCGTTGCTGAGGTGCCGCTCATCCTGCGCAAACAGCTCCTTGTGCGGAGAATCGTGAAGGTAAATGCCGAAGTCGTTGGGCATCTCGAATTTCATGTCGCCCATCGAATTCCACGGTCCCGGAAGCTGGCGAACGCGAACGCTCGGCTCGACCTTGCCGCTGGCGATCTGCCTCCAATTGACGGTCGCGGGGTCAATGATCGGGGCATCGGGCGACCAGTTGGCCAGCACTTCGTAGTGGAAGCTGTCGAGGTAGGAGAGCCCTTGCTCACCGATGCGCTTTGCCGTCAGGCTGCGAATAAGGTCGGGCGGCACGTTCCAGTAGGGGTGCACCTTCGCGTCGCGCATCAGCACGGCCATCATCGGCGTCTTGGTTTTGGGCGATCCGACGACGACGCGCATGCTGTCGGCCAGCTTATCGCCTTCGAAAAGGTAGGCCTGGGCCGTGCTTGAATCGATGACCACGTAGCGCTCGAACGCGCGCGTCGCCGGGAGGCGCCAGGCGCGCTCCATGTTGATCGCGATACGTCTTTCGAAATAGTCGGCGCCGAGATTTAATGAGGCGATCGTACCCTTTCCGGCGACACCGTCGGCATCGAGCCCGTGGGTCTGCTGGTATTCGCTCACGCGACCGGCCAGCTGCTGGTCGAACCCGTTGCCGGCAGGCAAGCCGAGACGGGTGCGCAACAAGGCCACACGCTTGCCGGTCGCCCCGGGTTTGAGTGCGGGCCCGGCCGGAATCTTCGCTTGCGGCAGGCTGCCCCAGGTCGCGCGGTACTGGTCGAGGCCCGTCGAGAGCCGCTGGAACAGCAAATTGGGCGCGCTCCGCTTATCGCCCTGAAGGATGCGCGACAGCCAGTTCCGCGGTTTCTGGTGCCGCTTGGCGACGGCGCTCATCGCCGGGTCGACATAGACGAAGTCGATCCCTTGCTTGATGCTATGCGGCACTGCGACCGGCTCGTCGCCCTTTGGCTCTGCCGCGAGCAGCGGGGTTGACGCCGAGAGGGCTGCGGCGGCGAGAATCAGCTTGAATGTGTGGCGCATAAATTTGGCGCCGCGTGCGCGGCGCTCTCCCATCGTTCCGTTTGCAAGCTCAACGCGTTGCCACGGCATCGGTTTCGCCGCGCTGAACGCGAGCCCTCAGCGGCGGCGGTAGCGGAAGTACCAGACTTCGTGCCCCAGCTTGCGCGCCTTGGCCTCGTAGCGGGTCTCCGGCCAACCGCCGGGGCGTTGCTGCCAGGTCTTCGGTCCTTCGACGAGCCATTCGAACTGTTCGGTGTGGCGGCGCATTACCATCAAGGCGTGGCGCAGGTAAACCGGGTGATCGGTGCCGAGGCGGAATTCGCCGCCGGGCTTGAGCTTGGCGGCAAAGAGATCGACCGGCCCATCGTTCATCATCCGCCGCTTGGCGTGGCGCGCTTTGGGCCAGGGATCAGGGTGCAGAAGGTAGAGGAACGACAGCGCGCCGTCGGGCACGCGGCTGAGGACCTGCAGCGCGTCGCCGTGGTGCAAGCGGACGTTTGGCAAGGGCGGGTGCGCGCCGTTGTCGCCGCTCAGGTGGACAAGCGCTTGGGCAACGCCGTTGAGGAACGGCTCGGCGCCGACGAAACCGTGGTCGGGCAGCATGTCGGCGCGCGCAGCGAGGTGTTCGCCGCCGCCGAAGCCGATCTCGAAGTGCAGCGGGCGCGCGTCGCCGAACAATCGTTCGCCGCTGATCGGCCCCTCCGCAGGCACCGCGATCTGCGGCAGCAGCGTTTCGAGTAGCCCTTGCTGCACCTTGCGCAAGGGGCGTCCCTGGCTGCGGCCGTAGAGCCGGTTGAGCGTCGTCGGATCGCCGGGTTTGTGCGCGGTCATGCGGCGCGCCTAGACAAAAAAAGCCCGGGCGCGAAGCCCGGGCTCTCTAAGTCCCATCCAAGGAAATTCTTCAGGAGATTGTCAGGCGGCTTCCGCCTCTTCGCCCGGATCGCGCAGCACGTAGCCGCGGCCCCAGACGGTTTCGATGTAGTTCTCGCCGCCGCAGGCGCTCGAAAGTTTCTTGCGCAGCTTGCAGATGAACACGTCGATGATCTTCAATTCCGGCTCGTCCATGCCGCCGTAAAGGTGGTTGAGGAACATTTCCTTGGTCAGCGTGGTGCCCTTGCGGAGCGCCAGCAGCTCCAGCATCGCGTATTCCTTGCCGGTCAGGTGCACCCGGGCGTCGTCGACTTCGACCGTCTTGGCGTCGAGGTTGACCGCCAGCTTGCCGGTGCGGATGACCGATTGCGAATGGCCCTTCGAGCGGCGCACGACCGCATGGATGCGAGCGACCAGCTCGTCGCGGTGAAACGGCTTGGTGACGTAATCGTCGGCGCCGAAGCCGAAGCTGCGGATCTTCGAATCCATCTCTGAA
>DATIQN010000048.1:0-21704 GCA_035470785.1 Croceibacterium sp. | reverse complement strand
CTAAGCCGCTTCGGCGTGGCGGAAAGTGTTGTTCGAGGTGTGGTCGCCCGCCAGCCAACGCTTGAGTTCGTCATGCGCCCGGGCCTTGCGATCGGCGTCGCCGGCGGCGGCGCGCGGGTCGTCGTTGGTGAACTCGACCGTCATCCCGTTGGGATCGACCACGTAGACCGAGCGGCAATAGCCGTGCTCCAGCGTGTAGGTGGCTTCAAGGCCGGCCTCCTTGATCCGCCGCTCGAGCTCTGCCTGGGTCTCCTTGTCGACATTCAGCGCCAGATGTATGAACGGGCTCGCGGGAATGTCCGGGCCGAACTGCGCCTGGTCGTCGGGATCGGCGAACTGGAAGAACGCCAGCGCGCCGCCGTCGCCGATGCCGAAGAAGCAGTGGCAATAGGTGCGGTCCTTGCCGAACAGGAAGTCGGTCTCGCACCAGGTGGCGATCAGCGGCAGCCCGAGGATGTCCTCGTAGAAGTGCCGCGTCTTCTCCATGTCCTTGGTGACATAGGCGGTGTGGTGCAGGCGGCTGGGCAACTTGGCAGTCATTCTCGCTCTCCCTTGGCGGCGCCGATTCCCATGCGCCGCGGTTGTGCGCAGTCTAGCAAAGCCGCCGCGTGAGGCAATTCATTCGCGATTTCCAGCTGAGGGTGACACAGGCGACACTTGGCCTCTTCGAGGCGCCCTCAAATTCAAATGCAATATCAATGCGTTGGTTTCGGAAGCGACAGAGTCCCCAGAATAGAAAATAGAAATGTTCTGTCGTGGTTGCGTAAGGATATTGCGCGGAGCGCGTGAGCGGCGTGTCGCGCGAAACGGGCGGAGGCGGTGAAAGGCTGTCATCCAGCAGGTAAAGCCAGATTCGTCGTGTGTAGGACAGCGGTCTTTCGTCGCTTCTCCCCTCCCGCCCGCGGTAGGGGGACACCAGCGCCTACTTCCCCAGGTACTCCTCGTTGTCCGCGCCCAGCTCCGGCGGAGCGGTGATTTCGCGTTCGATCTCGCCGTCGAAGTGCAACGGGCTGCGGATCGTGCGGAACTTGCCGCGCGGGCTGTCGGCTTCGGCGAGAATGCCGTGGTGCTGGCCGAGCGGGCCATCGAGCACTTCCTTCGAGTTGAGAATGGGCGAGTGCGGCACTTCGAGTTCGGCCAGGCGATCGTCCCAATAGGTCCGCGACTGCGTCTTGAAGATCGGAGCGAGGAATTCGATCACCTTGTCGTAGTTCTTGATCCGAGCCGGGCGGGTGGCGAATTCCTCGCGCTCGAGCATGTCGGGCACGCCCATCGCGGTGGCGAGGTTCTCCCAGAACTTCGGCGGGCTCGACATGTGGAGGGCAATCCAGCCGCCGTCGGCGCATTCGAACACGTAGCTCTGGCTGACGTGCGGCCGCGAGTACGGCCCCATGATCTGGTCGACGGCGAGATAATGCGTGAAGTCGTCTAGGTTGAAGTGGCACATCGCCTCGAACATGCTGGTCTCGACGTGGCGCCCCTTGCCGGTCCGCTCGCGCTCGTACAGCGCCGCCAGCACGCCGAGCGCGGCGTAGAACCCGGTCACCGCGTCGGCGATCGCCGGGCCGACCACGCGCGGGTGATCGGGGTTGATCAGCAGGCGCAGGAAACCGGCCGAGGCTTGGGCGACGGTGTCGAACGCCGGGCGGTCCTTGTGCGGCCCGTCTTGGCCGAAGCCCGAGATGTCGGCATAGATGAGGCGCGGATTGAGCGCCTGCAGCCGCACGGCATCGACCTTCAGGCGCTCGGCGACGCCCGGGCGGAAGTTCTGGATGAACACGTCGGCGGTTGCGACCAGCTCGTCGAACTTCACCAGGTCGCCCGGCTCCTTGGTGTTGAGCTCGATCGACTTCTTGTTGCGGTTGTAGGTCTGGAAGTGCGGCGAATAGAGGTCGCCGTTGAAGGCGCGAAACGGATCGCCGGTGCCCGGCTGCTCGACCTTGATCACCTCGGCCCCCAGGTCCGCCAGCAGCATCGCCGCCGCCGGCCCGGTGATGAAAGTGCCCATGTCGAGCACGCGAATGCCTTTGAGCGGCTTTGCCATACGTCTCCCTATCTCGCGCCCGATCCCGACCCCTCCCGCAAGCGGAAGGGGAGTTACAGCCATTCCCCTCCCGTTTGCGGGAGGGGCTAGGGGCGGGCCTGTGAGCGCGCTATAGCCCCCCTCGTTTCAAGGCAAGGGAGGCCAACAATGCGCATCGGCAAGCAGGACGCGCCGTTCACCAGTATCTGCACCTCGGACGCGACCAGCATCACCGTGCGCGGGCGCGACCTGGTGAACGGGCTGATGGGGCAGATCGACTTCACCAGCTACTTCTGGCTGCTGGTCACCGGGCACATGCCGAACGACCAGCAGACCTACTTCACCAACGCGGTGCTGGTGGCGCTGGCCGAGCACGGGCTGGTGCCGAGCGTCGTCGCCGCGCGGATGACGTACGCCGCCGCGCCCGAGGCGCTGCAGGGCGCGGTCGCCGCCGGGTTGCTCGGCTGCGGCAGCGTGGTGCTGGGCAGCGCGGAAGTGGCCGGCCAGTTCTACGCCGAATGCGTCGCCGACGCGCGCGCGAGCGGCGACGACCTCCACGTCGTGGCGGTGCGCCAGATCCTGGCGCTGCGGCAAACGACCAAGGCGATCCCCGGCTTCGGCCACCCGCAGCACGCCGGCGGCGACCCGCGCGCTAACCGCCTGCTCGAAATGGCCGACGCGCGCGGCGTGTCCGGCGAGCACGTGGCGCTGATGCGCGCGCTCAAGGCCGCGCTGCCCGAAACGATCGGCCGCGACCTCCCCATCAACGTCAACGCCGCGATCCCCTCGATCATGCTCGACGTCGGCTTCCCGCTGGCGGCGCTGAAGGGGATTGGGCTGCTTTGCCGCACTGCCGGCTTGATCGGCCACCTGACCGAGGAGGCCGAGCGGCCGATCGGGTTCATCCTGTCCGGCGCAGCGGCGCGGGCGATTGAGTATGATGGGGAGTAGCCAAGTGCGGTTACAGGGGCCCGCTGACATCTAGCACCAATTCGCTAGAATGCGGCCTCAATAAGGGGTGCCATGGCCTACGACCCCAAGGCTGAGAGCCTAACTCACTTGAGGCGCATCGTCTTGGGCTTGCGCGACTTCAAAGGCCGGTCACAGCGAAGCGAGCTCGTCGTCTATCTTGTCGCGATTGCAGTACTGAGCCTAGCGTTCTTTGTAATCACGAACGCCCTTCCCGACCGCTTGGACCATTATACGGCGCTTACGTCCAAGATGCGCTCTGGCTCACTGCTATTCCGTTGTTTGTCAGACGCCTTCACGATCAAGACCGCTCCGGGTGGTTCGCATCAATTTTGCCGGTTGTCCTCGTGCTGCGGGATATACGAGCGCGCGCAATTCGCCGCAGGCTGCTACCCTGTCCTTGATGCTTGAGCACCGTACAAACTTGTCGGGATTGTCCTCGTGATCGCATTCTGGGTCCTTGCGTTCTGGCCCGGCACGGACGGCGAAAATCGCTTCGGGCCTGACCCGCGCAAAGTCCTTCCGGCGTAGCCGTACAAAGATCGATATTCCGACCTTGCCAACCCCCGCGTCCCCTCGCAGAGTGGCGGTGGGAGACAGGCATGGACGCAGCGGAATTCGATTACATCATTGTCGGCGCGGGCTCGAGCGGGGCGGCGGTGGCGGCGCGGCTGGGCGAGCGGGCCGACCGCACGACTTGCGTGATCGAGGCCGGCGGGCACGACACCCATCCGTTCATCCATATTCCTAGCTTCGTCGCCGCTGCGATCGGGCGCGAGGCGACCAACTGGCGCTTCGCCACCGTGCCGCAGCCGGGCATGGCCGGGCGGCAGATCCCGGTGCCGCGCGGGCGCGTTGTCGGCGGCTCGGGCTCGATCAACGGCATGGTCTATTTCCGCGGCCATCCGACCGATTACGACGACTGGGCCGACGCGGGCGCGACCGGCTGGTCCTACGCCGAAGTGCTGCCCTACTTCACCCGCACCGAGCACAACGAGGACTTTCCTGAGAGCGTGTTTCATGGGGTAAACGGCCCGGTGAACGTCAAGCTGGTGCCCAATCCCAACCGGCTCAACTACGCGTTCATGGATGCGCTCGGCACGCTGCAATTCCCTGCTTGCCCCGACTTCAACGGCGCCAACTCCGAAGGCTATGGCCGCCGCCAGGGCCTGATCCGCGACGGCCGGCGCGAGACCACCGCGGGAGCGATGCTCAAGCCGGCCCTGGCGCGCGGCAACGTGCACCTGCAAGTGGGCGCGCAGGTCGCGCGGGTGCTGGTCGAGGGCGGGCGCGTGACCGGCGTGTTGCTGACCGACGGCCGCACGATCCGCGCGCGGCACGAGGTCGTGCTCTCGGCCGGCGCGGTGCAGACGCCGCAGCTCTTGATGCTCAGCGGCATCGGCCCGGGCGAGCACTTGCGCGAAATGGGCATCGACGTGATCAGGGACGTGCCGGGAGTCGGCTCGAACTACCACGACCACCCGGCGAGCCCGCTGCACATGGAGACCGACAACCCGACGAGCTACGGCCTGTCATGGAAGGTCCTGCCGCGCGATGTGCTGCACTTCTTCCAGTACCTGCTGGCCCGCACCGGGCCGCTCGCCGGCAACGTGTTCGAAAGTGTCGCCTTCCTGCGTACCGATCCTTCGTTGGCGAAACCCGACGTCCAGTTCGTGTTTCAGCCGGCCAAGCGGCTGACCAACCCGAAGATCCCCTTCCCGCTCGGCCACGGTTACGCGATCAGCCCGGTGTGCCTCTATCCCAAGAGCCGCGGCACGCTGCGCCTCGCCAGCCCCGACCCGGCCGCGGCGCCGCTGATCGACCCGCGCCTGCTCGAGCATCCCGACGACATCCAACCGTTGATCCGCGCGCTCAAGATAGCCCGCCGCGCCTTCGCCACGCCGGCCTTCGCCGAATACGACGGCGTCGAGGTCGCGCCCGGGCCGAAGTGCAAGACCGACAAGCAGTTCGACGAGTACATCCGCGAGACCGGCTACACCGTGCACCACCCGGTTGGCACCTGCCGGATGGGCTCGGATGCCGATGCGGTGGTCGACCCGCAGCTGCGCTTCAACGGGATCAAGGGGCTGCGCGTGGCCGACGCCTCGGTCATGCCGAGCATCATCGGCGGCAACACCAACGCCCCGTGCGTGATGATCGGCGAGCGCGCGGCCGACTTCATCCTCGGCAAGCCCGCGCTGCCCGCCGCCGAGCTGCCGCCGGAAAGCGTCGCGCGCTACAAGCCGAAAGCGAAAGCGAAGAAGAAAGCGGCGTGAGTCTGATCGAAATCAATCCCCCTCCCCGCGGGGAGGGTTTAGCTGTCGTTGTCGCACTAGGGAGAGGTGAGTGGCCAAGGAACACGTGAAGAGCTGGAAGGTGGGCGACGTCTTGGTGTCGCGGATCGTCGAGATCTGGGACTTCCAGGACGACATCCGCATGACCATGCCGGAGGCGACCGAAGAGGAAGTCCTCGCGCTCGAATGGCTGCACCCGCACTACGCCACGCCCGAAGGCAAGCAGCGGATGAACTTCCAGGGCTTCGTCGTGCAGGCGCCAGGGCGCACGATCGTGGTCGATTCGTGCATCGGCGCCGGGCGCGAGCGCGAGTTCGACGTGTTCTGCGACTTGCCGGAGGGCTTCCTCGAAGACCTCGAATCGCTGGGCATCACCCGCGACGAAGTCGACACCGTCTTCTGCACGCACCTGCACTTCGACCACGTCGGCTGGAACACCTACAAGGACCCGGCGACCGGTGAATTTAAGCCGACCTTCCCCAACGCCCGCTACCTGTTCGGCAAGACCGAGTTCGAGGCGTGGAAGGAGATCCGCAACGACGGGCACCACAACCCCAACCACATGATCGAATGCGTCGACCCAATCGTCGCCGCGGGGATGGCCGACTTCATCGATACCGACCACGAGATCGCTCCCGGCATCCGCTGCGAGCCGAGCCACGGCCACACCCCGGGCCACGTCCACCTGCGGATCAGCTCGAACGGGCAGGACGCGGTGATAACCGGCGACCTTATGCATCACCCGATGCAGTGCGCGATGCCGCACCGCCAGGCGACTTTCGACATGGACAAGGAGGCCGGCCGCCACACGCGGATGGGTTTCGTCGACAAGTACAGGGACAGCGGCGTCATGGTCATCGGCGCGCACTTCTTCGAGCCGACCGCCGGTCACATCGAGACCGGCGATAACGGGCAAACCTGGTTCCGGGGGCTGGGGCTTTGAGCAAAGACATCCCCGACTACTCGCTCGACATCTTCACCCCCGACGCGGTGAGGAACGCGCGCGAGATCGACGACGCGCTGCGCGAGTTCGCCCCCGCTGTGCGCCTCCACGACGGCGTGGTGATGATCGCCCGGCACGAGCACGTCACCAGCGGGCTGCTCGACTGGAAGACCTTCTCCAGCACCAGCCGCCCGTGGCACGACCCGGCCAGCCCGCGCCCCGAGATCCTCCTGACCGACGATCCGCCACGCCACACGCAAGTTCGCAAGGTGATCGCCGACGCGCTCAGCCCGCGCGCGCTCGAACGCGTGAAAGGCATGTTCGAGCAGCGCGCCAAGGAACTGCTCGACCGGTTGCGCGAGCGCGACACGGTCGATGCCGTCGGCGAAGTCGCGCAAGCGTTCGTGTTCCAGGTCCTGCCCGACATCCTCGGCCTGCCCGAAAAGGGCCGCGAGAATATGTACGGATTCTCCGAGATGGTCTGGGCGACGATGGGCCCGCCGGGCGAACTGTTCGACCAGGCGATGCAGCACGACTATTCGGCCGTGATCGAGTGGCTCGAAACCCAGTGCGAACGCTCGGCGCTCGACCCGGAAGGAATCGGCGAGCAGATCTACGCCGCGTCGGATACCGGGCAAGTCACGCTGCCCGAGGCCAAGCTGCTGCTGCAGACGGTGCTCAGCGCCGGGGCCGACACGACCTTCATCACCATGGCTAACGCGCTCAGAGCCTGGGCGCTGTTCCCTGGCGAGTACGAGAAGCTGCGCGCCGATCCGAAGAAAGTCCGCGCGGCGTTCGACGAATCGCTGCGCTGGGATTCGCCTAGCCGGATGGCCGGCCGCATGGCGACCCGCGATGTCGAGATCGGCGAATACCTGGTTCCAGCCGGCAGCAAGGTCGGGCTGATGTTCGCCGCCGCCAACCGTGATCCGCGCTACTGGCAGGCGCCCGACGAATACCGGCTCGACCGTGACACACGGCACTCGCTCGGCTGGGGCTACGGCGTGCACGGCTGCGTCGGCCGGGTGCTGGCGACGATGGAAGCGCAGGCGCTGCTCGGCGAAATCGTCCGGCAGGTGAAGTCGATCGAGATCGCCGGCCCCTACGAGCCGTGGATGACCACAGTCGGCCACGGGCCCATCCGCCAGCCGGTCAAGCTCAACTTTGCTTGAGTTAACCATCCAGATTCGCGAGCTTTGCGGGGCGGTTGGCGGCGTAATTGTCGCTTGGGGTAGAGATGTTAACCGGCCGACCAGGCTGCGTTTCCCCCTCCCCGACGGGGAGGGGTTAGGGGTTGGCAAGCGGGGCCGACAGGCCTCGCGTCGGCGCTGGCGTGTGGACACCCCCACCCAACCCTCCCCCTCAAGGGGGAGGGTTTAGAGAGTCGCATGACCGCTCCCGTCACTCGCATCGATGCAATTCGGTACGCGCGGCACGAACGCACGGCGGCGGCCAATTTCGCCCAGCCGGTCGACGACCACGACTTGCCGATGCCGCTCGACTATTTCGTGTGGGCGGTCCACCGCGAAGGGCATCAACCGGTCATCGTGGACACCGGGTTCGGCGAACAGGCGGCCGTGGCGCGGGGTCGGATCATCACGCGGCCGCTGGTCGAGGGGCTGCGCGATGCCGGGATAGACCACCTCTCGGTCGAGGACGTCATCCTGACCCACCTGCACTACGATCACGCCGGCTCGCTGAGCCTGTTTCCCAACGCCAGGTTCCACGTCCAAGACGCCGAACTGGCCTTCGCCACCAGCCGCCGCGTGTGCGACGCGCCGACCCGCGCGCCGTTCGACGGCGAGCCGGTCGCGCAGCTGGTTCGCAAGCTCTACGCCGACCACGTGGTGTTCCACGACGGCGATAGCGAATTCGCCCCCGGCATTGCGCTGCGCGCATGCCCCGGCCACACCGCCGGCCTGCAAGTCGTCTGCTGCGAGACTGCGCGCGGCACTGTGGTTCTCGCCAGCGACGCCGCCCACCTCTACGCCAATATTACCCGTAGCCTTCCCTTTCCGATCTTCGTCGATGAAGCGGAATACCGGCACGCGCAGGCCCGAGCGCTCGAACTTGCCGGCGGCTCGCTCGACCACCTGATCCCCGGCCACGACCCGCTGGTGCTCCAATGCTTTCCGGCTAGGGACGGCATCGCGCGCGTCGACCTGCCGCCGCACACACCGATTTCGGAGACGCAATGACTACCGTCGGATTCCTCGGGCTGGGCCGCATGGGCGCGCCGATGGCGGCCAACCTGATCGGCCATGTCGATCGCCTGCTGGTCCACGACCTATTGCAACCCGCCGTGGACGCCCTGGTCGCGAAGGGCGGCGAAGCCGCCGGCTCCGCGGCCGCGCTGGGCGAGCGGTGCGAAATCGTCTTCATGAGCCTGCCGACCCCGCCGATCGTTCGTGCCGCGGCTGCCGAGATCCTGTCCGGCGGCCGCCCACGCATCCTTTGTGATCTCTCGACTTCGGGTCCCAAACTCGCCCAGGAACTGCACGATCTCGCCGTGCCGCGCGGCGTCGCCAGCTTCGACGCGCCGGTCTCCGGCGGCATCCGCGGCGCCGAGCAGGGCACGCTGGCGATCATGGCCGGCGGACCGGAGGCGCTGTGGCCCGAGCTCGAGCCGCTGCTCGCCCATATAGGCAAGCCGTTCTACATGGGCGAGACGCCGGGCGCCGGGCAGGTGACTAAGCTCGCCAACAACCTCCTCAGCCTCGCCGCGATTGCCACCACGGCAGAGGCAATGACGCTCGGCATCAAGGCCGGGCTTGACCCGGCGCGGATGATCGAGGTCCTGAACGCCGGCACCGGCGCCAACTCTGCCACGCGCGACAAGTGGCCGCGCGCGGTGCTGCCGCGCACCTTCGACTTCGGCTTCTCGGCGCAGCTCAGCCTCAAGGATACGCGCCTCGCGCTCGACGAGGCCAAGGCGATGGGCGTACCGCTGCCCACCGGCGAACGCCTTGCGGCGCTGCTCGACCGCGTGCTCGCGACCTACGGCGACGATGCCGACTTCACCGAGATGGCGAAAGTCGTCGAAGCCGACGCCGGGCTTGACCCGGAGCGCTAGACCGCCGCGCCGGCCGGCGGCGTCTCGAAGCTCTTGCGCTTGGCCTCGGCCCGGTCGCGCTTGGCTTTCCATTTCTTGAGCGCATAGCCGCCGACGGTGAACGCGATCAGGCCGGGGATGCTCGCGCGCCGGATGAGCGAGCCCGCGACCGCCCCGAGCACTGCGCCTTTTGCGCCGCCCATCTTGCCGCTGTGTTCCGCCGCTCCTGCTCCGGCGATGCCGCCGAGGATTTTTCCAAGCATTTCCGTCTCCTTTGCCGTTGCCGGGTAAACCGTTCGGCAGCGACCATTGTTCCGCCAAAGGCGTCATCGCAAAAGATATCATCTTTATCATTTTTGGTCACTGCTCTATCGGAACCGCGAAAGGCGATTCGATGGCGTTCATTCCCTTCCCTAAGCGCGACCCGTGGGCGTTCGAGCCTTCGCGCTCGGCAGCCACGATGTCGTCGCGGATCGTCGACGAGGTCCGCGAAGCGTTGTTCGACAAGCGCCTCAAGGCCGGGGACTTCCTCGGCACCGAGAGGGACCTGGCCGAGCGCGCGGGCGCCAGCCGGATCGTCGCGCGCGACGCGCTGCGCACGCTGCAGGCGCTCGGCGTGGTCGAGATCAAGGTCGGCGCCGGTGGCGGCGCGCGTATCGCCAGCGGCAATCCCGCGCTGTTTGCCGAAGCGCTCGCCGTGCAGCTGAGCCTAGCCGGCACGAGCGTGCGCGAGATGATGGACGCGCAGCGCGCGATCGAGACGGCTGCCGCCGAGCTGGCCGCTGAGCACGCCAGCAACGACGACCTGGCGAAGCTGCGCGACCTGCTCGCCCAGCACGAAGCGACGATCACCGACAACCCAGCCTACACCCGCTCGTGCATGCGCTTCCATCTCGCGGTGGCCGAAGCCTCGCACAACCGCGTGCTGGTGGCGCAGTTGCTGAGCTTGCAGCACGTCTCGTGGCCCGCGCACAACCGCACGCTGACCGACCCGGTCGCGCGGCACATTCTCGAAGTCCACCGCCAGCTCGTCGACGTGATCGAAGCGCGTGACGCCGCGGCCGCGCGGCGGCTGATGGACGATCACGTCCGCATGATCCGCGCGCGCCGCGTCAGCGAGGACGCTGACGTGCCCGACTGTTGCTGAATATCGAAAAGAGGAGTCGCCCCATGTCCAAGTTCATCATCCAGCCGCACTTTCGCCTCCACGAGTGGGTCGCTGAGGAGAAGCGCTATTTCGCCGCCGAAGGGCTCGACTACGAATTCCGCGAGACGTTCGATTCGAAGGACGCGAAGAACCACCAGCAGGGCGACAAGTTCGGCGCCTACCAGACATTCGAGAAGGGCCGCGAAGGCGACGTCTCGTGCGCCTGTCACTGGACGGTCAACGTCGCCGCGGCGGCGGGCCATGGCCTGCTCTATGCCGACGCCTATTCGGTGAGCCCGTGCGCGATTTTCGTGCCGCCCGAGAGCGACATCAAGCATCCGCGCGACCTCGCCGGGGTGCCGATCTCGGTCGGCTATCAGTCGGGCAGCCACTATTCGACGATCCAGGCGCTCGAGACTTATCTCAAGACCGACCAGATCAACCTGTCGTTCGCCGACGGCATGCTGTTCAGCCGCCTCGAACTGCTGATCGACCGCAAGATTCCGGCCGCCTCATTGTTCAGTGGGCCATACTACTTCCTTGAGCAATTGGGCTTCCGGAAGATCATCGACAGCACCTTCATGATGGCCTCGATGGTCAAGGAAGGCTCCGATCCGGCCGACATCAAGAAGTACTTCGCCGCACTTCGCCGCGCGCAGCACGACATCGACCTCAGGCCCGAGCTCTACACGCACTACTACAAGAACGAATTCCCGGTCCGCTTCCACGAACAGATGGATACCGGTCGCTGGGGCCCGGGCGAACGGATCGTGTTCGAGCCGTATTCGAAGGAAACCTTCGAGGAATCGCAGCACTGGATCGAGGAGCGCGGCATCTTCGACGGCGATCCCGGCATCCGCGATTACGAGCACTCGATCCTGTCGATCGCGGCGGAGTAGAGGCGGCTAGATGTCGTTGCGGATCGTCGCCAGCGCGCCGCCGTCGATCTCCCAGCGGGCGCCGTTGACGTAGCTGGCCTCGTCCGAGAGCAGGAAGCTGACCACGTTGCCGACTTCCTCGGGCTGGCCGACGCGGTTGAGCGTGGCGACTTCACCGAGCTTCTTCATGCCGGCCTCGACGTTGTCGAACATCTGCTCGAGCATGCCGACCAGCAGCGGGGTCTCAATCACGCCCGGCTCGACGCAGTTCACCCGCACACCCTTCTGCGCCACTTCGCTCGCCGCGGTGCGGGTGAGGCCGACGACGCCGTGCTTGGCGGCGTTGTAGGCGCAGGCGCCCGCGAGCCCGCGTTCCGAGCCGATCGAGGCGGTGTTCACGACAGCGCCCTGGCCTCGCTTGACCATGCCCGGGAGCACGTAGCGTAAGCCGAGGAACATGCCGCGCAGGTTGACGTGGAGCACGTGGTCGAACTCGGCGACGTCGTACTCGTGCGTCGGCGCGAGCGTGCCTTCGATCCCGGCGTTGTTGAAGAACCCGTCGACATGACCGAACGCGCCGTGCGCGGCCTGGGCATAGGCGCGGACCTGCCCTTCGTCGGCACAATCGGCATGGAAGCCCAGCGCGTCGTATCCGGCCGCCTGCAACTGAGCCACGCGTTGCTCGAGCTTAGGCTGGTCGATGTCGACCAGCATCACCCGCGCGCCTTCACGAGCGAGGATCTCACAGGTGGCGAACCCGATCGCTCCCGCGGCGCCGGTAACGAGCATCGTCTTGCCTTCGTGGCGCTTCATGTCTTGGCTCCCTTTCGGAAAGGCAGTGTCAGCAGGAATAGGACGAGCTTCGGCGTCAGCAGCTTGCGGAAGGCGCGCGCTTCTTGCGGAGTCAGCGTGGCGGCCATGGGCATCGTGCCGAACACCTTGCCCTTGAGCACCAGGTTGTTGCCCTGCCGCTCGACCTTCGTGACCTGCATGAGTTCGCTCTTGTCGGCGGCGTAGATCTTCATCCGACCCTAATCCCGTCGAAATCGATGCCGAGGTCCTCGGCCATCACCATCGCCGTCGCACGGCCTGCGCCGAACACGCCGCCGCCCGGGTGCTGGAACGGGCCGACGAGGTAGAGCCGCTCGACTCCGGGCACGCGGTACTGGCCGAGCTCGGGCGTCGGGCGGTGGCTGCCCGACTGGTAGGTCGTGGTGGCGATGCCGTGGAGGTCACCTCGGAAGAAACTGGGGCTGGTGCGCTCCATGTCGACGGGGCTGTCGCAGTGATAGTCGAGCACCACGTCGGGCACGTTCTCGATGTAGTTGCCCATCCGCGCGATCACCTTGTCGGCGAACTCGGTTTTGGCCTCGTCCCAGCTGCGACCGTCGGGGCGATCGTAGGGCACGTAGTCCCACGCGTGGAAGATCGCCTTTCCTTCCGGCGCGCGGCTGGGATCGTGCTGGGTAAGCTGGCCGACGCCGACGAGCGGGGTGGGGCTCATGTTGCCGTAGCGCAGCTCGTCGAACGCGCGGCGCATGTCTTCGTAATTCGCCGGCATCAGCTCGTACATCACCGCCGAAAGATCGCCCGCATTGAACTTGAGTGGCGCGTCGAGCGCGGCGTGGACGGTGAAGCACGCGGCGGGCGTGATGTGCGTGCGCATGGCGTTCTTCGCGACTTGCGCGGGGACCGAGGGCACCATCTCGGGCAAGTGATGCGGGTGGATGGCGCCGATGACGCCGTCGCTGCACGACAGCCGCTCGCCGTTGTCGAGCACGACGCCGGTCGCGCGCCTGCCGTCGGTGACGACCTCGCGCACCTGGCAATTCGCGCGCATCGCGCCGCCATGGTCCTCGATGCAGGCGATCAGCGCGTCGGTCAGCTTGCCCGAGCCGCCGACCGGCACCCCGAAGCCGAACTTCTCGAGGAAGCCGAGGAACACGTAGGCGCCGATCCCGGTCGCCTTCTCATCGGGACTGACGAGGTTTTCGCCGGCGACGCGGCCGAAGTGCGCCTTTACCTTGTCGTGCTCGAACAGCTCTTCCATCAGGTCGAAGGTGCTGACCTGGGTGGTGCGCCAGATCTCGCGGCCTTCGGCACTCTGGTCCATCATCGCGGTCTGCGCGCCCAAGGGCATCGGCGGCGAATAGAGCCCGGCCTGGATCATCGGCAGCCACTCCGCCGCCTGGCGCGACAATTCGAGGAAGGTCTCGGCGTCCTTCGCGCTGAACTTGCGGATCGCCGCGGCTGACGTGTTGGCGTCACGATGGAGCGGCAGGGTGGTTCCGTCTTCCCACACGCTCATCATCGGCACGTCGGGGAAGACGTACTTGAGACCGTACTTGCGCTTCAAACCGAGGTCGTCGTTCGCCAGCAGCGGATTGCCCTGGATGAAGATGTGGCTCATCGAATGCTGGTCGTGCCTGAACCCGGGCTGGGTCAGCTCGCGGGTCACCACGCCGCCGCCGAACCATTCGTTGCGCTCAAGAACGAGCACGCGCTTGCCCGCCACCGCGAGATAGGCGGCGGCGACGAGGCCGTTGTGGCCCGATCCGATGACGATGATGTCGGCGTTAGCCATTCGATTTCCTCAGATCATAGCCGAAAGGGCGAGGTCGCTCAGTTTCTGGCAGCGTTCGATGTTCGCCGCCTGGGTCATCACTCCGGCGCTCACCAGCGCGAAGCTGACGTCAGCGATCGGATCGACCCAGAACATCGTGCTGCCCGCGCCGTAGTTGCCGTGCGTCTCGGGGCTGGCGAGCGTGCCGAACAGGTGATGGAACACGCCGGTGCCGCGCACCTGGAAGCCGATCCCCTGGTTGGCAGGCGGGACTTCCCACCCGGCGTTCTCGGCGACGCGCTTGTACAGCTCGTTGGGCATCGCGCCCGTGTGGTTCTGGCGTGCGAGCTTGAGCATCGCCGGGGAGAGGATCCGCGCGCCGTCGAGCTCGCCACCGCGGCGAAGCATCTCGGCGAAGCGATAGAGATCCTCGCACGTCGAGGCGCAGCCGACATGCGGGGCTTCGACCTCGGGGTCCTCGAACAGCGCGTGGTCGCCCTCGATGTTGCGGCTCAAATGCTTGATCGGCACCGTGCCGCGCATGTCGGGCCTGACATGGCGGCGTTTGAGATCGGCGCGCAGCCCCATGCTGGTGCTGTCCATCCTGAGCGGCGCGAACAGGTCTTCGTGGAGCAGCGTCTGGTAATTGCGCCCCTTAGGGTCGGTGCGCACCAGCGCCGTGCCGAGCAGGACGTGATTGACCAGCGGCGAGTAGTCGCAGCGAGTACCGGGCGGGACCTCGCCGTGGACGTGTTCGATCGCGGCCTGGAAGAGCTCGTCGAGCCGGTCGAGATACATGCCGGCCTTGGGCGTCCAGACCCCGGGCATTCCGGCGGTGTGGGTAAGCAGGTGGTAGAAGGTCGCGTCCTCGCGCGGCTTGCCGGTGAACTCGGGCAGCACGTCCTTCACCTTGGTGGTGAGCGCGAAGCGGCCTTCCTCGATCGCCTTGAGGACCAGCGCATTGGTGAAGGCCTTGGTGACCGAGAAGATCGAGAACACATTATCGAGGTGGAGCGGCCGCTCGAACGCCGCATCTTGCGCCCCGAGCGCCTCGGCGAAGACGACCTCCCCGCTGCACCCTATGAACAGGACCGCACCGAAGTAGTCGCCGCGTGCGACGTCGGCGAGGATCACCTCGCGCAGTTGGTCGAGCCGCTCCTGCCAGACCCTTTGGCTCTTGAACGCCATTGCCTTACCCCGCCGCGATGATGCCGCCGTCGATGGCGAGCATGGCCCCGTTGATGAACGCCGCCTCGTCCGACAGCAAGAAGGCGACTGCCTGTGCCACGTCCTCGGGCGTCCCGTTGCGACGCAGCGGGATGTTCTTCGCCCGCTGTTCGTACTGCTCCGGCGTCACGAAGCCTTCGGTCGCGGGCGTCGGCACGCTGCCGGGGGCGATCGCGTTGACGCGAATGCCGCGCGGGCCGAGCTCGCCGGCGAGGACCTTGGTCAGCCCGGCGATTCCCGCCTTGATCGTGGTGTAGGCGCCGGTGTTCGGCCGCCCGCGATAAGCAACCGGCGAAGAGTAGTTGAGGATATTGCCGCTCTGGCTCTCGTCGCGGTGGGCAAGGAAGGCCTGGACGCCCCAGAACACGCTCTTGAGGCCGGCCGAGAGCATCCGGTCGAGCGTTTCCTCGGTCACCTGCTCGATCGGTTCATAGACCAGCACCGAGGCGTTGTTGATTACCGCGCGCAGTGGCCCCGCGTGCCGCGCAAACGCCTTGGCGACGTCGAAGAACGCCTCGCGCCGGCCGAGGTCGGCTTCATACGCGAAGGCCTTGCCGCCGGCGTCGTTGATTGCCCGCGTGACGTCATGCGCCGTCTGCCCGTTGACGTCGGCGACGCCAACGATCGCGCCCTCTGCCGCGAGATGCCTGGCGATCCCTTCGCCGAGCCCGCGGCCGGCGCCGGAGATCAGGATCGGCCTCCCGTCGAAGCGACTCATCAGTCCATCCCGAACAGCTTGGCGGTATAATGGCTGTCCATGTACTCGCGCATGGCGTCGATCTTGCCGTTCGAAACCTCGAACACCCAGCAGTAATCGTTCTCGTAGATCAGGCCATCGAGGGTCTTGCCGGTCGAAAAGCTCTCGACGCAGACCATCGGCCCGGCGGAGAACATGTTCTGCACGTGGACCTTGGGATCGCCCGGCTCGAACATGCCGCGCACAGGCGCGAGGAACTTGTCGATGATGTCCATGCCGACGTGCTTGCCGGCGCCGGCGATGTTCTTGACCTTGGGCTCCCAGGTCGACTTGTCGTGGTAGAACTCGCGCAGCTTCTCGAGGTCGCCCGAAGACAGCACCTCGAAGAAATCGAGCACCAGCTGTTCGTTGGCGTTCTTGGCGGTCACGCTCATTTCAGTCCTCTCGCTTCGTCGCTCGGTGGCGGGATATTCGGCATCGCGCCGCCCTGGTGGAGGGCGACGTGGCCATAGCGGCTCTTGAACAGCCATTCGCCGCCGATCTTTACGTAATGATCCTCGAATCCGCCCACATAGAGCCCGCCGGAGGGCTGCGGCGGCTCGGTTGCCGCATGGCACGACAGCATGGCCAGGTAGTTCGTCCCGCGCGCTTCTGTCTCGCTCACAGCGTCGACCAGCACGTTGGTGACGATATGGCGCACGAGGATCGGCGGGCGGTCGCGGAAGATCGCCTGGACTCGGTCGCGGCCGTAGAACGGGTGGTCCGGCTGGAACGGCCGGGCGAACTCGCAGTCCTCGGTGTACAGCGCGGCGAGCGCGGCGTGGTCGCCGTTGTCGGCGTATTTCGCGAACAGCAGCGGCAGGCGGCCGCATTCCCGTTCGATCAGGAGGCGGGCGATGTCGTCCATCAGGCGAGCTCTTCCGCACCTTCGGCATCGATCTCGGCGAAGGCCTCGTTGGCGATGCGGAAGCTGTCGACCGCCGCCGGGATGCCGCCGTAGATGCCGACCTGCAGCAGCACCTCGCGGATTTCCTCGCGGCTGAGCCCGTTGTTGAGCGCGCCCCGCACGTGAACCTTGAGCTCGTTGTGGCGGTTGAGGATCGCGATCATCGCCAGGTTGATCAGGCTGCGGTCACGCCGCGGCAGGCCTTCGCGGCCCCAGTTCCAGCCCCAGCAGTACGTCGTCACCAGTTCCTGGAGCGGATCGTTGAACGCGTTCGACTTCGCCAGCGCGCGGTCGACATAGGCGTCGCCGAGCACTTCGCGGCGGATCTTCATGCCCTTGTCGTAGAGGTCCTTGTCCATCGTCAGTCCTTGTTAGAGAGCGGCATAGACCGCGTCGATCAGCCGGCGCGCGCGCGGGCCGTTGGTGCCGACCGCATGCATCTGATTGCAGCAATACGAGAAGCCGAGCTTCGCGTCGGGATCGCCGAAGCCGATCGAGCCGCCGAGGCCGTGGTGGCCGAAGCTGCGCATGTTGGGGCCCATGTAGACCGCCTCGGGCGTATTGAGCAGCACGCCCATTGCCTGATGATAAGGGCGCTCCTGCAGCAGCTCGATCTGGTTGTGCTGCTCGGTGATCATCGCTTCGAGCCGCGCGTGCGACATCAGCGAGATGCCGTCGACTTCGCCCACGGTGGCACCATATATGCGCGCCACCCCGCGGGCGTTGCCGTGGCCCGACCCGCTGGCGATCTCGCAGGTGCGCCAGATCGGCGAATTCATCGTCGTGTGCCACGGCTCGTGCGGGTTCTGTAGGAAAGCGAAGCTGCGCAGCACCGCGCCGTCCTGCCAGCCTTCGGGCGTGGTCGGCTTGGGCGGAACCGCGGCGTCCTTGGCCGCGAACAGCCGCGCGCCGGTGTTCGGCAGCACCTCGGCGACGTGCGCCTGCTGCTGCTCGTCCATCCCGCCGATGTAGTATTCGGCGCGGAGCGGCTCGGTGACGTTCTCCTTGAGGAACGGGCCGATGGTCATGCCGGTCACCCGGCGCATGATCTCGCCGAGCAGGAAGCCCTGGTTGTGCACGTGGTAGGCCGCGCGGGTGCCCGGCTGCCACAGCGGATGCTGGACCTCGAGCGCGTGGATGTAAGCGGGGAAGTCGAAGAACCCGCCGGGGTACATCACATCGTCGGTCAGCACCGGGATCGCCGCGGTATGGTCGAGCACCATCCGCACGGTGATTTCCTGCTTCCCGTTCTGCGCGAACTCGGGCCAGTAGGTCGCGATGCGCTCGTTCGGGTCGATCAGGCCGCGGTCGATCGCCATGTTGAAGCAGATGCCGGTGACGCCCTTGGCCACGCTCATCATGCAGACGGTCGAATGCTCGTCCCAGTCCTGCGAGCGGTCGGCGCGGGCCCAGCCGCCCCACAGGTCGACCACCGTCTCGCCATCGAGCACCACTGAAGCGCCCGCGCCGAGCTCCTCCTCGACGCGAAAGTTCTCGATGAACGCCTCGACCACCGGCCCGAAGCGCTCGTCATAATGGCCGCGCAACGGATACTCGCCGCCGCGCGCGGCAATCGTCTCGTTAAATTCGGCCAGCGCCAAAACTCTCTCCCTTGGTCCGCCGAGCCCTTACGACTCTAACGCTCGTTATTGCTAGGGGAGAGGCGCGGCGCGCGGAAGGGGCTTTGCGATACATGAGCGAATGCGCCATGCTTGGGCCGGGAGAACGCGATGCATGATGTGATCGTGGTCGGCGGCGGACCGACGGGATTCGTGACTGCGCTGGGCCTGGCGCAAGCCGGGGTCGAGGTGTGCCTGATCGAAGCCGAGGCGGGCATCAATGCGTCGCCGCGCGCCTGCGTCTACCACTGGTCGATGCTCGACGGGCTCGAACGGCTCGGCATCCGCGAGGAAGCCGAGCGGATCGGCTACACCAAGGACGATTACCTCTGGTTCGTGAAGAAGACCGGCGAGCGGCTGCCCTACGACCTCAAGGTGCTCTCGCGCGTGACGCGCTTCAATTACAACATCCAGTTGGGACAGGACCGGCTGGCGGAGATCTGCCAGCGGCGTCTCGAGGTCATGCCCAATGTCGAAATTCACTGGCAGACTGTCTTCGCCGACTTGTCGCAGGACGCCGACGGAGTCACCGTTCGCGCGACCTCACCCAAAGGTCCGCTCGAACTGCGAGCCAAATACGTCATCGGCGCCGACGGGGCCGGCAGCGCCGTGCGCAAGGCGCTCGACCTTTCATTCGACGGCATGACCTGGCCCGAGCGCTTCGTCGCCACGAACCTGCGGCACGATTTCGAGAGCGGCGGCTACTGGCAATCGACCATGGTGGTTGACGACCAATGGGGCGCGGTGATCGTCAAGATCACGCGTGACGGGCTGTGGCGCTGCACCTTCATGGAAGACATGGCCCTGCCCGAGGAAAGCTACGTCGAGCGCATTCCGGAGGCCTACAAGCACCTGCTGCCGGGCAGGGGGGGCTACGAGCTGGTCCAGTCCTCGCCTTACAAGATGCACCAGCGCTGCGCGTCGAGCTATCGCAAGGGCCGCGTCGTGCTCGCCGGCGATGCCGCGCACGTGACCAATCCGACCGGCGGCTTCGGCCTGACGACCGGGCTGTTCGACGCCTATTCGCTGTGGCCGACGCTGGCGGCCGTGCTGCTCGATGGCGCCAGTCCGGACATGCTCGACACCTGGGCCGGGGAGCGGCGGGCGGTGTTCCTCGAGAAGACCAGTCCACAAGCCTGCGCTTACAAGGATTTCGTGTTCCACGCCTGCGGCGGGGGAGCTAAGCTCGAGGCAGCGCTCGAGGGCATGCGCCGGATGGTCGCCGACACCGACTACCGGCTCGAGCGGCTGATGTTCACCAAGAGCCTCGAGACGACCAGCCCGGCTGAACGCTAGAGGTAGGCGATCGTCCGCATCTCGACGCTTTGCCTCGGCGCGGCGTCGGGCGGGGTGTTGGGATCTTCGAAGGCGCTGTGCGCGGTGAACTGGATGGCCTCGGGATCGCTGTCGAACAGCTTGAACGCCAGCGCTTCCCACGGCTGCATGTGCGGGACCCAGTACCAGCGGTGGCCGGGGTCCCAGGCGAGGTTGAAGCCCCACAGCGAACGCGTGTCGAAACTGCCGAGGCCGCCGACGACCTCGCTGTCGAACAGGTCCTCACGCTTGACCGTGCTCGCGTCGCACACGGCCAGCGGCGCGCTTTCGACCATCACGATCGGGCGCCAGACGTTGATCAGCGTGTGTCGCCCGGCGAGCCGGCGCTCGGCCTCTTCTGCGGGCAGCACGTCGAGGGTGAAGTCGGCGATCGTGCGCGCGCCGTAATCGACGTGCGCGCCGTGCGCCGGCTGGTTGTGGCCGTGCGCGCCGCCGGCGTTGGTGCGGATCATCGGCCCGAAGCTGACGACCTTGTCCGCTCCGGTCAGCCGCTGGATGAGAGCCTCGGTCTGACGGCGATAGCGCGCCAGCTCGTCCGGGTTGGTGAACTTGGTCACATCCGTAGGCTCATCGACCACGACGAAGCCGTTGCGCTCGAACGACAGCTGGCCGATCTCCGGCCGCACGTCGTGGATCGTCACCTGGCGTTCGTCGACCGGCCAATAACTCTTCTCACGCTCGCCCGGATGGAAGGTCGCCTTCTCGCCGCGCACGACGTATTTCATCGTCGTCTCGACGTCGCAGACGACGGTTTCGAGATCGCTCATGCAGGCACTCCCTGGGAACGGCGGGCGAGGATCCGCGGGTTGGTCTCGACGACGAACAGCGCCACCAAGCCCGCAGCGATAGCCATGCCCAGCTGTATATAGAGCGGCACGGCGAGCCCGAACCAGTCGGCCAGTCGTCCGGCGATCGGCGGACCGAATACCCCGCCGGTTAGCTCGCCCACCCCGACGACCAGGCCCATCGCGGTCGCCGCGCGGGCGCGGCCGAGCGTTTCCGCGGGGATCACCCCCATGAACAGCGGGAAGGTGCCGAGACCGGTCCAGCTGACAAACATCAGCGCCGTCAACACAAAGACCGAGCCGTGGAACCACAGCAAGGCGGCCGGGGCGAGCGCCATCAGGAACGCGAACACGATCAGCAGCGGCTTGCGCCCGTAACGGTCGGACAGCCAGGTCACCCCGACACCGCCGAGCGCCGGGCAGAAGCCGACGGCGGTCATGATGTTCGACCAGGTCAGCGGATCGTAACGCCGCGGTCCGTCGAGATACAGCGGCATGAAGATCGAACCGACGACGACCGTGCCGACGGCAAAGCAGCTGATGATCGAGCACAGCCAGATATTGCGCACCTTGAGCATCGACCATACGCCGAGCGACGGCGCCTTCTCGCCCGAAGGCGCGGCCAGGTGCTCGGGCTCGCGGATGAAGCGCCAGATCAATAAGGCAAGGATCAGACCCGGAATGCCGGCTAGAAAGAACGCGTAGCGCCAGCCGAACGCCTCGACGATGCGGATGAGCACGAACGGCGCCAGCGCGGTGCCGAGGATGGAGCCGAACGCATTCTGCACGATCCCGGCGTTGAGCCCGCGGCGGCTCTCGGCCGAGGCGGCGACCATGATCGCGAGGCAGATCGGCAGGAACGGTCCTTCGGCGGCGCCCATGATCACGCGCGTGGCAAACAGGCTGCCGAAGCTCCACGCGAAGCCCGAGAGCACCGAGCAGAAAGAGAACAGCACCAGCGCCGCGAGCAGGAACGGCTTGCGCTTGCCGATCGCGTCGGACCAGCGGCCGAAGACATAGGCGCCGAGAGCCCACGTCGCCGACAGTCCGGAACCGAGCCAGCCGATCTGTTCGTTGGTTAGCGACAAGTCCTTCTGCACGAACGGGGCGAGGAAGGTCATCGCCATCCGGTCGAAGTAGGCGAACCCGTATGCGAGCCCGAGCAGCAGCAGCACTCGCAGCTCGTAACCGCCCCTTTGTTCGGGCGCCCGCTCCAAAGTCACACT
>DATIQN010000047.1:0-26485 GCA_035470785.1 Croceibacterium sp. | reverse complement strand
AAGTACACGGTCATGTACCCGATGGAGCGGATCCCACAGTCCGCACGCTTCCGCGGATTGCATGCGCTGCGTCGCTATCCCAATGGCGAGGAGCGTTGCATCGCCTGCAAGCTGTGCGAGGCGGTCTGCCCGGCGCTGGCGATCACCATCGAGGCGGAGCCGCGCGACGATGGCAGCCGGCGCACCACGCGCTACGACATCGACATGACGAAATGCATCTATTGCGGCTTTTGCCAGGAAGCCTGCCCGGTCGATGCGATCGTCGAGGGCCCGAATTTCGAATTCGCCACGGAAACGCGCGAAGAGCTCTTCTATAACAAGGAGAAGCTCCTCGCGCGTCTCGGCGGCGAATTCGAAATTCGGGCCCTCCACGATCGCATCGACCGGGCAGGCTTCCTGGCAGAAGCCGCAGTAGATGCACTTGGTCATGTCGATGTCGTATCGCGTGGTGCGGCGGCTGCCGTCCTCGCGCGGCTCGGCCTCGATGGTGATCGCCTGCGCCGGACAGACCGCCTCGCATAGCTTGCAGGCGATGCAGCGTTCCTCGCCGTTGAGATAACGGCGCAGCGCATGCTCGCCGCGAAAGCGCGGGGAGAGCGGGTTCTTCTCGAACGGATAGTTGATCGTCGCCTTCGCCTTGAAGAAGTACTTCAGCGTGAGCGCATGGGCCTTGAGGAATTCCCACAGGGTGTAAGACTTAATGAGTTGGGCGACCGTCATTTGGTGAACACCAGCTTCCTGGGGCAAGTCGGAAGGACCTTTGAGTAAAATCCCAGCTGCCCATCGTCGTTGCCCCCTTCGACGCAAACGGCGAGATCTTCATGCGGGCCAGCGGCGGAAATCGGTACTCTCCCGTCAGCAAATCTCGTCAACATCAGATAGCCCGAGACGAGCACCACGAACGAAAGGCTCAGCGGCAGGAAGATCTTCCAGCCCAGGCGCATCAGCTGGTCGTAGCGGTACCGCGGCACGGTCGCCTTCACCCAGCTGAAGATGAAAAAGAAGCCGAAGATCTTGATGAAAAGCCAAATCCAACCCGGAATCACAATCTGCGGGAAGATGCCCAGGAACGGAATGTCCATCAACGGCAGCCAGCCGCCGAAGAACAGCGTGGCGTTGAGCGCGCACATCAGCAGCACGTTGGCGTATTCGCCGAGCCAGTAGAGCGCGAAGCTCATCGAGCTGTATTCGGTCTGGTAGCCCGCAACGAGCTCGCTTTCAGCCTCGGTCAGGTCGAACGGGGTGCGCGCGGTCTCGGCCATGCTCGAGATCAGGAACACGACCCACATCGGGAACAGCAGCGGATTGAAGACAAACCCGTTGAACAGCCAGACATGGTCCTTCTGCGCCTCGACGATGCCGTTGAGGTTGAACGTGCCCGCCCACAGCACCACGCAGATGAGGATGAAACCGATCGAGACTTCATAGGAAATCATCTGAGCAGCGGCGCGCATCGCGCTGAAAAACGGGTATTTCGAATTCGACGCCCAGCCCGCGATCACCACCCCGTAAACCCCGAGCGAGCTGATCGCGAGAACGTAGAGCAAGCCGACGTTGATGTCCGCCAGCACCGCGCCCGAATTGAACGGGATCACCGCCCAGGCCATCAGCGCGACGGTGAAGGTGATGATCGGCGCGATCAGGAACAGGCCCTTGTTCGAGGCAGATGGGACGATCGTTTCCTGCAGGAAGACCTTGAGGCCGTCGGCGAAGCTCTGCAGCAGGCCCCACGGCCCGACCACGTTCGGCCCCCGCCGCAGCGCCATCGCCGCCCACACCTTGCGGTCGACGTAGATGATCATCGCTACCGCGAGCATGAGCGGCAGGGCGATCAGCAGGATGCCGCAGATGGTCGCGACGAACCACGCCCAGTCGTGGGTCATGCCCCACTGTTCGAAGACGGAAGTCATTCCGCCGCTTCCGCGAAACTGTCGTCACCGTGGAGCAGCTCGGCCGAGCAGCGCTGCATCGTCAGGCTGGCGCGGGAGATCGGGTTGGTCAGGTAAAAGTCCTTGATCGGGTAACCGATCTTACCCTTCGGCGTCGCGCCCTTCGCGGCTTCCGGCAACGCTCCGAAGCTCGCCAGGCCTTCCACTCCGAGCGCTGGCACTTCGGCGATCATCGCCGCGCGCAGCTCGTGGAAACTGTCGAAACCCACCGACACGCCGAGCGCGTCGGCCAGCGCGCGCAGGATCGTCCAATCCTCGCGCGCGTCGCCGGGGGCGAACACGGCCTTGTCGGCGTATTGCACCCGGCCCTCGGTGCTGACGTAGATGCCGGGCTTCTCGGTGTAGGCGGCGGCGGGGAGGATGATGTCGGCCGCATGAGCGCCCTTGTCGCCGTGGTGACCGATGTAGACTTTGAGGGCACCGTCGAACTTGCCGAAATCCACCTCGTCCGCACCGAGAGCCAACAACACCTCCGGCTTGGCATTGACCAGGTCGGCGATGCCGCCCTTCTGCGCAAAGTCGAGCATCAGCGCGCCCATCCGCGCCGCTGAGAAATGCAGGACGTTGAAGCCGTTCCAGCCCTCTCGGACCAAGTTCCACTCGCCGACGAGCCCGAGCGCGGCGTCGAGCGCGCCGGCGGCAAGTCCGCCGCCGCCGACGATCACCGCCGGCTTGGCCGCCTTGCCCATCACCTCGCCGACGTTCTTCGGCAGCTTGCCCAGCACCTCGACGTCGTCGCCAAGGAATTCGGCCGGGAAGGTCGTCTCCCAGTGCGGGCCTACGATGAACACCTTGGCCCCGCGCTTGACCGCCTTGCGCAGGCGTACGTGGAGCAGCGGCGCTTCCCAGCGGACCATGCTGCCGACGATCAGGATCGAGTCGGCTTCCTCGATCCCGGCGAAGGTCGAGTTGAAGTTGACCGCCGCGAGGTTACCGGTCGGATAATCCATTCCCGTCTGGCGGCTCTCGACCAGCGTCGAGCCGAGCGCGCCGAGCAGCTTTTTCGCTGCGAACATCGTCTCGCAGTCGAGCATGTCGCCCGCGACCGCCGCGATGTTCTTGCCGGGCTTGGCTTTGCCGATCGCGGCAAACGCCTCGTCCCAGCTCGCCCGCTCTAGCTTGCCCTTGCGCCGGATCCACACCGCGTCGAGGCGACGGCGCACGAGGCCGTCGACCTGGTAGCGCGCCTTGTCGCTGATCCACTCCTCGTTGACGTCGTCGTTGACCCGCGGCAGCACGCGCAGAACCTCGCGCCCACGGCTGTCGATGCGGATGTTGGTTCCCATCGCATCGGACACGTCGATACCCAGCGTCTTCTTGAGCTCCCACGGCCGCGCCTCAAAGGCGTAGGGCCGCGAGGTCAGCGCACCGACCGGGCACAGATCGATCACGTTGGCGCTCAGCTCATGCTTCGCCGCGTGCTCGAGGTAGGTGGTGATCTGCATGTTCTCGCCGCGGTAGAGCGCGCCGATCTCGTCGACGCCGGCGATCTCCTCGGAGAAGCGCACGCACCTGGTGCAGTGGATGCAGCGGGTCATGATCGTCTTGATCAGCGGCCCCATGTACTTCTCGGTCACCGCGCGCTTGTTCTCGTGGTAGCGCGAGGCACCGCGGCCATACGCGATTGCCTGGTCCTGCAGGTCGCATTCGCCGCCCTGGTCGCAGATCGGGCAATCGAGCGGGTGGTTGATGAGGAGGAACTCCATCACCCCCTCGCGCGCCTTCTTGACCATCTCGCTGTCGGTGCGGATTTCCTGGCCCTCGGCGGCCGGCAGCGCGCAGCTCGCCTGCGGCTTGGGCGGTCCGGGCTTTACTTCGACCAGGCACATCCGGCAGTTGCCGGCGATGCTCAGCCGCTCATGGTAGCAGAAGCGCGGGATTTCCTTGCCCGCCAGCTCGCACGCCTGCAGCACCGTAGCCCCGTTGGGGACCTCGATTTCCTGTCCGTCGACGGTGACTTTGGGCATGGGCGTCCTGTTGCGGTCAGACTGCGGCGAGAATCCGCTGAACCGGGCCGCCGCGCGCCTCCTCTGTCCGAGACCGCGCGCTAGGGCAACCCGTTTCGGGGGCGCGCATAGACAAATCCGTGCGCGCCCGCAAACCGGGTAAGCGTCAGTGTGGAAAATCTCGCGCTAGTGACCGCTTGCAGGTGTGTCCGCCGGTGCGGGAACGCTGTGCGCGGCCGCGTGCCACAGCCCTTCACCCAGCCAAGCCCTGAGCACTGCAGGGTTGAGCTGGATGCGGACACCTTGCGGCAGGCACGGCCCGAGCGAGGGCGTAAGCGCGTTGACCGCTTCCTGCTCGTTCGCGGACCCTTCCGCCGAGCGGTAGAAGAAATCGGCGTTGTAGGGGTCGGCGGCCACGACGCAGTCGATGAAATCCATCTGCGACCTAACGCCGGGATTGTCCTTCGAAAGCGGATAGTCTCGCTGCTCGATGACATAGCCCGGTTTCAGCCAGGTCGGCCCTTTCGGATACTGGTCCATGTAGGCAGCCTGGATCATCCATTGCCGCAGGTTGCTGGCATAGAATCGGATAGCCACGCCGGTGCCATTCGAAGTGGCCACGCGGCCAAGGCAGTCGTCGAACCCATAGATTCGCATCGCCTTCTGGCCATCCATGCCAATCTGCTTGAAGTCGACGAACCCGATATCGGTCTTGTCGAGCAGGCCGAGCGCGCCCTCCTTCGAGCGATTGTAGATGCATTTGCTCAACTGGTTCATCATCGAGTGCGTCCAGTCGCGCTCGACTTTGCCCATCTTCTCTTCCGGAACGAAATTGGGCGGCGGCTCGAGCGGGAACTGGCGATCATGCCTGATCCGCGAATTGAGCGGCGTGTAGTCATTGTCGTTGGCTTGCGAGAGCGCCGGCGCGGGCAGAACCAGGCCAACGAGGCAAAACAAGGCAATTGCCGCCGAAAGATTGCGTCTCATCGTTCCCCCCATGCGAAAACGCTGCAATTCAAGCAGTATGATCGGGGAACAGGGGCTTTGACAAGCGGGTGGGCGTTTCACGCTCCAGGCAAAGAAGTCAGACCGAGTCGGCTGCGGTCCCGCTCACGGTCCAGGTCTGGCCCTTGCCGAGCAGCTTGGCGAGGTTGGCTTCCTTGCCCGCGCTGGCCTTGGCCTTCTCTTCGATCACCGCACTTTCGAAAGTCGGGCGCGGATCATCGTAGAGGACGCCGAGCGCCATCGGGAAGGCCCCGAACGGCAGCTCGACGAGCATATGCGCGATTGAGCGGTTCTTGACGTTGTGGACGATCACACCTGCCGCCTGCCAGTCGCCATCAACGACGTCGACCACCTTGAGCACGAGCTCGTCGCGATCGAGCGTGATGCCCTTTGTCCCGCCGGCGAACAACATGGGTTGTCCGTCCTCGAGCCACAATTGGTGCGCCTCGGCGCCCTTGGGCGCGGCGAAATCCTCGAACACGTCCTTGTTGTAGACGATGCAGTTCTGGAAGATCTCGATGAAAGCCGCGCCCTGGTGAGCGTGCGCGGCCTTGAGCACGTCGGGCAGGTTCTTCGACACGTCGAAGCCGCGCGCCACGAACCGGGCGCCCGAGCCGAGCGCGAAGGCGCACGGTTGCGCGGGCCGGTCGAACGAGCCGAGCGGAGTCGAGGGCGACTTGGTGCCAATCCGGCTGGTCGGTGAGAACTGGCCTTTGGTGAGGCCGTAGATCTCGTTGTTGAACAGCAGGATCTGCAGGTTCACGTTGCGTCGCAGCACGTGCATCAGGTGATTGCCGCCGATCGATAGCCCGTCGCCGTCGCCGGTGACCATCCACACATCTAGGTCCGGGTTGGCAAGCTTAATGCCGGTGGCGAAGGCCGGCGCACGGCCGTGGATCGTGTGGAAGCCGTAGCTCTCGACGTAATACGGGAAGCGGCTCGAGCAGCCGATGCCGCTGACGAACACGGTGTTCGCCGGGTTAGACCCAAGCTGCGGCAGCGTGCGCTGAACCGCCTTAAGGATCGCGTAGTCCCCGCAGCCGGGGCACCAGCGCACTTCCTGATCGGTCTCCCAGTCCTTTAGCGTGGTCTCGATGGGGGTCATGTCGTTCATCAGTTGTGCCCCTTCAGCGAGCCGTCGTCGTAGCCCGATTGCGGCTCGGGAAGCTGCGCCTTGTTTGCCGGAACCTCGCCGCCCTCATCGCCTTCGACGCCGTCGAAGTACTTGCCGATTGCGGCCATCAGCTCGGCAATCTGGAAAGGCTGGCCGCTGGTCTTGGTCAGGCTGTCGGCGTCGACGAGATACTGGTCGCGCAGCACGGTCTTGAACTGGCCGGTGTTCATCTCGGGGACGAGCACGTGGTCGAAGCCGGCGAGCAGGTCACCCAGGTTCTTCGGCAGCGGCCAGATGTGGCGCACGTGGATATGGCTGACCTTCTTGCCCTTTTCGCGCCAGCGACGGACTGCCTGGCGGATCGGACCATAGGTGCTGCCCCAACCGACGACCGCCAACTCTCCACTCGCGTCGCCGAGCGCGACCTGCTGGTCAGGCACCGCCACGCCTAGCACCTTGTCGCGGCGCAGGTCGGTCATCTTCTGGTGGTTGGCCGGCGAATAGTCGATGTTGCCGGTCTCGACGTGCTTCTCGATCCCGCCGACGCGATGCATCAGGCCGGGCGTGCCGGGCTTGATCCACGGGCGGGCGCCCTTGGCGTCGCGCTTGTAGGGTAGCAACTCTTCGTTCCCATCGGCGTCCCTGGCGTTCTTCTCCTCCAGGAACTTGGCAGGAAACGACTCGAAGCTGTTGGGATCGGGGACTTTCCACGGCTCGGCGGCGTTGGCGATATAGCCGTCGGTCAGCAGGATCACCGGAGTCATGTATTGCGTCGCGATGCGGACCGCCTCGATGGCGACCTCGAACGCGTCCGACGGCGAGCTAGCGGCGATCACCGGCAGTGGAGCGTCGCCGTTGCGGCCGTAGACGGCCTGATAGAGGTCGCTCTGTTCGGTCTTGGTCGGCAGGCCAGTCGAAGGGCCGCCGCGCTGGGAATTGACGATCACCAGCGGCAGCTCGACCATGATCGCGAGGCCCATTGCCTCGGTCTTGAGCGCGATGCCCGGGCCCGATGACGACGTGACGCCAAGCTGGCCAGCATAGCTTGCGCCGATCGCGGCGCAGATCGCCGCGATCTCGTCCTCGGCCTGGAAGGTGGTGACGCCGAATTCCTTCATCCTCACCAGGTGATGCAGGATCGCGCTGGCGGGCGTGATCGGATAGCCGCCGAAGAACATCGGCAGCTCGGCCAGCTGAGCGCCGGCGACGAGTCCGAGCGAGACTGCCTCCGCGCCGGTGACGGTGCGGTAAAGTCCCGGCTCGTGCTTCACTGCGGGGATATGTGTCTGCTTGAGATGGTGGCCACCGATCTCGGCCGTCTCGCCATACGCGTGCCCGGCGTTGAGCGCGGCGATGTTCGCCCCGGCGATATCGGGCTTGTTCTTGAATTTGGCGTTGAGCCAGTCGATCAACGGTTGGCGATCGCGGTCGAACATCCACAGCGCCAGCCCGAGGGTCCACATGTTCTTCGAGCGCAGCGCGTCCTTGTTGCCGAGGCCGAACGGCTTGACCGCCTCGATCGTCAGCGCGCTGATATCGAACGCAAGAACCTGCCACCTGGCGAGGCTGCCGTCTTCGAGCGGGTTGGTCTCGTACTTGGCCTTTTCGAGGTTGCGCTTGGTGAACTCGCCCGTGTCGACGATGATCAGCCCGCCGGGCTTGAGCGCCTCGACATTGGTCTTCAGCGCAGCCGGGTTCATCGCCACCAGCACGTCGGGCGCGTCGCCGGCGGTGTTGATCTGCCGGCTGCCGAAGTTGATCTGGAACGCGCTGACACCGAACAGCGTGCCTTGCGGCGCGCGGATCTCGGCCGGAAAGTCCGGGAAAGTGGCGAGATCGTTGCCCGCGAGCGCGGTCGACAGCGTGAACTGTCCGCCGGTGAGCTGCATGCCGTCACCGGAGTCCCCGGCAAAACGGACGACGACGGCTTCGGGAGTCTGGGTATCGGCCGGTCTTTCGGCCGTTTGGGTTGCCATGGGCTGTCCTGCACGCGCCTTCGCGGCGCCTTGTCTCCGATATGGCGCGGGGCCTAGGTCCCACCCCCGCGCCCCGCAATCAAGTTTTTCTGTCGTGGCACTAAATTGCCGAGTGGAAAACGTGTGGGAGGCTGCCTAGGGTCCAGCGACCAGACCAGGGAGACGGTGCTTGAACGACAATTCCCCCTTCGTACGCGACGATGTGCGCGGCTTCCTCGATTTCCTCGCCTCGATGGAGCGCCCCGAGCTTGACCAGCAGCCTCTGGCCGAGGCGCGTGCGGGGATGGTGGCGATGGCGCCGGTGATCGACCTGCCGCCGCGCGAGTTGCCGGTTATCCGCGACCTCACCTGTCCCGGGCCGGCGGGCGATATTCCGCTGCGTTTCTACGACACGCGAACGGACCGCGACGCGGCTTGTCCGCTGATGCTGTTCTTCCACGGCGGCGGGTTCGTGATCGGCAACCTCGATTCGCACCACGCGCTGTGCACAGAGCTTGCGGCGGGAATGGACCTGCCGGTGCTGGCGGTCGACTATCGCCTCGCGCCCGAACATCCCTTCCCCGCCGCGCCCGAGGATTGCGAGGCGGCTGCGCGATGGGCGGCGAAGAGTCCGCACGAGCTCGGCATCAAGGTCAGCGGCCTGATCCCGATCGGCGACAGCGCCGGCGGCAACCTCACAATCGTCACCACGCAGTCGCTCGCCGAGAAGGAAGCGATGGTGCCGGTCGTGCTGCAGGTGCCGCTCTACCCGATGGCCGATGCGCTCGAGCAGCACGCGTCATACAGCGAATTCGGCGAAGGATTTTTCCTCTCGGCGCGGGCGATGGACTTCTTCGGCGACGCCTATCGCGGAGATGCACAAGACCGGCGGACTTACCCGATCCTCGGCCGCCACGAAGGCACTCCGCCGACGGTGGTGATGACCGCCGGACTCGACCCGTTGCGCGATTCCGGCCGCAACTACGCCGCGCACCTGATCCATGCCGGGACCGATGTCATCTATCTCGAGATGCGCGGCTCGATCCACGGCTGGGTCAATATGCGCAAGGCGATCCCCAGCACGGGCAAGGACCTTGCCGACATCATCGCGGCAATGAAGTTGATGCTGGCGCGCCACGGATGAGCGTGGACGACCCGTCGCTCTATCGCCCCTGCGTCGGGGTGATGCTGATAAACACCGAAGGCCGCGCGTTCGTCGGCAAGCGGATCGACAACCGCGAAGGCGACTTCTGGCAAATGCCGCAAGGCGGGGTCGACAAGGGCGAGGACCCGGACGAGGCCTTGCTTCGCGAATTGCGCGAAGAGACCGGCGCGCGGGCCGAGCACGTCGAAGTGGTCGCGCGCTTGCCTGACGAGCTGTTCTACGAATTGCCCGACGACCTGAAAGGCAAGCTGTGGGGCGGCAAATACGTCGGCCAGCGCCAGACCTGGTATCTCGCCCGCTTCACTGGCAGTGATGGCGACATCGACCTCGAAGCCCACGATCCGCCAGAATTCTGCGAATGGAAATGGATCGAACCCGCGCTGCTGCCCGAGCTGATCGTACCATTCAAACGCGAGGTCTATGCGGCGATTGTCGCGGGGTTCCGCGAGCTGATCTAGTTCTGCGTCACCACCGGATCGGGCACGACCGCCTCGGCGGTCAGCACCGGTTGCTGCGGGCGGTTCTGGATCGCGACCGCGAGTTGCTGGGCTTCGTTGCATGATCCGCCGCAGATCGATTGCAGCTCGGCCAGGTTGCGCTTGGCCTTCTCGACCGCGCCCTTCTCCAGCATCGCCTTGCCTTCGCCCGACAGCGCCGCAACGTTCTTCGGATCGCGGGCCAGCGCCTCGCGGTAATAGTGGATCGCCTTGCCCTGCAGGCCTTGCGCCCGCGCCGCCTCGCCAAGCTCCAGGTAAACCGCGGTGTAGGCCGGATCGACCGCCAGCGCGGCTTCGAAGCTGTCCACTGCGGCGGCGGGCTGCCCCGCGGCGAGCTGGCTCTTGCCCTCTGCAACCAGCGCGGCGGCGCGCGGATCGGGCTGCCGGTCGGCTCCTTGGCCGACACTGGCCGTAACCGCCACGACGAGCGACAGAGCGAGGGCGGCAGGAGCGTAACGCATGAGGGTCTCCTTGAGCGCGGGCCCGTTCGCTCCTGGTGGTTGCGGTCCTGGGCCGGCCATTGGCGACGAAGTTAACACGGCTTTTCGAGCCGTGCGATGAAAAATCCGTCCGTGCCGTCATGGAACGGCGTGAGGCGCACGCCGGTTCCTCGCGGGGTGCCGAGCGGCAGTTCCGGTCGTGCCCCCTGCCACCCGGGATGGGCGGCTAGGAAGGACGCAATCTGGTTGGGCCCCTCGGCGTCGAGTAGGGAGCAAACCACGTATATCAGGCGCCCGCCGGGACGCACGAGTGCGGCCGCGATTTCAATCAATCGAGCCTGGATGCTGACAAGCCGCTCTAGATCCGCAGGAGCGAGCCGCCACCGCGACTCCGGATTTCGCCGCCACGTCCCCGTTCCCGAACAGGGCGCATCGACCAGCACTGCATCGACCTTGCCGAGCCAGGCGGCCAGCGACTCCAGCTCATGGTTCGGATCGAGCAAAACCGTCTCGGCGATCAGCGCCCCGGCCCGTTCTGCGCGCGGGCGCAGCCGCGACAACCTCCCCCGGTCAGTGTCGGCAGCGATCAGCGTGCCGGCGTTGTTCATCGCCGCTGCCAGCGCAAGCGTCTTGCCGCCCGCTCCCGCGCACAGGTCGATGACCGTTTCGCCTGGACGTGCTGCCACCGCCTCGCAAGCCAATTGGCTTCCGCCGTCCTGCACCTCGATCAGTCCGCCCTGATAGGCGTCCCACTGCTCGACAGCGGTACCCGGCTGAAGGCGCAACCCGTTGGGCGCCTCGATCGGCCGCGCCTTCACAGGCAACGCGATCGCCTCGCGGCTCGCCTTGAGCGTATTTACTCGCACGTCGAGCGGCGCGCGGTCGAGCAGAGCGGTGGCCTCGGGCCCGGCGATCTCGGAAGCGGCGAGCACCGTTTCGAGCCACGCAGGAGCGATCCCGCTCACTGCGACCTCCTCCCCAGGCTGAAGCTCTGCAGGACCATAAGGCGAGCCATCGAACAACGCCGTCAGCGCCCGATCGCCTTCGGCCATCCTGAGCATCGCAGCGCGACCGCTCGGCGGCAGGGGCCCGCATGCGCGGATCGCGCCGTAGACCAGCTCGCGGATCGCTCGGCGGTCCTTCGATCCGGCGAACCGGTTGCCGCGAAACCACTCGGCAAGGATGCGATCGGCCGGTGCGCCTTTGGCGCGCGCGGCCGCTACGATCGAGTCGAGCAACTCGATGGCCGACTGGACGCGCGCGGCCGGAGTCACGACTCAGCGCGTCGGATAGTTCGGCGCCTCGCGGGTGATCGAAACGTCGTGGACGTGGCTTTCGGACAACCCGGCGTTAGTGATCCGCACGAACTTACCGCGCTCCCGCAAGTCCTCGATCGTCGCGCTGCCGGTATAGCCCATCGCGGCTTTGATCCCACCGACGAGCTGGTGGACCACGTCGCGCGCCGGGCCCTTGTACGGCACCTGGCCCTCGATCCCCTCGGGGACGAGCTTCATCTGGTCCTGGATGTCTTGCTGGAAATAGCGATCAGCGCTGCCGCGGGCCATGGCCCCGACGCTGCCCATTCCGCGATAAGCCTTATAGGCGCGGCCCTGGTAGAGGAACGTCTCGCCCGGCGCTTCCTCGGTGCCGGCAAGAAGGCTTCCGATCATCACCGTCGAGGCGCCGGCGGCGAGCGCCTTGGCCGCATCGCCGCTGGTGCGCAGCCCGCCGTCGCCGATGATCGGCACGTCGCCGGCCACGCTCGCGGCGTCCATGATCGCGGTCAGCTGCGGCACGCCGACGCCGGCGACTATGCGCGTTGTGCAGATTGATCCCGGACCGATCCCGACCTTGACCCCGTCCGCGCCCGCATCGATCAGCGCCTTGGTCGCGTCGGCGGTGGCAACGTTGCCGGCCACGACCTGGACCGAATTCGACAGCCGCTTCACCCGCTCCACCGCGCGCGCCACATCCTTGTTGTGCCCGTGGGCCGTGTCGATCACGATCACGTCGCACTCGGCATCGATCAGCGCCTCGGTACGCTTGAACCCCTTGTCGCCGACGGTGGTCGCGGCGGCGACGCGCAGGCGCCCGCCTTCGTCCTTGGTCGCGTCGGGGTTGAGCACCGCCTTTTCCATGTCCTTGACCGTGATCAGGCCGGTGCAGCGATACTTGTCGTCGACCACCAGCAGCTTCTCGATCCGGCGCTGGTGCAGCAGGCGCCGGGCCTCGTCCTGGCTCACCCCGGCCTTAACCGTGGCGAGGTTCTCGTGGGTCATCAGTTCATGAACCGGCTGTTTGGGGTTGGCGGCGAAGCGCACGTCGCGATTGGTCAGAATGCCGCACAGCTTGCCCTTGGAGTCGGTCACCGGGATGCCGCTGATCTTGTGCAAGTTCATCAGCGCCTGCGCCTCGCCGAGCGTCGCATCGGGCGAGATCGTGATCGGGTTGACGATCATCCCGCTCTCGAAACGCTTGACCGTGCGCACCGCGTCGCACTGTTCCTTGAGCGTCAGGTTGCGGTGGAGCACGCCTATCCCGCCGAGCTGCGCCATCACGATCGCCATCTGCGCCTCCGTGACAGTGTCCATCGCCGAGGAGATGATCGGAATATTGAGCGCAATGTTGCGCGTGAGACGCGTCTTTGTGCTCGCCTGCGAGGGTACGATATCGCTTTCGGCCGGCCTCAGAAGGACGTCGTCGAAGGTGAGGCCGGTTTCGATTTCCATGGGTGCCACTTTTCTTGAGCGCGGAGCGATTCGTGGCGGCCCATGTAAACGCGGTTTGCGGCAATCGCTAGTGGGGTGTCGGGGGCGGGTCGGAAGGACTATCGTGCGCGAGAGGAAAGGGAGCGAAGCATGGCGCGACGAAGCGTGCACGCTTTGAAGTTCTCCAGGGTCTATCCGCTGCTGATCGCGAAGGCCGAACGAAAAGGACGCTCGAAGGCAGAAGTCGACGAGGTCACCTGTTGGCTGATGGGCTACGACGAGGTCGGGCTGCAGGATCAGATCGCGCGCGACACGGACTACGAGACATTCTTTGCCGAAGCGCCGCGGATGAACCCCAATGCCGTCCTGATAAAAGGAATGACCTGCGGATGCCGGATCGAGGAGATCGAAGATCCGGTCGAACGAAAGGTCCGCTATCTCGACAAGCTCGACGACGAACTGGCGAAGGGTAAGGCTATCGAGAAGATCAAGCGAAGCTGAGACCTCGCGCCCGACCCGCACGCGGTGGTGCGCCGACCCTACGGTAAACTACCAATGGTGAAGTCCGTCATGACAGCCGAATGTCATCGTTATGATCGGCAGTGATGGAGATGATCTGTGAGACTTGGTCTGTACCGTACCCACGATCCCATTCTTGGCGAGGCCGCACGGGTCCATCCATCGGCCGGCGACGCGGCGCCTTATCTGAGCCGCTATCTCTACGAGATGCTCGATTTCCGCCCGTCATTCGAAAGCCTGCCGAGCGCTCGCGAGGAGGAAGGACTCATGGCACCGTACGTCGAGGGTCTGGGCGACGCCGAGTATCTGCCGCGCCTTGTCGCCTAGTTCGCTCGTTCGCGTCGCGAGCTATTCCGCCGTCCACCCGCCATCGATGCTGTAATTCGCGCCGTTGATGTTCTGCGCCTCATCGCGGCACAGGAAAACTGTGAGCGCGGCGACTTCCTCAGGCTGGACGAACTTTCTGGTCGGCTGCTTGGCGAGGAGAACGTCGTTGAGCACTTGCTCGCGAGTCATCCCGCGCGCGGCCATCGTGTCGGGAATCTGGTTCTCGACCAGCGGCGTCCATACATAACCCGGGCTGATGCAGTTGGCGGTGACGCCGTGCTCGGCAAGCTCGAGCGCGAGCACCTTGGTCAGCCCGTCAACCCCATGCTTGGCGGCGACGTACGCTGCCTTGAACGGGCTCGCCGCCTTCGAATGGGCGCTGGCCGTGACGATGATCCGGCCCCAGCCGCGCGCCTTCATGTGCGGCACCGCGAGGCGCGCGGTGTGGAACGCGGCGGAGAGGTTGAGCGCGATCACCGCGTCCCACTTCTCGGCCGGGAAATCCTCGATTGGGGCGACGTGCTGCATGCCCGCGTTGTTGACCAGGATGTCGACGGGGCCGGCCTCGGCCATCAGCGCCTCGACGCCTTCGGTCGTGGTCAGGTCTGCGCCGACATGCCGGGCTGCGAGCGCTTCGCAAAGCTGGGCGATCTCGGCCGGATCACCGAAGCCGTTGAGCACTACCTCGGCGCCCTCGCCGGCGAGTGCGCGGGCGATGGCGAGGCCGATGCCCGAGGTCGAGCCGGTAATCAGCGCGCGTTTGCCCGACAGGAACATGCAAGCCTCCTTGTGGTTGCACGGGGAAGCCTTACGAAACGGCGAGCGGAGGTCCAACCCTCTTTTCGCAACTGCACAATAAAAGAGGGTAAGCGATGCGTCTCGGTCCGTTCGATCCCAACAACATCCGCGTCCGCCGTGGCGAAGGCAGCGGTGGGGGGCTGCCTTTCGGCGGCGGCGCGATTGGGTGTGGCACGCTGGTGCTGGCAGCGATCGCCTATTTCGTGTTCGGCGCCGATCCGATGCAGTTTCTCGGCGGGACGCAGACCAGCGACCAGACCAGCTCCACTGACAACGGCCAACGCGGCACGGAGAGCGCCGCGCAACTCTGTTCGGAGAACCAGTACGCCACCGAGGCGTGCAATGCGCTGTCCTCGCTCAACCAGACCTGGCAGCCGGTATTCCAGCAAGCGGGCATCAAATGGCACCAGCCCGAGCTGGTGTTCTACCAGGGCGGCACCCGGTCCGGGTGCGGCGCGGCTTCGGCGTCGATGGGGCCGTTCTACTGCCCGAACGACGAGGGCATCTACATAGACACCAGCTTCTACGACCAGATGGCCAAGGAGCTCGGCGCAAGGGGTGACTTCGCACGCTATTACGTCGTGGCGCACGAATACGGTCACCATGTGCAGAAGCTCACCGGCGTGGCCGAGCAGGTCGCCAGCGCGCAGCAGCAGGACCCGGCGAACGCTAACAAGCTGCAGGTGATGATGGAGCTGCAGGCCGATTGCTATGCTGGTGTCTGGGCGGGCAAGAACCGCAACCTGATCGAGCCGGGCGATTTCGAGGAAGGGATGACCGCCGCGAGCGCGATTGGCGACGACACCCTGGAACGCAACGCCGGCGAGGCGGTCAATCCCGAGACCTTCACCCACGGGACCAGCGCCCAGCGCATGACCGCGCTGCGCACCGGGATGCAGAGCGGCGACGACACCGCGTGCGACAAATACGTGTCCACCTGACCTGATCGAAAGGCGGCGGGGGGTCCGTGTCTCCCTCCGCCGCCAGGGACTGTCTCTGAATGCGCCTAGTGCTGGGCGGTGAGCCGGGCGATTTCCCTGTCGAGGTCTGCGAGCACTTCCTGCCGCACCGAATCGCTCATGTCCTTCGTCGTTGCGATTGTTGTGCGGGCATCGCGCAGCGCCATCAGGGCCTGGCCTTGCGCCATCTGCGCTTCATGCTGGCCCATTTGCGCCTGCTCGCGAATGCGCCGTTCGCAGATGACCACATGTTCGCGTCCGTTGTTGTCGGTCCACGAGCGGGAAACGTCGCCACCGGCCTGATCGCAATCGTTCGACACTTGCGGCATGTGCGCGCGCATGTCGGACATCGCCAAAGCCATCTTTTGGTGGTCCTTGGCCATCTTCTGCCATTCTGCGCCCTTCTTCTCCCATTCCTTCTGCATTTCTTCGAACTGCTTCTTCTGCTCGGCGCTCATCGGGCCATCGACGCGCATCACCATCATGTGATGCTCGCCCGGGCCGAGGTCGTTGACCTCGCCAGGATGATCGCCGTCGTGCCGAAGAACGAACTTCTGCTCGCGCCGCTCGATCTTTGGCGCCTCGGGCGGCAGGGGTGGCGAGGGCACTTGCGGGACACCGGCCTCCTGCGGCGGAGCAGGCGGGAGCGGCGCGGCTGGCGCGTCAGAAGGAGGCACCGGAACCACGTGGCTGTCGTTGTCCTGCGCCGAGGCGTAGCTGAAGGAGGCGGTCAGCGGCAGCGCCAGCGCACCGGCGACGAACAGGAGCCGGCCGATCGTGCGGCGGCGCGGGGAAACATCGGACATCGACAAGCTCCTCAGGCGATGAATGATCGATTTCTCGCCGATGATCGGACAGGCCATCGGCACGGCGAGCGCGAGCCGCGGGCCGGCGGCGAAATTGGCGATAAGACCGGCATAGGCAGCCCTCACGTCACGGTCGCGCCCGGCGAGCACGCGCGCGTCGCACGCGGCTTCCTGGTCGCGGCGCATCGCGCGCCAGCCCATCCAGGCGAGCGGGTTGAACCAGTGCAGCGCAAGCAACGGTTGCGCGGCGAAGTTGGCGACTACGTCGTGGCCCTGATGGTGCGCCAGTTCGTGAGCGATGGCGAGATCGCGCGCCGCGCGGTCCTCCATCGCCATGAAGCGCGGCGGCAGGGCGACGACCTTGTCATACACGCCGAACGCTACGGGGGAACTCACTGCAGGGGTCTCGACAAGCCGGATCCGGCCAACTTGACCAACGGGACGTGCCTCCGCGAGCAGTTCGCGGCGCATCCGGAAGTAGTTGACGATGCGCCAGGCAAGGAAGAGCGCCGCGGAGACGAGCCACAACGTGAGCCACAAATCGGTACGCTCCCACAGCGGCGTCGGCGCCGACGCGGCGGTGGGCGAGGCCTCTGCCGCCATGGCCAGCGCGAGCAGTGCGTGTTCGCTCAGTTGCTGCGCCTGTTGCGGCGCCATGCTGGCGGGGAGCTCGATAGGCGGCAGCAGCAATCGGAGCGCGGGCAGCGCCCACAGCGCGTAGGCGAACTGCGGGCCGAACCAGCGCGACAACGGGCGCCGCACTAGCAGCACCAGTGCGATCAGCAGCCCGGTGTAGAGCAGCGTTCCGGTGAGCCAGGCGGTCATTGTTTGAGCTCCCGGATCAGGCGTTCGATCTCGTCGATATCCTCGTCGCTGAGCGCTTCGGCCTCGACCAGATGCACGAGCAAGGGCGCGGCGCGTCCGCCGAACAGGCGGTCGACCAGGCGGCGCGATTCACTGCCGACGTAGTCGGTGCGCTCGATCGTCGGGGTGTAGAGAAAGCGGCGGCCGTCGGGCTCGGTCGAAACCGCCTTCTTAGCCACCAACCGCGAGAGCAGCGTCTTGACCGTTGCGAGGCTCCAGCCGCGCTGTTCGGCGACCTTGTCGCTGACTTCGGTGGCGGTGAGCGGGCTCTGTTCCCACAGAGCCTCCATCACCGCGTGTTCGGCTTCGCTGATTCGTTCCCCAGGATCGTCGGCCGGCTCAGCCATGCGCTCCTCCCAGTCGTTACGTCTTCGCGTGTAGCCAGTACGACTACACTCGTAAACTGAATTGCCGATGAACGGTGCGCAAGCTTGGCAAATCGCTCGCGAACGCTATCACCGCCGGCCATGGACATCGGACGGGTGAGGACATTGGCGGACTGCCACAAGATCGCGGATTTTCGCGAACTTGCGCGGCGGCGGCTGCCCTTCCCGGTGTTCCACTACATCGACGGTGGCGGCGACGACGAATCGACCAAGGCGCGCAACACCGCCGCGTTCGACGAAGTTGACCTGGTCCCGGACGTGCTAGTCAACGTCGAGTCGATTGACACTTCGGTCACCGTGCTCGGCAAGACCACGCGCCTGCCGCTGATGCTCAGCCCTACCGCGCTGCAGCGCCTGTTCCACTGGCAAGGCGAGCGGGCAGTGGCTGCGGCGGCTGAGAAGTTCGGGCTGTGGTTCGGCATCTCTAGCCTCGCCAGCGTGAGCATGGACGAGATCGGCGCGAAGTTCGCCGGGCCGAAGATGCTGCAGTATTACTACCACAAGGATCGCGGACTGAACGCCGCGCTGATCGAGATGGCCCGAGCAGCCAAGTTCGATGCGGTGGCGCTGACGGTCGACACCATCGTCGGCGGCAACCGCGAGCGCTGCCTGCGCACCGGCTTCACCAGCCCGCCGCGGATCACCCCGGCGAGCGCGCTGAGCTACGCCAGCAAGCCGCGCTGGGCGCTCGACTATCTCTTTCGGGAGAAGTTCTCGTTGCCCAACCTGGAAAAGCACGTCGCCGCCGGAAGCAACGTCGCTGCGTCGGTGCAGTCGTACTTCAGCGAGATGCTCGACCAGACGATGGACTGGAAAGCGGCGGAAAAGCTGCGCGACGCCTGGGGCGGGAAGTTCGCGCTCAAGGGCGTCATGTCGGTCGGCGATGCGCGGCGAGCGGCGGACATGGGCATCGACGCGATCTTCGTCTCGAACCACGGCGGCCGCCAGCTCGACGGTGCCCGCGCGCCGTTCGACCAGCTCGCGGAAATCGTCGATGCGGTCGGCGACAAGGTCGAGGTCATCCTCGACGGCGGCGTGCGCCGTGGCACCCATGTGTTGAAGGCGCTCAGCCTCGGCGCGAAAGCGGTCTCGGGCGGCCGGCTGTACCTCTACGCTCTCGCGGCTGCCGGCCAGGCGGGCGTCGAGCGCGCGCTCGGCCTGCTCGAGGCCGAGATCGTCCGCGACATGAAGCTGATGGGCAAGACCAACGTGGCCCAGCTCACCCGGGACAACTTGCGCCTGCGCTAGCGGTGGAAGGCGATCGTCAGCTCGAAAGGCCCTTCGCCCTCGACGTGATGCGGTACTTGCGGCGGCACAACGAACTGGATGGGAGCGGTAAGCTCGTCGGTGCCGCCCTGCTCATCGTCCCATACGAAGCGCAACGATCCTTCAGAGAGTTCGAGCAGACCCCAGGTACCTTCCTTGAGTCGGTGCTCGGCGCGCAGGCCCGTGGGCAGGCTCTGCGCGCCGAACGGCCCGATCGTCCGGTAGGCGACGCTTCCCAACGGTAGCTCGCCGCGCGGCGCCATCGGGCCTCCGCCCGTTACGCGACGCACTGGCGGATCACGAGAATGGCGATTCCGAAGAAAGCGACGCACAGAGGCACCACTAGCATCTGCGCCGCGACCTCACGCTCCCCGAGCGGGCCATAAAGGGTTTGCAGGACCCGGTTCGGACCATCCAAGGGGCTGCGGCCCTGCTTCGGCCCATGCCGTACCAGCACCTTCACGAGCCCGAAGAACATGACCATGTAGAAAGCGGAAATCGCGATGTTGAGAGTGGATTCTCCGCCCCCCGTCGCGACCAGCAGGGCGGCGAGGAACACGCCGTAGCAGGCCACCATCGCCAGCCACAGGCGCCCCGGAATCTCGAAGCCACGTTGCTCGCCGGTAAGAAGATCGGCAACGGCATCATTGTCGTTGTGCTCTTCCTGGCGAACCGGCGGCAGGAGCTCTGCGAGAGCGTCGCTGCGCGGCCGGTCGATAACGGGGGCTAGGTTGCGGGCGGCTTCAGACATGGGGGAGGTCCTTTCCTGCGCGACCGCCGGCGAGGCCGTCGCGGTGCATGACAATTCCGGTGAGGAGGCTGTCGGCGATCATGCGCGCCCGCCCCCCGACGAGCGCGGTCGCGTCGGATGTCGGCTCGGAATCGCGCAGCGTTTCGTAGAAGAGATCGAGCCAGTGCGAAAAATGCCGCAGCTCGATTCCCGGGATGACCATGTGCTTGAGCATCGGATTGCCGGCGAACTCGCCGCTGTTGTGCAGGACCGAGCGCCAGAACGCTTTCATCCGCGCGAGATGCGCGGGCCAGTCGGCAATCCGCTCGTTGAAGATGGGGCCGAGCAGTTCGTCGTCGCGGATCTTCCCGTAGAACGTCTCGACAAAGTGTTCGATGTAGTCCGCATCGACGCCGATTTCTTCGGCTGCCAAGCGCTTTTCGGCGCGCTTCTGGGCGGCGTACTCGCGGCTTTCCGCGTCTGCGGGGCGGGATTCGGCGGCGGCGGTGGACATCGGGCGACTCACTTAATGGGTATCTGAAATACTCATTACAGGCCTTGCCGATAAAATCAATATGCTATATACCTAATTCATGCAGTTGAGCCTTCACAGCGATTATGCCCTGCGCGTGCTGATGGCCCTCGCCACACCCGAGCGGCAGCTATCGGTCGACGAAATCGCCCGCCGCTATGGCATTTCGCGCAACCACCTCGCCAAGGTCGCGCAGCGGCTTCAGGCCGAAGGCTTCGTCAAAACCTATCGCGGCCGCGGCGGCGGGATGCGCCTGGCACAGCCTGCAGACGAGATCGTCGTCGGCGACGTGGTGCGGCGATTCGAGAACCTCGAGAGCTTCGTCGGATGCTTCGCGTCGGGTAACGGCTGCGCTGTGAACGGCTTGTGCGCGCTCAAGCCGGCGTTGAGCGGCGCAGTACAGGCCTTCCTGGCTCACCTCGATCAGTTTCGCCTGAGCGACCTCGTGCCCGATCGCGGAGCCTTCGTCGACCGGCTCGAACGAATGGCAGCAGCAGCCTAACCCTTCGCGCCATTGCCTGTCATGGTGGCGCGATGTTCAAACGATTCGCCGCCGCCCTCTCGCTTGCGCTCACCGCCCCCGCCACCGCGCAAGTCACGCCCGCGCCGCCACGAACCGACCTGGTCGTCCTCGAAACAACGCTGGGCGACATAACGCTCGCAATCGAGACCGAACGCGCGCCGATAACCGCCGCCAACTTCCTGCGCTATGTCGACGAGCATCGCCTCGACGGCACGGTGTTCTACCGCGCGATGCGGCTCGCCTGGGGCCCGCAGCCTAACGGACTCATCCAAGGTGGTACCCAATACGATCCCAAACGCCTCCTGCCGCCGATTGCGCACGAGCCGACCAGCCAGACCGGCCTTAGCCATGTCGCCGGGGCGATCTCGATGGCACGCTACGCTCCCGGAACCGCGACAGGCGACTTTTCGATCATGGTCTCCGCCCAGCCCTCGCTCGACGCCGACCCCAAGGGCGAGACCGACGACGCGCGCGCGGGCTTCGCGGCGTTCGGCCATGTCGTCTCGGGGATGGATGTCGTGCTCAAAATCTTCGCCGCCCCGACAGATCCTGACAAAGGCGAAGGCTGGATGAAAGGCCAGATGCTCGCCGTACCGATGACCATCGTTCACGCCCGGCGAGCGGCGAAGGCGGACTAGCCCGCGCGCAGGCCCCAGACCCATGCGATCAATGGGGTCCCGAGCAGGATAACGATGAACGACAGCGGCAAGCCAAGCCGCGCGTAGTCACCGAAGCGGTAGCCTCCCGGCCCGCGCACAAGAGTGTTGCATTGGTGGCCGATGGGGGTGAGGAAATCGCATCCCGCGCCGGTCGCCACTGCCATCAGCATCGCGTCGGGATTGAGCCCGAGCCGCTGCGCGAGGCCGACCGCGATCGGCGCCAGGATCAGCACAGTCGGCGCGTTGTGCAGAAACGGAGCGCAGAGCATCGACGCGAGCATGATCCCGCCGAGGACAACAATCGGATAAGAACCAGTCAACAGCGACGCCAAGCCGTGCGCGATGAGCGCGGTGCCGCCATTGGCGTGGATCGCCTCGCTGATCGGAGTCAGCGTGCCGATGAGCACCAGCACTTCGGGTTCGAGCGCGCGATAAGCCTCGCGCATCGACAACGATCCGATAGCGATGACGAGCACGGCGGCAGCGAAGAAGGCCACTGCCACGGTCAGGACCTTCAGCGCCACCAGCGTAATCGCCACGGCGAGCAACACGATCGGGCCGTAGCGCGCCCGCCGCGTGCCGATGGTCACGGCCCGCTCGGCCAGCGGCAACAATCCGAGCTCCTGTAGCACCCCGGCAAGAGCGCCCTCACCCGCCTGGATCACCACCAAGTCGCCCGGCTGGAAGCGAACTTCCGAAAGCCTCTCGCGTAATGGCTCGCCCTGACGGCTGACGGCGAGCAGCTTGGCGCCGAATGTGCGCTGGAGATAGAGCATGCCGGCGGAAAGGCCGATCAGCGGCGAGCGCGCCTCGACCACCGCTTCGATGGAACGCAGCTCTTCGCTCGCCTCCTCGGTCTTGACCGGCGCATTTTCGCGCACCTGGGCCAGCGGAAGCTGCTGGAACAGGATACCGAGTGCCTCCTCCTCGCCCTTGAGCTGCAGGACCATGCCGGGCACGAGGCGAGTCGACGGGTCGACCGGGCGACGGTTGCCTCCGGGACCGATCAAGCCGGTCAATTGAACGTTGCGATCGGTCAGCTTGAGGTCGGCCAGCGTCGCCAGCGATTCCGGCCAATTGTCCGGGATATTCGCTTCCATCGCGTACTGCACGGCGGCGTGGGCATCTTCCATCGCCGCCCGGGGTGCGCGGTCGCGCGGCAGCAGTCGCCAGCCGAAGCTGAGGAACACGAAGCCAGCCAGGGACAGCCCCAGACCGACGGGCGTGAAATCGAACATCGCGAACGGTTTGCCGAGGGTGTCCTCGCGGACCTGGCTGACAATGATGTTGGTCGAGGTGCCGACCAGGGTAACCAGCCCGCCGAGCAGCGCCATGAACGACATCGGCATGAGCAGCAGCGAAGGCGAGCTTTTCTCCGAGCGCCCGAGACGGATTGCCACGGGCATCAACGCAGCAAGCGCGCCGACGTTCTTGTTGATCATCGCGAACAGGCCAGTCATCCCGGCGACCACGGGAACTTGCGTTTGCGGAGTCCGCAACCGCTTCACGAGCGGCGCGACGATCGGCTCGATCACGCCCGACCGGGCGATACCCGCCGAAAGCACCAGCGCCCCGGCGATGACGATGACCACGTCGCTGGTGAAGCCGCTGAACGCGTGCTTCTCGTCGACCACGCCCGTGAGAACTGCCACCATAAGCGCGCCGAGCGAGATCGCATCGTAGCGGAAGCGCCCTGAGGCAAACAGTGCCACCGCCGAGCCGACGATCGCGAAGGACAACCCCTGTTCGAAAGTCATCGCGTCAGAATGCCCACCAGCACGGCGAGACCGAGCAGAACGAGGAACCCGTTGAAGAAGACCAGCAGCCACGGCGGCAACTGGCGCGCGTCGGGCTCGGGGCGTTCCTTCCCGGTGAGCTCGCGCCAGACCCCGGCGATAAAGCAGAACTCGGCGAAGATCAGCAGGACGATCGACGCCGAGATGACGAGCCAGTCGGGCACCAGTTTGTCGAGCAGGGCCTTGGCGCCGATGCTAGCAGCCAGCGCCGCGAGCCCGGTGCGCATCCACGCGGCATAAGTCCGTTCGACGGCAAGGAGCGTGCGATCGGCGGCGAGCTTAGTTCGGCGGTCCGCGCTGCTCTCCTGCGCGACCGTGCTGCTGACCATCGTATCGGCGCTGCCGACCAAGGTCTGCGCGCTCCGCGCGACCGTGTTCGCCGAACCCTTCAGCGTTTTCGCGCTGTCGGCCATCGTCCCGGCGGTGCCCTTCAGCGTTTCGGCGCTGTCGGCCAGCTTCTCCTGCGCCTTGACGGCTTTCTTTTCGACTGTGGTCGCCATGACGTGCTTAACGCGCCGCAAGGCGCGCGGTGCCAAGGCTATTTTTCATCGGTTCCCTGTCCCTCGTCGCTTCCATCGTCGGTGCCGGGCTTTTCCTTTCGAAACTTCAGCGTGCGGCCGAAGCGCTCGAGCACGAAAGCCTCGCCGTCGCGCGGCAGGCGCTTGTGATCGAAGGCGACCTTGCCGAGGTCGTTGGGCACGAAGTGGAAGTGCATCGAACGGGTGTTCGGCGGGATGTCGTAGGGCTCCGACATCACGTCGAAGACCTCGAGCCCGAGGAGGAAACCTGTCGGGTGATTGACGCCGGTGAGAGGGATATGCAGCGGCCCGTCGTCGAACTGCTTCTCGCTTGCCGTATGATCTGGCCGAAGGAAAAGCGCCGAAAAGTACTGGAGTTCCAGGCCTTTTGGCACGTCGAGGCTGAGATCCAAGGTGGGGCCCGCCCCGGGCTTGCTGCCGATCAACTCGAACGCCGGCGGCTTGTACTTGTCGCTCGTCAGGACGATCGCGTCGCCATCTGCGGCCCACGTCCCTTCCGACATTTCGTCGAGCGCACCGTAGCTCAGATAATACTCGTACCGCCCGTTCGCCTCGAGCCGCAGTCCGGTGCCGACTTCCATCTGGCTGCCGTTGTAGGTGCCGACGAGATCGGCGGGCCGGGCTTCGGCCAGGGCCGGCCTCGAGCAGGCCAAGGCGGCGAGCGCGACCGCGAAAAGCGCAACAATTCGCATGGGCAACTCCCGTCCCGATGCGCAATCCCGTAGGTTCTTAGTACACCCGCTTCTTCGGTTCGATGTACTTGATGTCGTCGGTCAGCGTGTATTCGTGCACCGGGCGGTAATCGATTTTCACGTCGCCGCCGGTGCCGCCCCAGCCGGTGAACCAGCTGGCGGTGTGCTTCATCCAGTTCTTGTCGTCGCGCTCGGGGTAGTCCTCGTGGGCGTGGGCGCCGCGCGATTCCTTGCGGTTGTGGGCCGAATGCATCGTCACGATCGCCTGCGAGATCAGGTTGTCCAGCTCGAGCGTTTCGACCAGGTCGCTGTTCCAGATCAGCGAGCGGTCAGTCACTGAGATATCGTGCATCGAGGCATAGATCTCGCCGAGCTTCTGCATGCCTTTGGCCATCAACTCGTCGGTGCGGAACACCGCCGCGTGCGCGCTCATCGCGCGCTGCATCGACGTGCGGATCGCGGCAGTAGGGGTTCCGCCCTTGGCCTGGCGGAAATGGTCGAGGCGGCCGAGCGCGAAGTCGGCGCTGTCCTTGGTCAGCTCCTCGTGCGGCGCGTTGGGCTTGAGCAACTCCTTCAGCCGATGTCCGGTCGCGCGACCGAACACGACGAGGTCGATCAGCGAGTTCGAGCCGAGACGGTTGGCCCCGTGGACCGAAACGCACGCCGCCTCGCCGACCGCGAATAGCCCCTGAACGACCGTCTCCGGATCGCCGTCGGCGCTGATGGTGACCACCTCACCGTGATAGTTCGTCGGGATGCCGCCCATGTTGTAATGCACGGTCGGCACCACCGGCAGCGGCTGTCGGGTCAAGTCGACGCCGGCAAAGATCTTGCCGCTCTCGGTGATCCCCGGGAGTCGTTCGTGGAGCACCTTGGGATCGATGTGATCGAGGTGAAGCCAGATGTGGTCCTTGTGCGGACCCACGCCGCGCCCCTCGCGGATCTCCAGGGCCATCGAGCGGCTGACGACGTCGCGGCTGGCGAGGTCCTTCGCGCTCGGCGCGTAGCGCTCCATGAAGCGCTCGCCCTCGGAGTTGGTCAGGTAGCCGCCCTCGCCCCGCGCGCCTTCGGTGATCAGCACGCCGGCGCCGTAGATACCGGTTGGGTGAAACTGGACGAACTCCATGTCCTGCAGCGGGAGCCCGGCGCGCAGGACCATCCCGCCACCGTCACCGGTGCAAGTGTGTGCGCTGGTGCAGGTGAAATAGGTCCGGCCGTAGCCGCCGGTAGCCAGCACTACCGCGTGCGCGCGGAAGCGGTGGATCGAGCCGTCGTCGAAGCACAGCGCGATCACGCCGACGCATTTGCCGCCCTGCATTATCAGGTCGATCGCGAAGTATTCGATGAAGAAGTCGGCGTCGTACTTCAGGCTCTGCTGATAAAGCGCGTGGAGCATCGCGTGGCCGGTGCGGTCGGCCGCGGCGCAAGTGCGCTGCACCGGCGGGCCCGCGCCCATATTCTGCATGTGGCCGCCGAACGGGCGCTGGTAGATCGTGCCGTTGTCGTTGCGGCTGAACGGCACGCCAGCGTGCTCGAGCTCGTAGACGGCCTGCGGCGCCTCGCGGACCATGTACTCGATCGCGTCCTGGTCGCCGAGCCAGTCAGAGCCCTTGACGGTATCGTACATGTGCCACTGCCAGTGGTCGGGCGTGTTGTTGCCGAGCGAGGCGGCTATGCCGCCCTGCGCGGCAACGGTGTGGCTGCGCGTCGGGAAGACCTTGGTGATGCACGCGGTCTTGAGCCCGGCCTCGGCGCTGCCCATCGTGGCGCGCAGGCCCGAACCGCCCGCGCCGACCACGACGACATCATAGGTATGGTCGACGATCTTGTAGGCGGGCTGCGACGTAGAAGTGTCGGCCATCAGGCGGGTGCGCCTCCGAACGCGATGCGGGCGATGAAGTAGAGCCCGAAGGCCGTGCCAGCGATGGTGGCGAACCTGACCAGTAGCAACGCGGCGAACTTGTTGCCGGCGTCGTGGACGTAATCACCGATCAGCTCGCTCAGCCCCAGCCGGGCATGCCAGAAGACGTTGATCACCAGCAGCGCCATCGCCACGGTCGGCAGCGGGTGCTTAAGCCAGCCCGCCACGCTGCCATAGCTGAGGTCGGGCAGCAGGACGAGCGAGAACGCAAGAAAGCCGACCAGCAACAGATTGCCGACCGCGGTCATGCGCTGCTGCATCCAGGCTTCCTCGCCCTCATGCGCGGGGCCAAGGCCGCGCACTCGGCCGAGTTCGGTTCCGTCACCCATGCGCATGTCTCCTAGTAGTAGATGATCGCGGCCCAGAAGGCGGCGGTGAGCAGGATGCCA
>DATIQN010000046.1:0-3014 GCA_035470785.1 Croceibacterium sp. | reverse complement strand
AGGTTGTAATCAGCCTTGACCGGTCCGAGGCCGTCGCCGTGGGCTTCTTTCGGCATCGAGATGTTGCCCTCGCTCAGTTCAGCTCCGGCGAAATCTCCGGCGCCGCTCGCCTTGAAATCGACAACGCAAGAGCCTTGGGGGCTGGCGCAGTCCGAACCCGAAAAGCTCTTCTCGAATGCCTTGCGCAGATTGATCTCGAAACGGCTGCCATAGGGCTTCGTCATGCCTTGGAGGCGGAAGTCGAGCTCTGTGATCGGGGCCGCCGCATCGGCACCGGCACGTATGGCGAGCACATAGCTAACGGGTTGCCCGAGCATCGTGAGACCAGCCGGCGCATGGACGGTCTGTCCCACCCCAAGCCACCCGACGGGATCGCCGAGCGAGGTTGCCAGCTCCGGCGTGATCTTGCGCGGGCAGGCGATGTCGTCAGCGGCGGCCGGCGCCGAAGCGATGGCCGCGAGCGCGGCGGTATTGATGAGCAAGTTCCGCATGACCCCTCTCCCTCAGGAAATCCAACGGTGATGACCCATTATTGCCACAGATCGGCGCGCTCTGGAACGGCTTAGGTGAGCGCCTCCTAGAAGTACCGCGCGCTCGCCAGCGCGGCGCCTTCTGAAAGCGCGGCGAGCTTGGCCCAGACGATCTCGGGATCGAGGCTGTTGCTGCCCGCGTGGACCGAAAAACCACAGTCGACCCCGGCCATCACCCGCTCGCGCCCGAGCAGGTCAGCGTAGCGGCCGATTCGCTGGGCGATCAGCTCGGGATGCTCGATGTACGGGCTCTGCGGCTCGATCATGCCCGGGCACAGCACCTTGCCCTCGGGCAGGGGGTGCTGGTCGAAATAGGCGAACTCGTGCGCGTGGCGCGGGTTGGCGCCCTCGAGCAGCACGGTCTGCGGCTTGGCGCTCCAGACGATGTCGGCGATCTCGCCCAGCGCCACGTCGCAGTGGTGCGGGCCGGGATAGTTGCCCCAGCACAAGTGCATCCGCAGCTGCTCGGCGGGAATGTTGCGCAGCGCGTGGTTGAGCGCGGCGACGTTCATCCCGATGCGCTTGCGGAAATCCTCGAGCGACAGCTGGGTGAACTGCACGTGGCGGCCCATGGCGAGGTCCGGGCAATCGACCTGCAGCGTGATCCCCGCCGCGGCGATGGTCTCGTATTCATGGCGTAGTCCTTCGGCGAGCGCGAAGACGTAGGCTTCATCGTCGGGATAGTACTGATTGGGAAAGAACAGCGCGGTCACCCCGGGCGACGCGGCCGACATGAACGTCTCGTGCCCGCCGGCGAGGCGCTGGAGCCGTTCGGCATCCTCGCGCGGGGCGTCCATGTCGATCACTTCGATCGGCGCGGTGCACGCCGGTGCGCTGCGTTTCGAACGCCCCTTGTTGCCGAACACCTGCGCCTTGGCGCCGGGGAACTCCTCGAGGTCCTGGAACTCGTACTGCCCGGCCTCGCCGCCGAAGCCCGACAGGCGGTGCTTGATGTAGGTCGCGTAGCTCGGCTTCGACATCTCGCCGTCGTTGATCACCGAGATGCCCGCCTGCCGCTGCCGCCCGACCACGTAGGCGGTGGCGCTTTCGATCGCCGCGTCGAGCTTCACCTCGTCGACCGTCTCGCCGCCCTCGCGGGCGAACATCAGCTCGAGCAGGTAGTCCGGCCGCGGCAGGCTGCCGGTGTGCGTGGTCTTGAACGCCATTATGTCAGCTCGGCGCGGACGATCCTCGCCCCCTCAGCCATCGCCTTCATCTTGCCGAAGGCGACCTCGCGCGGGAGGTACTTGAGCCCGCAATCGGGCGCGACGATGATCTTCTCGACCGGCACGTGCGGCAGCGCCTTGCGAATCCGCGCGGCGACCGTCTCGGGCTCCTCGACCGCGTGGGTCGACAAGTCTAGCACGCCAAGGATGATCGTCTTGCCTGGCAGCGTTTCGAGCACCGTGGTGTCGAGGTTCGACTGCGCGGTCTCGATCGAGATCTGCTGCACGTCGCTCGAAGCCAGCTCGGGCAGGAAGTTGTATCCCTCGGGCCGCTCGTGGATCAGGTGCGCATAGCCGAAGCAGATGTGCAGCGCGGTCGTGCCCTTGACGCCCTCGAGCGCGCGTTCGAGGGCCTTGAGGCCATACATCCGCGCCTTGTCGGGCCGCGCCTGCATGTATGGCTCGTCGAGCTGGACCACATCGGCGCCGGCGGCGAACAGATCCTTGATCTCCTCGTTCACCGCGGCGGCATAGGCCACGGCGAGCGCCTCGGGATCGTTGTAGTAATCGTCCTGCGCCTGCTGGCTCATCGTGAACGGGCCGGGCACGGTGATCTTGATCGCCTTGTCGGGGCTGGCGTGCTCGCGCAGGAACTGCACGTCGCGCACCTGCACCGCGTGGCGGCGCTTGATCGGGCCGGTCACGCGCGGGACGGGCACCGGTTCGCCGCTGCGGTCGAGCGCGGTGCCGTGGTTGTCGAGGTCGACGCCGTCGAGCGCTGTGGCGAAGCGGTTCGAATAGCTCTCGCGCCGCATCTCGCCGTCGGTGATGATGTCGAGCCCGGCGCGCTCCTGCTCGGCGATGGCGTAGACCGTCGCGTCGTCCCACGCCTGCTCGAGGTACTCATCGGGCACGCGCCACAGGCCCTTCATGCGGGTGCGCGGCGGAAAGATGCCCGACAGCGCCTTGCGGTCGATCAGCCAGTCGGGCTGGGCGTAAGAGCCGACGAGCGAGGTGGGGAGCAGGGGAAGCTGCGGCATTGGAAGACCTCTCGAAAACAATTGCCCCTCATTCGTCATCCCGGACTGGATCCGGGATCCCGCTGCCATTGTGCAGCGTCGGCGAGGAAGCGGGACCCCGGCTCGGAGGCTGGGGTGACGGAACTGTTACGGCGTTGCTAAGCCGCTTCGGCGTGGCGGAAAGTGTTGTTCGAGGTGTGGTCGCCCGCCAGCCAACGCTTGAGTTCGTCATGCGCCCGGGCCTTGCGATCGGCGTCGCCGGCGGCGGCGCGCGGGTCGTCGTTGGTGAACTCGACCGT
>DATIQN010000045.1:0-4902 GCA_035470785.1 Croceibacterium sp. | reverse complement strand
CCCGCATTCAGGTCGAGCACCCGGTGACCGAGTTCATCACCGGCATCGACATCGTGCAGGAACAGATCCGGGTGGCTGCCGGCCACAAGCTGCGGTTTCGCCAGCGCGACATCGTTCGCCGCGGCCACGCGATCGAGTGCCGGATCAACGCCGAGGACCCGTGGACCTTCGCCCCCTCGCCCGGCCTGGTGACCGCCTACCACGCGCCCGGCGGCATGCACGTGCGCGTCGATTCCGGGCTCTACGCAGGCTACCGCATCCCGCCGTATTACGATTCAATGATCGCCAAGCTGATCGTCTACGGCCGCACCCGCGAAGGCTGCATCATGCGCCTCAAGCGCGCGCTCGAGGAAATGGTCGTCGACGGGGTGAAGACCTCGATCCCGCTGCACTGCGCGCTGCTCGAGGAGCCGGACATCCTGAACGGCGATTATTCGATCAAGTGGCTCGAGGACTGGATGGCGCAGCGCGGCGTTTAGGCGTCGCGCTCACTCCAGCGGCACGCCCGGCTCGTTCTTGGCGGTGCGGATCGTCAGCGAGGTCTTCACGCTCGCGACATTGGGCGCCGGGGTCAGCTTGCTGGTCAGCAGCTCCTGGAAGCTCTGCAGGTCCTGACTGACGATCTTGAGGATGAAGTCGATCTCGCCGTTGAGCATGTGGCACTCGCGCACTTCGGGCAGCGTCTGCACGTGGGCTTCGAACGCCCGCAAGTCCTCTTCGGCCTGGCTCTTAAGGCTGACCATCGCGAATACGGTGATCGCAAAGCCCAGCTTCGAGGCGTCGAGTTCGGCATGATAGCCCTTGATGACGCCCGCTTCCTCGAGCGCGCGAACCCGCCTTAGGCAAGGCGGCGCGGTGAGGCCGACGCGTTGTGCAAGCTCAACGTTGGTGACACGGCCCTCGGCCTGCAATTCGGCGAGCAGCCGTCGATCGATTGAATCCAGCGATGCCATAGTTCTTCCGCTGCTCCCCCTAACCCGCCAGCCAGCCTCGATTCGCAACTAAGCGACAAAACCACCGCGCCCTAGGTAACATTATTATTGATGGAAGCAATTGTCCCGGTTTGCAACGGTGGCCAGCTTCCAATTCCGCCCCCCGTCGGACTCGCTAAAGAGCAAGCTCGCGCTCGTATCCCTGCGCCCGATCGCGCGAGTGCCGGAGACCCGATGCAGTTCGACGACCGCCTTGCCACCGTGCTGCGCTCCGGCGCTGCGGGCGAGCGCGCGGCGCGCACGCAGTTCCGCCAGTTGCTCGACCTGCTCGGCAGCACGCCGCCGGGCGCCAACGGGCCACTGATCGCGGCGGCTTACGCCCGCCTTGAGGAGATCTCCGACACATTCCCCGCCACCGAGCAATCGCGGATTCTGCGTGAGCCCGGCCTGCGCCTGCGCAACGCCCGGCTCGTCGCCCAGCTCGCGCTGGCAGAGCCGCAAGTCGCTGCGGCGGCGATGGCCGCGGCGCGGCTGCGCGAGAGGGAATGGCTCGAACTGATACCCGACTTGCCGATGACCGCGCGTGGCTTCCTGCGCCACCGCCGCGACTTGCCCGAACCCGCGCGCCGCATGCTCGCCCGTCTCGGCGTGCGCGACCTGGTGCTGCCGCGGCCCGAAGGCTCACTGCCCACCGCGCCGTCACCGGCGACACCCGCGATCGAGAGCGCGCCCAACGGCGGCATCGGCGCGCTCGTTCGCCGGATCGAGGCGTTCCAGAAGGCGCGCCGCGGCAGCGCGGCGGTCTCTCCGCGCCTGCCGCTCGACATCGGCGAGGTGATGGCCGAGGGCGCACCGGCCGACAGCTTCGATTTCTCGACCGATCCGAGCGGCCAGATCGATTGGGCCGATCCCCACGTCGCCCCGCTGCTCGTCGGCCTGCACCTGACTGGCGCCGGCAGCGGCGTGTGTGACGCGTCCTTACAAGCCGCAATGCGCCGCCGCGGCACGATCCGCGGGGGCCATGTCGACTTGCCCGGCGCCGAGTCGATCGCCGGCGCCTGGCGCCTTGACGCAACGCCGCGCTTCGACAGCCAGACCGGCACGTTTCGCGGCCATGTGGGGCGAATGCGGCGCCCGCTGGCTGACGCCCGCGACACACGTCCCGACAGCCCCGGCGACCGGATGCGCCAGGTGCTGCACGAGCTGCGCACCCCGGTGAACGCGATCCAGGGCTTTGCCGAGATCATCCAGCAGCAACTGTTCGGCCCGGCGCCCAACACCTACCGCGCGCTCGCCGGCGGGATCGGGGTCGACGCCGCACGGCTGCTCGCAGGGTTCGACGAGATCGACCGCTTTGCCCGGCTCGAGAGCGGTGCGCTCGCGCTCTCGAGCGACGGCTGCAACTTCCGCGTGGTGGTCGAAACGACCGTCCGCCGCCTCGAAGGCGTGACTCGCCCGCGCAGCGCGCATTTGCGCTTGCTCACTTCGGGCGAGGCCTTCACGGTCGGCCTGGGGCAGGAGGACAGCGCCCTTCTCGCCTGGCGGCTGCTGGCGTCGCTCGCCGGGTCGCTCGCGCCGGGCGAAGTCGTCGAGCTTTCGCTGCGCGGCGGGGACCAGGGCATCGAGCTTGAAACAGAGCTTCCGGCCGCGCTTGGCGACGAGGAGGACCCGTTCGAGGTCGCCCCGCGCGGCGACACTCCGGCGCTGACCGCCGGCATGTTCGGCATCGGCTTCTCGCTGCGTCTGGCCCGCGCGGAGGCCGAGGCGGCAGGCGGCTCGCTCGAACGCCGGGGAGAAACGCTCGTGCTGTCGCTCGCCGCCTTGACCGGTGCCGCGCCCGACCATAGCCAGAGTGACAAGGGCGGCGCATCGGCCGCCGGGTCGCAATCGCTGAAGGGAAGCGGCGATGTCGGCAATTCCCGATCCGCCATCGCCCAGCCGCAAGGCGCGGTTCGCGCCCGGCTTCGGTTGCCGCTTCATCGTCACCGTCGATACTGAAGAGGAGTTCGACTGGTCGAAGCCGCTGGTGCGCGAAGGACACGGGCTCGACCATATTCCCCGACTGGCGAATTTCCAGGAGTTCTGCGAGGGCGAGGAAATCGTTCCGATCTACCTGGTCGATTGGCCGATCGCGACTTCGACGCTGGCCGCAGACATCCTGCGTCCGGCAATCGCAGCGGGTCGCGCGGAAGTGGGCGTGCAGCTGCATCCCTGGGTCAACCCGCCGTTCGACGAGGAACTGACACTGCACAACTCGTTTGCCGGCAACCTGCCGGCCGAGCTCGAAGGCGCCAAGTTCAAGAACCTTCGCGACATGATCGAGAACAAGTTCGGCGCCGTGCCGCTGATCTATCGCGCCGGCCGCTATGGCACCGGCCCTAACACCGTCGACGTGCTCGTGCAAAACGGCATCGCGATCGACACCTCGGTGCGCGCGAAGTTCACCTATTCGGCCGGCGGCGGGCCCGACTATCGCCGCCACCCGCTCGAGCCCTACTGGCTCGACGAAGAGCACCGTGTGCTCGAACTGCCGTTGACCACGATGTTCTGGGGCATGCTGCGCCGGCAGGGCGGGTGGATCTATCCGCGCCTGTGGCGAGCGCCGCAGTTCGGCGGCCTGTTGTCATACCTGGGGTTGCTTGAACGCATTCCGCTCACCCCCGAAGGCGTCAGCGTCGACGAGGCCATCCGCGGCATCGACATGGCGATCGACGACGGACTGCCTGTGCTGGTCTTTTCGTTCCACAGCCCCTCGCTGCGCCCCGGGCACACGCCCTACGTGCGCACCGACGAGGATCTCGACGCGCTTTACGAATGGTGGCGGCGGGTGTTCGCCTATTGCGAGACCCGCGGCGTCAAGCCGGCCACGGTCGCCGATATTATGGAAGCAGTGGTTCGCTAGCGCCGCTTGCCATCGCCTCGCGCGAAGGCTACCGCGCGGCGCGCACACGCGGGTCGGGGCCTGTAGCTCAGCGGTTAGAGCTGGCCGCTCATAACGGCTAGGTCGTAGGTTCGAATCCTGCCGGGCCCACCACCGCAGCGTGCCGAGCAAGGGTCGGGGAGTGGCGCAGCCTGGTAGCGCATCTGCTTTGGGAGCAGAGGGTCGCAGGTTCGAATCCTGTCTCCCCGACCAATCTCCACCAGCCGCAGATTTCTGCGGTTTCCGTGATGACTACTGTGACACTTACTGTGACACGCTGCGTGACAGGCCTATTGGCGTGAGGGCAACCGGGCCGCCTATCTCCCTTGCCGCCAACGTTGTCAGAGCATCATGATCCCTTGCGCCGGTAAGGCTCTGGCAATTGCTCGACCGTAGCTCCGGATGGCCGAGGCCAAGAAGTTCATTCTTTGAACTTGGCTGAGTCCTTTCCCTCGGCCGAGAATGGCGCAATTCCGCCAAAAAACTCGATCCTCCGTGTATGGCAAACGCAAAACGCCCGTAATTCATGAACAATCATAGGAGAACTTTGAACTTTGGATCGCTCAGACCAACCCCCCGTATCTCGGTCGGCCGTTACACTCGAAGCACTTCAGGCGAGGGATCGGGAGCTGCATCTGCCGTGAGCTGTTCCTGCGTCTGCCGAGCGCGACCATCAGGTCGCCGGGCTCGATCACTCTTACCCGGCCGCAGGTGCATTCGATACGCAATTTGAAGCCATGCCGACGGTGGTCGGCGATTGAGTTGAGGTGCTTGGTGCTCACGGCCTTCGCCTCGCCGACCACACTAGGCTTGAGAGTGCGGTTACGAGCGCGGCGATCGCCAAAACCGCGGCGGGGTCGAGGATGAACATGACTGCCTCCGAGTCGTGAAGGCGGCTATATGTTCACGTAATGTTCTCTGCAGGAAAGCGTTTTCTTGAAGCGCTGTTCAGGCGACCCGATGGGGAGCATTGTCAGCGACGAACCCAAGGATCGTCGGTGCGCTCCAGCACCATTAGCTGAGGATATGGACGGCACAGCAGCCCCGCCG
>DATIQN010000044.1:0-58088 GCA_035470785.1 Croceibacterium sp. | reverse complement strand
AGCGGTTCGATCAGCGCGACGTTGCTCAAGCCGCCGAGCCGTTCGTTCATGACCGCGAGGACGTTGGGATTGAGGTGGACGGGAAAGATCATCGCCACGTCAGGGCGTTCGGAGAGGCGGCGGATCGCCTCGGCAATGCCTTCCATCCCGTCGCCGAAGTTCTCGCGCCGGTGGCTGGTGACGCCGATGATGCGCTTGCCGGCGAAGCGCGTTTCGAGGGCCGCGAGGCCCGAGGCGAGCTCCGGCCGCGCGGCGATGCGCGCGGTTACCCAGCGAAGCGCGTCGATCACCGTGTTGCCTGTTACGTGTATTGTTGCCGGATCGACGTTCTCGCGCTGCAGCGCTTCGGCGGCGGTCGCGGTCGGCGCGCAATGCAGCGCGGCGATCGCGCCAATGACCTTGCGGTTGACCTCCTCGGGCCAGGGATGATGGATATTGCCGCTGCGCAAGCCCGCCTCGACGTGGGCGACGGGGATCTTGCGGTAGTAACCGGCGATCGCCGCGGTCATCGCGGTAGCGGTATCGCCCTGTACGACCACCCAGTCGGGCCGCTCCTCGTCCATCACCTTGCCGAGCGCGATGAGCAGCGCGGCCGTGAGCGAATCGAGCGACTGGCCGGCCTTCATCAGGTCGAGGTCATGATTCGGCACGATCCCGGCGATCTCGAGCACCTGATCGAGCATCGTACGGTGCTGCGCGCTCACGCAGACCCGGCTCTCGAAGCGGGCGTCCGCAGCCAGAGCATGGACCAGCGGGAACAACTTGATCGCTTCCGGCCGGGTACCGAAAACCGTGAGGATGCGCTTGCGGCCGCTCATCCGCGCGGCCTAGCCCAATTTCCTTAATCGCCTGCTTACGCTGTTACGGCTTCGCCGGGGGCTGTCCCTGCGCCACGGCTTGCTCTGCCCGCGCGGCGGCTTCCGCCGGCGCCACGCCTTGAGCCAAAAGCCGCGCGCGTTCCTTTTCGATCGCCTCGACGCGGGCCTGTGTCGCGGCAGAATCGGCATTGAGCGTCGACAGGCGCTGCTGGCGCGCCTGGGCAACCAGCTCGGCCATGTGCAGGTTGGTCGCGGCGACTTGGCGCTTCTCCGCGTAGGCCGCCTCGATCATCTTGGCGGTGCAGCCGAGCTCGCCACCCGCGCCGACCGGGGTGCACGACAGCGGGCCGAAGTTACCTACCGCCTCGAACGATTTCACCTTGTTGGCCCAGGCTTCGTTCTGCGGCCCTTCGAGCGAGCGCAGCGATTCGGGAATGCGATAGCGCTCGCTCTCGTCGAGCCGGGCGCAGACGGTGATCTCGTTGCCGGTCGATTCGGGACACTTGTCCTCGCCGTAAACGATCAGCTGGTTGACCTTGGGCTCGGGCGGGCCTTGCGAGGCCGAAGCGTCCTGTGCGGCAACGGGTGCCGCGAGCCCGATGGCGCAGGCGGCAAGTGAGATGAGTGCCAAGCGTTTCATCGTCTTTATCCTTTGGTGCGGCCCCGCGTGTGGCACGCTGCCCATGGAGCCGCCATTGGGTGAACTCCTAATGAAGCGTTTTGCGCCGTCGCGTTGTTCCCCGTCAAATCTTCTCGGAAAGGCGGATCGCCGCACGGCAGCCGAGGCGGATCGCCGCCGACAGCAAAGGGAAGCCCGGCGCCCGTTCCGCACCTAGCCTCAGGGCTGTATCGCGATGCTCGCGCTCGTCGTCGCGGAACTCGCCGATCATCCGGGCAAGCTCCGGATCGTCGCCATCGCTGTCGAGCTCGGCGAGCTGGCGGGTGTAATGCCGGTCGATCTCTTCTTCGATTGCCGCGGTGCAGGCCATCGCCGCCTCGGGCCCGATCATCGCCGTCGCCGCGCCAAGCGCGTAGCCTGCGGCCGACCAGAACGGCTGCAGCGCCGTCGGCCGGGTTCCGCGCCGGGCGACGAGCGCATCGAACTTGGCGAGGTGCGCCGCTTCCTGCTCGGCCATGGCGCGTATGTCGGGCGAGTGCGGAGCGCGATCGCCCATCACGGCCAGTTGCCCGGCGTAAATGCGCGTCGCGCCGTATTCGCCGGCCTGGTCGACGCGGATCATAGCCGAGCGATCCTTGCTCACGCCTTCGCTCCTTGCTCGCGCCGTCCCAGCAACACGAGGATGACGACCGCGGCGATCGTCGAAAAAAGGAAATTGAAGCCCGCGAGCGAGATCCCGAACAGCGTCCATTGCGGCTGGTCGCAGCGGATCAGCGGCGCGTTGAGGATATCTTCCAGCGAACTACCGGCCGCCGTGCTGCTGCAGGTCGTGAGCCCTTCCCACCAGTGGTATTCGACTCCCGCGTGATACGCGCCGAGCAGACCGGCGACGAGAATCGCCACGCCGGCGAGCCCAATCCACAGCCGCTTGGACGCGGCGAAAGTCGAAACGAGCGCCAGCGCCAAGGCCGCGAAATGGGCGTAGCGTTGCCACCAGCACATCTCGCACGGGAACAGCCCGAAGCCGTATTGCGAGAGGTAAGCCCCGCCGAGCAGCAGCGCCGGAACGCCGATCGCGAGCCGCTGGGCAAGCTTGTCCAACGCCGTCATGCCTTGCGCCATCTCAGCGCCGCGCGGTGCGGATATTGGCGGAACGCTCCAGCGTCTGCAGCGCGTAGTGCAGCTGGAAGTCGTCGATGCCTTCCTTCTTCAGCTGGTCGGCGCTCTCCGTGAAGCGCGGATCGGCCTTGGTATCGCTTTCGAGATCGTCGTCCTTGAGCGCCGCCTCGTTGACCAGGTGGCGCTTCAAGTCGCTCTCGCGGTAGGCGTATTTCATTCGCAACGCTTCGTCCGGATCGCTCAGCTGCGGCACGCGGACATCCGGCTGGATGCCACCTTCCTGCACCGAGCGGCCCGAGGGCGTGTAATAACGCGCAGTTGTGAGCTTCAAGGCGCTGTCCTTGGTCAGCGGCAACAGCGACTGGACGCTGCCCTTGCCGAAGCTGCGCTCACCCATGATCAAGGCGCGGTGCTGGTCCTGCAGCGCGCCGGCGACGATCTCGCTCGCCGAAGCGGTGCCGGCGTCGATCAGCACGATCAGCGGGATGCCCGCCGCGGCATCGCCGGGAAACACGCTTTCGGCTTCATAATAGATCGCGTCGCGCTTGTTACGGCCGCGCTGCGAGACGATCTGGCCATTGGTCAGGAACAGGTCCGAAAGCGCTACCGCCTCGTCGAGCGAGCCGCCCGGATTCTCGCGCAAATCGAGCACGATCCCGCCGAGATGACCCTTGGTCTGGGCCTTGAGAGATTTCAGCGCGCCATTGACGTCATTGCCGACGTCACGGCTGAACTCGTTGACGCTGATGTAGCCGATATTGCCGTCCTTGAGCTCGTAAGTCACCGGCTTGAGCTGGATCGTCCCACGCGTGACCGTGACGTCGAAAGGCTGGTCGCGGCCTTGGCGCACGAGCGACAGGCGCACCTTGCTGCCCGCCGGTCCGCGCATCTGCTCGACCGCTTCATCGATATCGAGGCCATAGATCAGCTTGCCATCGACATGGGTGATGAAGTCGCCCGCCTTGATGCCAGCTTTTTCGGCCGGGCTGCCCTTCATCGGCGAGACGACTTTCACCGCGCCATCGTCGAGTTGCACCGATATGCCGAGGCCCTGGTAGTTCCCGTCGATCATCGTCGTCAGCCGGTCGAAGCTGGCGCCTTCGAGATAGGACGAGTGCGGGTCGAGCGCGGCGAGCATGCCGTCGATCGCGCCCTTGATCAGGGTCTTGTCGTCGACCGGTTCGACGTAGTTCGCCTTGATCCGTTCGTAGACGGCGAAGAACTTGGCGAACTCGGGCGAGAGGCGGCTGTCGACCTGGGCGAAACCGGCTGTCGACGCAGGCAACAGCGCGACCGAGGTAACCAGGGCAAGCGCGCGCAGCGAAGCGGCAATCTTCATCGGGAATCCTTGCGTTTCAGCCGCCTTCTATCGCGCAAGGGGCGTTAACGCCAGATGAGGCGTGAGCTGGGCGACCTCAGCGGACGTATTGCAGTGGGTTCACAGGCTCGTTGTCTCGCCGCAGCTCGAGCGACACTTGCGGCTGGCCCTGCCCGGCAATGCCCAGCGGCGCGCCGCCGACGAGCCGATCGCCGACGCGCACGTCGACCCGCGCGAGGCCGGTGACGAGGCTGGTCCAGCCGCCCTCGTGCTCGACGATCACGATCCGGCCATAACCGCGATAGGGCCCGGCAAAGGCGACGCGCCCGCCGGCTGGCGCGACGACTTGGGCTCCGGGGCGCGGCACGAGGGTCAGGCCGCTGCTCGTGCCGCTCGCTCCGGCGACCCCGAACCCCGTCACCGTGCGCCCGGCCACCGGCAGAAAGTAGGGCGAGGGAGGCGGGCCGGCGGTGCTTCCTTGGGCGGGCGCCGTGGGCGTCGCGGCGAACGAGTGCGCCTCGTCGGGCCGCGCCGGCCGCAGGATCGGGCCCGGCAGTGCCGCCAGCTTGCGCCGCAAGGCCCCGACGCGATCGAGCTTGCCGACGAGCGAATTGAGGTCGCGCGCCTGCTCCGCCAGCGCCAGCGCCCGCTCGCCCTCGCGCGCGGCGTTCCCGCTAGCGTCGCGCGAGGCGAGGCGCTGGCGGGCCTCCAGTTCGGCGAGCTGTTGCTGGCGGTCGGCGAGGTTTGCGGTCTCGTCGCGCAACCCGGCAAGGGCGAGCGCCGCCTGCGCGCGCAGCTCGCGGCCGCGGGCAAGCTGGGCGCGCAAGTTCCAGGTGCGCCGCCGCACGGCCGGTACTGCGCTGGCCAGCAAGGCCCGGGTGTAGACCATCTCGCGCAGCGAGCCGGGCCGCAGCACCGACAGCGCCACCGGCCGCCGCGAGATCTGCTCGAGCGCCGCGGTCAGGCGCACGACCGGGCGTTGCTCGGCGCCGAGCTGCTCGCGCAGCGAACGGCGCTCGCGGTCGATCAGGCTGATGCGCGCCTGGGCGGCAGCGATGCCGGCCTGCGCCTGCTGGACACGCGCAGCGAGAGCGGCCGCCTCGCGCGCGGTCCTGTCGGCCGCCTCGACCGCCTGCGAAGCCTGGCTTTCGAGCAATTTGCTGCGCGCTTCGGCCATCCGCACTTCGTTCATTGCCTGGCGTAAGGCTTCGCGCGTCCTGGCCGGGTCATCGGCGAAAGAGACCTGCACCGCTCCCGCGCTTGCCGCGAGCAGGGCCAGAACGGGGAGCAGGATCAGCGTGCGCTTCACCAGCCTACCCTGCCCGATGATAGGGATGCCCGGCAAGGATGCTGGTCGCGCGAAATAACTGTTCCATCAGCATCGCCCGGGCGAGCAGGTGCGGCCAGGTCGCCGCGCCGAAAGCCAGCAGCAGGTCGGCCCCGTCGCGCCCGGCTTCGCCATGCCCGTCAGCCGCGCCGATCACGAAACGCGTCTCGCGAATGCCGCCGTCGCGCCAGGCTTCGAGCTGACGCGCGAATTCCTCGGACGATAGTTGCTTGCCGCGCTCGTCGAGCAGGACAGTGCGAAAAGGCGATTGCGGCTCGGGAATGCGCCCACCTGTATCGGGTAGCTCGGTCAGCTTGAGCGGCCAGGCGATGCGCTTGGCATAACGCTCGACCAGTTCCGCCTCGGGCGAGCGGCCGATCTTGCCGCGGGCGATGACGTGGAGCAGCATCGCTCGCTCAGCGAGCGATCAGGCGCTGCCGGCCGCTGCGGCGGGTTCGTCGCCGAAGCCCCACATCCGCTCGAGGTTGTAGAAGCTGCGAACCTCGGGGCGGAACAGGTGGACGATCACATCGCCGGCGTCGATCAGCACCCAATCGGCCGCGGGCAGCCCCTCGATCTTCGGGGAGCCGCGGCGGGCCTTCTTGAGCCGCTCGGCAAGGTGCGTGGCGATCGCCGCGACTTGCCGCGTCGAGCGGCCCGAGGCGATGACCATGAAATCGGCAATGCTCGACTTGCCCTCGAGCGGGATCGACACGACGTCGAGCGCCTGGTCTTCGTCAAGGCTGTCGAGCACGAGCGCGAGAAGCGAGCCGGGCGCGGCACTGGAGGAAAGAGGGGCCTCACCCATGTGGGTGGGTTTCGAACCGGCGGATGCCGGCGCAGTCTGCGCTGGAGTCATCGCAGCAGTGTGTGCTCCTGAAGCAAGGAATGGCCGACGCAGGTGCGGCTGGCGTCATCCAGCTTCCCTGCCTGCGGGATCGGAAATGAGCGAATGCGTCACCGCGTCGCGGGGTTGCGGGCCGGCGCTTTCGCGGGCCCAGTCCGGATCCGCCTGGCGCAAAGCCGTTGCCGAGCGCGGATCGGGGTCGAAACGCAGTTCGATCAGCGCCGGGGCGCTCCATTCCATCCGGTTATTCAAGCAGGTCGCGGGCAACCGGTAGCGCCGCAGCCAGGCCATCGCGGGGCTCGCGAGGGCGTGTGCATCATAGCCGGGGCGGGCGATCACCGCAATCGGCATCTCCCGGGCCAGCTTCCGCCAGTCTTTCCAGAAGTGCAGCTGGGCGAGATTGTCGGCCCCCATCAGCCAGACGAAGCGCCGTTTCGGATAGCGCCGCTTGAGCGCGCGCAGCGTATCGACGGTGTAGCGCGTGCCGAGTTCGCGCTCGATCGCGCTGACCCGGATCGGCGCGCGGCGGGCTTGCGCGCGGGCCGAACGTACCCGTGCGGCGAGCGGCGCCATGCCCGCTTGGGGCTTAAGCGGATTGCCCGGCGAGACCAGCCACCAGACCTCGTCGAGCCCGAGCGCCGAGATCACCGCGAGCGAAATCCGCCGATGCGCGCCGTGCGCGGGATTGAAGCTGCCGCCGAGCAGCCCGGTGAGCGGGCCCGAGCGCGTCACCGCCGCGGCGAAACCTTGTCGGCGTAGTAGCCGCCCTGCATGTCGAACATCCAGCCGGGGTATTCGCGCGGCAAGGCGCTGAGCTCGGCAAGGGTGGCGAGGTCGTCGGCGCTCAGCTCGATGTCGGTCGCGGCGAGGTTTTCGCTGAGCTGCTCTGCCCGCTTGGCGCCCACGATCACCGTCGACACGACCTCCTGGTGGAGCAGCCAGGCGAGCGCGATCCCGGCGACCGAGACGCCCTTCGCCTCAGCCATCGGCCGCATCGCCTCGACCAGCTTCATCGCGCGCGGCTTGTCGACGACCGGGAAGTCGAACGTCGCGCGGCGCCCCTCGCCTTCGACCTCGCCCTCGGCGTTGAGCTTGTACTTGCCCGACAGCAATCCGCCCGCGAGCGGGCTCCAGACCATCAGCCCGACGCCCTCGCTCCTGAGCAGCGGCGCCAGGTCGCGTTCGAGGTCGCGCCCGGCGACCGTGTAGTAGGCCTGCAGGCTGGCGAACTTGTCCCACCCGCGCCGTTCCTGGATGCCGAGCGCCTTGGCGATCTGCCAGCCAGCCCAGTTCGACACCCCGACGTAACGCGCCCGGCCCGAACGGACGATGTCCTCGAGCGCGCGCAGCGCCTCCTCCATCGGGGTGTGCGGGTCCCACGCGTGGATCTGATAGAGGTCGACGTAATCAAGCGAGAGCCGCGACAGGCTGGCGTCGATCTGGTCGAGCAGATGCTTCTTCGAGAAGCCCGATTCCATCTTGCCCGGGCCCATCCCGCCGGTCGCCTTGGTGGCGACGATCGCCTGCGAGCGCGGCATTCCGAGCGCCTTGAGCGCGCCGCCGACGAATTCCTCCGATTGTCCCTCGGTGTAGACGTTGGCGGTGTCGATGAAGTTCACCCCGGCATCGAACGCCTGCTTGACCAGCGCCGTCGCGGCGTCCTGGTCGAGGCCGTGGACCAGCCCGAAGCGGCTCGCCCTGGTGCCGAAGGTCATCGCCCCGAGGCACAATTCGGAGACGATCAGGCCGGAATTGCCGAGACGGTTATAGCGCATGGGGGACTCCTGTGGTTCGCTGCGCTCTTTGGGGCGAGCGGAGGAGTCGTTCAAGCGCGCTCGTTCAAGGGCGCGCCTGGCCGGTGCCGCGCACGACCCACTTGTAGGTCGTCAGCCCTTCGAGCGCGACCGGCCCACGCGCATGGAGCCGCCCGGTGGCGATACCGATCTCGGCGCCGAGGCCGAATTCGCCGCCGTCGGCGAACTGGGTGCTGGCGTTGACCATGACGATCGCGCTGTCGACTTCGGCGAGGAAGCGCTCGGCCGCCGCCTCATCGCCGGTGACGATCGCGTCTGTATGGCCCGACGAGTGGCGCGCAATATGTTCGAGCGCGGCGCCGAGCCCGTCGACCACCGCGACCGAGAGGATCGCATCCAGATATTCGCAGTCCCAATCGTTGGCGGTTGCCGGCTTGATGCGCGGATCGATCGCCTGTGCGCGGGCGTCGCCGCGAAGCTCACATCCGGCGTCGAGCAGCGCCGCAACGACATCGTGCGCCGCAGGGAAGTTCGCATCGAGCAGCAGTGTCTCCATCGCCCCGCAGATACCAGTGCGCCGCATCTTGGCGTTGAGCGCGAGCTTGACCGCCATCGTCGGATCGGCCGCCGAGTGGATGTATGTATGGCAAATACCGTCGAGGTGGGCGAGCACCGGCACGCGGGCGTCGTTCTGCACCCGCTCGACCAGGCTTTTGCCGCCGCGCGGCACGATCATGTCGATCAGGCCGGCGGCGCGCAGCATCGCTCCGACCGCCTCGCGGTCCTGCGTCGGCATCAGTTGCACCGCTTCGGCCGGAACGCCTGCCTCGGCGAGACCTTCGGCCAGTGCGGCATGGATTGCGCGGTTCGAGTGCACCGCCTCGCTGCCACCGCGCAGCAGTGCCGCATTGCCCGCGCGCACGCACAGCGCCGCAGCGTCGGCGGTGACGTTGGGGCGGCTTTCGTAGATGATCCCGATCAGCCCGATCGGTATGCGCACACGCGTCAGGTCAAGCCCGCTCGGCACCGTGCTGTGCGAGATGACCTCGCCGACCGGATCGGGCAGCGCGGCGACCGCCTCGACCGCGCCAGCGATGCTTTCGAGCCGGGCGGGATCGAGCCGCAAGCGATCGAGCAGCGCCGGCGACAATCCGCGCGCTTCGCCAGCCGCGATGTCCTCGGCGTTACCGGCGAGGATTGCCTCGCCGTGACGCCGCAGCGCCGCGGCGGCCGAGCGCAACGCGGCGGCCTTCGCGCCATCGCTCGTCCGCGCCAGCACGCGCTGCGCGTTGCGGCCCGCGCGGGCAAGGTCGGCGACAAGCGCGTCGGCATCGATACGGGGTTCGGCAACGGTCGACATGCGCGCCCCTTAGCATCGCCAAACGCGCCTGTCAGGCGGGACACGCAGCGCTTGCGCATGTGATTCGGGCAAAGTTCCCGCGCCATCGGCGTTTCCCCGCACGCGGATAACGCTTCATCCCGATTCCCGCGCGCCTCGCCCCTGACTCGCACTCCTACGATTTGTGATTAACCAAACCATCGTTACCGCCTCAGGCTGGAATTGGGACCGGGGTCACCTGAACGCATGAAAACCGTCACGGCGGTGCGGGCACGCCTGCATAGCTGGTTTCCAGATCGCGAATTCTTCATGCGCTCGCGCGGACAAGTTCGCTTCGTCACCGTCACTTCGAAAATGCAGGTGCTCGCCGCCGGCGGCGCGCTCGCCGTGCTGCTTGCCTGGGGCGGCTCGATGGCGGTGATGGGGTTCATGCAGTATCACCGCGCCTCACTGCTCTACCGCGAAGCCAAGGTCGAAACCGCCGAAAACCGCGTTGCCGCCTACCGCCAGGACCTCGGCAAGGTGGCCGACGACCTCAAGCGGCGACAGGATTTTATCGAAGACGTGCTGCCGATGCTGCCCGACGACGTGAAGCCGGGCGAAACCGTTTCCAACAGCAAGGGTGAAGCGCAAAAGACGGTGGGCAAGGTCAGCGAAGCGCTGCCCGAGGCGGCCGGCCTCGCGCGGCTCGAAGCGCGCCAGCTGGCCTTCGTTGAAAACCTCACCCGTTACGCCGATCGCCGTGCGACACGCGACCAGGCGGCCTTGCGCAAGCTCGGGCTCGACCCGCAAGCGATGCTCGCCTCGATGCGCTCGGCGCAAGGCGGCCCGCTCGAAAAGCTGGCGACCAGCCGCGACGGCTCGACCGATCCGCGCTTCGAGCGGCTCGGCCTCAGCCTCTCGCGGATGGACGCGCTCGAGCAGGGCCTTGAGGGCGTGCCCCAGGTCATGCCGGCCGACGGCGGGCTGATTACTTCGGGCTTTGGGTATCGCAGCGATCCCTTCACCGGCGGCGGCGCGTTCCATCCCGGGCTCGATTTCAAGGGTGCATACGGCGCGCCGATTCACGCCGCGGCCGAAGGCACCGTCAGCTTCGTCGGGCAGATTCGGGGTTACGGCAACGTGGTCGAGATCAGCCACGGTAACGGTTTGCTTACGCGCTACGCACACATGTCGAAGACGATGGCCTCGGTCGGACAGAAGGTCGCCGCGGGCGACGTGATCGGGGCGATCGGCAGCACCGGCCGCTCGACCGGCCCGCACCTCCACTTCGAGGTGCGCATCAACAACAGCGTGGTCAATCCGCGCCCATTCCTGGAGAGGGCCCACGATGTTCTCGAAGAAGCCCGTGGAACGATCGCCAGCCGCGGGGCCGCGACCCGTGGCTAGCCACAGCACTTTCTCGGTGATCGGCGCCGACGTCGTCATCAAGGGCGACATTTCGGCAAGCGCCGACTTGCATGTCGACGGCACCATCGAAGGCGACATCACTTGCGCCTCTTTGGTGCAGGGCGAATCGAGCCGGGTCGAAGGCGCGATTGCCGCCGAGACCGCCCGGCTATCGGGACGCGTGAAGGGCACGGTCACCGTGCGCGAGCTGGTGATCCTGCGCAGCGCCCGGATCGAAGGCGACGTCCACTACGATGCGCTGACGATCGAACAAGGCGCGCAAGTCGAAGGCCGCTTTGCGCACGATGCGGCCAAGCCCGCCGGCAAGCCGGCTGTGCCCGCCGCGACCGAACTTGACAAGAAAGACGACGGCGAGCCGCGGCTGACGCTCGCCGGCTAAGCGTCAGGCGTTCTCGCCGGCTTCCGCCGCGCGCTTGGCTTCGAGCCAGGCTTCGGCCTCGGCCTCCTGCGCCGCCGCGACCGCAGCCTTGGCGGTCGCGTCGCGCTCGGCGCGCAGCTCCTCGATCAGCTTCTCGCGATCGTCGCGGCGATCGACGGGCGTGCCGTCGTCGACTTCCTGGACTTCGACGGCAGGCGCGCGCTTGGCGGCCTTGGCCACCGCCGCGTCGAGCTCGCGCTGCGAGCACAGTCCGAGCGTGACCGGGTCCTTCGGTTGGATGTTCTGGATATTCCAGTGCGTCCGTTCGCGAATCGCGTTGATCGTATTGCGCGTGGTGCCGATCAGCTTGCCGATCTGCGCGTCGGAGATTTCCGGGTGGTTGCGAATGATCCAGTTGATCCCGTCGGGCTTGTCCTGGCGCTTCGACACCGGCGTGTAGCGCGGGCCCTTGGTGCGGCTGACGTCGACCGGCGCACGCTGCATCTTGAGGCTGTAGGTGGGATCGGCCTGTCCGCGCTCGATTTCGGCGTGGGTCAGCTCACCCGAGTGCACGGGATCGCGCCCGGTGTACTTCGAGCTGGCCAGGTCGTCGGCCATCGCCTGCACTTCGAGGATGTGGAGCCCGCAGAACTCGGCGATCTGCTCAAAGCTCAGCGAGGTGTTGTCGACCAGCCAGGAAGCGGTCGCGTGCGGCATCAGGGGGGCGGGCTGGGCCACTGTGTTCTCTCCGGTGAAAATAGAAGGGCCGCCCCTCTCGGGACGGCCGCTTGCCCTGTCATGTAGGCGTTTGCCGCTGCATCGGCAAGCGCGCTCTCGCCGGAGGGACTCAGGCTGCCTTCGGAAGACTACCGTCTCGGCTTTCCGGCACCAGCGCGGCGAGGAACCGGTCGGCGCTCGCCCGCCAGCTGAATTGGCGCGCGCGGGCCACGCAGGCTTCGCGATCGAGGCGCAAGGCCGCGGCGATGGCGTCGTCGAGCCGTTCGGCCGCCCCGGTTGTTGCCGACAAGGCCGGTGTCGAAAGGTTGGAACATTGGCTCGACCCCAGGTTTCATGGGGCGCCCAATCGGGGCGAAATGGTACGACGGATTCACAATTCGGCGTCGTTTCGACGACATTGTGACGGTTCCGCGTCAGTCCATCGGCACATATCCGGGCAGCGCGGCGATCCGCTTGAGCCACGCGCAGACGTGGCGGTAATCCTCGAGAGGGAAGCTGCCGGCCTCGGCAACATGGGTGTAGGCGTAGAGCGAAATGTCGGCCAACGTGCACGAGTTGCCGACGAACCAATCGCGACCAGACAGTTCCTGCTCCATCAGGTCGAGCGCTTCCTCGCCAGCCATCCGCTTGGCCGGGATTTGCGCGCGTTGCTGCTCGGTCAGGTTATGCTCGCCGATGTAGGCGAGCCAGAAGCGCAGCGTGGCGATGTTCGGTTCGTGATTGTACTGCTCGAAGAACATCCAGCGCAGCATATCGGCGCGATCGAAACGGTCGGCCGGGATCAGCTTGCTGCCTTCGGCGAGATAGAAGCACGCGGCGTTGCTTTCGGGCAGCAGGCGCTGGCCGACCTGGAGCACAGGGATGCGGCCGTTCGCGTTGACCTTGGCGAGGAACGCGGGGGTGCGCGTCTCGCCCTTGAGGATGTCGTACTCGCGCAGCTTGAGCGACAGGCCGAGCAGCGCTGCGGTGAGGCGGATCTTGTAGCAGTTGCCGCTGCGCGGGTCCTCGTGAAGGATCAGCTCGTCCATCGCGTCACTCCTCGAAATGCGGCATCACCTCGCGGGCGAACAGCTCGGCGGTGCGCCCGGCCTCGGCTTCGGAAATGTCGCCGAAGGCGACTTCGAGCGCAAGGTAGTTCGCCCCGGCCTCGTCGCGCGCTCGGGCAACGAAATCGCGCACCGAGGTCGGCGAGCCTGCGAAAGCCAGGCCCATCTCGACCGCGCCGGCAAAGGTCTGCGCGATCGGGAAGGCCGGCCGCCCAAGGTGCTCGACCAGCCAGTTGAACGATTTCACGAACGGCTGCCACGCGCGCTCGGCGATCGCCTCGGCCTCGGCGTCGGTGTCGGCGACGATCAGCTGGCGCGCGAGGCCGATGCAGGGCCCAGAACCAGACGAATCCTTGCCGAGCCCCGCCAGCTTCTCGCGGTAATCGTCGAACACTTCGCGCGAACGCGCGTTGGGAACTAGGCACAGTAAGTTGACGTCATGCTCGGCAGCCCACTGGTTGCGGTGGCTAGAAGCGGTGCCGTACCACAGCGGCGGGTGCGGCTTCTGAACGGTGCGGATGCGCAGCGGTACATCAGGCAGGTCGTAGTAAGCGCCCTTGTGCGCCTTCAGGTCACCCTTGAGGCCCTGCTCGAGAATCCCGAGTGCCTCCTCGAACATCGGCCCCAGGTCCTCCTCGGCGAGACCGAAGCGCGAGTGCTCGGCGGGTTGCCCCCCGCGGCCAATGCCAAGCTGGAAACGCCCGCCCGTCAATTGGTCCAGCATGCCGATTTCCTCGAGCAGCCGCACTGGATGGTGAAGCGGCAGGAGGTAGACCAGCGTGCCGAGCTTGATCGTCGAGGTGTGCTGCGAGGCGGCGGCGAGGAACACCGAGGGCGACGAGGCCATGCCTAGGTCGGTCGCGTGGTGCTCGGTCAAATGATAACAATAAAATCCAAGCGCTTCATAGAGTTCGACCAGCCGAAGGCGCTGCGCGTATTGCTCGCCGATAGCCATGCCGTTGGCGTCGATGTGGTCGAAAATGCCGAATCTCATGTCTAGCGGTCCTCCGTGCCGACCCACGGGGAAGGCATGTGATAGGGCACGTCGATGAACACCGCCTCGATTCCGGCGATTGAACCACCTGTGATCTTGAACGCCTCGAGCAGACAATACGAATGCGGGAAGTGGTAGAAGCTCTTGACGGGGGTACCGTCGGTCCAGGCAAAGTCGACCAGCTTGCCGCAATGGTCGATGAACCCCCCGGCTAGAACCAGCCCCTTCTCCTCGTCGACCAGCGGAAAGCGCCGGGCCCGCAGCCGGTCATCGTACTTGTACTGGCCGAGCTCGAACTGCTCGCGGCAGCCGAACGCGGCGATCGGGTAGTTGGGGAAGCCTTCGGCGTTGTGCGTCGTCTGCAAGCCGTTTTCGATCCGCTCGCAGTCGTCGGTGAAGTGCGTGAACAGCCTGCCGTCGTTCAATTGCAGCGTGTCGAAGTAGCCATCGGCGAGCGCGATCATCCTCTCGCGCGGGGTGCGCTGCTCCACCGGGACATCGGCGAGCATCAGCGGGCGGGGAGCAACGTAAGTCTCGATGCTCGGGAACGGGCTGTTCTCGACCTTGCGGGTGACGATCGTCTCGGCCTCGGCGATCCGGCCGCGCTCGATGCGCAGGCGCAGCGCCATGATCGCCGGCTGTTCGTGCTCTTCGATTACGCCGAACCAGGCGACCTGGCCGGTCGCCGGGTCGGCCAGCTTGAGGTCGTAGTCGCGCCGGCCGCTGGCGGTGTTCCAGGTGCCGTCGCCGATCGCCAGCTGGACGTTGTTCTCGGTGAACACGACACGCTCGGCCCACGGAAGGCGCGAGGGATCGCGCGCCGCCAGCGCATCCAGATAGGCTTCGGCGTGCGCATAGAGCGCCGCGCGGTCGCATTGCGGAAACCGGTTGGAATTCATTGCCCCTCCACGCTGAGCACGATCTTGCCGACATGCTCGCCCGCTTCCATCCACGCGTGCGCCGCCGCCGCGTCGCGCAAGGCGAACTGGCTGTCGATCTCCGGCCTCAATCGTCCCTCGGCGACCAGGGGCCAGACGGTGCGCAATATTTCCTCGGCCAGCGCGGCCTTGAACGCGTCCGAGCGGGCGCGCATCGTCGAGCCGGTGATCGTCTGGCGCTTGACCATCAGGGCGGCCATGTTGATCGTCGCCTGCGCCCCGCCGAGCACCGCAATCGTCACCAGCCGGCCGTTGACGCCAAGGCAATCGAGATTGCGCTGGGTGTAATCGCCGGCGACCATGTCGAGCGCCAGCTCGGCGCCGTTGCCGCCGGTGAGCGCCATCACTTCCTCGACGAAATCGGCGGTGCGGTAATTGATCGCATGGTCGGCGCCGAGCTCGCGCGCGGCCTGGCACTTCGCGTCGGAGCCGCACGTGGCAATGACCGTAAGGCCAAACAGCTTGCCGAGCTTGATCGACATCGTGCCGATCCCGCTCGTGCCGCCATGGACGAGCAAGGTTTCGCCCTCGCGGGCAAAGCCGCGTTCGAACACGTTGTGCCACACAGTAAACAGCGTCTCGGGCAGCGCCGCCGCCTCCGCCAGCGACAGGCCTTCCGGAACCGGCAGGCAATTGCTGGCGACGGCGAGGCAGTATTCGGCGTAGCCGCCGCCGGTCACCAGCGCGCAAACCTGGCGGCCGAGCCACTCGCCGCCCAGGCCTTCGCCGACGCCGACCACCTCGCCGGCAATCTCCAGCCCGGGAATGGGCGAGGCGCCTGCAGGCGGCGGATAGCGCCCCATGCGCTGAAGCACGTCGGGGCGGTTAACCCCGGCATTGACAACCCGGACCAGCACTTGTCCCGCACCGGGTCGGGGCACCGCAATCTCCTGTGGCTGCAACATTTCCGGCCCGCCCGGCGCGGCGATGGCGATCGCGGTCATTCGCTCAGGCAATTCCACCGCTTAAGTCCCCTGTTGCATCCGCGCCACGTCCACAGTCCTAACCGCGACGCGTATTGACAGCAACCGGCGCGCGTTGCGATGCTGCAGCGCAATGGACGCCGAGGATCTCCCGCGCCCGCGCGGCGATGCCGCCAGCCTGCTGGCGAAGGAACCCCTCGACACCTATTCGCAAGACGAACTGCTCGAACGGATCGCCACGCTCGAAGCCGAAATCGCCCGGGTCAAGGCGCACCACGCGAAAGCAGCCAGTCACCGCCAGGCGGCAGACGAGCTGTTCCGACGGCGAGATACCGATTGATGGACGCCCGCCCCCTCGCATTCGCTCCGGGGCGCTCCCATATTGCTGTTGCCGGACCGAGACGTTTTCAGGCGGTTCATTGCCGCGTTGCGAAAATCTCAACCATTGGATCGTATCACTTCCCACACGGACACTGAATTATGCCTAGTTTCGCCCAGAGCCTCGAGAAAACCCTGCACGGCGCGCTGCAGAACGCGACCGACCGCAGCCACGAATATGCCACTCTGGAGCATCTGCTGCTCGCGCTGGTCGACGACCCTGACGCGGCCGAGGTGATGACCGCCTGCGGCGTCGACACCGACGAGCTGGCTGGCGTTGTCCGCCAGTACCTCGACCAGGAATACCAGTCGCTCAAGACCGAGGACGACAGCGACCCGCAACCGACCGCCGGCTTCCAGCGGGTGATCCAGCGGGCGATCCTGCACGTGCAGTCCTCGGGCAAGGATACCGTAACCGGCGCCAATGTGCTGGTTGCCCTGTTCTCCGAGCGTGACAGCTACGCGGTCTATTTCCTGCAGCAGCAGGACATGAGCCGGCTCGACGCGGTGAGCTTCATCAGCCATGGCATCGGCAAGGGGGGCAAGCAGCTCGACACGCGCACCCCGCAAGGCAGCGACATCCCGGGCGAGAAGAACGAGGACAAGCCCGATAAGGGCAAGAAGGATTCGGCGCTCGACCAGTTCACCGTCAACCTCAACCAGAAGGCTTTGGACGGCAAGGTCGACCCGCTGATCGGCCGCGGCCCCGAGGTCGACCGGACGATCCAGATCCTTTGCCGGCGCTCGAAGAACAACCCGCTCTATGTGGGCGATCCGGGCGTCGGCAAGACCGCCATCGCCGAAGGCCTCGCGCGCAAGATCGTCGAAGGCGACGTGCCCGAAGTGCTGCAGGACGCGGTAATCTTCTCGCTCGACATGGGCGCGCTGCTCGCTGGCACCCGCTATCGCGGCGACTTCGAAGAGCGCCTCAAGCAGGTCGTCAACGAGCTCGAAAAGATGCCCGAAGCCGTGCTGTTCATCGACGAGATCCACACGGTGATCGGCGCCGGTGCGACCAGCGGCGGGGCGATGGACGCCTCGAACCTGCTCAAGCCCGCACTTTCCAGCGGCTCGATCCGCTGCATCGGCTCGACCACTTACAAGGAATTCCGCAACCACTTCGAGAAGGACCGCGCGCTGCTGCGCCGGTTCCAGAAGATCGACGTCAACGAGCCGACGGTCGAGGACACGATCAAGATCCTGAAGGGTCTGCGCAGCGCCTTCGAGGAGCACCACAAGGTCACCTACACACCCGACGCGATCAAGACCGCGGTCGAGCTGTCGAGCCGCTACATCAACGACCGCAAGCTGCCCGACAAGGCGATCGACGTGATCGACGAAGTCGGCGCGATGCAGATGCTGGTGCCGCCTTCGAAGCGGAAGAAGAAGATCACCGCCAAGGAGATCGAGGCGGTGATCGCGACGATGGCGCGCATTCCGCCCAAGAGCGTGTCGAGCGACGACAAGAAGGCGCTCGAGAGCCTGGGCCGCGACTTGAAGCGCGTGGTCTTCGGCCAAGACGACGCGATCGACCGTCTGGCGACAGCGATGAAGCTGTCGCGCGCCGGGCTGCGCGAGCCGGAAAAGCCGATCGGCAGCTTCCTGTTCACCGGCCCGACCGGCGTCGGCAAGACCGAGGTCGCCCGCCAGCTCGCCAGCATCATGGGCATCGAGCTGCAGCGCTTCGACATGTCCGAATACATGGAGCGCCACTCGGTGAGCCGCCTGATCGGCGCGCCTCCGGGCTATGTCGGATACGACCAGGGCGGCCTGCTGACCGACGCTATCGACCAGCATCCGCATTGCGTGCTGCTGCTCGACGAGATCGAGAAGGCGCACCCCGACCTGTTCAACATCCTGCTGCAGGTCATGGACCACGGCCGCCTGACCGATCACCACGGCAAGACGGTCGATTTCCGCAACGTCGTGCTGATCATGACCACCAACGCCGGCGCGGCGGATTCGCAGCGGCAGAGCATCGGCTTCGGCGCGGGCAGCAAGGAAGAAGCGAACGAGGAAGCGGTGAAGAAGATGTTCACCCCCGAGTTCCGCAACCGTCTCGATGCGATCGTGCCGTTCGGTTACCTCGGCAAGGAAACGGTCAGCCGCGTGGTCGACAAGTTCATCCTCCAGCTCGAATTGCAGCTGGCCGAGCAGAACGTGCACATTCAGTTCGATTCGGATGCGCGCGACTGGCTAGCCGAACGCGGCTACGACAAGCTGATGGGCGCGCGGCCGATGTCGCGGCTGATCCAGGAGAAGGTCAAGCAGCCGCTCGCCGAAGAGCTGCTGTTCGGCAAGCTCGCCCACGGCGGCGAGGTGCACGTCAGCCTCAAGGCCGGCGAACTCACCTTCGAGCTGACCCCGGCGCCGCCGAAGGCTTCGAAGCGCAAGCCGAAGAAGGCTCCGGCGAAAAAGAAGCCAGAAGCTTCCTCAGAAGAGAACTGAGGCGGAAGCGGGGGCGTTGCGAAAGCTGCCGCTCGGATCGGCGGTCGGCGCGCTAGGGCTTGCCCTCGTCGCGCCCGCCGCCCCGGCGGCCGACTCTCCAGCCCAAGCCCCGCTCGCCCCGCGCACTGCCGAAAGCGGCGCGCCGCTCGACCCTGTCGAGCAAGCGATAGAGCTGCCGCACCTGACGCTGGCGCTGCGGATCGATCCCGCCAGCCAGGCCATCGCCGGACAGGCCGATTACACCGTCCGCGCGGCCACAACGCTCGACCGGCTCGAATTCGATCTCGATCCGCGGCTGCCGGTGTCGAAGGTGACGCTGAGCGGCGAGCCGATGCCGGCGGATCGGTGGTCGAGCAAGGATGGACTGGTCAGCATCGCGCTGCCCGCTCCGCTGGCGAAGGGCGCGAGCGCCCAGGTGGGAATTACCTATGCCGGCAAGCCGCGCATCGCGCCCAAGGCGCCGTGGGACGGCGGCTTCGTCTGGTCGAAGAGCGACAAGGGCCAGTCGTGGATCGCCACCGCGGTGCAAGCGGAAGGCTGCGACCTGTTCTGGCCGTGCCTCGACCATCCCTCGAAGCGCGTCAACCGGCTCGACCTGTTCGTCACGGTGCCCGAGAGGCTGATCGACGCCTCGAACGGCAAGCTGGTCGAGACGATCCCCGGTCCCGGCTTTACCACCTTCCACTGGCGCGCGCGCGAACCAAACGGTTACGGCGTGTCGCTGCAGATCGGCCCCTACGAACTGGCGCAGGCCGATTACGCCAGCCGCTTCGGCAACACGGTGCCGATCCGCTTCTGGTACCTGCCCGGCCACAGGGACGGCGCCGAGGCGATGGTCGCCCAGGTGAAGGACTTTCTCGCCTTCTTCGAAAGCACGATCGGGCCTTATCCGTGGAGCGACGAGAAGGCGGGCTTCGCCGAGACCCCGCACCTCGGGATGGAGCACCAGACGGTCAACGCCTACGGCAACGGCTTCAAGCTCGCGCCCGAGGGCTACGACTGGCTGATGCAGCACGAATTCAGCCACGAATGGTTCGCCAACCAGCTGACCAACGCCGGCAACGCCGACATGTGGCTGCAGGAAGGGCTCGGCAGCTACATGCAGCCGCTCTACCTCCGCTGGAAAAGTGGTGAAGCGGCCTACCAGGCGGCGCTGTGGGACATGCGCAAGCGGGTGATCTCGCGCGTGCCGCTGGCGCCCCAAGGTTTTGTCTCGAGTTCGTATTACGACGACGAGGAGGCCGGCTGGGGCAGCGACATTTACCGCAAGGGCGCGTGGGTCACGCACACCTTGCGCGAGACCATCGGCGACAAGGCGTTCTACGCCTCGCTGCGACAACTCGTTTATGGCCGCAACGACCCGCGGCCAGGCAATTTCGTGCCGCGCACCGCGACCACCGACGACTACCGCCGCATCGTCGAGCGTGCCACCGGCAAGCCGATGAGCTGGTTCTTCGACGCCTATTTCCGCGTCGCCGCGCTGCCCCGGCTGACCGAGAGTCGAGATGGCGCGACGCTCAGGCTCGCGTGGCAGACCGAGGCAAAAGAGCCGTTCGCGATGCCGGTCGAGGTCGAAGTCGACGGCAGGCTGGTGAGGGTGCCGATGACCGCCGGCAAGGGCAGCGTTCGCCTGCCCTCGTCACACGCACACGTCGTTCTCGATCCCAATGCCCGTATCCTGCGCTATGACCCGGCGATCGACGCTTGGCAGAAGCAGGAGGAGGACACCAAGAAGAAGGCCGCCGAAGCCGCGAAAGCGAAAGGCTGACGCGGAACGAACCGGACGGGCCGGCCTTCTTGGCACAACAATGGCCGCCAACTTCTCCTGGATCCGCGCCGAACCGCACGGCATTCACGTGGCACCCGCCGATTGCTGGATCGATCCCGCGCGACCGGTTGAGCGAGCGCTGGTTACCCACGGCCATGGCGACCACGCGCGCGGCGGACACGGCCAGACGATGGCCACACCTGAGACGCTGGCGATCATGGAGTTGCGCTACGCAACTCGCGCCGGCGCGACGCCAGTTCCGTACGGCGAGACGATCCGCCTGCCCGGCGAGGTCGACGCGACCTTCATTCCCGCCGGTCACGTGCTCGGCTCGGCGCAAATCCTGCTCGAGCATGCGGGTGAGCGGGTGATCGTCACCGGCGACTACAAGCGCCGGGCCGATCCGACTTGCCCGCCGTTCGAAGTCACGGCTTGCGACGTGTTCATTACTGAGGCGACCTTCGGCTTGCCGGTGTTCTGCCATCCGGCGATCGAACAGGAAATCGCCAAGCTGACGAAAGCGCTACGCGACCATCCCGAACGCTGCGTGCTCGTCGGCGCCTATGCCCTGGGCAAGGCGCAGCGGCTAATCGCCGAGCTGCGCGCCGCCGGGCACCGCGACCCGATCTACCTTCACGGAGCGATGGAGCGGATGTGCCGGCTCTACGAGGAATTCGGCGTCGACCTCGGCGAATTGCGGCTGGTCGCGGACCATTCGAAAGACGACCTGCGCGGCGCGATCGTCGTCTGCCCGCCCGGCGCGCTCAACGACCGCTGGAGCCGCCGCCTGCCCGAGCCGATCACCGCGATGGCCTCAGGCTGGATGCGCGTGCGTCAGCGCGCCCGCCAGCGCAACGTCGAGCTGCCGCTGGTGATCTCCGACCACGCCGACTGGGGCGAGCTCACTCGCACGATCGAGGAAGTGAACCCGGCCGAGACCTGGATCACCCACGGCCGCGAGGAAGCGCTGTTGCGCTGGTGCCAGCTCCACCAGCGCCGGGCGCGGGCGCTCGCGCTCGTCGGTTACGAGGACGAGGACGACTAGGTGGAGGAATTCGCCGCCCTGGTCGACGCGCTGGTCTACACCCGCAGTCGCAACGAGAAACTGCGCCTGATCGCCGAGTACTTGCGCGCCAGGCCCGACCCCGATCGCGGCTGGGCCCTGGCGGCGCTCACCGACGGGCTCAGCTTTCCGGCGGTCAAGGCGAGCACGATCCGCAACCTCATGATGGAGCGTATCGATCCGGTGCTGTGGGTCCTGAGTCGCGATTTCGTCGGCGACACGGCCGAAACGGCGAGCCTGCTGTGGCCCGAGCCGCAAACTGACGTCGCGGCGCCGCCCGGAGTGACCGAAGCGGTTGAAACGCTGGCGCAAATGACCCGCGTCTCGGTCATGGCCGAGCTGCCGAAGTTGCTCGACCGGCTCGACGCAACCGGGCGTTACGCGCTGATCAAGCTGGCGACCGGAGGCATGCGCATCGGCGTTTCCGCGCGGCTGGCCAAGACCGCGTTCGCGCAGGCGTTCGAAGTCACGATCGAGGATGTCGAGGAATACTGGCACGGCCTGCAGCCCCCCTACGCGCCGCTGTTCGCCTGGGCCGCCGAGGGCGCGCCGCCGCCCGATTCGGGCGATGTCCCGCTGTTCCGCCCGTTCATGCTCGCGCACCCGCTCGACGACGCGGTTGTCGACCTCAAGGATTACGTCGCCGAGTGGAAGTGGGACGGGATACGCGTGCAGCTGGTTCATGCCGGCGGCGAAACGCGGCTTTATTCGCGCACGGGCGACGACATCTCGGGCTCGTTTCCCGAAATGGCCGATGCGCTGACTTTCCCTGCGGTGCTCGATGGCGAGCTGCTGGTGCGCGGCTCACACCAGGGCGGCGAGGCCGGCGGCGCGGCGAGCTTCAATGCGCTGCAGCAGCGGCTCGGGCGCAAGACCGTGAGTGGAAAGATGCTTGCCGACTATCCGGCGTTCGTGCGGCTCTACGACGCGCTGATCATCGAGGGCGCGGACTTGCGCGACTTGCCGTGGGAGCAGCGCCGCGCGCGTCTCGAGGCGCTCATGCCGCGCCTGCCGCCCGAGCGCTTCGACATTTCGGCGGTCGTCGAGGCCGAGCATTTCGAACATCTCGCCGAAATCCGCTCCGGGGCGCGCGACGAGGCCATCGAGGGGCTTATGCTCAAGCGCCGCGACAGCCCTTACGTCGCCGGGCGCAAGACCGGGCTGTGGTACAAGTGGAAGCGCGACCCGCTGCTGGTCGATTGCGTACTGATGTACGCCCAGCGCGGCAACGGCAAGCGGTCAAGTTTCTATTCGGACTACACCTTCGGCTGCTGGGACGGCGATCCCGACGCCGGCGCCGATCTGCTGCCGGTCGGCAAGGCCTACTTCGGCTTCACCGACGAGGAGCTCAAGCAGATCGACCGCTACGTCCGCAACCACACCGTCAGCCGCTTCGGCCCCGTGCGGGAGACCGACCGCAGCCTGGTGTTCGAGGTAGCGTTCGATTCGGTCCACGCCAGCAAGCGCCACAAGTCGGGCCTGGCCATGCGCTTCCCGCGGATCAGCCGGATCCGCTGGGACAAGCCCGCCGAGGAGGCCGACCGGATCGACGCGTTGCGGGCATTGATGAGCGACTAGCCGGGCGGCAACTGGACCAGCTTGTCGCGCCCAGTTGCGCCGCGCAACAAGCGAAGGCGTGACGTCGCCACTCCGAGCGCCTGCGCGAGTAAGGCCAGCACCGCGTCGTTGGCTTCGCCGTCCTTGGCTTTGGCGCGGACCTTCATCAGCAAGACGCCCTCGCCGATTTCAAGCGCCTCGACGCGAGCGCCCGGCGTGACTCTGATGGAGAGCCGGTCCTGATCGTCGGCGAGCGCGCGGATGGCCGCCGCCGGAGGGAATTCAGCCTTCGGGCGCGCCACTCAGCATGGCCATGTGCCGCTGCGCCAGTCGGCAATAGCGCTCGGTCTGGAAGCGGATCTTCTCGACTTGCGCCTCGTCCTGTGTGCGCAGGAACTTCGCCGGACGGCCGACCCAAATCTCGCGCGGCGGGATGTACTTTCCCGGGCTGAGCAGCGCACCGGCGGCGAGCATCGCCCCTTCGTCGATCCGGCAATCGTCCATCGCCACCGCGCCCATGCCGACGAACGCGCGGTTCTCGAGCGTCGCCCCATGCACGATCGCCATGTGGCCGATCACGCACTCCTCGCCGACGATCGTCGGGCAGCCGTCGGTGTTGGGGCGCGGCCCCTCGACGTGGAAGACGCTGCCGTCCTGCACGTTCGAGCGCGCACCGACGACGATCCGGTGAATGTCGCCGCGCAGCACGCAGTTGTACCAAATGCTCGCCTCAGGGCCGATGGTGACATCGCCGATAATCCGCGCGCCCGGGGCGATGAAGGCGGTTGCGTCGATTTGCGGCGCCTTGCCCTCGAACGGCAGGATCGTCGCCCACGGGAAGCGTTCGGCGGGAGTCATGCGACGGCTCTCGCCCCCTGCCATTCGTCGCGATCGAGCGAATAGACGATCGTCATTTTCTCAGGCAGGAAGTCGGGGCACCGGAAATCGAGCTCGGGCCGTCGGTGCATGCCGAGACGCTCCATCAGGCCCCAGCTGGCGGCGTTCTCGGCGATGGTCAGGGCGATAATCTCGAGCGCTTCGAATCGATTAAAGCCGGCATCGATCGAGGCGATCGCGGCCTCCTTCGCGTAGCCCTTGCCCCAGGCGTCTTCGCGAAAGCGCCAGCCCACCTCGAAATCGCCCATCGGTCCTCCGGCCATGTTGGCGCGCTTGAGGCCGCAGAAGCCGAGCATCTCGCCCGCCAGGTGTCCGCCGTCCGCCTTGCGCTCGACGACCCAGAAGCAATGACCGTGCTCCTGCGCCACCAGCGGAAGCCGCTCGCGCATCTTCGCTTGGGCTTCCTCGTCGAGCAGGCCGCCGAGCCAACGCATCACCGGCGGGGTGTTGGTGTGGCGAAAGAACGGCTCCCAGTCCTCATCGCGCCAGTTGCGCAGGACCAGGCGTTCGGTTTCGAGGCGGAACTCAGGCATGGACGCCAGCCTGTGCCGTGGCGTCCTGCCACGCAGTGCGCTCGAGGCTCCAAATCATCGTCGGGTTGTCCTCAGGCGGATAGTCCGGATCGAAGTAGTCGAGCTCCGAACGGCGGGTCATCCCGAGCCGCTTCATCAGCCCCCAGGAGGCGGCGTTGCTTTCCGAGGTCTGGCCGAACACCGTCGCGAGGCCGAATTGGCCGAACGCGAGGCGCAGCATCGCCTCGGCCGCCTCGCGCGCGTAGCCGTGACCCCAGCAATCGGCACGCAAGCTCCAGCCCACTTGCACCTGGCCCTTGAGCGCGTCGGGCGCGTTCGTTTCGCCGATGCGAGCGAGACCGCATTTGCCGATCAGTGTGCCGTCGGTCTTGAGCGCGACGAACACGAACGGCAACTCGTCCTCGGCATGGCTCGCGGCCATTTTGGCAAAGCCTTCGGCGACCTTCTCGGGAGATTGTACCCCGCCGATTCTGCCCATCACCTCGGGCGTGTTCATGTGCTCGAGCCACACCGCGAGGTCGCCGGGTTGCTCGCGCCGCAGGACCAGCCGCTCGCTCTCGGCGATGACCCCGGGCCGAATGTCAGCCATTGAGCAGGCGGGCCGCGAGCGGCGCGTGGTAAGTCAGCACCCCCGCGCAGCCGGCGCGCTTGAAGGCCATCAGGGTCTCGAGGACCAGCGCCTCGCGCTCGCCCGCGCCGGCCGCGGCCGCGGCTTCGAGCATCGCGTACTCCCCGCTCACCTGGTAGGCGAACACCGGCACCTCGAAACGCTCCTTCACCCGCCGGACGATGTCGAGATAGGGCAGGCCCGGCTTGACCATCACGCTGTCGGCGCCCTCGGCGAGGTCGAGCGCGACTTCGCGCAGCGCTTCCTCGGCATTGCCGGGGTCCATCTGGTAGGTCTTCTTGTCGCCCTTGAGCAGCCCGCCCGAGCCGACCGCGTCGCGGAACGGTCCGTAGAAGGCGCTGGCGTACTTGGCTGCGTAGCTCATGATCTGGACGTTGGGATAGCCGCCCATCTCCAGCGCCATACGGATGGCCTTCACCCGTCCGTCCATCATGTCCGACGGGGCGATGATGTCCGCGCCGGCCGCGGCCTGGTTGAGCGCCTGGTCGACAAGCACGGCGACGGTGTCGTCGTTGCCCACATATCCGCTGGCATCGAGCAGCCCGTCCTGCCCATGGCTGGTGTAGGGATCGAGCGCGACGTCGGTCAGCACTCCGATCTGATCGCCGCACGCATCGCGGATTGCCTTGACCGCGCGGCACATCAGGTTGTCCGGGTTGAGCGCTTCGCTTCCGTCGTCGGAACGCAAGTTCGCCGGAGTGTTGGGGAACAGGGCTAGGCAAGGGATGCCGAACTCGACCGCTTCCCGGGCGCGCGCTGCGATCCCGTCAAGCGACCAGCGCGAGACGCCGGGGAGCGAGGCCACCGGTTCCTCGACGCCCTTGCCCTCGGTCACGAACAGCGGCCAGATCAGGTCTGAGGGCGTCAGCACGGTTTCGCGATAGAGCGCGCGGCTCCAGGCCGTGGCCCGGGGGCGGCGCAGGCGAGTGGCGGGATAGCTGCCGGTCATCGGCAGCGCTCCTGCCGCAAATCGCCTTGGCCTGCAATTGTCGCGGCAAACGGCTGGCGGTCAGGAAAGCTTCTGCTTGATCTCGGCGCGGGCGATTTCGCGCCCGGGCTGCGGGGTGGCGATCGGGTCGGGCGCGAGCGGCGTGAGCGCAGCGCCGGGCTGGACTCGCTGCAATTCGGCGAGCGTGCTGCGAAACGCGGCCAGCTGCGCGCCGCTGAGCTGGGCGTGGTTGGCGTAAGTGACGGTCTCCGGATTGACCGTCTGGCCGTTCTCGTAGACCTCGAAGTGGAGGTGCGGGCCGGTCGAAAGGCCGCTCGTGCCGACGTAGCCGATCACTTCGCCGCGCCGGACCCGTTCGCCGGGCTCGACCGCAATCCGGCTCATATGGGCGTAGCCCGTCTCGAGCCCGCTCCCATGGCCGAGCTTGACGAAGTTGCCGTGGCCGCCGTGACGGCCGGCGAATTCGACCACGCCATCGGTCACGGCATAGATCGGCGAGCCGTAAGGGGCATGGAAATCGATCCCGCGATGCATTCGCGAATAACCGAGGATTGGGTGACGACGCATCCCGTAGCCCGACGTTTCCCACCCGGGCACCGGGCGCATCAGGCCCTCGTGGATCTCGCCGACACCCGAGGCTTCGTAGAACTTGCCGTCAGCCCCCCAGCGCATCAGCTGCTTGCGCGGCTTCCCGTCGCGGATCAGGCCGGCGTAGAGCAGCTTGCCCGCCTCGGTCTCGCCGGTGGCGGCGCGCTTGTAGTCGACGATGAGGTCGAACTCGTCGCCGGCGCTGACGTTATCGAGGTCCATCTCGCCGTCGAGCGTGCGCAAGTATTCCTCGACGGCGCTGGCCGGCGCGCCCGCGGCACGTGCCGAGCGGTAGAGGCTGGTGCCGACGACGCCGCGGATGCGCAGCGGCGTGGTGTCGACCGCGATTTGATGCGGCCTGAGCGCGAGTCGGCCGCCGACCCGCTCGACGGCGAGCTGCAGGTCGAACCGGGCGCGGAAGCTGAGCGAGTCGAGCGGACGCGGCGCGTCCGTGGAGGGCCGCCGGCCGAGCGTGATGTCGACTTGCGTGCCGGGCTCGATCGCCTCGAGCGGCGTCGTGGTGGCCACAAGCCCGGCGACCCGGCCGGATTCGGCGTCGGACACCCCGGCGCGTTCGAGCATGCGCACGAAGCTGTCGCCGGCATCGAGCGTCGCCACGAGATCGAGCTGCGGCCGCTCGGGGGCGTCCTTGAGCCGGACCACTTCCCAGGTGGCACCCATGTGCCGGCCGCTGTCGGCGCCAAGCGCCAGCGGCATGATCATCTGGCTGCGGAATTCGTCGCGCGCGCTGCTATCGAGCCGCATGGTCGGAGCGGCCTTGAGAGGCGCAAAATCGGGCCACCCGGCGAGCGCGAGGGCGGTCAGCCCGAGCATCGTCGCTGCCCCGCGTAGCCAGCGCCGCGAACCGATGTCGCGCGCCAGATCGGGCGCAAATTCGATTTCGGACAAAGCGACCGACGCGCGCTGGCGCCATTGTTCGTAGCGTTCTGCAAGAGGTGCCAGTCGGGCCTTGAGCGGATCGGCAATGATCTGCGCATACGACAGCGCGGCGGCGCCGTGTGCGCCGTGATGCCATGCGTCGCCTTCGCGGTCCTTGAACACCTGCGCCCTCCCGAGCGTGGAACCAACAAGCGGCGCCGTGCGATGCGCCGGTTTCGTGAGTTCAGGGGATGCAAGAATAAAGTAAACTTCGTCTTAATCCGGCGCGCCGAATCCGTTTCAGGACAAGCCGTTGCCAAGGGTTGCGAGCGAGGGGTACAAGCGCCACATTTCCCGCCAGTGAGCGCTTACGAAACCGACAGCCGCGTGCGTGCCGTGCTCGGCCCGACCAACACCGGCAAGACCCACCTCGCGATCGAGCGCCTGTGCGGCCATTCAAGCGGCGCGATCGGCTTTCCGCTGCGGCTGCTGGCGCGCGAGGTCTACGACAAGGTCCGCGCGCTCAAGGGCGACAAGCACGTCGCGCTGATCACCGGTGAGGAGCGCATCGAGCCCGAAGGCGCGCGCTACCTGCTGTGCACCGCCGAGGCGATGCCACGCGACGGCGGTGGCCGCGCGTTTGTAGCGCTCGACGAGGCACAGCTCGCCGCCGATCCCGAGCGAGGGCACGTTTTCACCGACCGGCTGCTCAACGCCCGCGGGCGCGAGGAGACGATGCTGCTCGGCTCGGCGACGCTCGAACCCATGGTCCGCGCGCTGATACCGCGCGCGCAGATCGAGGACCGCCCGCGCTTCTCGACGCTGCGCCACGCGGGCTCGACCAAGCTCAGCCGCCTGCCGCCGCGCTCGGCGCTGGTCGCGTTCTCGGCCGAGCAGGTGTACGCGATGGCAGAGATGCTGCGCCGCTTCCGCGGCGGCGCGGCGGTGGTAATGGGCGCACTCAGCCCCGAGACCCGCAATCGCCAGGTCGAGCTGTTCCAGTCGGGCGAGGTCGACTACATCGTCGCCACCGATGCGATAGGCATGGGGCTGAACCTTGACGTCACCCATGTCGCCTTTGCCTCCCTCAGCAAGTTCGACGGCCACCGCCAGCGGCGCCTGACGCCGGCGGAGATGGCGCAGATAGCGGGCCGCGCGGGCCGCCATCACCAAGACGGCACCTTCGGCACGCTCGGCGGCGGCAAGGGCGGCGGCGGCGCGGAGTTCGCCGAGGAAGAAATCTACGCGATCGAGGAGCATCGCTTCGCCCCGCTCACGCACCTGTTCTGGCGCGAGGCCGAGCCGCGGTTCGACACGGTCGCCACCTTGATCGCCGACCTGGAATCGCGCCCAGGGGTCGAATCGCTGGTTCCCGCCCCCGAAGCGATCGACCTCGCCGTGCTCAAGCGCCTCGCCGAAGACCAGGCCCTTGCCGGCGGCGTCATGACGCCCGGGCTGGTCCGACGCCTGTGGGAAGCTTGCCAGTTGCCGGACTTCCGCCAGCATGGCCCCGATGCCCACGCCCGCTTCGTCACCCGCCTGTGGCAGGACCTGCGCGAGGGCCACCTCGGCGCCGACTACGTTGCCGGACGGATTGCCGAGCTCGACCGCACGCAGGGCGACATCGACACGCTCCAGGGCCGCATCGCGGCGATCCGCAGCTGGGCCTATATCTGCCAGCGCCCCGACTGGGTGCTCGCGCGCGACGAGATGGCCGCCCGCGCCCGCGCCGCCGAGGCACGCCTGTCCGATGCGCTGCACCAGCGGCTGACTGAACGTTTCGTCAACCGCCGGACCGCTATACTGATGAAGACGATGGGCAAGGATTCGGCATTGCTGCGCGTAGCGCTCGACGAACAGGGGCGCGTGATGGTCGAGGGAGTGCCGATCGGCCACCTCGAGGGATTCCATTTCGTCGTCGACGCGCTGGCGAGCAGCGAGGAGCGCAAGCTGATGCTCGCCGCCGCCGAGAGACACATGCCGCGGCTGCTGGCCGAGAAGGCCCAGCGCCTGGTGGCGAGCGAGCTCGGCGACCTGGAGATTCAGGGCGGCAAGGTCATGCGCGGGCCGCAAGTCATCGCGACGATCGAGCGCGCCAAGTCGCGCGCACGCCCGCGGCTGGTGCTGGCGAGAGAGCTTAACGTGCTCGAACCGGTCCACCGCGCCCAGCTTGCCGAGGCGCTCGAGCTGTGGTTCGCCGCGGCGCTGGCGCCGCTATCGCCGCTGCGCACGATCGAGGAAGCGGCGCTCGATCCGGCCGCCGGGCCCGAAGTTCGCGCGTTGCTGCTGACCCTGGCCGATCGCGCCGGCATCGTGCCGCGCGAGAGCGCGGGCCTGGCCGTGATCCCCAAGGAGAAGCGGCCGCTGCTGCGCCGTCTCGGCGTCACCATCGGCGCGCTGGACGTGTTCGTCCCCGCCCTGCTCAAGCCCGGCCCCCGCGCGTTGCTGAAGGAAATCGGCGTCGATGCGCGGCCGGTGCATGCGGCGATGGATGCGGTGATTGCCGGCGAGAAGGGCTTGCCCGCGGGCTACCGCCGTGCCGGCAGCCAAGCCATCCGGGTCGACATGGCCGAAAAGCTTTTTCGCGCCGCTCATGACGGACGCGCGACGGCGGGCGGTCGCCTGTTTCGACTCGATTCGGCGCTCGCTACGTCGATGGGCCTCGTACCGGAGAATTTCGTGCGCCTGATGCGCGACGCGGGGTTCCGACCGGGCGAGGCGCGCAAGTTGCCCGCCGGCGCCTATGGACCGCCCGCGCCGGTGCTCTGGGGCTGGCGCCCTCCGCGCAAGGACCAGGCGCCGGTTTCGCGCGATGGACGTCCCGTGCCCAAAGGCGGCGCCTTCGCCGGGCTGGCGGAGCTGCTCGGCTGAATGCGGCTCGACCGCCTGCTTCATTGCCTTCGTTTCGCCAAGACCCGCGGAACGGCGCAGCGCTGGATTGCCGAGGGGCACATCCGGCGCAACGGCGAGCGAGTCACCCGGCAGGACCAGATGGTCGCCGTCGGCGACGTGCTCACACTGCCGCTGCGAGCGAAAGTCTTGCCGATCGAGATCCTTGAACTGCCGAAACGTCGCGGCCCCGCGGCTGAGGCGCAAGCCTGCTACCGCCCGCTTGACGCTGGCGATGCAATCGCCATAGCAGGCGCGAGAACCGCACGAGAAGAAGGACCCGGGCTGCCATGACCTACGTCGTCACCGACGCCTGCATCAAATGCAAGTACACTTACTGCGTCGAGGTTTGCCCGGTCGATTGCTTCTATGAAGGCGAGACGATGCTGGTGATCAATCCCAGCGAATGCATCGACTGCGGCGTGTGCGAACCTGAATGCCCGGCCGAAGCGATCCTGCCCGACACCGAAGGCGGGCTCGAGAAATGGCTTGAACTGAACACGCAATATTCGGCCGAGTGGCCCAACATCACCGAAAAGAAGGAGCCGCCCGAGGACGCCGACGAGCACAAGGGCGAGACGGGCAAGTTCGACAAGTACTTCACGCCCGATCCCGGCGAAGGCGACTGATCCGGGCCGCAGGGGCGACCTCAAATTGATAAAAGTTAAACCAGCCTAAGGACGTCGCGCGTTTGGGGTGGCAATTTTGTTGCGAATCTGCTACATAAAAATCCAACTGCCACGGTTAACGGCAAACCGGCAGCGTTTTGGATTAGCAGGAGCTCCCACTCAACGTCTTCGAAATCTTGGAGGGGTCGCCCGAACGGTCGCGCGGCCATCCACCCGTTGACGCTTGAGTAAGTGCCTGCAGCAGAAAGGAAACATGAATGGCTGCGAACGCGCCCGCCTTCGACGTCGGCGATTATGTCGTTTATCCCAAGCACGGTGTCGGCCGTGTGATCGAGCTGCAAAAGGAAGAAATTGCCGGCATGCAGCTCGAGCTCTACGTCCTGCGTTTCGAGAAGGAGCGGATGACGCTCCGCGTGCCGGTCAACAAGGTTGAATCGATCGGCATGCGCAAGCTTTCGAGCGACAAGACGCTCAGGGAAGCCATGGAGACACTCAAGGGCAAGCCCAAGGTCAAGCGCACCATGTGGTCGCGCCGGGCGCAGGAATACGAAGCCAAGATCAACTCGGGCGACCTGGTGTCGATCGCCGAAGTGACCCGCGACTTGTTCCGCCCCGAGGACCAGCCCGAGCAGAGCTATTCGGAACGGCAGATCTTCGAAGCAGCCTCGAGCCGCCTCGCGCGCGAGCTCGCCGCGATGGAGAAGACCGACGAGCCGACCGCGCTGCAGAAGATCCTCGACGTGCTGCGCAAGTACGCGCCGCAGTACTACGAGAGCGCCGCCGCGATCGAAGGAGCCTGAAGCCAGGCTGTCGGGTTATTTGAAGGGCCGTCCGGGCAACCGGGCGGCCTTTTCTATTCCGGCTGGTCGACGGCATTCGGCCGTTGGTCGATGCACCGGCGCTACATTTGTAGAATCAGCTAAGGGACGCTCATCAACTTTCGAGGAAGACAGTGATGAGCTTTCGTAGATTTCAGTTCGCGGCCCTGGCCCTTGCGGCGTGCAGTGTCGCCGCGCTCGCCGCGCAATCGGCTGCCATCGAGCGCGACTATCGCGTCGGCAGCTTCGACAAGATCGCCGCCGCAGGGGCCAACGTCGTCATCGTCCATCTCGGTGGGGTACCTTCCGTCAGGGCCCAGGGCCCGGCCGAAACGCTCGACAAGATGGAAGTCGTTGTCGAGCACGGCGGCCTGCAGATCCGCCCCCGCCGTGAGTTCAGCCGCAACTTCGACTGGCGGGGCCTCAAGCCGGCGACCTACACCGTCACGCTGCCGCGCCTGACCGACGCCGCGCTGGCGGGATCGGGCGAGATGCGGATCGACCGCGCCGAGGGCGACCGGTTCGCCGCCACGGTCGCGGGCTCGGGCAATCTCGACATCGCAGCGCTCCGCGTCGGCCAGGCCAAACTGAGCATGGCCGGATCGGGCAACCTGACCGCGCGCGGCAGCGCGACTCGGGCGGACCTGTCGGTCGCCGGATCGGGCAATGTGCGGGCGCACGGCGTGGCCAGCCGCACCGCGACCGTGAGCATTGCGGGATCCGGCGATGCCGAGATCACCGCCAAGGACACCGCCAATGTGTCGATCGTCGGCAGCGGCGACGCCCTGATCGCCGGCGGCGCGCGTTGCGCGGTGACTCGTATCGGTTCGGGAAGGGCGCATTGCGGTTGACCTCTTTCGGCCAACCGGCGACGAGCCCCGACGAAGGCAATTGAGGCCGCTTCTGCTTCCGTGTATTAGTGTATTAACACACGATCGACAGGAGGACCCGACATGGGTTTCAAACATGTGCTCAAGGCGGTCGCCCCGGTGGTTGCGCTGGCGATCGCCGGTAGCCTCGCCGGTTGCGACAAGGCGAATGTCAATTTCAACGGTGAGGAAGGCAAGCGGCTTTCCGAGCTGGACTTGACGGGCGAAGCGCCGCGCGAAGTCAGCCTGCTCGGCGCCGACACCGTCGACATCCGCGACGGCGAAAAGCTCGCCATCCGGGTCGAGGGGAGTGACGAGGCCAAGGATCGCGTGCGCTTCGTCCTCAAGGGCGGCTCGCTCGGCATTCTCCGCCAGAACGGCACCTGGGGCGACGACCAGGTCGCCACGGTCATCGTCACCATGCCCGCGCCGGCCAAGCTCAATCTGGCCGGATCGGGCAAGATGACCGCGGCCTCGGTATCGGACCATCCGGAGATCAACGTCGCCGGGTCGGGCACGCTCGCGCTGGCGAGCGTCAGCGCCGCGAAAATGGAGGTCAACATCGCCGGGTCGGGTTCGCTCAAGGCGGCCGGCAGCGCCGAAAAGCTCGACCTCAATGTCCTGGGAAGCGGCAGCGCGGACCTGAGCGCGCTCAAGGTCGGCAGCGCCAAAGTCAACGTCGCGGGGTCGGGCAAGGCGACGTTTGCTTCGGACGGCGACGTGGACGCCAACATCATGGGTTCGGGCGACGTGACCGTGCGCGGCCGAGCGCGCTGCAAGGTCAAGACGATCGGTTCGGGCAGCCTGGTCTGCGAAGGCGGCGAGACCAGCGCCGACAAGGCCGACTGACAGTTCATTGACCGCTCACACGACGGGGGGCATGTCGCAGGTCCGAAAGGATCCCGCATGCGCCCCGCCCTGCTTGTCTCTCTCCTACTCCCGCTCACGCTCGGCGGGTGCCTCGCCAAGACCGTGGTCGACGTGGCCACGGCACCGGTGAAGGTTGCCAGCAAGGGCGTCGACCTTGCGACCACGAGCAAGTCCGAAGCAGACGAGAAGCGCGGCCGCGATCTGCGCAAGCGCGAAGCCAAGCTCGGCGAGCTCGAGCGCACTTACAACCAGCAGAGCAAGGACTGTATCAAGGGCAACCAGGGCGCCTGCGCGCAGGCCCGGAGGACTTACGACCTGATCCAGGCAGCGCTGCCGACGGTCCCGGTCGAGCCCAGGGGCTAGCGCTCAGGTCGCCGCCCGGCGCAGGCGGTCGTTGATCGCTGTGCCGATGCCTTCGTCCGGAACCGGCGCGACCGCGATGCGCGGGCAGTCCGACCGAGCGGCTTCGTGGAGGCAGCCGTAGAGCCGCGCCGCCGCCTCGGCGAGATCGGCCGAGGACGAAAGCGAGCAGTCGCCCCTGACCGCTCCGAAGCCGATCAGAAACTCATCCTCGGCGGCATCCGCAGCATCGAGCCGCAGCGGCTTGCCCGGCGAATAATGCCGCGCGAGCTGCCCGGGAGCCTCGATCCGGCCGGGCGCGACTGCCATGGCGTCACCCAAGATCGCCGCCACAGCCGATTCGGCGATCGGGCCGGGACGCAGCAATTGCCAGCCGTGCTCGCGAACCGCGACGATGGTCGATTCGAGCCCGCGCTCGCAAGGCCCGCCATCGAGCACCACGGGTGCGTCTTCACCGAACGAGGCGAGCACGTGCCCGGCCGAGGTCGGGCTGACCGAGCCGCTGCGGTTGGCCGAGGGCGCAGCGAGAGGAACGCCGATTTCGTGCAAGACCGCCTGCATCAGCGGGTGCGCCGGCATGCGCAGCGCGATCGTCGGCAAGCCGGCGGTCACCGCGGGCGCAATCGCAACGCCTTTGCGCAAGGGCAACACCAGGGTCAGCGGGCCTGGCCAGAAGCGCGCGGCGAGAAGCCTGGCCCGCTCGTCGAACCGCGCCAGCCGCTCGGCTTGCTCGAGGCTGGCGACGTGCACGATCAGCGGGTTGAACTCGGGTCGCCCCTTGGCGCGATAGATCGCCGCGATCGCCGCCTCGCTGTCGGCACGCGCGGCAAGGCCGTAGACCGTCTCGGTCGGCAGCGCGACGAGGCCGCCGCCGCGCAGGATCTCGGCGGCGCGGGCGATTCCGGCCTCGTCTGGAGCGAGCATCATCCGCGCGGCGCTACACGCCTCGGCCCGCGCGCGCTATCCCGCGGGCGTGCCGGGCACATGGAAGTGCGCCGGGTCGGGCCGGACGATCGGCACTTCGGCCGGCTTCGCGACTTGCGGCAGCCACCAGTAGGGAATGCGATAGGCGCGATAGAGCGCGTTCGACGCGCGCGCGCCTTCCCCTGGCGGGGCGACGTATTCCCAGACAACGTCGTTCTTCGGTGTGACCTCGAACACCCGGCCGGTCGTTCCCTCAGTGATCAGCGTGTTCCCGTTGGGCAGCCGCTGCGCCCCGCTGATGTTGAAGCTGTAGAAGTTGGGCGCGGCGTACGACCAGACGAGCTTGAGCGTGACCGGGTCGATTTCGAGCACGCGCGAGGTGGCGCGTTGGTAGATTGAATCGCCGTTGGGCGAGATCGGGCTTGGATCGCCGTAGCCGGCGGCCCCGCCGTTATCGAACAACAACAAGTTGCCCGCGCCGGGCAATCCCTCGGGGATCATGGTCACGTGGTGCTGACCGATGATCTGGCCGAGCGCGGCCGCTTCGTGCGAAAGGCTCGAGTCCGGGCCTAGCTGCCAGACAATCTTGCCGTCACGCGCGATGATCGCGATCACGCTCGCCTGGCGGCTCGAGATGACGACGTTACGCGGGTCGAAGCGCTTGTCTCCCGCAGCGAACCACTTGTTTGGCCCGAGGTACGCGGCCGAATTCATGTGGAACCAGTCGTAGCTCTCGCGCTTGCCGCTACGCCGGATCGCCGCGCGTACCGCCGGAGTGAAGTGGAACTCGTCGATATGGTCGCCGACGCGCCATTCCCATGTCGGCTTGCCCTTGGGATCGAGCTCGACAAGTTTGTCGTCGTCGAGTCCGACGTCGGCGATGGCGGGTTCGGCGTGGTGCGAATGGGTCAGCAGCAGCATCGCCGCGCTGCCGAGCGCCGGGGTGAACTGCGGCGAATAGGCCCCGCTCGGGAAGTTGGCCATCTGCCAGTCGTGATGCTGGCGCCCGCTCCATTCGGGCTTGCCGCCGTGGTCGAGCTCCTCGCCGTGATCATAGCGCCACAGTTCCTTGCCGGCGAAGTCCTCGGCGACGAGCGCGCGCGCTTCGAGGTGCTGCGGCATGGCATCGCCTTGCGGCGCGATCACTACGCCGCCGGGCAGCACGCGCGCCGGCCCGCCCGAGACGAGGTCGAAGCCCTCCCAGCGCTTGACCACGCGGCCGTTCATGTCGACCACGATCACCGCCGAGGTGCCGAGCGGCGAGAGCACGGTAAAACCGTTCCAGGTCTTGTCGGGCTGGTAGATCGTCGTTCCGGTGGGGAACACCGTCGGCGCCGCCGCCATCGGCGCCGCTGCGAGTCCCGCGAGCGCCAGCGCCCCGCCCATCGCGCACCGCCGAACCCATCCAGCTCTCATCGTCGTCCCCTCCCGAGCCCCGCACCGGTTTAAGGCAAAGCTTGACGCGAGCAAGCCTGCCGGGCGAGGCACGCGCGATGCCCGACCCTACCGATCCGTTGAGCCGAATCGCCGAGGCGCTGCAGCAGCTGGTCCCCGCGCGAACCGAGGCGACCGACTGGCTGTCAGCGCCCGCCTACCTGTGGGCCGGCAACCGGGGCCGCCCGATCGCCCGGATCGAAGCGCCGCCGCTGGCGCTGCTCAAGGGCATCAACTCACAGAAGGAGGCCGCCGAGCGCAACATCGCCCGGCTCGCCGCCGGGCACGCCGCCCACGACATGCTGCTGTGGGGCGCACGCGGGATGGGCAAATCGGCGCTGGTGCGCGCCGCGGTCCTGGCGGGGCAGGACGTGGCTCCCGGCAAGCTCGCGCTGGTCCAGGCCGGAACCGATTCGCTCGATACGCTACCGGCGCTGTTCGCCGAGCTCGGCGCAGTCGAGCGCAACTTCTTGGTCTACATCGACGACCTTGGGTTTGCCGAGGGCGACACCCACGGACCGCGGCACTTGCGCAGCTGGCTCGAGGGCGGGATCGAGGCCCGCCCGACGAACGTACGGCTCGCAGTAACTTCGAACCGGCGGGCGATCATCGCGCGGCAGACGGCCGAGCAGGACGACCCGATCAATCCGCGCGACGTCGTCGACGACCGCTTGGCGCTGGCCGACCGCTTCGGCCTCGCGCTAGGTTTTCACGCCTGCTCGCAGGACGATTATCTCGCAATCGTTCGCGGATACGCCGCCGAGCACGGCCTCGCCTGGGACGAGAGCGACGCGCTCGAATGGGCGCGGCGGCGCGGGGCGCGCTCGGGCCGCGTCGCATGGCACTACGTCGTCGAGCTGACCGGGCGCGCCGGCCGGCGCCTCTGACGCCTCAGTCGGTTGCCGGCGTGTTCCGGGTCGACAGCATCCCAGGCTGAATATCGGCCGGCGGGTGCTTGAAGGCATCGGCGGGGTCGGAATTGAGCTCGCGCTGCGGCGGCAGGCTGGCGCTGACGGTACGCTTCGGGGCCACCGCCGGCGCCGCGCCGGGCGCAACGACGCGCCAGATGATCCCGGCGGTGTCGTCGCTCACCAGCAGCGCGCCCGTCTTGTCCCACGCAACCCAGGTCGGCCGGCCGTGGGTGTTGCCGTCGCCGGCGAGGAAGCTCTTGAGCACCGGCACCGGCGCGCCAGTCGGATTACCGCGATCGTCGAACCTGACGAAGACGACGTCATAGCCCGACGGCGGCTTGCGGTTCCATGAGCCGTGCCGGGCAATGAACGCGCCCTGCCCAAAGCCCGGGCCCATCCTCGTGCCGGCCTGCGTAAAAGCAAGGCCGAGCGCGGCAACGTGCGGGCCGAGCGCATATTCGGGCCGTCGAGTGTATTCGGTGAGGAAGTTCGGCATCGGCGCCTTCACGCGCTCGTCGATCTTGTCCTTCCAGTAGACCCACGGCCAGCCATAGTTCGCGCCGATCGGCACGTTGGTCAGATAATCGGGCACGAGGTCCGAGCCGAGCTGGTCGCGCTCGTTGACCGTGGTCCACAGCTCGCCGTTCCACGGGTTCCAGGCCAGCCCGTTGGGATTGCGCAGGCCGCCGGCGAACTCGCGCGCGTGTCCGCTCTTGAGGTCGATCTCCCAGATCGCCGCGCGGCCGCGCTCCTTGTCCATGCCGCCTTCGCCGATGTTGGAGGCCGAGCCGACGCCAACATAGAGCTTTGTGCCGTCGGGGCTGAGCACCAGGTTGCGCATCCAGTGGTTGCCCGCGCCGGGCAGGTCCATCAGCTTGGTCGGCATTCCGCCGAGGGTCGTGTCGCCCAGCTTGTAATCGTACGACAGCACGGCATCAGTATTGGCGACGTAGAGCTTGCCGTTGGCCCAGGCCATGCCGCCGGGCGAATGGAGGTCGCTGCGCAGCACCGCACGCGTTTCGGCCACGCCATCGCCGTTCGCGTCGCGTAGCAGCACGAGCTTGTTCGGCGAAGGCTTGTCAGCCCCGGCGCGGGCGAACAGGAACCCGGCCACGAGGTTGACTAGGCCGCCGCCGGCGATGATCCGGTCGGGCGCGTTGCTTTCTGCGACGAGGATGTCGCCGTTGGGCAGCGGGTACATGATCCGCGGATGGTCGAGCCCCTGGGCGAAGCGGTTGACCGCGAGCCCCTGCGCCGCGACCGGCGCGCCGTTTGCGCCCCAGCCGATCGGCCGGAACACGTCGACCGTGGGGATCGTCTGCGGATTGGGCTGGTCGAGCTTGGGATCGGTCCCGGCGACCTGCTCCACGCTGAAGTCGGCGGTTTCGCCGCGCAGCACCCACCAGGCGGCGACGGCGAGGACGAGGAGCAGCACCAGCAGTGTGATGCCGATTTTCTTGAGGACAGCCATGCGCGCTGGATAGGCGAGCCGCGGGCTTGCGGCAATGGCGCAGCCCGCCTAGCGGGCAATCGATGTACGACTTTGCCGCAGATCCGACGCAACCCAAGCCCGAGCTCTATCGCGAGCTCGCCGCCGCGGCCGATGCGCTGACCGCAGGCGAGGACGACGGGATCGCCAACATGGCCAACGTCGCCGCGCTGGTCTGGCAACTGGTTCCGGACCTCAACTGGGCCGGGTTCTACCGCGCGATCGGCGAGGAGCTGGTGCTCGGGCCGTTCTGCGGCAAGCCAGCGTGCATCCGCATTCCGTTCGGCCAAGGAGTGTGCGGCACCGCCGCGGCGAGCGGAGAGACGCAGTTGGTGGCCGACGTCCACGCCTTCCCCGGCCACATCGCCTGCGACGCGACGAGCCGCTCCGAGCTCGTCGTTCCGGTGCTGCGCGATGGCAAGCTCGTCGCCGTGATCGATCTCGATGCGCCGCGCGAGGGCCGGTTCGACGGCGACGACCAGGCGGGAATCGAAAGCCTCGCGGCGATCCTGTCGCAGCGCATCTGAGCGCCCCGTTTCGGCACAGTGCCGTCGACCGCTTTGGCTGGGCGACGATCGCGGTGGTAGATTTCGGGTTGACACCAGAGCGATTCGCACAGGGGACCCGGAGATGACCCGTCATTGGCGTGCTTTCATTGCCGCAACGGCGTTCACCGCCGTCGCCGCGCCCGCCGCCGCGCAGGACGGGCCGCCGCCGGCGCCGATGCCCATGGAACACGGCCATCCGATGGCTCCGCCGCCGGGCTGGGCCGATCCGCAGACCCCGCACTCTCCCGACTCGGCCGGGGGCGTCTATCCGGGCGCGCCCTATGCCTATCCCGGCTATCCCGTTGGACCCGGGCCCTATCCTGGCGAGCCCGGCCCCCATCACGGTGAACCCGGACCCTACCACGGCGGACCAGCGCTCTATCCGGTAGTGCCCGGCCCGTACCCGGGTGGCCCCGGTGGCTATGCCTACGGCCCCACAGTCTGGCACGGCGATGGCAGCGCGGGAGGCGGCTACAGCTATTCCTACGCCTACCAGCCCCCTTCGCCGTGCGGCTGCCCGGGTCAGGTCATTTGGGTCCCGGCGCCGGTCGAAACGCATTACAGCTATTCGCCGCCGATCCGCCACGAAAGAGTGGTCGTCGAACACGTCGTCGAGACCAAGGCGGTTCCGGTTCGGCGCGAGGTCAAGTATGTGAAGACCGCGCCGGCCCCGAAGGAAACCAAGGTGACCAAGAACACCAAGGTCCAGAGCACGAAATAGCTCCGTTCAGGGTAAACTGCCGCTGGGCGGTCCGCCCGCCACAGCGGCGACCTGGCTCGCGCGCAGGCGCAGCACGCCGAGCTCGGCTTCGGTTTTGTCTTTGGTGATAACGGCCGTCTTGCCGAGCTCGCGCGCGGCGCCGAGCACGCGCGCGGCGCCGGCGGAGATCTGCAGGCGATAGGTACCGTAAGGCACGCGCTCGAACGAGAAGAACCCATCGAATTCGCTGAAGGCGGTGGCGACAACCTTGCCCAGTGGGTCGACCAGCTCGAGTTCGATGCCCCCGCGCGGCGTGTCCTCCAGACCGTGAATTTCCCCCTCGACGTCGCCTGTCGGGGCGACGGCGATCTCGAGCTTGGCGGCGATGCCCGGTCGCGGGGTAATCACGACGCCCTTGGTTACGGGAATCAGGAACGGATCGGGCAGCGTCGACTCGTCAACGTCGATCAGCACTTTCTCGTAGGGGTTGAGGCCTTCGATCACGGCGTGGCCCTGTTTGTCGGTCGGCTCGGACGAGCCGAATTGCCCGGCGGTCAGGCCGACCCCCGCGAGCGGCTTCTCGCCCGGCGAACGTACGCCGTCGCCGTTCTCGTCGAGGAACACCGAAACCGCCACCTCGCCGCGCTCGGCGAGTTTGGCGTTGGAGAAACGCACGCCCTTACCGAACGGATTGGGGCCGAAGCTGAAAGTCACGCCCATGTTGGCGCCGATCCCGCCTTGGTTGTCGGCCGTCGCGCCGACGCGCAGCGCGAGCTGGCGGAACTGGTGCACATAGGCGGCTTCGAAAGTGGTCGTGCGCTGGCGGCCGTCGTGCTGGATATCGAACCGCAAGTCCGAACGGTCTGTGAGCGGCTTCTCGATCGTCAACTGCGCGTTGTCGAAGCCCCTGCGCAGTCCGGTGACGCGATAGGTCGCAGCGGCACGGACCATGAAACCGAGCACGCGCGTGTTGGCCAGCAGTCCCAGGCTCAAGCCTTCGGTGTCGATCGGTGCTCCCGAGGCCTCCCGGTCCATAACCACGCCGGTCAACGACACCTTCGGCAGGATGAGCGAGGCCCGCGCTAACCATTCGTTAACCTTTCGCCCGTCGCTCTGGACCGTATACCTATAGCCGAGGCCCACGGGCACCGACCTTCGGCCCGAGCCGAGCACCGCTTCGAGCTCGATGTTCTGGTGCGATCGCTCCTGCTGGCCGACCATTCCGCTGGTGAAGCTGCCGTCGACCAGGAAACTCTCCGCAGTGACGTTCACTTTGCCTATCCGGCCGATCGCCGTCGCCTTGTAGGCCCGGCCGGCGCCGAGTTCCTGGGCCGCAGTCACGTCGAACAGCATCGGGCCCAACGCCCGCTGGACGTCGAACTCGGCGTAATCGCGCCGCTTGCCCTCGTATCCGAGCGAATGGCCGCTTATCCCGAGAACCGTGCGGTTATCGAGGCCGTATTGGGCTCCGAAGCCGTATTGCCACCCGGTGTCGAGCACGTCCGGCGGTTCGTGGAAGCTTATCAGGTCGCGATTGCGCTGGATGACGCCCGCCCAGTACTCGAGCTTCCCGGGCGCGACCGCAGCGTAGCCGATCGGAATCGACTGGGATTCGCGCCGGACCTGGCCTTGCGGACCGTAAAGCACCACTTCGAGGTCGTTGTTGCCGTAAACCAAGTCGACATCGAACTCGTATCGCCCGTCCGGCGTGTTGCTCTGGAAGGCGAGCAGCTGCCCGTTGCGGTAAAGCTCGGCGTCCCAGCCGATCGGCAGGGTGCCGCGCAAGACGGTCTTGCCAAAACTGGTCGGCCGCTCGAGCGGGCGATTGCTGAGGAAGACGCCGCGGCCGACGCCGCCGGCGCCGGCAAGGTTCCCCGAATAGACCTCGACGTCGCCCGCGGCGACTTGCGTGGCGTGCAGCGGCCCGAGCATGTGGCCGGCGGGATCCTTGCGGTAAGCGCTCACCCGCAGCGTGTCGGGCACGCCGTTCGAATCCGAGGAGAGGCGTGCATCGACGCTCGCTCCGGCGATCTCGCCGCTGGCGTAGGCCTGGTACCGCGTGCGCAGCTGGTCGCTGCCACCGCTGCCGTAATGGACCCAGGACACGTCCGCGACCACGTCGACCGAAGGCGTGCGCCAGGTCTGGTACGGCAGCTTGGCCTGCGGATAATCGGCCAGATTGAAACTCTTCTTGTCCTGAAGTCGCGCCGCACGACTTTTGCGTTCGATCGCCTCGATGAACGGCAAGGGCGTATCGCTGTCGAGCGTGAGGACCGCTTCGTAGAGATTGGGAGTAAGTTTGGCACCCAGCCAGCCAGCCAGCGATTTGGTGTCGACGCACCAGCCTTCGGGGGTGTCGAACAGCTCGTCCGGCTGGAGGGCGCGCTCTTTGTTCATGATTTGTACCGTATTTTTATCGCGATCGAGCGTGAAGGTCTGGTCCTCCCGGAACAGCCAGCCAGTCGCGCGGCGCGACTTCTTGTCGAGCCGGATCGGCAGGTCGAGCGCGAGGATCACGTCGCCGAGGTCGACACAGACCCCGCCGTCAGTCTGATAACCGCGCAACTCGTTGCGCATGCGGAACTTTTTGACTTGCAGCTGGAGGATGACCTGGTCGTCCTGGGTTGGTGCCTTGACGCCAGCCGCGTGCGCCGCGGGAGTCGCGCCAACGCCGGATGCGAGCAAGGCCGCCGCGACTAGCGCAGCGGCCTTGCGAGACCAGAGGGTCAAAGCGCGCATCGTCGTTGTCCGCCGGGAAGCCCAGTCAGATGCTCCTTAGCCGAGCACCGCGTCGACCGACGCGATCAAGGCGCCGCCGCTTTCGACGGCTTCGCGGAACTCGACCCGAACCGGCCCCTTCATGGCCGCGGCCTGCTCGGGAGAAATCGAGAAGGCCGCGTGACGGGTGACGATCTCGGGATAGACGCCGATCCCGCGGGCGATGAACGCCGGATCCTTCGACCCCTGGCGATAGACGAGCACATCGCCGTAGATCGATTCGTTGCCCGAACGGGTCATGTCGACAAGGAACTCGTCGCCCTTAGGGTCATGCGCGATTCGCGGATTGGCCAGCCCGGCCTTCACCGTCAGCTCGCCCTTGCGAATGATGATCGGCATCACGATGCCGTAGACCGGGATCAGGTTGATGGCGATGCCGGTCTTGTCGGTCGGGATGTCGGTTACCGGGCGAATCTTCGGCAGCGCGGCGAACGACATGTGCACGCGATACTCGCCGTCGGGCAGGTCGGCGCCCGGACGAGCGCTGATGCGGATCGACTGGGGCTGCGCCGGCGGCAGGGTCACGCGGCGCGGGGCGTAACGGATCATCTCCAGCGCAGCCTTTTCCGCCGCGTTCGCTTGGGCTTCCTCGACCGGCTCGAGGTTGCCGTTCTCGTCCATCCGCCTCAGTTCGAGCGTGACGCGATAGGTTTCCGGCTCGTTGCCCATGTTCGAGAGGATCACTTCTCCGCCGCGGTGGCCATCAAGCACCAGCCGTGTCGGAGCGATCAGCAAGTCGCCTTGCGCGGCGCTGGCGCTCGGCGCCAGCAGCGCAAGACCGGCGATGCCGACGATCGACGATTTGAGTACGGTATGCAAAGGCTGGCCATTGCCGCGCATCTCGCGGTTCCTCCCCTAAGTCTTTCCGCGTACGGGAAAGCACGTAAAAACAGAGGTTCCGCTTACAGCAGGAGGGTTAATTCGGCGTAAACCCTAGTTGCGAGAGGGCAAAAGAAAGCCGCCTTCGCGAGATTCGCGAAGGCGGCCAGGTGATCGCGGCGCGCGTGGCGCGCCGGCGATCGGATCAGTTGTAGGCGACCGAAACGCTCAGCGTGCCGGTGTATACGCCCGGCGCCATGTTCGGATGCACGGTCAGCGTGCCGCCGACCGAGAAGTTCGCCAGGCCGTTGCCATCGAGCAGCACGGCATTCGACGCGGCGTCGGTGACGAAGCTGCTGGCCGTCATCGCTGACGAGAAGCCCGACGGAGCCGGACCGCCGTTAATGGTCGTGTCGTAGCTCAGTGTTTCAGTGCTGTTGACGAACGAGATCTGCACCGACTTGGTGGCGAGACCCGAGACGTGGAACAGCGGAGCCTTGGTTGAGCCCCCGCAAACCAGGCTTGCCGGGCAAGCGCCGCGAACACCGGCGGCGCTGACCACGATGGGCTTGTCAGCAGTGATGCCGCCATCGGCGATCGTGCCGAAGTCTAGCGTGTTGGCCGTCGCGTCAACCTTGACCGAAAGCGCAGTGAGGATGGTGGCGGTAGCGTTCGCCGAATCGGTCGTCGAGGCTTGCGCGCCCGAGGCGATGCCGAACGACGCCACAGCGGCCCCAACGGCAGCGTAACGAAGAAATTTGCTCATGTTTGGTCCCTTCCAAGCGTATCTTGTCCCGCGAGTGACCCTGCCACTCGCCGAACGGACCCTTGTGGCCTCGTCCGTGATGGACGTTTACTTTGCCGATTATTCAGGCTTGGTGGGTGACATTGGTTAACGGCTAGGGGATTTCCCTTAAGGAATTGTCCCACAAATTGCCGTTAATTCAGATGGATGCGCCGGTCAACCGCTGGCAGATTAGGTCAAGCTGATCGAGGGTGCGGTAACGGATCGTGACCGCACCCGAGCGTGGATCCGTGTCTGTGGCAATGCGCACGGTCAGCCCGAGAAATTCCTCGAGGTGGTTCTGCACCGCTGCGATGTCGGCATCCTGCGCCGGATCGCGCGGTTCGCGTGCCTGGCGGCGGACGGATGCTCCCTTGCGGGCGAGCTTTTCCACCTCGCGCACCGACATGCGCTCGGCAATCGCGCGCTCGGCCAGCGATTCGGCGTCGGGATGGCCGATCAGGGCGCGGGCGTGCCCCATGTCGAGACGGCCGCTCTCGAGGTGATCGAGCACCGCCGGCGGCAAGGCGAGCAGCCGCTGGAGGTTGACCACGTGGCTTCGCGATTTGCCGACCAGGCTGGCGATCGACGACGGGGGCAGGTCTTCGGACAACCGCTGGTACGCACGCGCCTCTTCGACCGGGCTGAGATCCTCGCGCTGGATGTTCTCGATCAGCGCGATGGCCATCACATCGTGTTCTTCCAAGTCGCGAATTATCGCTGGAAGTTCATGCAGTTGCGCCTTTTGAGCCGCGCGCCAGCGGCGCTCGCCTGCGACAAGCTGGTAGCGACCGTCGCCGAGCGGGCGGACGATGACCGGCTGCAGCACGCCGCGCTTGCCGATCGAGAGCGCCAGCTCGTTGAGCGCATCTTCGTCGAAGTGGCGCCGCGGCTGCTCGGGATGCGGCTCGATCGCAGCCACCGGAAGGCTGGCCAGACCTTCGGTGCCCTCCCGAGCGCGCGTGCTGCCGGTGGCCAGCTCGGCTTCGCGCGAGGGCCGCACCAACGGCTCCTCGCGGCGCGCCTCGCCCAGCAGCGCGCCGAGGCCTTTGCCAAGCTTGCGACGCGGGGGGTGAGCGCCCTGCGCGGCGGTGTCTTCCTGGGCGCTCATGCGGCTTTCCTTTGTTGCGGCAGGCGGCGGATCAGTTCGCGCGCGAGAGCCATGTAGGCGCGGCTGCCGGCGCACGAATGGTCGTAGACGAGCGCCGGGAGCCCGTGGCTCGGCGCTTCCGACAAGCGGACGTTGCGCGGGATGACCGATTCGAACACCAGCTTGCCGAGGCACTCACGCACATCGTCAGCAACCTGGTCGGTCAGCCGGTTGCGGCGGTCAAACATCGTCAACACCACGCCGACTATTCCAAGATCGGCATTGAAACGCTCCTGCACCCGCTCAACCGTTTGTAAAAGCTGGCTTAATCCTTCTAGCGCGAAGAATTCGCATTGCAGAGGGATAAGCAGCGTATCGGCCGCCGACAGCGCATTGAGCGTGAGTAGGCCGAGCGAGGGCGGACAATCGATGAAGCAGATGTCGTGCCCGCGATGGCCGGCCAAGGCAGACCGCAGCTTGTGCGCACGGTCTTCCTCGCCCACCAGCTCGAGCTCGGCGCCGCTGAGATCGACAGTGGCGGGAAGCAGGTCGAGATTGGGGATCGTCGTGGGGAAGGTGCATTCGCCGACCGAGAGTCCCTCGATCAGCAAGTCGTAGCTCGTGCGATCGCGACTCGCGCTGGCAAGGCCGAGGCCGGTCGAGGCATTGCCTTGCGGATCGAGGTCGAGCAGCAGGGTTTTCCACCCGGTCGCCGCCATCGCCGTGGCGATGTTGATCGCGGTGGTGGTCTTGCCCACCCCGCCCTTCTGGTTGGCGATCGCGATAGAGATCATGCGTTCCTGGGCCGTCCTGTTCCGATCACTATCCCCGCTTCGGTATCGGTCACCGACTGTTCCACGTGAAACATCGCAGCGACCTCCGGAGGAAGTGATGCCACTTCCTGCACGGCGGAACGCCCTTTCGGCAACAGCCAGACGGTGTCGTGTGTGGAAAAGCGGGCGGATAACGCGAACAGCTTGCCCAGCGGAGCAAACGCCCGCGCAGAAATTATGGCCGCGGGGAAAGTGGACACGTGCTCGAGCCGTCGCCCTTCGACGCGACAGCGCCCGAGCCCGAGCTCTCCGGCAGCGCGCCCCAGCCAATCGGCTCGCTTTTTGCGCGATTCCACGAGAATCACATTGAGCTCAGGCTTCAGAGCCGCGATGACGAGGCCCGGAAAGCCCGCACCGGTGCCGAGATCCAGCCACGGCGATGTTGCACGTGAAACATGGACCAGGAGCTGTGCGCTATCGGCCAGGTGACGGAGCCAGATCGCCGACTCGCTGGTCTTGGCGACCAAGTTCTGCCGAGCGTTTTCCTCCACGACCATCGCCGCCAGCCGCTCGAGCCGCGCCATGCCCGCCGCATCGGTCAGCCCGGCACAGAAGGCACGCGCCTGCTCTTCGTCCCGCAGGATCATGCCGCCTCGGCGCCTCGCCGCGCGTGGACCAGGATGACCGCAAGCGCGGCCGGCGTGATCCCGCGAACGCGCCCGGCATCCGCGAGCGTGGCCGGCCGAGCGGCGGCGAGGCGCTCGACCATCTCCCGCGAGAGACCGGCAACGGTATCATAAGCCACGTGATCGAGCGTGACGCCGGCACTCGAGCGCATTTGCCGTAATTCCGTTTCCTGGCGATCGAGATAAGGCGCGTAGTGCGCATCTTCAGCAAGTTCGGTCGCCAGATCTCCATCGATCTCCAGGTCGAGACCCATCCAGGGGCCGAGGTCCGCCAGGTTCAGATCGAAGCGGAGCCACTCGACAACCGGTTTCCGACCGCCATCACGCCGTACCGGCAACCCGGCATCCGCCAGCTCGCTTGCGGAAACTTCGCGTTCCAGCGCCTCGCTCCAGACCTCTCTCTCGTGCGCGCGGCGTTCGAACCAGCCCCGCCGCTCTTCGCCGACGCACCCGGCGGCCATCGCCAGCGGGGTCAGCCGGGTCGAAGCGTTGTTGGCGCGCAGCCGCAAGCGGTACTCAGCGCGGGCGGTGAGCATGCGGTAGGGCTCGCTGACCCCGTGAAGCGTGAGGTCGTCGACCATCACCGCCATGTATGAATTGGCCCGATCGAGCGATGCCGCTTCGCGACCGAGGACGGCCGCCGCCGCGTGCATTCCGGCGATCAAGCCTTGCGCCGCGGCTTCCTCGTACCCGGTCGTGCCGTTGATCTGCCCGGCGCAGTAGAGGCCCGGTATTGCCCTGACCTCGAGCCCGCGGCTGAGCGAGCGCGGATCGAGGTAATCGTATTCGACGGCATAGCCGGGCACCGCCATCTCGACGCGCTCGAGGCCGCCCATCGTCCGCAGCATCGCCAGCTGCGTGTCGGCCGGCAGCGAAGTGCTGATCCCGTTGGGGTAGACCAACTTGTCGTCGAGCCCCTCGGGTTCGAGGAACACCTGATGCCCGTCACGATCGCCGAAGCGGTGGATCTTGTCCTCGATCGAAGGACAATATCGCGGTCCGGCCGCCTCGATCGCGCCGGTGAACAAGGGTGAACGATGCAAGCTCTCGCGAATGATCTCGTGGCTGCGCGCATTGGTCCGGGTAATCGCGCAGAACAGCTGCGGATTGGACCGCGCGCGCGTCAACGGCGATACAGTCCAGGGCTCTGTGTCTGACGGCTGTTCCTCCAGCCGCGCCCAGTCGATCGTCCGTCCGTCGAGGCGCGGCGGCGTGCCTGTCTTGAGGCGCGCCATCGGCAAGGCCGCCTCGCGCAGTTGCACCGCGAGCAGCTGGGCAGAGCTCTCGCCGATCCGGCCGCCTTCCAGCCGCTCCTCACCGCGGAACAGTCGCCCGCCCAGGAACGTGCCGGTGCAGAGGATGACGGCCCGGCCACGCAGCATCGAGCCGTCGCCGAGCCGCAGCCCGGCGACTCGATCACCCGTAAGGATCAGCTCGGCCGCCTCGCCCTCGATTTGCTCGAGCCGATCGTGCGCCGCGAGCATTCGCTGGATCGCCGCCTTGAACAACGACCGGTCGGCCTGCACGCGCGGACCCCACACCGCGCTGCCCTTCGAGCGATTGAGCATCCGGTAATGAATCGCCGCGGCATCGGCCGCGCGGCCGATCAACCCGTCGAAGGCGTCCACCTCGCGCACAAGGTGCCCCTTGCCGAGCCCGCCGATCGCCGGATTGCAGCTCATCGCGCCTACGGTGGAGCGGTCGAATGTCACGAGCGCCACGCGCGCGCCCATTCGCGCGGCCACCGCAGCCGCCTCACAACCGGCGTGGCCGCCCCCGACCACAATGATGTCGAACTCGCGCATCACCGCCCGATAGAATCCGCCGCGTCAGCGGTCAAAGGCTGCGTGATGTTCCACGTGGAACAGCTCATTTGCCGATGCAGAAGCGGCCGAACAGCGTGTCGAGCATGTCCTCAGTGGCCGTGCGCCCGACGAGGCGGTCGAAAGCGGTGCGCGCGGCACGCAGGTGCTCGGCGACGATCAAGGGATCGCCGAGCGAGCCGGCATCCGCGAGCGCGTCAGCCGCCGCCCGTATGAGTTCGCGCTGGCGGCGCCCCAGGGCCACCTCACCAGGCTTAGGCATGGCCGACCGCGCGTGTTCGACCAACGCCCGCTTCAACTCGTCGACACCCGATCCGGTCACTGCCGAGACGCAATAGGCCGGGGCGCGCTTGCGGGCGCGATCGGCGAGGTCGCCGCGAGCCTCGATCTCCCACGCGCCTTCGGGCCCCTTCCCTTCCGGTCCAAGCCAAAGGACGCAATCGGCCGCTTCGATGGCCTGCCGCGCGCGGGCGATGCCGATGCCCTCGACCGGATCGGACGTTTCGTCGCGCAATCCGGCCATGTCGACGAACGTAAACGGAACGCCATCGAGTGCGGCAGAGCGCACGAGCACGTCGCGCGTCGTGCCCGCGATCGGCGTGACGATAGCCGCTTCGGAATCGATTAATACATTGAATAAGGTGGATTTTCCGGCGTTTGGCGGACCCGCGAGCGCGACGCGAAACCCCTCACGCAGCACTTCCGCTCTGGGCGCTGCCAGCGCTTGTCGCAGCTCTGCCGACAATCGCGCGAGGTCCGCGGCGAAACTCTCGTCCAGGCCGCCAACATCACCCTCGTCCTCGAAGTCGAGAACGGCCTCGACTCGCGCCGAACGGGCCAGCAGCCGCTCACGCCAGCCTTCGACCCGGCGCGACAGCGAGCCGCCGGCGATGCCGAGCGCCGCGCGGCGCTGCAACTCGGTCTCGGCCGACACGAGATCGGCGAGGCCTTCGACCTGGAGCAAGTCGATCTGCCCGTTGGCGAACGCGCGGCGGGTAAATTCGCCCGGCTCGGCCATCCTTACCCCATTGAATGTGCGCAGTTCCCCGTAAACCGCGTCGATGATCGCCCGGCCACCGTGGAGTTGCAGCTCCGCGCAATCCTCGCCGGTCTCGGACTTGGGACCGGGAAACCATAGCACCAGCGCCTGATCGAGCAGCGACCCGTCGGCGGCCCTCAAGCTCGCCAGCTTCGCCTCGCGCGGCCGCGGCAGCTTACCGCACAGCTGCTCGAGCGCAGAGCCCGCCCGCGGCCCGCTGATTCGCACGACCGCGATAGCGGCGGGCGGAGCGCCGCTAGAAAGCGCAAAGATCGTATCCATGGCGATCGCGGGCAGGCTCTATTCGTCGCCCTTGGGCGCGTCACTCTCGCGCGCGGCGTTGGCCTTGTTGGCGCCCTCCACGAAGTTCTGGAAGATCTTCAGCCCCATCTGGCCCATCGGCGCGAGCTGCTTGGCGTACTGGTCGAGCTGGTCGATGCTCGAGACGCCCTTCATCGCCTTGGCCAGCGTATCGACGTACGCGGCGTTCGCTTTCTCGACGTCGGGCAGGCCCATGAAGCGGCGCGCTTCGTCGGGCGAGCAATCGATCTCGATATGGACCTTCATCGTACGTCCTTTCGCCAAAAGCGCCGCCCTTCCCCTTGCGGAACGCGCGCCGATACGTAGCGTATGGCAGAGCACACGCCGGGAGGACCCTATATGAGCGACACCGTCAGCATTTCCACCCTTGCCGGTGATGGTCGGTTCGATTGCTACACCGCAAGGCCGGCGGCCAAGCCCCGGGCGGCGATCGTCGTGATCCAGGAAATCTTCGGGGTGAACGCCGGCATTCGCCGCAAGTGCGACCGCCTGGCCGAGGACGGCTACCTCGCGCTCGCGCCCGACTTGTTCTGGCGGCTGCAGCCCAATGTCGAGCTCGATCCCGACATTCCCGAGCAGTTCCAGCAGGCGCTCGGCCTGATGGGCCAGTTCGACCAGGACATGGGGGTGAAGGATATCGCAGCGGCGATCGAATATGCCCGCGATTCCGAGAATTGCGCCAAGGTCGGCGTGGTCGGCTACTGCCTCGGCGGGCGGCTCGCGTTCATGACCGCGGCGCGCACCGATGCCGATGCCTGCGTCGGTTACTATGCGGTCGGCGTCGACAACCTGCTGCGCGAGAAAGACGCCATCGCCAATCCGCTGATGCTGCACATCCCGACCGGCGACCACTTCGTCGGCCCCGAAGCGCAAAAAGCGATGCACGAGGGGCTCGACGACCACCCCATGGTCACCCTGTGCGACTACCCTGGCCTCGACCATGGCTTCGCCACCGAGTTCGGCCAGCGCCGCAACGAAAAAGGCGCCACGCTCGCCGACCGGCGCACCGGCGAGTTCTTCGCCAAGCACCTCGCCTGATGCGCAACCTCGCGCCGTGGCGCAGCTCGGCCAACCTGTTCGGGCGCCTGTTCGCGCCAGCGCTGGTGCTGCTCCTCGCCCTCGCCGCCGCCTGGTGGCCGTGGGCGCGCTGGTCCCTGGTGCTATGGATGCCGTTGCTGGCGATCGCGCTCTACGACTTCTTCCAGCGCCACCACGCGCTGTGGCGCAATTACCCCCTCGCCGCGCGCGTCCGCTGGGGGATGGAGGACCTGCGCCCCTACCTGCGCAGCTACATCGTCGAGAGCGACCTCGAAGGCCGCCCGTTCAACCATGACGAACGCGCGCTGGTCTACGCCCGCGCCAAGGGCGAGCTCGACGCGCACCCCTTCGGCACCGAGCTCGACGTCTATTCGACCGAGTACGAATGGCTCGGCCACTCGATGGCGCCCAACGAAGAGGCACCGAAGGACTGGCGCGTCGACGTCGGCTCGTCGCAATGCCCGAAGCCTTACTCGGCGGCCCTGCTCAACATCTCGGCAATGAGCTTCGGCTCGCTTTCGGCCAACGCGATCATGGCGCTCAACAAGGGCGCCAAGCTCGGCAACTTCTACCACGATACCGGCGAGGGCGGGCTGTGCCGCTATCACCGGGCGCATGGCGGCGACCTGGTCTGGGAGATCGGCAGCGGTTATTTCGGCTGCCGCGACGGCTGGGGCAAGTTCGACCCAGCGAAGTTCGCCGACACCGCGCAGATCGACCAGGTCAGGATGGTCGAGATCAAGCTCAGCCAGGGCGCCAAGCCGGGCCACGGCGGCGTCCTGCCGGGCGCCAAGGTCAGCGCCGAGATCGCCTAGGCGCGCGGGGTCGAGCAGGGCAAGGACTGCGTCTCGCCCGCCGCGCATTCGACCTTCTCGACCCCAATCGAGCTGCTCGAATGGGCGGCCAGGCTGCGCGAGCTTTCGGGCGGCAAGCCGGTCGGCGTGAAGTTCTGCGTCGGCCAGCCGCACGAGGTGTTCGCGCTGGTGAAGGCAATGATGGAAACCGGCATCCGGCTGGACTTCATCACCGTCGATGGCGCCGAGGGCGGCACCGGGGCGGCACCGGTCGAGCTGTCTAACCGCATGGGCATGCCGCTGCGCGAAGGCCTGATCATGGTCCGCAACGCGCTCGTCGGCTGCCGGCTCAAGGGCGAGACCAGGATCGCCGCGGCGGGCAAGGTCCACTCGGGCGCGGGGCTGGCGATGAACTTCGCGCTCGGCGCCGACTGGTGCAACGCCGCACGCGCCTTCATGTTCGCGCTCGGCTGCGTCCAGTCGATGCGCTGCCATACCGACACCTGCCCGACCGGCGTCGCCACGCAGGACGCCACTCGCCAGCGCGGCCTGGTGGTCGAGGACAAGGCGACCCGCGTCGCGCGCTTCCAGCACCAGACGCTGATGGGCCTGCGCGAGATGCTCGTCGCGATGGGGTTGAACTCGCCGTGGGAGCTCAAGCCGCACCACGTCAGCGAGCGGCTCAACTCGGTCCGCTCGGACAGCATCGACCGGTTCTACCACTTCCTCGAGGAAGGCCAGCTGGCCGACGCGCCCGGCGACACGCAATACGCCCGTTACTGGGAGGCAGCGCACGCGGACAGCTTCAAGGGCGCCGTGTGATGCTGCGGCGAATCGCGGCGGCGGGCTCGGCCCTCGCACTCGCGACATCGGCCGCCGCGTTCGAGCCCGCGCTTCGCGCGGGCGAGACGCTCGAGGCGCGCGTCGATGGCGATCTCGATGGCGACGGCACGCCTGACGTGGCCTGGCTCGCCGGCAACGACGAAAGACGCCAGCTCGTCGTGCACTTGTCGAACGGCGGTTACGAATCGCTCGACCTCGATACCTCGCCGCTCGATCCGGGCACGCTGGCTATTACTAAGGGCGTGCTGGTGTTCGAGGACCTGACCGGCGGCACGACCGCGATCGCTTCGACCCTCCGCTACCGGTTCAACCCGAAAGCGCTGCGCATGCGCCTGATCGGCCTCGACGCCACGCTTTACAGCCGCTCGCAGATGCACGACGGTTTCGAGGTCAGCTGGAACCTGCTCACCGGCGCCGTAGTCACGCGTAACCTGCACCTCAACCGCAAGGGCAAGGGCGACGAGGCTTTCGACCATATCGTCGAGCAAAGGACGAATGAGGCCAGTCCACCGGTCTGGCTGTCTGACACACCGGAGCCGGAGGACGTGCTCACCCAGTTCCGCGGGGCCTGAGCCCCGCGGCGCTTTACTGGTTCATCGTCGCGAAGAAGTCTTCGTTGGACTTGGAATCCTTCATCTTGTCGAGGAGGAATTCCATCGCGTCGACGGTGCCCATCTGCATCAGGATGCGACGCAGGACCCACATCTTGGAGAGCTGGTCCTTGGGAACCAGCAACTCTTCCTTGCGGGTGCCGGACTTGCCGACATCGAGCGAGGGGAAGATGCGTTTGTCGGAGACCTTGCGGTCGAGGACGATTTCCGAATTGCCGGTGCCCTTGAACTCTTCAAAGATGACCTCGTCCATGCGGCTGCCGGTATCGATCAGCGCGGTGGCGATGATCGACAGCGAACCGCCTTCCTCGATGTTGCGCGCTGCGCCGAAGAAGCGCTTCGGACGCTGCAGCGCATTGGCGTCGACGCCGCCGGTGAGGACCTTGCCCGAGCTCGGCACCACGGTGTTGTAGGCGCGGCCGAGGCGGGTGATCGAATCGAGCAGGATCACGACGTCCTTCTTGTGCTCGACCAGGCGCTTGGCCTTCTCGATGACCATTTCTGCGACCTGCACGTGACGGCTGGCGGGCTCGTCGAAGGTCGAGGAGATGACCTCACCCTTGACCGAGCGCTGCATGTCGGTGACTTCCTCGGGCCGCTCGTCGACCAGCAGAACGATCAGGAAGACCTCTGGGTGGTTGTCGGTGATCGCCTTGGCAATGTTCTGCATTAGCACGGTCTTGCCAGTGCGCGGCGGGGCGACGATCAGCGCGCGCTGGCCTTTGCCCTGCGGTGCAATCAGGTCGATCACCCGGGCCGACTTGTCCTTGACCGTCGGGTCCTTGGTGTCGAGATTCAGGCGCTCATCCGGGTACAGCGGCGTTAGGTTGTCGAAGTTCGTGCGGTGACGGACCGCGTCGGGATCGTCGTAGTTGACGGTCGAAATCTTGGTCAGCGCGAAGTAGCGCTCGCCATCCTTGGGCGCGCGGATCTCGCCTTCGACCGTATCGCCGGTGCGCAGGCCCGAGCGGCGGACCTGGTTGGGCGAGACGTAGATGTCGTCGGGACCGGCGAGGTAGTTCGCCTCAGGGCTGCGCAGGAAGCCGAAGCCGTCCTGCAGCACTTCGATCGTGCCCTGGCCGATGATTTCTTCGCCATCTTCGGCGACTTCCTTGAGGATCGCGAACATCAGATCCTGGCGGCGCATCGTCGACGCGCCTTCGATCTCGTATTCCTCGGCCATCTCGACCAGCTCGGCCGGCGCCCGTTTCTTGAGTTCTTTCAAATGCATGGTGGTATTCCGATAATCTAGTGGGAGCCGACGGGTCGTCATGGGCTTGGGGAAAGCTAACCCGGCCGCTCAGAACGGCGGCCTAGTCGGTAGCGGTGAAATAGGGTGCGCCCGGCGGCGCGTCAATTCGCAATCGGCGGCGCGGCGCACTGCCGGGCGGTGAATCAGAACGGCTTAACCACCACCAGCACGACGATGATCGCCGCGACGATGCCCGGCACTTCGTTGAGCAGACGCAGTTTCTTGCCGTCGAGCGGACGTTCGCCGCGCGCGAGCTTCTTGGCGTAAACCGACAGCCAGCCGTGATAGCCCGAGAGGATCAGCACGAACAGCAGCTTTGCGTGGAGCCAACCCTGGTTCCACGCGTCGATCGAACTTGCCAGCGCGATTCCGAAGACCCAAACCGCGATGATCGAGGGCAGCAGTATGATCTTGAGCAGCTTGCGTTCGCGTTCGACCCACGCCGCAGCCTCGGGCGAGCTCGGCGCAGCTTCCTGGTGGTAGACGAAATAGCGCGGGAGCATGAACAGCCCGGCCATCCAGAAGATCACGAAGATGATATGGCCGGCCTTGAGCCAGTAGTAAGTCATCGAGAGCACGTCCTGCATGGCTGGAGTCTACGCGATCGAACGGCCCGCGTCACCCATGGCCGCGCACGACGGCGAGCAGGTGATCGACGTGAACAATCGGGGTTTCCTTGTCGATCCCGTGGCCGAGGTTGAACACGTGCGGACGGCCGGCGAAGGCCTCGAGAATCCATTCCGCGCGCTGTTCGAGCGCCTCGCCGCCGGCGAGCAGCAGGAGCGGGTCGAGATTGCCTTGCACCGGCAAGCCCTCGGGCAATTCGCGCATCGCCCAGAGGGGGTCGATCGTCTCGTCGAGCCCAATGGCATCGACGTTCGTCTCGCGGGCATAGGCAGCGAGCTTGGCTCCGGCGCCCTTGGGAAAGCCGATTACCGGCACTCCGGGATGGCGCGCGCGCACGGCGTCGGCGATCGCCGAGTTGGGGGCGATTACCCAACGTTCGAACTGGTCGGGGGCCAGGCTGCCGGCCCAGCTGTCGAACAATTGCACCGCCTCGACGCCGGCGGTAATCTGGCCCGAGAGGTAATCGATCGTCACCGCCACGATGGCATCGACGATCGCCTGGAATGCTTCCGGATCGCGATAGGCCAACGCGCGGGCCAGGTGCTGGTCGCGGCTGCCTTCGCCCGCAACCATGTACGTCGCGACGGTCCACGGGCTTCCGGCAAAGCCCAGCAGGGTCGTCTGAGGGCCGAGCTCGTCGCAGACCAGCCCGACGGTCCGGTAGATCGACTGGAGCCGCTCGGGCACCGCCTGCAGGCCCGTGAGCGCGGTATCCACCAGCCGCGGCGAGAGCTGCGGGCCCTCGCCGGCGAGGAACGCCAAGTCCTGCCCCATCGCGTAAGGCACGATCAGGATGTCGGAGAACAGGATCGCGCCGTCGAAACCGAAGCGGCGGATCGGCTGCAGGGTGATCTCGGCGGCTGCCTTGCTGTCGTAGACCAGCTCGAGGAAGCCGCCTTTCTCTGCGCGCAGCTGGCGGTATTCGGGAAGGTAGCGGCCCGCCTGGCGCATGAGCCATACCGGCCGCCGCGAGCCCACTTTTCCCTGCAAGGTTTCGAGGAGGAGACCAGGCATTCGAGGAGTCCAATCCAAAACAAGAAATATATTTAAGAGATTGTTGGAGTCTGTTGGCCCTGTGGATTTCGGGGATTGCGCGCCCTGCCCGATTTCTGCCGGACTGAACAGGGTCTGGTGACCCCGCGACTCCGCACGCTACCGCGTCAAGCGCCGGTTTTCCCCGCTGTCCCCGCCCTGTCGAGAATTCGCTCCACCTGTCCGCAACCTGGCGGTCCGAGCGCCGGTAGTGGGGGTCGAATCGGCCAGCGAACTTGTCCGGCACCCTCTCCCGTGGTTTATGCCGGTGCTTGTCCACATGACCCGGCTCCATCTCCACCTCCTCTCGGACTCGACCGGCGAGACGCTGGAGATGATCGCCAAGGCGGCGCTCGCCCAGTTCGACGATGCCGAGGTGATCCGTCATTTCTGGCCTATGGTGCGCAGCCAGCAGCACCTCGATCGCATCGTCGGCGAGCTGGCAACGAACCCCGGGTTGGTTCTCCACACCCTGGTCAACGCCGAGATCCGCGTGCGGCTCGAGGAACGCTGCCGCGTGCTCGGCCTGCCGCACGTGCCGGTGCTCGACGCGGTCACCGCCGCGCTCGAGGACCGGCTCGGCGAATCGGCCAAGGCGCGGCCCGGCCGCCAGCACGCGATGGACGCGGCCTATTTCGCCCGCGTCGATGCGATCCAGTTCACCATCGCGCATGACGACGGGGCCGGCTGGGACAACTGGGAGGAAGCCGATATCGTCCTCGCCGGGGTGTCGCGCACATCGAAGACCCCGACCAGCATCTATCTCGCCAACCGCGGCTACAAGGTCGCCAATATCCCGCTGGTAGTCGAAAGCCCGCCGCCGCCGGTGCTATTCGAGCTGCAGCGGCCGCTGGTCGTCGGGCTGACGACTGCGCCCAAGCGGCTGATCGAGATTCGCCGCAATCGACTGCTGTCGTTGAACCAGACGACCGACACCGCCTATGTCGACGAGGAAAAGGTCGAGCGCGAGGTGGCCTTCGCCCGGCGGATGTTCGCCGACAACAACTGGCCGGTGATCGACGTCACCCGCCGCTCGATCGAAGAAACCGCCGCGGGGATCATGCGCCTGGTGGCCGAGCGCGAAACCGAATCCGCGGGAATCGAAATGGGATTGAAGCCGTTATGATCGTTCTCGCTTCCAAGAGCGCTTCGCGCCGGACGATGCTCGGCGCCGCCGGGGTCGACTTCGAGCTGCGGCCGGCGGCGGTCGACGAGCGGGCGCTGGAGGCGAGCCTCGGCGATGCCGCGCCGGCCGCAGTTGCGCTGGCGCTGGCCGAGGCCAAGGCGCTGTCGGTCGAGGGGCGCGGCCGGCCGGTGCTGGGAAGCGATTCGGTGGTCTCGGTTGCGGGACGGCGGTTCGACAAGCCGGCGAGCCGCAAGCAGGCGGCCGAGCACCTGCGGTTTTTCTCGGGCAAGACGATGGAGCTGCACTCGGCCGCCGCGATCGCCATCGGCGGTCACTTGCGCTGGAGCCACGTAGCCAAGGCCGTGCTTTCTGTGCGTGAACTTACTGACGATTATATCGAACGCTACCTCACCGCCGAATGGCCCGAAGTCGGCCAGTGCGTCGGCGTGTTCCGCATCGAATCGCTCGGCGTGCAGCTGTTCGAGAGCATCGAGGGCGACATGTTCACCGTGCTCGGCATGCCGCTCCTGGCGGTGCTCGGCGCGCTGCGCGAGCTGGAAGAGCTGCCGGCGTGAAACCTTACGCCGAAGTCATCGGCGATCCCATCGCGCAATCGAAGTCGCCGGCGATCCACAACTACTGGATCGGCCAGCTCGAACTCGATGCCGAGTACCGGGCATGCCACGTCACCGCCGAAGGGCTCGTGCAATACCTCGCCGATCGGCGCGACGACGCCAGCTGGCGCGGGTGCAACGTCACGATGCCACACAAGCGAGCTATCCTCCCGTTGCTCGACCGGCTTGAAATCGGGGCCGAGATGATCGGTGCCGTCAACACGGTCGTCCCGCGCCGCAACGGCGCGCTGATCGGCAGCAACACCGACGGGGCCGGATTTCTCGAGCCGCTGCGGCAGTATCTCGCGGAACCTCACTTGTTTCGCATGGCGCGTGTTCTTGGAACCGGCGGTGCGGCGAG
>DATIQN010000043.1:0-60508 GCA_035470785.1 Croceibacterium sp. | reverse complement strand
CGGCTGACTATCCCCTCGTGGCTCCAAATTACTCCGATAAGCGCAGCGACTTGGCCAAGCAAAGTGGTTTGGGCCGAAAGCCCGGCCAGCGGCGCGGCCGGCGCAAGAAGCTGGAAGGATGATGGCGCATCGGCCCTTCGTAGTCGACGCGATGCTCTACGCTAAACGCAGGCACAAGCCGCCGGCCGTTTCAAACCCTTGAGGGCGATCCCGTGCGAGGCAAGCAGCGCTTCTGGTCGAGAAACTGGCAGCGTTCTTTGCTTCGTCCCGAAGGTCCGCATTCGACCCATTGCGGACATTCGGCGACATGACGTCGAACGGCCGGGAATGGCCGACAATAGCCAGTCTTGTTTTTTTGCGAAATGTGACGCGTTCCGACACGCGGTGCGGCTCCTGTGGGACGAGCTTATCGCGCAAATGACGAGGCATGGCCTCGCCCTCCCTCAGATCCTTACCAGACGGTGCATTTGCTTTGACAGAGCCGTATTGGCCGCAGCCAGTCCGCAAAGCATTGCGACAACGAAGACGAACGAGGCGCCCGGCGCGATCCCCATATCGACCAGCGCTGGCCCCGGGCAAATGCCGACCAATCCCCAACCAATCCCGAAAAGCACGGCTCCGCCGATCAGTCGTTGATCGATCAGAGTCCTGCCGGGATTGTCGAATGCTTCACCCGCGATCGGACGGTCGCGCCGCTGGGCCAGCCAGAATATGGGCGCCGCGCTCAGCACCGCCCCGCCCATGACGAAGGCAAGGCTGGGGTCCCAGTGCCCGGTCACGTCGAGGAAACCCAGCACCCTGTCCGGGCTTGTCATGCCCGAAATTATCAGGCCCGTGCCAAACGCCAGACCCAGCAGGAAGGTTGTCAGCAACTTCACGCGATGCCTCCATGCCGCACCACGAACACCGTGATGGCTGCGCTCAGCATGAAAACCAGGACCGCGACCAGCGAACGCCTGGAAAAGCGTGACAGGCCGCAAACGCCATGGCCGCTAGTGCAGCCACTCCCGATCCCCGTCCCGATCCCGACGAGCAGCCCGGCGAGTGCCAACAGCGGCCAGGAAAGCGTCTCCAACCCGGCGGCGAAAGCGGGGTTGTTCGCAAGCGCCCCGACCATCCCGGCGACCAGCAAGCCGGCGATGAACGCCATACGCCAGCCACGCGAAGGGCCAAGCATGGCTTTGGTCGCAATCCCGCTGATCCCGGCGATCCGGCCGGAAAACAGGTAGAGCGAACCGGACGCCAAGCCGATCAGCACACCGCCCATTAGCGACGAAAGATAGGGCGACAGCATCATCGCCGCCTTAGAAGATGAACCCGGCGGAAAGGCCGGCAGAAGTTTCGGACAAATGGATATCCGCCTCGCCGCCGCCGTAGGGTGCCGGAATCGAGCCGTTCCCCTGCACCACCTTCTTGGGCGCGTGCATGGCATAACCGGTCACTTCCAGTCCGGGCTTGACCACGACTGTGGCGCCCAATGTGAAGTGATCCTGCACGACCCCCGGCGCCAGCACGTTGAGCAATGTTTCGGAGACCGGCACCGGGTTGCCCGAATGGCCATAGCCGGCGCGCAAGGTCAGCTTGTCGCTCTCCGCATAGGTCACGCCTAGCTTGTAGACGGTGATGTCGCGCCAGCCGAAGCCCGGCCCGTCGGAGGCACCAAAAGGCTTGCCTAGGAATAACGGCGACAGCGGCGTTCCGACCGATGCGATCCCGGAATATTCGATGCGCTTCACGTCGCCCGCGAACGTCAGCCTGTCGCTGATCTTCACGGCCACGCCGCCGCCCCAGCTTGCCGGCACGTCAAACCCGCCCTCACCGGCAAACAGCCCGGCATATTTCTTGAAGCGGCCGGCCCAGACCTTCGACTGGTAGAATGCCCCGATGGTGAACCGGTCGGTGATCCTGCCAAGATAGCCGATGCGCACGCCGCCACCCGCAGCCCAGTCCGCGCCCATGTTCGAGAAATGAGCAGGATCGGCAGAGGCGGCGGAAAAGGGCGCGATGCCTTTTGCCTCGAAGCTTTGCAGCACGACGATCGGTGAAATACCGAGGCTCGCACCCGGTGACACTTTCACGGCCAGCGTCGGCGTGATGAATATCTGCATCAGGTTGACCCCGGCCGATCCGGTCGCCCCGAAACTGGCAAACGGGTTCTGCCTGTAATCGGTGTTCATACCGCCGTTGCCGTAGACGGCGATACCCACCGCAACCTTGTCCGACAGCCGGCGGACATAGCCCACTTCGGGCAGTATGAAGGGGTTGGCGCCGTTGCCTGGAAAGGACCCGTTCAGGCCCGCACCATTCCCGTTGATGGTCGCCCCGCGGCGCGGAACGAACACTTCAAAGCCCGCATCGAGCCGTTCGCCGACCTCGGTCGCCGTCGCCGGATTTGCCGCGATCGACAGTGCATCCTGCGGCTGGGCGATTGCCGCACCGCCCGATCCCTTCGCCTTGGCCCCCACTCCGCTGAGGAAATAACCATCGGTGGCGTGGGCGGCGCCTGGCAAGCAGCCAAGCGCGCTCGCGGCGGCAAGGACAAGCAAGGCCCGAGCGGCTCGACGGTTCGATGAGGGACCGGTCCCCAAATGCAACATGTGGGCGAAGCCTTTCCTAGCGAACTGCCATCATCGCGACAGTTCCATCATTCAACGGCCGCGAATAACCGCTCCGCCTGAATTGAAAGAGCAATGGTTTATTGGATCTGGTGAAGCATCGCTTGCGGCCGAAACCTACAGCTTTGGCCGGATTAAACTGGCTGACCTGCTTGGTGTGTTGCAGGCGCAGTGCCGGACGAATGCGGAGGCGCGCCAGAACTGACCCAGCGAAGAGCGGGCAATCTACTTTGGCCCAGACAAGGATGTGTGAACTGCGCCGGTCTCGCCACTCAATCGACTGACAGATGCCGGCGCATCAGCCCGTATTCGTGCCAGGTGAGAGCCACCACCACAAAGTCGAGGACAGTCAGCAGCAGAAGCCCAAAGCCATGGGTGTAGCTATAGCGATAGAGCTGGTAGAGAATGAATAGGCCCAGCACTAGGATCGTCGTGGGGTAGGCCCACAGCTTGCGCAGAAGCAGCCCCGCGACCAGCGCGAGCTTCACCACTCCGTGGATGAGAAGGTACCAGGCGTAGAAGCGTTGGCTGTGCATCGAAAAGCCCTGCGCCCAGGAAAGAATTTGGTTGGCGACGAAGTCCCGCCTGTCTTCGAGCAGCTCGTTCTGAGTCGCCTGTGCTACCAACTGCCTGATCCACTGGTTGCCGGTGAAGGCAAGCGCAAGGCCGCCTGCGCATTCGATCGCCGCATGAGCGCCCTTCAAGAGCACGCTCACCTCGAAAAGCTGGTGAATCCGCCGTTCCTGCATCCGCCCTCTTTCGCTCCTCCCAGGCGCAAACGTGCGCGACCTCAGGGACGTTCCGCCCTGACTCACTCATGCACTCATCGTTCACGGATGGCCGGTTACCGCGCGCGCGGAACCACACTGTCGCTGATCGACAGACACCACAAGGAAGCATGGCAATGGATCGGTTGAGCGTGTTTGCATTATGGTTGCTGCTAGTCTCCTCTGCTCCCGCCGTAGGGCAGACCGCTCGCGATGACGACGGGAACACGAAACGCGATGCACCCAGAGCGGCCGTGGAACAGGACCGCGAGCCAGTCGATCCGGATGCGCGCGGCGGCGCTCGTCAAATGACCTCTTGCGAACGCCGGGAAGCCGGATCTCGACATCAGGGTTAGGCCTGCCGCGCGCCGCTGGCCACGTTCCCTGAACCGGCCTGGACCTTCCCTGCCGGGTCAATAGCAATTCCCTGCTCGCTCTTCTGGGAATTTGCCATCCAAAATGGCGGAATTGTGCGACCTTGAGGTACACCAGATTGCCATCTGGACCGCTAAAAGCGCGAACGTTCCCTGCTAATTCCCTGCTAAGCAGGGAATTCGACCCCGAGACCCGTTCGCTTCGGACTGCGTCGCGCACCACTCAGTCCTGAAGTGAACCGGAGTTTCGCCTTCGGGCGAGCGCCTTGCGGCGGCTATTCGTGCCGCAGCGCTTCGATCGGATCGAGCTGCGAGGCGCGGCGGGCGGGGTAGTAGCCGAAGATGATCCCCATCATCGCCGAGAATACGAAGCTCAGCACGTTGACGGACAGACTGAAGACGAAAGGCACGTCGATCGCCTTGGCGAGGGCAAACGACAGGCCGAACGCCAGCAACAGCCCGATGAGGCCGCCGAAGCAGCACAGCACGACGGCTTCGGTGAGGAACTGCATGCGCACCTCGCGGGCCAGCGCCCCGATCGCCAGGCGGATGCCGATCTCGCGCGTGCGCTCGGTCACCGAGACGAGCATAATGTTCATGATTCCGACGCCGCCGACCAGCAGGCTGATCCCGGCGATCGCTGCGACCGCCAGGGTGAGGCGCGCGACGACGCTTGAGACCGTGTCGTTGAGCGCGGCGGAGTCGATGATGTTGAAATCGTTCGGCTGATCCTTCTGCAGCAGACGGCGTTCGCGCAGCAGGTCGATCAGCGACTTCTGGATCTCCGAGCTCGAGTACGCCGGGTCGTACGAGATGACCATGTAACCGATAGTGTCACCGCCGGTGAAACGCCTCTGGACGTTCTTGATCGGCATGAACACCGAATTGTCATCGTCCTGGTTGCCGCCGCCCCCCTGGCCGCGGGTGGCGAACACGCCGATGACCATGCATGAAACGTCGTCGAGCCGCATTTGCTCGCCGATCGGGCTGACGCCGGCGACGAAGATCGCGTCGAGCACCTTGGGGCCAATGATGCACACGTTGGCGCCGGACTCTTCCTCGACCGGCGTGAAGCGGCGTCCCTGGTCCATGCCGATCCCGCGTGCGTCCATGAACGCATCGCTGACGCCTTCGACTTTCGACGACCAGTTCTGTCCGTTGTGGAACGCCTGGACGCCCTTGTTGACCTCGCCGGCGACCGACCTGACGCCGGCCAGCTGTTCGCGCACGGCGACGACGTCGTCTTGCTTGAAGGGGCGCGGCTGGCGGTTGGTGTCGGTCTGCTGCGGGAACGCAATCAGCACGTCCGAGCCGAGCGATGCGATCTGCTTCTGGATCTGCGCGGTGAGGCCGTTGCCGAGGGTGACCATCGTGACCACCGCCGCGACGCCGATGATGATTCCGATCGTCGTCAGGCTCGAACGCAGCAAGTGGCGGCGGATCTGCCGCATCGCCAGGAGGAGTGTAGCGCCGAACATCAGCCCCTCACCGCCTCGGCGGCGCTGTGGCCGCGCTCCATCCGCTCGACCAGCCCATCGCGGAAATGAACGATGGTCTTCGCGAACGCCGCCATTTCGGCTTCATGAGTGACCAGCAGGATGGTGATGCCGGCGCGATTGAGCTCAGCGAGCAGTTGCATGATTTCGATCGAGCGCTCGGTGTCGAGGTTGCCGGTCGGTTCGTCGGCCAGCAGCACTTCGGGATCGGTGACCAGCGCGCGGGCGATGGCGACGCGCTGTTGCTGGCCGCCGGAGAGCTCGGCCGGCGTGTGGCTGGCCCAGGGGCCGAGGCCGACGAGGTCGAGCGCCTTCATCGCCGCCTCGCGCCGCGCCGCTTTCTTCTCGCCGCGATAGAGCAGCGGCAACTCGACGTTCTCGAGCGCGCTGGTGCGGGCGAGCAAGTTGAAGCCCTGGAACACGAAACCGAGGTACCTGCGCCGCAGCAGCGAGCGCTGGTCCTTGCTCAGCGCCTGCACTTCGAACCCCTCGAAGCTGTAAGTCCCCGTAGTCGGCGTATCGAGGCAGCCGAGGATGTTCATCATCGTGGACTTGCCCGAGCCCGACGCGCCCATGATCGCGGCGAATTCGCCACGGGCGAAGGTAAGGTCGACTCCCTTCAGCGCCTGGAACGCCGCCGTGCCATGGCCATAGGTCTTGGTTATCCCCTTGAGCTCGATGAGCGGAGTACCGGTCGCGTCGGCCATCACTTCTTAGTCTTCGCCTTGATTCCGCTGACCACTTTCATTCCCGGCTTGAGCTTGTCCGAAGTGACGACGGTCAGCCGGCCGTTGCTCGGCCCAACCACGACATCGTATCTCTGCAGCGTTCCGTCGTCCTTGAGCACGTAGATTTTCTGGCGGCTGCCGACACCGATGGTCGCCTTCTGCTCTTCCTGGGCGAGGCCGGCCCTGACCTGCAACCCGCCTCCGCTCTGCTGCGCCTGGGTCGCCTCATCGGGATTGAAGCGCAGCGCGCCGTTGGGCACCAGCAGGCCAACCTGCGTCTGCTCGGTGGCGATGCTCGCGGTCGCGGTCATGCCGGGGCGCAGCAACCCGTCGGGATTGGCGACCGCCAGCCGCGCTTCGTAGTTGACCACCGAATTGCCCTGGCCACTGGTCGTTGAGGTCGAAGTTTGCGAAGCGGCGGTGGTGGCGGTGTTGGTCGAAGCGAGATCGATCCGTTCGACGCTCGCCGGAAATGCGCGGCCCGGATAAGCGTCCACGGTGAACGTGGCCTTCTGTCCGGGACGGATCTGGCCGACGTCGGCCTCGTCGACGTTGACACGGAGCTGCATCGCCGAGAGGTCTTCGGCGAGTACGAACATCGTCGGCGTGTTGAAGGAGGCAGCGACGGTCTGCCCCGGCTCAACCTGGCGCGCCAGCACCACCCCCGAAACGGGCGAGCGGATCACCGCGCGGTCGCGGTTGGTCATCGACGACGACAAAACCGCCTGCGCTCTGGCTACGCCGGCTTGCGCCGACGCGACCGACGCACGATCGCGCTTGACGTTCGCCTGCGCCGCTTCGAGCTCGGTCTTCGAAGGCACCTTGCCGCCCGACAAGCGATAGACCTCCTGCAGCCTGGCGAGCTGGGCGGTGTCGACGTCGATCGTCGCGCCGGCCTGCGCCACCGCGGCGCGAGCGGAATTCAGATCGGCCTGCGCCTGGCGGATCTGGTCGTCGATCACGTCGGTGTTGATCTGCGCCAGCACCTGGCCGCGAGCGACGCGGTCGTTGACGTCGACCAGAACGCGGTCGATCCGGCCGGACACTTCCGAGCCGACCTGGACCTGGTTCGTCGGCCGCAAGTTGCCGGTCGCGGTAACGGTGATGTCGAGCGAATGCCGGACAATCGGCTCGGAGTTGTACTCGAGCTTACCCTCGCCGCGCGTGGTTATCACGACGATCAGCAGGACGGTCACCACTACAGCCGGCATCCAGTACTTTGCCCACCGGCGCCAGCGCGGCTTGGTCGTGGTGCCGAGAAATTCGTCGATGTTGCCCGCTTCCTGGGTAGCAATGTCGTTCATGGCTCTAGCCTATCGGTCGGGGGATTGGGTAGCGAAGCGGGCGACCAGCCTCCGCCAAGCGCCTGCGTCAGGCGCACGAAGGCGCTCGCGCGATCGGCCTCGGCCGAGACATGCGTGTTGCGCGCCACCAGCAGCTGGTTCTCGGCCGTGAGCAGGTCGCGGAAATCGACCAATCCGGCCTGGTACTGGCTGCGCGCGAGAACGGCCGCGTTGGTGGCGGCATCGATCGCCTCGTCCTGGATTACCACACGCTGGCGCGACGAGTTGAGATCAACCGAGGCGCTCTCGACTTCTTCCAGCGCAGTCAGGATTGACTGGCGCCACGCTGCGAGCGAACCTTGCGCCGCGGCCTGGGCGCCGTGCACCTGAGCTCGCGCGCGGCCGCCATCGAAGATCAGCTGGCTAAAGGTGGCGAAGACACCGCCGGTGATGATGTCGAACAGCTTGCCGATGCCGACCGAGGCGTTGGTCAGGTTGCCGGTCAAGCGAAGCAGCGGAAAGAGTTGCGCCCGCGCGACGCCCACGCGCGCGCTATTGGCAATCAGCGTCTGTTCGGCGCTGCGCACGTCCGGCCGACGGCGAAGGACTTCGGCGGGTGCGCCGAGTTCGGTCGTCTCCGGCGGCTTGGGCATGAGGTCGGAACCTTGCAGCCGCGCCAGCACCCGACCCGGCGGCTCGCCGATCAGCGTCGAGATAGCGTTGGCGCTTGCCGCGAGGTTGCTTTCCAGCAGCGGGATGGTGGCTGCGGTCTGCGCGCGCTGCGTCCGCGCCTGCTCGACGTCCAGGCTCGAGACGAGGCCGGCCTGCACGCGCCAGCGCGCGATCTGGAGGTTGTCTTCCTGGTATTTCAGGGTGTCGCGCGCGATCGCCAGTTGCAAGGCCGTGGCGCGGGCCTGGATCGTGGTCAGCGCGACCCGGCCGACGATAGCCCGCTGCACGTCGGCGAGCGAGTAGCCGGCTGCGGCGAGTTCTGCTCTCGAGGCAGCGACGTCGCCCGAGATCTGGCCGAACAGATCGGCCTCCCAGCTCGCGTTAAGGTTGAAATTGAAGTTGAGGTCCTTCTGCGCGAAGTCGCCGATGTCCTTGCTGGTGCCGGCGCCGCCGGTGAGCTGGGGCCAAAAGCCGGCCTTCGAGGAGGCAAGCTGGGCGCGCGCTTGCGCCAGCCGCGCCGCGTTTTGGGCAAGGTCGAAGTTGTTCCTGAGCGCCTGTTCGACGAATTGCGTCAGCAGCGGATCGTCGAGCTGTTTCCAATATTCGCCGACGTCGCTGGACAGCGGCGCGGTGTCGGTCTCGGCCCAGCGCTGCGGGACTGGAATGCCCGAGTCCCCCGGCGCAAGGTCGGGCCGCGCGCAGCCGGCGGCGGCCAGCAGCAATGGCAGCGCCAGATAGCGGGCCCCGGTCATGCGACAGCGAACGAATGTCTTCACGGCCCTCCCTATCCAAGCCCGAACCTGCACTCATTTAGCTGATTAGCTAATTCCCCAACAGGCCTTCAATTGTATCAAATATTCGCATCCAGCTTCGGGAAATGTCCCCGGATCCCGTTCACACAGTTCTCAATGCGGCAGGAGTCTTTCAATCACCTGGTCAAATCATCCTCGTGTGTTGGTGATTTAATACACCGTAGCCGGATTGCAAATGCAGCCTGCAGCCGAAATTCGGCGGTCCGTCGAATGCTCAGCGCTTGGGCGCGTAAGCCGGAAGCGCCTGGACTGCCGGACGCGCAGCCATTCGCTCGAGCCAGCCGGCAATTGCTGGAGTGGCGCCCGGATTGCACGCCTCGGGCAGGACTCGCGGCAAAGCGGGCGCCATCGAGTACCACTTGATGTCGGCCAGCGAGTAGTCGTCGCCGAGCAGCCAGGGGCCGCCGACAGCCGCGATGCCCTCGAGCCTGGCGATGCAATTGCCAAGCTTCCGGCGGGCATCGGCGAGATCCTCGTCGGAATAGCCGGTTTCCGAGACCGTCGCCCACTTTCGGCGGACTTCCTCATTGGGCATGTTCGCGAGCCGCGCAGCCATCTCCGCCTTGTCGATCTTCGAGGCGAACGGCGTCGCGCCATGCGCCCCTATCACCGTCAGCGCGGGGCAGAAGTACTCGTCGACGTATTTGGTTAGCACGCGCATCTCGGCCCTCAACCAGGGGTCAGCGGGGCGCAGCGCGGCCTCGGAAAAGACGTCTTCGAGATACTCGTTAATCACCGTCGATTCGCGCACCACGCGCCCATCGTGGAGCAGCACGGGAACCATCCCCTCGGGATTGATCGCGCGGAATGCCGGGTCGTGGTGCTCCCACTTGCGGCTGTCGAGCACCCGGTTCTCGAACTCGAGGCCCTTCTCGAGTAGGCAAAGCAGTGGCGTCAGCGAGTTGGCGACCGGACCGAAATGATAGAGCGCCAGCATCAGCCGCCGAGCTGCAGTTCCTCGTCTAGCATCGCCTGGGCCCGCTCCATCATGGTTCCGAGCACGCCCCTCACCAAGGCGACCTCGTCTTGGGGAATCCCCTCGGTCAGCGTCCTGTCGCGCTGGTGGACCCATTCGACCATCTGGCCATAAATCCCACGTCCCTGTTCGCTGAGATCGATCTCGATCTCCGGCCCGCCCGGCTTGCGCTCACGCGTCAGCAGGCCGCGCTCGACCATCGACTTGACCGCGCGGCTCAACTGCCCGCGGTCCTGCAGCATCGAGTCCGCCAGGCCGTTGAGCGACAACGGCGCAGTCTCGCCGAGCTGGGTCATGATCCGCCATTCGGTTTCCGAGAGGCCGAACTGGCGCCGCTGCGCGAGCACGCCGCTCTTGCGCAGCATCACGAACAGCCGGATCATCCGCATCGAGACGAGGCCGTAAAGCGGCCTCGCCCCGGGTGTTGCCGCTCTATCCGCTTCGCTCATCCGTCCGTCCCCGTTCGATATTCTCTTAGTACAGTTTTGTTGGTGTCAAAAAGCTTTTTGGTTCAATGATGCACGCGGGAGAAACCATGCGCGACTTTGCGGGCAAGACGGCCTTCATTACCGGCGGCGCCAGCGGAATCGGGCTCGGCATGGCGCGGGCATTCCTCGCGCGCGGGATGAAAGTCGTGATCGGCGACTTGCTGCAGGCGCATCTCGACGCGGCGCGCGGTGCGCTCGGATCGAGCAACCGCCTCCATTGCATCCGCCTCGATGTGTCCGACCGCGCGGCGATGAACGCGGCGGCGCGCGAGACCGCCGAGGTATTCGGCAACGTCCACGTGCTGTGCAACAACGTCGGCGTCAGCCAGCGCAGCGCGATCGACGAGGCGAGCTACGACGACTGGGACTACGTCCTGAACGTCAACATCGGCGGGACTATCGCCGGGCTGGTCGAGTTCCTGCCGAGCATGAAGGCGCACGGCGAAGGCGGGCACGTGGTCAATACCAGCTCGATGGCCGGGATGATCCCGGTGCCGGCCTTCGCGGGCCTCTACGCCACAAGCAAGTTCGCCGTCCGCGGGATGAGCGACGCGCTGCGCCTGGCGCTGGCGCCGTACGGCATCGGCGTCTCGGTGCTGTGCCCCGGCCTCGTGCGGACGCGGGCGATAACCGCGGGCGACCTCTACCGCGCCGAGCACGAGCATCACGCGGCCGCCAGCGAACTGCGCGACACCATCGACGGCGGGATGGACCCGGCGGCAGTCGGCGAACTGGTCGCCAAGGCGATCGAGGAGAACCGGCCGTACATCTTCCCGCACGGCGAGTTCGGGCCCGAGGTGAAAGCATACTTCGACGAGATGCTCGCCGCCTTCCCAACCGAGTTCGAGATGGACGAACGCCGCCGCACCGGCGAGGAGCGCCGCGCGAAGATGACCGCCGAGGCCAAGGCGATTGCCGATGCGCTCGGCAAGGAGGGCGCATGAAGGACGTTGCCGACAAGAGCGCGTTCGTCACCGGCGGCGCCAGCGGCATCGGGCTCGGCATGGCCAAGGTCTTCGCCTGGGCCGGAATGAACGTCGTCGCCGCCGACGTGCGCGAGGATCACATCGCCGCGGCTCATGACATGATCGCTGAGGAGGGTCTGTCCGACCGCGTGCGCTTCCTGCGCCTCGACGTGACCGACCGCGAAGCGTTCGCTGCAGCGGCGGAGGAAGCCGAGGCGATGTTCGGCAAGCTGCACGTGCTGTGCAACAACGCCGGCATCGGTCTGCTCAAGCCCATCACCAAAGCGAGCGAGGCCGACTGGGACTGGGCGATCGACGTCAATCTCAACTCGATGTTCAACGGGGTGAAGGCGGTGCTGCCGAAGATCCGCGCCCACGGAGAGGGCGGCCACGTGGTCAACACCGCGAGCATGGCCGGTGTGCTGCAGTACAGCCAGGCCGGGGTGTACGTGACCACCAAGTTCGCGGTGGTCGGCTTCTCCGAAGCGCTGCGCGCCGAGCTCGCGCCAGAGGGCATCGGAGTGTCGGCGTTCTGCCCGGGCGGGGTGCGGACCAATATCCGCGAGTACGAGAAGGCGCGGCCCGAACGGTATGCGGCCGAGGTCGAAGCGCCGTCCGGCCCGCCACCCGGGTTCAACTTCACCGACGAGCAGCGCGCCCAACTCGCCAGCCTCACCGCCAGTCCCGAGGGAGCCGCCGAACTGGTGCTCCAAGGCATCCGCGACAACGCACTGTACATCTTCACCGCGCCCGAATTCCGCGCCGGAGTCGAGGAGCGCTTCGAGGCGATCCGCCGCGCGCTGGGCGAAGACAAGGCGCGCGAGGCGATCGCGCTTGAGCTGATACCGGGGCTGGTCGGCAGCCCGATCTACAAAGAGGCGCCTTGAGCGCCGGTTAGCGCCCCGCTTTGCGCTTCTTGCGAGCGGCGTATTTCGAGTCGCGGGCGGCCTTACGTTCGGCTTCCGTGGGTTCGGCAGGCACTGCCTCCGCGGCCGCGGCCTTGGCAGCCTTCGCGGCTTCCTCGGCCGCCAGCTTGGCCTGCGCCGCGGCGTTGCGCTTCTCGGCCAGCGCCGCGTCGCGCGCTTTCTGCTCGGCGCGGCGCCGGGCCAGTTCGGCCTCGGCTACCGGCGGGCGCGCCTTGAGCTTGGCCAGCGCGCTCTCCCGGGCCTTCTGCGCGGAGGCGCGTCGTTCGTTGAAATCGAGCTCTTTGTAGCCGGCCATTGTCGTGTCCTAGACTGTGCCGGCTCCCCGTGGCCGTTTTATGGGGGAAGGGAAAGGCCGTTCTCGTTCCGTTGGGGATGTTGGCGCCGAAGCGCGGCATTTTCAGACCCCGCTTGCCAGCATGCGCGCCTGGAGCGCGTTTTTCGGATCGATCGTTCCGGAACAGGGCCCCGGATGCCGGGCGACGCAGATCGGCCCGAAGTGGGGATCGCGGAAGCAGCGCCGGTCGGGAAATCCGCTGCCGAGCAGAGGCAAGTCCCTGGGATAGAGGATTACCGAACCGAGCGCCCGCGCGTCGCGCGACAAGGCGGCGGCCGCGGTTGCCTCATCGTCATAGACGGCGAACGGCATCGGCGCGTTGCTGAGCGCGTGCGAGCTGACGTTCAGGTAGGAGAAGTCGTAGATTCCCACCGCGCAGGACCGATCGATCTGCCCGGCGTAGCGGGCAACCGCAAGTTCGGGTGGACCGATCAGTCCGGCCGACTGCGGCCGGTGAAGCAGGCTCGTCGCGGCCATCCAGCCGGCAACCAGCAGGACGGCGACGCTCCGACGGCGCCGGACATCGGTCCGCAGCCACAGCTCGACCGACCCCATCGCCGCGAGGATCACGACGATCGCCAGGGTCAGCCAGATGAAGCGCCATTCCTTGTGCGGGATGATCGAGTGAACGAGAAAATTCACCAGTGCCGCCGCGGCAAGGGGCGGCGAGCGGCGGGCGCCGATCCCTGCAAGGATCAGCAGCGGCACCGCCGCCAGCCACCAGCGGCGATTGATCAGCAGCAGGTATTGCCATGGCGGAGAGGTGCCGAAATCTGCGCTTCGCCCCTCAACCACGTTGCGCATCACGTTGCTGACGATCCACGCGAACGGAGCCTGCCCGGCGGCCACGGCCACGGCCCCATCGAGCGCCAGCGCGGCCACTCCGCCAGCCAGCAGGGGAAGGTAGCGCCTGAGTTCCGCGCGGGGCACGGCGATCAGGACCAGCGCCGCGATGGCGGGGCCGTGCTGGATGCGCAGCACGAAGCCCAGTCCGAGCAAGGCGCCCGCGAGAACGTCGCTCCAGCTGCCGAGCCGTTCCCACGGCTTGAGCAGGACGGCGGCGCCGAACAGGATCGCCACCGTGCTGAGATTCTCCGACAGCAGGCGCGGCGCCATGTAGACGAGTTCGAACCAGGTCGCCGTGGCCAGGCCCGCGACCAGCGCGTGGAGGCGGCTCGCCAGCGACCCGATACGGACGGCCGCCGCGACAAGCAGCAGCGAACACGCGGCGAAGACAAGCCGCGGGAGCAACAGGTCGAGCGTGCCGCCGGGATCGAGCGTCTTGCCCAGCCACATCGGGCCGGCGATCAGGCCCGGTAGGAGCCACGAGCGCATGCCCTCATACTGCTCCCAGGTCTGCACCCACGGCCCCCTGGTCGCGAGGTGGTAAGCCGGCTCGAGATACTGCAGGACCTCGTCGAGATGCTCGACCGCGAAGGGACAGGCGGCGAGTATCCGCAAGGCGACCGCGAGAAGGAATATCGCCGCGAGCAGCCAGCCGAAGCGCGCGCGGGAAAGCCGCCGGGTCCAGTCTCCTCCCATCGCCTGAACCTTACGGTTCGCGCGGGGGGTTGTCATCGCACAACTTGGCGGGTGTCAGGTCGGACCTCGTCGTCTTCAAGCCGGGATGCGTGAAAGTACATTCTCGACACATTGCGAACACTAGCGCATCGGCACATGATGTGACCGATGAGAGTTTGGCCGATCATGCTTGCGTCGTTGACGTTTGCAACGGCGACGACTGCGGCGACCGCGCAGACCTACCTCGTGTCGATAAGGGGCATATCGCTCACCCCAGATGAGTCTATTCCGAGCTTCACAGTCAAGACGTGGGGAATTGAGATCAAGGCGATCTGCCGCATTCCCGCCGATTGGGAGATCACAGGCGGACGGTTCGGACCACTCAGGAGAATTGCCGGAGAGCTGGCCATGGATCATCGGAGCTGCGGACCCACGACCTTCGCCAGTTGCGCGGGCTGGCTCTAATCGAGCTTTGGGGACCCATTGCAGCACACAGCCATGGCTATTTCCCGGCGACCTTTGGAGGAGAGGTGAGCGTCGATGTGGGCCGGAACAGCACTAAGCGCACCGTCACTCTCGCGTTGTCCAACATCCGACTTTTAAAGGCCGACGCCTGTGCATCGAAGTTCTAGAGTGGCCCCTAATGTCCGCTCTCCAACCATTGCGGTCGTATGCTCAGTCCAACCGTCAGCCCTAACGCCCCCAGCCCGGCCGCATGTGATAGGGGACGCTCGTTCCGACCGCCTCGACCTGGCGGATCAGCCCGCCGTCGATCTTGAACGCCTCGGCCAGCAGGATGCTCGAGGGCTTGCTGAAGAAGCCGGTGTCGACCTTGGTGCCGTCGGGCATCGTCAGCGATTTCTTGCAGCCGCAGTGGTCGAACACGGCGAGCGCGAACACGGCCTGGCGGTCCTCGTCGATCACCGCGTAGCGGCGGTCGTGGACATTGGTGACGACGCCGTAGAGGCCGGTCGAGAACTGCGCATTGCAGCCCATCCCGCCGATGTCGACCGGGCCCATCTTCACCACGCCGGGGTTGTTGGTGGTCGCCGTGCCGTTCTCGAGCCGGTCGCAATCGGGGGTGAACGGGTAGTAGCCCTTGCCGTCGTTGTTCTCGATTCCCGCGAAGTAGTAGTTCGCCGCTTGCGCCAGTTCCTGGCGCGAGAGGCGCTTGCCCGGGCCGGCGCTGAGCCACAGCGGCTTGGGCGCCTGCATCTTCTCGAGGTTGGCATAGCCCGCGTCGTTCCACGCAGGGCCGGCGCCGGTGCGGTAGATCACCAGCTCGACTTCGCTGATGAGGCCGAGCTCGAGCCTGATGCGCATGCCGAGGACCAGCCCGTGGCCGTTCTCGTCCATCGTCGCGAAGGTGCCGAATTGGCCGCTCGCCGGGTCAGCGAACACGTGGCGGTAGGCGCCGACTTTGCTGGCCGTCTGCCACAGGCCGTTGTCGAAGCCCATTTCCTGGCCGTTCTCGGTGTAGCGCGCGGTCTTCGCCAGCGGCAGCGAAGCGGCGTCGTGCGTGGCGAGTGCGGTCAGCACCTTGCCGGCAAGGTCCTCCATGCACACACGCTCGCACGGCAGCTTGACCGGCTCCGCCGCAACGGCGGGCGCGGCGAGCAGCAAGGCGGCGGCAGCGGCGATCAGTCTGGCAAGCATGGTCGGTCTCCCCTCAATTCACTTTCCCGCTCGCCGCATCCTCGGCGTTCAGGCGCTCGACCTCGGAGCGGAACGGCTTGAGCCCGAGCCAGGTGACGACGAGCGCCGGCGGCATGAAAACCACGTGAAGCAGCATCAGCGACCACCTGAGGTCGTTCGGCGATGTGAACACGTAATCGGTCGTCAGTCCGGTGATCCACGGCGCCAGCCCGACGCCCACGACGGTGTAGATGAACAGGTACAACGTCATGATCTGGCCGCGAACCTGGTTCGGCGAAATCGCCAGCATCACCGCGTTGAGCATCGGCCCGCTCATGCCCAGCGTGAGGAACGAGACCGCGTTGAACGCCATGGCCAGCTCGGGTGTCGGCATCACCGGCATCAGCACCGCGAAGGGCAGCGCGACGATGCGGGTGTAGAGGATCACGCGGTAGGCCCCGGCGACGTCGCCGCGCTTCTGGAGCCATTCGGCCCACTTCGCGCCGAGGTAGAGCCCGACGAGCATGACCAGGATCGAGACCACGCCCGAGACCATGCCGTATTGCGCCGGCGACCAGCCGTAGGTCCGCTGGAAGAACGCCGCGCCCCACTGTCGGCTGCCGACGTCGAGCGAGCCGAGCGTCAGGCCGATGAACAGCGGCCCAAACACCGCGAAGTGGAGCCACAGGTAGCGGATCGTCTTGCCAAACCCGGCGCGGTGCATCTCGGCCGAAAGGTTGCGCCGCGGCGGCTCCTTGATCGTCAGCAGCAACAGCGAAACGACGAGGCCGGGCAGGCCGACGCCGATCAGCACGACCTGCCACGGCCGTAGCACGCCGACGAGCGGCACGTTGGGCAAGCCGAGGTGCGCGACGAGCCAGATCACCACGCCACCGGCCAGGAGCGACAGCCCGCCACCGGCGACCGAACCGATCTGTAAAGTGGACACCGCGCGCGGCAGCTTTTCGCGCGGGAAGCAGTCGGCGGTGATCGAATAGGCTGTCGGGCCGTTGAACGCCTCGCCCGCGCCGACGACGACCCGGGCGATGAACAGCTGGGTGAAGTTGGCGGCAAGGCCGGTCGCGGCGGTGGCGAGGCTCCAGATGATCAGCCCACCGGCCATGATCCATTTGCGCGTCCAGCGGTCGATGTAGCGCGAGAACGGCACCGCCACGAGCGCGTAGAACAGCGCCTGCGTCGGCCCAAGCAGCAAGCCGGCCTGGGAATCGCTGAGATGGAAATCCCCTTTGATCTGCTCGATCAGCAGACCGAGGATGTTCTGGTCGAGCAGCGCGAAAGTGGTGATCACCGCGAGGATACCCACGGTGTACCAAGCCTGCGCCGGCGGCGGGAAGCCCTCGGCGTCGCTCGCGATCGGCGGCGGCGCCTCGTCTTCGGCCATGCTCCCCATCCCTGCTCCCTCTCCCAAGGCGCGGGTTCTACCGCAACTTCAATCCGATATCACCCCCAGCGCCCCACTTCCGGTCCCATCACCGCGACCGGGAACAAGTCCTTGCGAATGGCTACGACCGAAGGCCGCTCGCCGACGCGCGCAAGCCAGTCGTCAACGACGCCGGGCACCGGCAAGCCGAGCGCGCCGAACTGTGCGACGTGCGGATAGACGGCGATGTCGGCCAGCGTGAAGGCATCGCCGGCGAGCCAGTCATTTCCGGCAAGGTCGGCCGCGAGACGCCGGCCGGCGGTGAGCATGGCCTGCGTCGAGGCCGCGAGCTGCTTCGAATCGAAACCCTGCGCCGCGCGCAGCCACATTTCGCAGCGCGCGGGCAGCAGGTTCGACAGCCCGGCGACCGCGCTCTCCGGGACCTTGCCGTGGAGCGCCGTCCAGCGGGTGATCGCGAGATGCGGCGCGATATGCGTCTCGACGTACTTCCCCCACTTGCGCGCAATGTAGCGCTGGCGCGGGTCGTTGCCCGCGAGTTGCGGGTCGGGATGAGTCTCGTCGAGGTATTCGAGGATCGGGAAGGTCTCGAACATCTTGCGACCCTGGTCCTCGAGCACCGGTACGGTGCCATGACAGTTGATCGCGAGGTAGGCCCCCGAGTGCTGCTCGTAATGAATCATGTCGAGTTTGTGCAGGTCGACTTCGATGCCCTTCTCGCCGAGCAGGATGCGGACCGAGGCCGAGTGCGCCGACCCGGGCGCGAAATGCAGCAGGGTCATGCGGCGGCCGCCTTCGCGACGCCCAGCCGCTCGCGGATTTCCGCCGCGCGCCGGGTGATGAAGCCCTTGCCCATCGCCAGCGCCGCCTGCAGCCCGGGGCGCGCATGGCAGGCGCGCAGCCAGCGCATCAGGTGCGGTGTCGCCCGGTCGTTGACCTCGTCCTCCATCGATGTGGGCAGCGCATAAAACGTGGCGAACACGCCGATGTCGGCGAGCGAGAAGCTCTCTCCGGCGAGCCATTCGTTCCTGGCGAGAATGCCGTCGAAGCGGCGGATCGCGTCGGACACCCGGCGCTGCGATTCCTCGAGCTCCGTGCGGGGCGTCGTCTGGAAGATCAGCTTTTCCCAGGTCGCGCGCCGCTCGGGCAGCGGGATGCGGTCGAGCTTGCGCTGCAGCTCGGCCGGGTCCTGACCGACGAAGCGCGGCGAGGCGAGACGGTTCGAGGCGATCATCGCCAGCGACGGCGCGACGACGTTGTCCATGAAGCGCAGTAGCACGCGCATTTCCCAGCGGCGAAAGGGATCGCTGGGGCGAAGCTGGGGACCGGGGAACGCCTCGTCGATGTATTCCATCGCGGGCGTGCTTTCGGTCATCGTAAAACCGTCATGGACGATTGCGGGGATCGTGCCGTCGGGGTTGATGGCGAGGAATGGCGCCGCGTGGTGCTCGTGCGCGCCCATGTCGATGTAGTGGTACGTGAACGGCGCGCCTTTTTCGTGAAGGCAGAACAGCGGCTTGCCCGAATTCGCATTTGGCTCCCAGGTATAGACGTCCAGCATTCACCCCCGCACAAGGTTTTTTCACTCAGACGCGGGTGTATGCGGGCTTATTGATAGCGTCAACAAACCCCAAACGGGGTTAGTGGAATTCGGTCTGGCCGCTCTCGTTGACCGGGTTGCGGTCGTTCTGCGAACACTCGAACTCGAGCAATTGGCCATAGCGGTCGCGGCGGTAGCGGGCGGTCGTGTGATACGGCTCGGCCAGCGCCTCGGGGTCGTCCATCGTCATCTCGTTGACGAGCATGTCGGGATCCGCCGGATCGAGGTGGATGCGCTCGACCAGGTGGAACTTGTCGGAGTGTCCCGAGCCCGCGGCGATATCGAGCGCGGGGTCGATGCCGATCGTGTCGACCACCAGCGTGTCGCCTTCCCAGTGGCCGATCGAATTGCCCATGTAGGTGGGGTCGGGATCTTCCTGGTGCTTGCGGCCGTCGGTCCAGATCGTGCGCGTCTGCATCCACGCTTCCTGGTTCACGGTGACGCGGCCCGGGGCGAAGATGAACTCGTAGGGGTACTGCGCCAGGCGCATGATCCCCGGCATGCCCGGCGGGCTGCAGTACGAGCGGTCGCGCTTGGTCACGCCGTTGTTCCCCTTCGCTTCGGCCACGATGGCGTCATGCTTCTTAAGGTATTCGCCTTTGAGCTTCGGTCCGGGCTCGGCAACCGCGCCGGGGACGCGACCCGGGAAGGTGAGGAACCACACGCCGCCCCAGTCGGGCAGCTTGTCGAGTTCGGCGTAATGCCCCTTTGGATTGGCGGCGCCTTGCCCCGGTTGCACCCCGGCGGGAGGCGGCGACTTGGTCGCGGCGCCGAGTTGCTGCGACGCCGCGGGCGACGCGATGACGAGCGCGGCGAGCGACGCCGCGAACAGCGCCCGCATCAGCTCGGCTTGCCCGAAGTGGTCTGGCCGAGCACCCTGCCGTCAGCCAGCTTGACCCCGGCGAAGCTGCCGCCTTTGTCGCCGCTGCGGAGCGGGTGGACGTAGATCGTCACGTGGTCGCCGGGCTTCACCGTGGTGCGCTTCCACCCTTCCTGGACCAGGTTGTTCGGTGCGGTCATCTCGATCGCCCAATGCTCGGTGCCGTCGGGCGTCTTGATGTCGGCTTCCATGAAGCTGTGCGGGTTCTGCCACTTGAACTGGGTGATCGTCGCATCGAGCGTGACGATCCTGGTCATATCGAACATGGCGTAGGAATGGTGCGCGACTACGGGGGCCGCCAGCAGCGCCAGCGGGAGAAGCAGCCATTTGAAGGAATATCGGGTCATCGCCTGTCTCACACTTAGAGGCGGGGAACGTTCACCGGCTGGCCGTTCTTGGGCAAGCCGGAATCGAGAGTTTTACCGTCGGGGAACTTGAGGTCGAGGAACAGCCCGCCGGGCTGGCCGTCGCGCAGCGGGTTCATCCGAACCGTCACCTGGTCGCCCATTTTCACCGACGAGCGGGTCCAGCCCTGGCGCTTCAGGTTGTTCGGGCTGTTGAGCTCGAGGCTCCAGCGCTTGCCCTTGGCGTCGTCGATCTCGAGGAACGCGTGCGGGTTGGTCCACTGGAATTCGTGAACCTTGCCCTGCAGCGTGACAATCTGCTTCTGGTCGAACATCGCGAAGCTGTGGTGCGCCGCCGCCGGCACGGCGAGGGCGAACGCGCCGAGCATGGCGAGGCCGATGGTCTTACTTGGCATTGGGAACTCCCTTGAGCTCGGTCTGACCGCGTTCCTTGGCGGTCTCGCTGCCCAGTTCGGTGCCGGGCAAGTGCTCGTTGTATTGCAGGATGCACTCGGCTTCGTTGATGTCGGTCTGGTCCTCGCGCAGGAAGCGCTTGGTCGAACGCCATTCGCCCTGCCACATGTCGGGATCGGTCATGATGTACTCGATCTGCATCGTCTTGCCGGCGTCCAGCAGCGTGATGCGCTCGACCATGTGGAACTGGTCGGAGATCGGGATGCCCATGTCGATGTAGTGGTTCTCCGGCTCGAAATAGCTGGTGTCGACGACCAGCGTATCGCCTTCCCAGTGGCCGACGGACTCGCCGTTATAGCTGGGCACGACGATGTCGGGATCGGTGTGCTGGCGCCCGTCCATGAAGATCGTCCGGACCGAGTTGTTGAACGCGCTGATCATGAAGATCGCCGTCGGCAGCTGGATGAAGTTCTGCGGCCAGACGCGGGTCATGATCATCGGCATGCCCGGCGGGTAGCACTGGCCGATCGCGTCGCGGTAAGTCTTGCCCGCGGCGGCCGCCTTGGCGCTGTCGATCAGCGCCTGACGGCCCTGCTTGTAGAACTTCGGGTACGGCGGGCCGAACATGAAGTTGGTGAAGCCGCCGCGCAAGTCGACGAACCAGGTGCCGGTCAGGTCGAACGGGGGCTTGGGCCGGGGCTTGTGGATGTTGGCCGGCGCCAGCACGCCGAGCTGGCCGGGGTGCTTGGGCACCATCTTGTCGAACTGCTCGGGAGGAATCGGCGTCGCCGGGCGCGAGACCGCGGGCTGCGCCGGCAGGTCGCCCTCCGCCGGATAGGCGTCCTGCGCGGTAGCGGGTGCCGCAAGCAAAACGCTCAAACCTATCAGAATCGCCCGCACCAACCTCTCCTCGCTGGACCTATTTGATACTGTCAATCAGCTCTCTTGGCGAGACTTTTCTTAAAAGCCGCCTTCGAGCAGCCACCCCTCGATCACCCCCGCCACCTCGTCGCTGTTGCTCTCCAGTTGCAGCGCGTGGCCGTTGCCGTGGATGCCCTTGTCCTCCAGCCGCAGGTGCTCGACCTGGCAGCCGGCCTGGGCGAGAAAATCGACCATCGCGTGATTGTCCGCCGCCATCCACGAAGCCTCTGCGGTGACGACGACGATCGGCAACCTCGTCAGGTTAGGCAGGCGCCGCGCCGGCTCCTTCTGTACCTTCCCCGCGATCTTGCCGTCGCCCGGAGAAGGTCGCTCCTCCCATTCGAGCGTCTCGCCTTCGCCGAGCGGCGGATGGTAGGTCAGGGCGGCGTTGGTGATACCGTAGGCCAGCGGCCCGCTCAGCGCGGTGAAGGGCGGGCCGAGCGGCTCCATCGCCACCAGCGCTTTAACCAGCCCGGGCCGCGCGTCGGCGATCAGCCAGCCGGGTGGTCCGCCGGCCGAATGGCTGAGCACTACCGCGGGACCGATCAGATCGAGCAGCTCCGCCCCGGCGCGCTGCGCATCCTTCTGGCTCTGCGCCGGGTCGGCGAGCGTCGGGCCGGTGCCGGCAAGGAAGTGCAGGAAAGCCGGATCGTCGATCTTGCCTGTGCCGGGCCATTTGTCGTGCAGCCGGGCCTGCGGGTAGTTGTCTTCGAACGCCTCGGGCCGGGTGAACAGCTTCTCGAGGAACATCGTCGGGCCGACACCGCTCATCTCGCCCTGGATTGCCGGATTGAACGGGCTGCGGCCGTGCTGCGGGCGATCGACCACGTAGACCGCCCAGCCGCGGCGGACGAACCAGTGGACCCAGCCCTCGCGGCCGTCCGCAGTGCCGAGGAAGTCGGTCCCCTGCCCGCCGCCGCCGTGGATCAGCACGATCGGCAGCTCGTGGGTCAGGTCCTGCGGGATCCAGTACTCGACATACTGTTGCCCGCGCATGACAGGCCCGGCGGTGGGGTGCTGGACGATCTCGCCGCCGGTCCAGAAGAAGCCCTGGGCGGCAAGTTCGAGCGGACGCGCGGCGCCGGCGGCGTGGAGATCGGCCGGGCGGTAGCTCCTCGGCATTAGTGGATCTGGCCCTGCCGCCCGGCGATATCGAGGTGGACGTTCGGCGTCGGGTCGGCGTCCTTCCAGCGCGAGTTCGGCCGCAGCACGTCGCCGATGACCTTGTAGGCGAACAGCATCAGCATCGCGCCCGAATCCGGATCCTCCGACAGCGCCTTGACCGCGACGAGGTCTTTCTGCCGCTGCTCGGGGTCCTTCTCCTGGAGCATGCGCTTGTTCTCGGTCGCCGCGGGGGTGACCACCTCCCAGAACACCCTGCGCCGCTCGTCGGAGAAGCGGTCAAGAATGCTCTCGTCCTCTTCCCCGCGCAGCACCGCACCGAGAATGTCGGCCAGCACCATCCCAGTCCACACGCCCGAGGTCAGGCCGAGCCCGCCGCACGGGTTGGTGGCGTGCGCGGCATCGCCGGCGAGCAGGACGTGGCCCTTGTGCAGCGTTTCGCCGGCCCGCTGGTGGAGCATGTACGGGCTCGACGAGACGATCTCGTAGTCCTTGGAACCCTTCATGAACCACTCGTAGCGATGGTGGATGCGGTCCTCGTAAGTCTCCACCGGCAGCGCCGCATCCTCCATGTAGGTGCAGCGCCACAACCCGTCGCGGTCGAGCTGGGCGATCACCGCCATGTTGACCGGGTCGCAAACGAAATTCGCCTGCTGGTAGCCGAGCTTGGTGAAGTCGAACTTCACGTTGGTGGCGACGAATCTTTCGGGCCAGGTGTGGCCTTCGAACTCGATCCCGGCGAGCTTGCGTACGGTGCTGCGCGCGCCGTCGGCGCCGATCAGCCATTTCGCTTTGTAGGTCTGTTCGCCCTCTTCGCCCTTGGAGGTGACGGTGACGCCGTCGGCGCCGTCCTCCAACGCGACCACCTCATGGTTGAACTTGACCTCGACGCCGAGCTTGAGCGCATGCTCCATCGCCACGCGGGCGACGTCGTGCTGCCCGGCGTGGAGCTGGTAATCGTAGGGGATGCCCTCGATCGGCTCGGTGGTGACGACCGAGGTGTAGCCGAACTCGGGCACATGGGTCCCGAAGGTGCGGTTCTGGAAGCCGATCGCGTTCAATTCGTCGAGCAGGCCGAGCTCCTCGAGGATCACCAGCGTCGAGGGGAAGTAGACGGCCGCGCGCGGGCTATTGATGATGTGCGCTTCCTGCTCGAGTACCAGGACCTTGGCCCCGGTCTGCGCCAGCGCCAGCGCGGTGAGCATCCCCACCGGCCCGGCCCCGACCACGATAACGTCGTTCATTTCGACCCTCTCCTTACGAGGGCCGTCCTATCGGCACTTTTTGATTCCCGCAAAGCGAGAGAGAGGCCTAGCCGCCCGATTGCAGCGAGAGCGCCACCTGCAAGTGCTCGCTCAGGTGCGGCAGCGCGTCCTCGGCCAGCTTCCGGGTAACCGCGTCGCCGATACGGCGCTGTTCCTCGAACTTGGCGATCGCCTTGCGGTGGTCCTTGATCAGCGCCTTGAGGAACACCCGGTCGAACTCGGGGCCGGAGAGGCGCAGGAGCTGGCGCTGCAAGTGCCGCGCCGGCGCGGTCATGTCGGTCGGGGTGCCGACGCCGACCTGGTCGCCGGCGGCAATCGCCTCGGCCTTGCTCGCGCTGTGGTCGCGCACGAGTGTGGCGCCCAGTTCGCGCACCGCCGCGGTCGAGCCGTGCTGCTCCGCGAGCGTGCCGTTGGCGATCGCGCCGTTGTCGCTCTTGATCGCGTCGATGACGAAGAACGACGCGCGCTCGGCATCGGCGTACCCGGGCGCGGCGCTGAGCATGGCGGCGAGTGCGAGGACGGCGTGGAGAAACCTGGGCATTGCTGAAACTTTCATAAGCATACGGCCCTCAAACCCTCGCCCGCCGCGGCCGTTCCGCCGCACGGAGCGGCCGCAGGCCGGGAAATACGACCACCGCTGGAACCAGTCGGAGCGCAAGACGCTTAGCATATGACCGCCGACGACAACCTCCCCCCTCCCGTCGTCGGCGGCATAGCATAAACGTTGGGGCGCCCGCGGAATTTCGTCGCCGCCGCTCCTGTCGTGCCAAGGCGGGCGCGGGGGGCGCCGGCTCCGAATGAGTACCGGATCGTGAAAGACAAAGTGCCAGCCGACGCCGACCCGACGCGCGAGGCGGTCGCCGAATTGCACGAAGGCCTCGACCACGCCAAGCAACTGGTGGAGCGGACCCGCTCGCTGCTCACCGGGGAAACGGTGTACGACGAGGGCGAGATGGCGATGATCGCCGCGCATGCCGCGGAAACCCCGCCGCCGCCCGACAGCGAGCCCGAACAGATGCCCGGGCCGCCGGTCGCCGAATAGTCGCTCAGGTGACGCGCGAAGACTGGTCCGAAATCGTCCAGTAGCCGGGACGGCGAATAACCGATCCGCGCCAGCGCAACGCAGTCCTCGAACAGCGTCGCCGGGCGGCCGTCCTTGACCAGACGCTGCGCGGTTTCGAACGCGCCCGCCCGGTCGGGCGCTGTGCGGCCAGTCGTAGGATTTCGCGCAAACCGGGCGAGGAGACTAGGCCTGGGGCGGGATCGATTGCTGCGACACCAGCAGGTTGGCAACGGCCGTCACCAGCTCGGCGCTGGCGAAGGGCTTTTGCAGCACCGTGCTCTGGGGCACGCCGTTGGCGGGCCACTCGGCGATGCTGTCGCCCGTCACATAGACGACGGCGAGGGTGGGAAACTTCTCGCGCGCGTGTTGAGCGAGTTCCCATCCGCTTGGGCCTTCGCCCAGGCGAATGTCCGTCACCAGCGCGCGAAGCTGCTCGGCCCCGTCGATTTCATGCCAGGCGGCACGACCTTCGGCCGCTTCGACGACGCTGTAGCCGCCCTCTTCCAGAGCCTCGACCAGGGCGAGCCTGATCAGGGGCTCGTCTTCCGCGACGAGAATCGGCGGAACATCGTCCATTATCGTCCCCCAAAGGCGTGCCGGATGCGGGCCGGAAAAGCATGGTATGCTTGGCTGCAAGGATCAACTGCGGTGCGCTTCGAACCAACCGCAAACAGCTAAGTTCCGCAGAATGCCCGCATTTGTTCGAAAGGCGGAAGGTCATGGCCTTTCGCGAGCCTTCCAGCGCCGCGGCGCCGAGCGGCGGGACTTTCGACTAGTGCCCGGCGAACGCGCGGGTCGAGGCGGCGAGCGCATCGAGCGCGGCGGAGCTGCGCAGCGCAACCTGCCAGCCTAACGGCCCGCCCTCACGCCACACGTCGGTGATCCAGTAGCGGCCCGAGAGGTCGAAGGCGCCGTTGCGCGCCACTTGCGTCCACACCGCGTACATCGCCGCCACGCGCGGCGTCCCGGCGGAGATCTCGCGCACCAGCGGATCGGCGAAGGTGCACGATTGCGCGACGTAGGTGCCCATCGCGACCTCCAGCCAGGTCGCCCGCTCCACCGCCCGCCCGGTCATCGCCGCGCCGACGAGCGCGAAGTCCGGCGCCATGAAGGGCTCGAGCGCGGCGCGGTCCTGCGCGATCCACGCGTCCATCCATTGCTGCGCGAGGACGGGGATCGCGGTCAGGTCGCTCATCCACAGAGGGTGACGCGAGCGCGCAGCAAGTCAACCCCGGTGAGGGATCGGCGAAGGCGCCCCGCGCGCTATTTGGCGGCAGGCGTGGCTCCCGGCGCAGGCGCGGCGGTCGCCGGAACGTCGGTCATCTTCACCGTCGGCACCGTCACCTTGACCCCGGGCCGGTTGGCGTCGGTGACGACGAGCTTGCCGCCGCTCAGGTCCTTGGTCTGGGTCTGGTAGACCTCGCGCGTGTTCTTCGGCGCGCCATGGAAGGCACCCATCCACCAGAACACCAGCGCGAGCACGACGAGCGTGACCAGCGCGATCACGATCCACCGCCCGCCGCCAGAACGCTTCTCACTAAAGGCCATCGGCCGATCCTTTCCGCTTCCAGCGCCCGGCGCCCCACGCGCAAGGCTGGATGAAACGCCATTCGCAGCGGCGGCGCGCGGCCGGTATGCGGAAATGTACGGGGGATAACCGAGTGCCCACCAGGCCAAGAGCCCGGCCAGCGCCGCCACCTGTGGGATGCCGATCACTAGGAGGTATCGCACTGAGCTTCTCATTTAGAGAGGCGCGGAGCTGCGTGATACGATTTCCAGCGTTTTCCACCCTGATTTTGTAGATATCCAACGCGCCCCTCACTGTGCTTTGTGGATCACTCCGCCGCCTGCGTCGCTCCAGCCTCATCCCCGAACAACCCCGGCTCGTTACCCTCCACCGGCTCGTTCGCCGCGCTGCCCTTGGCTTTCTGGCGCTGGTCGAAGCTCGACCAGACGTCCTGCCAGTTCCCGCGGGTCGCGGCCTTCGAGTATTCGGTCGCGCGGGTTTCGAAGAAGTTGGCGTGCTCGACGCCGTTGAGCAGCGGGGCGAGCCAGGGGAGCGGGTGGTCGTCGACCATGTAGATCGACGGCAGGCCGAGCTGGCCCAGCCGCCAGTCGGCGATGTAGCGGATGTACTTCTTGATCTCCTTGGCGCTCATCCCCGGGACCGGGCCCTGCTCGAACGCCAGGTCGATGAAGGCATCTTCGAGCCGCACCGTCTTCTGGCACATGTCGATGATGTCTTCCTTGACCGGCTTGGTCAGGCAGTTGCGCTCCTTGCAGAAGGCGTGGAACAGCTTGGTGATGCCTTCGCAGTGGAGGCTTTCGTCGCGCACGGACCAGCTGATGATCTGGCCCATGCCCTTCATCTTGTTGAAGCGCGGGAAGTTCATCAGCATGGCGAAGCTGGCGAACAGCTGCAGGCCTTCGGTGAAGCCGCCGAACATCGCCAGCGTGCGGGCGATATCCTGGTCGTTGTCGACGCCGAACTGGGCGAGGTAATCGTGCTTGGCCTTCATCTCCTCGTATTCGAGGAACATGCCGTATTCGCTTTCGGGCATGCCGATCGTGTCGAGCAGGTGGCTGTAGGCGGCGATGTGCACCGTCTCCATGTTGGAGAACGCGGCGAGCATCATCTTGATCTCGGTCGGCTTGAACACCCGGCCGTATTTCTCGTGGTAGCAATCCTGCACGTCGATGTCGGCCTGGGTGAAGAAGCGGAAGATCTGCGTCAGCAGGTTGCGCTCATGGTCCGACAGCTTCTGCGCCCAGTCGCGGCAATCTTCGCCCAGCGGCACTTCCTCGGGCATCCAGTGGATCTGCTGCTGGCGCTTCCAGAACTCGTAAGCCCACGGATATTCGAACGGCTTGTAGGTCTTGCGGGCTTCGAGCAGCGGCATCTGGTGTCTCCGGTCAGCGACAGCCCCTAGATATAGTGCTAAAGGGGGCGAATTCCTAGCAAATTGCGGGGCGCCGGTGGGCTTATGTGGGGCGAGTGACCGGGCCTGGCTAGAGCCGAATCGCGCACCCCCAAAGCGCGGCGTCCGAACCTCGCACGCTATGCCCGCGCGGCGCGCAGGCGAAGCGCGCAAGGGCTCGCGGTTGGGGAAAACCGGCCTTGCGGCGTGCGGCTCGTCGCAAGCGGCGGAACGGGCGCGCGCGGCGGCGGTTGAATCGGGCGAAGGAGAACACAGGCCATGACCGACATCAAGCCGCCGCAGGAAGTCCCCGAGGACGCCACCGAAGACCGGGAAGCGCAGGATCATGAGCAGGCCGACATCGAAACCGGCGGCACGCCGCAGCCCGGGCGTTATCCGGCCGACGATATCGAGAACCGCGAGGGGGACATCACGCCCGACGCGCCCGACCCACAGGTCGACTGGAACGAGCGCATCCAGCCCGAGCGGGCCGACGAGGAACCGCAGGAAGACATCGAGAAAGGAGCCTGATCATGGGCGAGTACGAACCCGACGATTCGCGCGACGTCACCCTGAGCACGCACCAGGCGCCCGGCCCGCGCGAGAACGAACCCCGCGCGATGGCCAAGGAACAACAGGGCGGAGCCGATCCCGATCCCGCTGACAAGCCGACCGCGCGCGATGCGCACGGCAACAAGCAGCCCGGCTATGCGACGAATGACGATGAAGCCGACGAGGAGCCCCCGCTCGGCAAGTAACGCTTACTTGGCGCGCTTCTCGGTCCAGGCGCGGTAGCGGCGCGAGACGTCGAGCAGGATCAGGATCGGCGTCGACCACAGCCAGGTGAACAGCGCCGTCTCGATGAAGTGGCGGTTCTCCGGCAGCCGCTGCGAGCAGGCGAAGATCTCGACGATGGTCTTGGGCTGGCAGCTCGACGGCCAGTAGGCGTTCTTCAGGAAATACACCCCGAGCAGCACCCAGCCGAGCTGGGCGGTGTACAGAGCGAGATAGCGCGACAGGCCGAGGTCGGCCATGCCGTGATACTTCTTGGCTTTGACAATCGTGCCCATGGGCTCGGTGCCTAGCCGCCGAATGGTAAAGATTTCGCAACCGCGCGCCCGGCTTTGCGGTGAACCGTTTCCCGAAAAGCGCTTGTCTTGCGCGGGCTCGCGACCGGCCGGAGGCCTATTTCGTGGCGATACCGCCGCCGCAACGGGTCAGCGCGTTATAAGCCGCGGGGCTGCCCGTGAGGTCGTAGGTGCCGATCGCCCGGCCGCCGACGCGCAAGGTCACGTGGCTTGAGGCGTTGACCGCGCGCGCCAGATCCTCTGAATGCGCCGCGCCCCAGCTGCCGATCACCGCGTCGCTGTCGCTGCCGGCGACGACGCTGGCGTGCTGGTCTTCCCACTGGGTGAGCGGGCCCTTGCCGTCGAACGAGAGATCAAGCGTGGTGACTGCCTGCGCCTTCCAGCCCTTCGTGTGCGGTAGGGTGGCGATGAAGCCGAGCTCGCCGTTCTTCGGCGTCCAGATCAGGCCGATCGTCACGTCGTCCGCGAAGGTCGAGAACATCGTGCAACTCTTTCCGGTCGAGTTAACCTCCCAGCTGTCGATCGTCTTCGCGGCGGCTGGACCGGCAAACGCCAGCGTCGCCGCGACAAGCGCGAGCGTGGAACGGGCTGCCATAATCTTCTCCATACGGACCTCCCTGACTGCCTGGTCTTCAGGACCTGCCGTGCCGCTTCGAGCCGAACCACGACCCACCGCCGAGCACCGTTATACCCAAAAAGAACCCGAAATCGTACCACCCGCCGTTGTTGGGCACCGAATAGACCGCGATCTTCGGGTCGAACAGCGAGCCTATCCACGCCCACGGAAACACGAAGCCGTGCCACAGGCCGAACAGGAAACCGGGGGTGTCCGGCGTGTGCGCCACGCCCGCGGGGATCTGCCGCGCGCAGGCGGCGAGCAGCAGCAGCGCCAGCATGGCGACGGTGCGCGACAGGCCACGGCTCATGCGGTTCTCCTCTCCCCACGTCGTATATCTACTATGCGACATGCATCCATTCGCCGGCTTATGTGTTGACCCAGCGAACCTTTGAACAGGAGACTACTCATGGCCGACGCAAACGCAATCAAAGAGCACATGGAAGTAATCGGCGCCGACGGCGTGCATGTCGGCACGGTCGACCATGTCGACGGCGATCGGATCAAGCTGACCAAGGCCGATTCGGGCGCGCAGATCGAAGGCGCGACCGGCGGCGAGCACGCCGGCCACCACCACTACATTTCGCTCGGCCTCGTCGCCGACATCGAAGGCGACCAGGTCCGCCTCAGCGCGACGGGCACCAACGCGGTGCTGTTCGAGGAAGAAAAAGCGGGCTGAAGCCTCTCGCCTGCCTCACTGGCAGGCGAGGCATTCCTCGTAGTCGGTCTGGTCGCCTGCGCTGAGCTCGATCTTCGGCAGGTCCGAGGTGTTGTCGGCCTCGACCCCGCCGGCGAAACCGGCGCGCTGCACGCTCTTTGAGCGCAGGTAGTAGAGCGACTTGATGCCCTTCTCCCACGCCTGGAAGTGGAGCATCGCCAGGTCCCACTTGTCGACGTCGGCGGGGATGAACAGGTTGAGGCTCTGCGCCTGGTCGATGTACGGCGTGCGGTCGCCGGCGAATTCGAGCAGCCAGCGCTGGTCGATCTCGAAGCTGGTCTTGAACACCGCCTTTTCCTCCGGCGAGAGGAAATCGAGGTGTTGGACCGAACCGGCCTTCTCGAGGATCGAGTTCCACACGTTGGTCGAATCCTTGCTCTTCGAAGCGAGCAGCTTCTGGAGGTAGGGATTCTTGACGATGAAGCTGCCCGAGAGCGTCTTGTGAGTGTAGATGTTCGCCGGGATCGGCTCGATGCAGGCGCTGGTCCCGCCGCAGATGATGCTGATCGAGGCGGTCGGGGCGATCGCCATCTTGCAGCTGAACCGCTCCATCACGCCCTGCTCTTCGGCGTCGGGACAGGCGCCGCGTTCTTGCGCAAGGACCATGCTGGCCTCGTTGGCCGCGGCCGCGATGTGCTTGAACATCTTCAGGTTCCAGACCTTGGCCATCGGGCTTTCGAAGCCGATGTTCTTCGCCTGGAGGAACGAGTGGAAGCCCATCACGCCCATGCCGACGCTACGTTCGCGCATGGCCGAGTACTTGGCACGCGCCATCTCTTCCGGCGCGCGGTCGATGTAGTCCTGCAGCACGTTGTCGAGGAAGCGCATCACGTCCTCGATGAAGGTCTTGTCGCCGTTCCACTCGTCCCAGGTCTCGAGGTTGAGCGAACTCAGGCAGCACACCGCGGTGCGGTCGTTGCCGAGGTGGTCGCGGCCGGTCGGCAGCGTGATCTCGGAGCACAGGTTCGAGGTCGAAACCTTGAGCCCGAGGTCGCGGTGATGCTTGGGCATCATCCGGTTCACGGTGTCGGAGAAGACGATGTACGGCTCGCCGGTCGCGAGCCGGGTTTCGACCAGCTTCTGGAACAGGCTGCGCGCGTCAACTGTGGCGCGAACCGAGCCGTCCTTCGGGCTGAGCAGGTTCCATTCTGTGCCGTTGCGAACCGCTTCCATGAACGCGTCGGACACGAGCACGCCGTGGTGCAGATTGAGCGCCTTCCTATTGAAGTCGCCGCTCGGCTTGCGGATCTCGAGGAACTCCTCGATCTCCGGGTGGCTGACGTCGAGATAGCACGCGGCCGAACCGCGCCGCAGACTGCCCTGGCTGATCGCCAGCGTCAGGCTGTCCATCACGCGCACGAACGGGATGATCCCGCTGGTCTTGCCGTTGAGCCCAACCGGCTCACCGATCCCGCGCACGTTGCCCCAGTAAGTGCCGATGCCGCCGCCGCGGCTGGCGAGCCAGACATTTTCGTTCCAGGTGCCGACAATGCCTTCGAGGCTGTCGTCGACCGAGTTGAGGTAGCAGCTGATCGGCAGCCCGCGCCCGGTGCCGCCGTTCGACAGCACCGGCGTCGCCGGCATGAACCACAGCCGCGAAATGTAGTCGTAAAGCCGCTGCGCGTGGCCCTGGTCGTCGGCGTAAGCGTCGGCGACGCGGGCGAACAGGTCCTGGTAGCTTTCACCGGGCAGCAAGTAGCGGTCCGTCAGCGTATCCTTGCCGAAATCGGTCAGCAGTGCGTCGCGCGAGGAATCGGTTACGACCTTGAAGCGGCGCGCGTGGACGGATTTCGAATCGCTTTCGGGCTGAGCGGCGGCCTTGAGGGCCCCAGCCATCGCTTCGGCGGCGGCCTGTTCGACCACCAGCCCTTCGCTGCCGTCTTTCCTGTCCATCGTCATTGCCGCCTGTTCGCTTTGCTTAGCCTTGGGGGGCTTGGCCCTGGTGGCGCCGTCTGCGGTCGCCGTGTCCGTAAAATCGAGGCCCATTGCCGCTTCGTCCCCGGTGCGAAATTCCATGATCGCCGTATCCCCCGAATGTCGTCCTGGCGGCCATCGCGAAAACGCGATGTTCCGCTTGTGTTCGAATCGCAGGATGAAGAGTCACCCTAGCAATTCGCATGCCCCAGAAGGGAAAAACTTTTCCCCTCGTTGTCCCCAGCCGATGGTCCGGAAGGCTTGCCCGAGGCCCGAATTCCGCTTTCGCGCGACCTCTGCCGCTCGCAAGTTGAATCTAGGTCTTGTGGGTGCTCCCCGCAACCCGACCACTAGCCATAGTGAATCGGACGCGAATCCAGCGCAAGAGGGTTAAACGCGAATTAAGGCCGGCAGAGCCTTGCCGAGCGTGGTGTCTTAGCCTCCCAACACGCCGCGACGCGTGGGCAAGACTTGGGTCGTACGCAGCGCAAGAGTCAAAATGAGTTGTCCAAAATATTTTTTGTCCACGGCAAGCTTTGAATCAATCGAATTCGGCCGTGGAATCTTGCGTCGCGAAGCGCGATCGCCGGGCAATGGAATTGTCAGGTGGGTCGCGAATCAGGCCTCGGCCCAGCGGCGCACGAGGTTGTGATAGAGCGCGGTCAGCCGCGGCACTTGCGCGTCGGCCTTCCCGCGCTCGGCGGTGAGCGCCTGGACGCTCTGATCGAGGTCGTAGAGCATCTCGCGCGCCGCGTGGTCGGCGACGAGCGACTGGAGCCAGAAGAAGCAGCCGACCCGCTCTCCGCGCGTGACCGGTGTTACCCGGTGCAGGCTGGTCGAGGGGTAAAGCAGCAGGTGGCCCGCGGGGAGCTTGTACGAACGCGTACCGAAGCCGTTGACGACGATCTGAGGTCCGTCGGCGACGATGAGGTCGTCTGCACGGGCAACTCCAGGGAGGAAAGCACAACCGAGCACGGAGGCGAGCAGGGCGGTAGTTGCCGGCGCAGGACGCAAGCTGGTGATCGAATCCCTCATGATGAGAAACGCTAATGAGAACGATTCGCATATCATCAATCACTAATACGACTAATTCTTATTTATGAGACTGCGCTTGCGGCTGGCTGTCTACAGCGTAGACCTGCCCGGGGTCGCGGAGGAGGAATGCTATGCTCAACGTTCTGTCAGCTATCGTCGTCGGCCTCGTGGTCGGGGTCCTGGCGCGATTCTTCTATCCTGGCCCTGTGCACATGGGCTGGATCGCAACGCTTCTTCTGGGGATCGGAGGCTCGCTCGCGGCCGGGCTCGTCACCAGTCGCGGCGCGAACGAATTCCACCGGGCCGGTTTCATCGCCTCGATCGTCGGCGCGATGGTGCTGATCCTCGCCGGGCACCTGCTGCATATCGGCTAGCGCTCAGGTCCAGCCGTAAGCCGCCGAAATCGCGGGAATGAGCGCGGCGGGCAGGTAGCGGTCGGTCGCCATGACGCGCGGTCTGTTCGCCGCGTTGGGCGACGCGGCGTGCAGAACGCGCATGTCGGTGATCCACACGTCGCCCGGTTCACCGGTCAACTCGACGACTTCGAGCCCGACATCGCCGCAACTACCTTTGGGAAACGCCTCGCCGGCCGCAGCGGCCGCCGCCAGCCGATGAAAATAGGGCTCGTCGCGCAGCAGGCGGTTGATCTGCTTCGGCTTCAAGGCACCGCGCCCGGCGAGCAAGCGGTGTGACCCGGCGATGACCAGCGTACCCCCGCCGCATGGCGCGACCGGCTCGAGGAACGTAAAGGCCTGTACGCCCGGGCTGGTCCCGTCGGACAGGCGTGGACTGTCGCTGTGCCAGCCTCCGGGCCAGCCGCCCGGCAGCCGCCACGGCCCGGCGTTCGGCAGCGAGAAGAGCACTTGCGCGTGACGGTGGATCGTACGGTCGATCGCTCCGCCGCCGAGCAGCCCGTCGATCACCGCGCCCAGCGCGGGCTGCTCGAACAACGCACGAACCTCAGGATGGCGATGGCCGATGTCGCGGGCCGTTTTGACGGCGGTGGCGGGCCAGGCGGGCTTGTCGCGGCTCTCCAATTGCCAGCGGCCGTCGCGCCACAACCCTTTCGGCTCGAGCGCGCGCCGAACGGCATCGCGCGCCGCGGCGACGATCGGCTCGGGTAGGAGCCCGGGCAAGCGCATCACGCCGTCACCCACGAACGCGGCGATCATCTCGTCGGTCAACTTCTCTGAATGCGAAATAGCCGTCTCTCCTGACGGCACCCCACGGCGGAACCCCCGTCCCTGCCCAGGCAAGGACGGCGATCCACCACGGTACTCACTTCCCGCGGCCACCGCGAGGCGCGGTGTACGATAGCGATTGGGTGCCCCACGTTGGGCGAAGGGTCAAGACATGCGCTACAGGCTCAGGCTGCGGCAACTTCCTTCGGCGGAGCCATCAAGGGCATGAAGTCGGCAGGAGGCTCGCTCGCTTTGCCATCGATGGCGAACCCCGAATATTCGTCCCGCGCAATCGCCTCGCATATCCGCCGATAGCCGGGCACGCCGCCGATATAGGCCATGAACACGCGCGGCTTTCCCGGCACGTTGGCGCCGGTGTACCAACTCCTGGCCTGCGGATAGACCGTCGGCGCGGCCACGGCGTTGCCGTGCTCGACCCACGCCAACTGCGCCTCGGGGGTCGCCTCGATCGTCGCCGCGCCTCTTTCCGCGAGAGCGACCAGGCAGTCGGTGATCCAGTCGACGTGCTGCTCGATGGAGACCAGCATGTTCGACAGCACCGACGGGCTGCCGGGGCCGGTGATCAGGAACAAGTTGGGGAATCCCTCGACCATCAGGCCGAGATAGGCGGCGGGCCCGTTCGCCCACTCCTGCTTGAGAGTGCGCCCGCCACGCCCGGTTATTGCGATCTTCGCCAGCGAGCCGGTGATTGCGTCGAAGCCGGTGGCGAGGACAATGGAGTCGAACTCGAATGTGCGCTTTGCGGTAGCGATCCCGCTCGGGGTGATCCGTTCGATCGGCTCGGCGTTGAGATTCACCAGTGTCACGTTGTCGCGGTTGAAAGTCTCGAAATAGCCGGTGTCGATGCACATCCGCTTCGAGCCGACCGGGTGATCGTTCGGACACAGCAGCTCGGCGGTCTCGGGATCGTGGACGATCTCTCGGATCTTGCCGCGGACGAATTCGGCTAGGGTCTCGTTCGCCGCGGGGTCGAACAAGAGGTCGGGATACGAGCCGAGGATTCCGAGGCCGCCGTGCTGCCAGCCGCCCTCGTAGAATTCGGCTCGCTCAGCCTCGGACACGGCGGTCGCCGGCAGGGGGCTCATCTCGCGATGGGCGAGCGCACCGAAGTAGCCCTGCAGCTGCTTGCGGCGCAGCTCGCGATAGTTGGCCTTGAAGCGAGCCTCGTACTCGGCGCTCATCGGATGGTTGTGCGCGGGGGCGACGTAATTAGCGGTGCGCTGGAAAACGGTCAGCAGTGCGGCCTTGCCGGCAATCACGGGAATCGATTGAATCGCGCTCGATCCGGTGCCGATCACCGCAACTCGCTGGCCGCTGAAATCGACTCCTTCGTGCGGCCACAGCCCGGTCTGGTACACCGGACCTGCGAAGTCATCGAGGCCGGGAATCTCGGGGCGATTAACCGTCGACAGGCAACCGGTGGCCATGATGCAATACCGCGCGAGAACCCGCTCTCCCGAATCTGTTTCGACGGTCCAACGCTCGCTCGCTTCGTCGAACGTGGCCGCAGTCACCCGGGTCGAAAACGAGATATCGCGCCGCAGATCGTACCTGTCGGCGACATGTTGCGCGTATGTCAGGATCTCCGGCTGGGCCGCATACCGCTCGGTCCAGTGCCATTCCTGCTCGAGCGCCTCGTCGAACGAGAAGCTGTATTCCATGCTCTCAACGTCGCAGCGCGCACCGGGATAGCGATTCCAGTACCAAGTGCCGCCGACGTCCTCGCCGGCCTCGAACACATGCGCGATCATGCCTAGCCCGCGCAGCTTGTGCAGCATGTAGAGGCCGGCAAAGCCCGCGCCGACGATCACCGCGTCGAGATTCTTGGTCGTCATATTCGCTCTCCCGATGCACATCCTGACGAGCGCGTCGGCCTATGCCAAGAGGAACCATGCGGCAGGCCGGCTAAACGACGGTCCCGAACACCTTGCCGACACCGGCGGTCACCGCCATCGCGACCGCGCCCCAGAACACGACGCGGCCCACACCCTTGACCATTGACGCGCCCCCGGCGTGAGCGCCGAGTGCGCCGAGCAGAGCGAGGAACCCGAGGGAGGCCACGACAACTGCGGGCACCAGCGTCGCCAGCGGCGCCACGCCGGCGGCTACCATCGGCATGGCCGCGCCGACCGAGAACGTCGCCGCCGAAGCCATCGCCGCCTGCAGCGGGCGCGCAGTCGTCAAGTCCGACAAGGCGAGCTCGTCCCGCGCATGGGCGGCAAGCGCGTCCTTGGCTGTCAGCTGCTTGGCGACCTCGCGGGCCAGCTTGGGCTCGAGACCGCGACCGACATAGACCGCGGTCAACTCGTCGAGCTCAAACTCGGGCTGCTCGGCCAGTTCGCGCCGCTCGCGCGCCAGGTCGGCCCCTTCGGTATCGGCTTGCGAGCTGACCGAGACATACTCGCCCGCGGCCATCGACAACGCGCCGGCCGCGAGCCCGGCAAACCCTGCAAGCAGGATTTCGGGCTTGCCAGCAGCCGCCGCGGCGACACCGACAACAAGGCTCGAAGTCGACACGATGCCGTCGTTCGCACCCAGCACCGCCGCGCGCAGCCAGCCGACCCGGTCGATCCTGTGGCGCTCGATATGAAGCCTGCTCATGCGTTCCTCCGTTTCGGCCGTGTAAGTCATGGGCCAAGGCGCGCGCAGCGCACATCCGCAAGACCCCGGAGGGCCCGGCAGGAAATGATTGGACTGGAACGCCTTTGCATCGCATCCTTGTTTGCGACAGTTCGCGTTGCGGGCTGCACGGGGGACTGGGCCATTCCTGACATCACAGCCGAGGCCGACGAATCGCGCGAACTGTTCGGCCACCCGCGCGGCCTCACTGTCCTCGCTATGACCGAAATGTGGGAACGCTTCTCGTTCTACGGGATGCAGGCGCTGCTCATGCTCTACATGACAAAGTACCTGCTGTTGCCCGAGCACGCGCGCGGAGTGCTGGGGCTCGCGGCGTACCGCTCCGGGCTCGAAGCGGTCGTCGGCAAGCTCAGCGACCTGGGCTTCGCGGGGCAGACCTACGGCATCTATTCGGGATTGATCTATCTGATGCCGATTGCCGGCGCCTGGCTCGGCGACCGCGTGCTCGGCCGGACGCGCACCATCACCATCGGCTGCCTGCTGATGGCTGCCGGGCACCTGGCGATGGCCAGCGAGGCTGCGTTCCTCGGCGCGCTGACGCTGCTCGTCGTGGGCTCTGGCTGCCTGCTCGGCAACATGGCAGCGCAAGTCGGGCTGCTTTACGCGCCCGAAGATCAGCGCCGCACGCGCGCGTTCGGCGTCTACCTGATCACGCTCAACATCGGCGCGCTGGCGGCGCCGCTGGTGATTGGCACGCTGGGCGAGAAGGTCTCATGGCATCTCGGCTTCGGCGCCGCCGGCATCGGCATGCTGATCGGCCTAGTCATTTACCTCGCGGGTCGGCGTCACCTGCCGCCCGACGCGATCGCGGAACGCGGGCCGAAGGTCGTGCTGACACGCGCCGACTGGCGTCGCATCGGGATGATCCTGCTGCTGCTGTTCGGCCCGTACCTGCTCTATTTCTCGGCCACCAACCAGTCCTACAGCGTGATGTACATCTGGGCCGATAGCCAGGTTGATCGCACGATCTTCGGCTTCGAAATGCCGGTGACGTGGATCGGGATTTTCGACGGGCTTGCGACCATCACCGGCGTGTGGCTGGGAAACCGCCTGTCGCTGGCGCTCGAGCGCCGCGGCGCCGATCTTGGGGACGTGGCCAAGATGGGCCTGGGTGTGGCCGGGGTCGCGCTGGCGTGGGCTTTCGCGGCAAGCATCGCCCGGCTGCCGATCACGCCATTGGGCTTGTGGCTGACCTTCTTCGTCCTGCAGGATTTCAGTTACGGCGCGCTGATCGAGCCGCCGATCCAGGCCCTCGTATCGCGCGATTCCCCTCAATCGGTCGTTTCGATGATGATGGCGCTGTACAAGGCGGCCGCCGCGGGAGCGTACTTCCTCGCGGGCTGGATGGTGCGGTTCTACGAGCCGCTCGGCGCATCGCATTTCTATCTGCTTACCGCAGGGATGACCGCCGCCGGTGCGCTGGCGTTGCTTGGCGCGCGTATCTGGTGGGTGCGCGGGCTGGGTCCGGTCGAGGTAGCGCTCGAAGGCTAGGGCACCAGCACCGTGTCGCGCGCGACCAGGTCTGTATCGGGATAGTCCAGGATATAGTGCAGCCCCCGGCTCTCGTGCCGCTTGAGCGCGCTTTGCACGATCAGGTCGGCGCACTGCAGCAGGTTGCGCAGCTCGATCAGGTCGGTCGTGACGCGGAAGTGGCCGTAATAGTCCTCAATCTCGTCCGTCAGCATCCGGATTCGGTGCGCCGCGCGCTCGAGGCGCTTGGTGGTGCGGACGATGCCGACGTAGTTCCACATGAAGCGGCGGATTTCGGTCCAGTTCTGCTTGATGACCACTTCCTCGTCGGAATCGGTCACGCGGCTTTCGTCCCACTCGCGGATCGCCGGCGGATCGTCGAGCTTGTTCCAGCATTCGAGAATGTCGCGCGCGGCAGCCTCGCCGAAGACGAAGCATTCGAGCAGCGAATTCGAGGCCAGCCGGTTGGCGCCATGAAGGCCGCTCTCGGTGCACTCGCCCGCGGCCCAGAGCCCCGGCAGGTCGGTGCGCGCCGCAAGGTCGATCAGGATGCCCCCGCAGGTGTAGTGCTGCGCCGGGACCACCGGAATCGGCTCCTTCGTCATGTCGATGCCGAGGCCGAGCAGCTTTTCGTAGATCGTCGGGAAGTGCTCCTTCACGAACTCGGGCGCCATGTGGCTGATGTCGAGGTGGACGTAATCGAGGCCGAAGCGCTTGATCTGGTCGTCGATTGCGCGGGCGACGATGTCGCGCGGCGCGAGCTCGGCGCGGGGGTCATAGTCGGGCATGAAGCGATGGCCGGTTACCGGGTGCTTGAGCTGGCCACCCTCGCCGCGCACAGCCTCGGTGATCAGGAAATTCTTGACCTCGAGATTGTAGAGGCAGGTCGGGTGGAACTGCATCATCTCCATGTTGGAGACACGCGCTCCCGCCCGCCACGCCATCGCGATGCCGTCGCCAGTCGCGCCGCGCGGGGCGGTCGAAAATTGGTAGACGCGGCCTGCCCCGCCTGACGCCATAACCGTGGCGCGCGCGGTGTAGACCTGCACCCGGCCCGTGGCGCCGTCGAGCGCATAGGCGCCCCACACCCGGCCCGATCCCGAATAGCGCTCCTCGTTTTGCCCCGTAACGAGGTCGATGCAGCTGTGGTCGGGCAGCAAGGTGATATTGGGATTCGCTTCGCAGGCCTTGAGCAGCGCCGCCTCCACGGCCCAGCCGGTGGCGTCGGCGACGTGGACGATGCGGCGGTGCGAATGCCCGCCCTCGCGGGTCAGGTGCAGGTCGGCGCCGTCGGTATTGAACGGCACGCCCAATTCGACCAGCCGCGTGATCGCCGCGGGCGCCTGCTCGATCACGAACTCGACCGTCTCGCGCCGGTTGAGCCCTGCGCCCGCGACCATCGTGTCGCGGATGTGGTCCTCGAAAGTGTCGCCGGCGTCGAGCACAGCGGCGATCCCGCCTTGCGCCCAGGCGGTCGAACCTGAGGTGAGTGGGCCCTTGGCGAGCACCGTCACCGTGCGGTCTTGCGCGAGCGTGAGCGCGGCGGTGAGCCCGGCGGCGCCCGAGCCGATCACTAGGACGTCGGAAGTGTGCGCGGTCATTGGCGTCTCATGGCGGTATCGCGCGATGCGGGCAAGGTCGGCAACTCAGGCGGGAGCGAAATGCCGCCTGAGGCCGTTGTTGGCTTATGACAATTCGTACGGCGCCAGGTTTGGACATCGCGCCGGTTAGCCCACGCGAAGCCTTGGCCTCGTTCGTCGAGCGCCTCCTGCTGCGGTCTGCGCTCAGCGAAGCGCAACAGGCTGCGATCCTGTCGCTACCCGGACACATCCAGAAGGTGCCGCCCTGTCACGAGATCATCGTGCCAGCCCAGCACACCGATCACTCCTGCCTGATTGTGTCAGGCCTGGGGGCGCGGTTCGGCATGATGGCCGATGGCCGCCGGCAGATCGTTGCCTTCCATCTGCCGGGCGACATGTGCGACCTGCATTCGGTGCCCGCGCCGACCAGCGGCTGGGGGCTCGAGGCGCTGAGCGGCGCCACGCTCCTGTTCATTCCCCACGCCGCGTTGCGCAAGGTGGCCCAGGATCCCGGCCTCGCGATGGCTTTCTGGCGCGATACCGTAACCGACGGATCGATCCTGGCGAAATGGGCCGCAAACCTCGGCCGCAAGCAGGCCGTCCCCCGTCTCGCGCACCTGTTTTGCGAAATCGGCATACGGATGGAGCAGGTGGGCCTGGGTTCGCGATCCGAATACCAGCTGCGCGCTACCCAGGCCCAGCTGGCCGATGCTCTTGGCCTGACTTCGGTTCACCTCAATCGCACACTCAAGTCGCTGCGCGAGCGAGGTGTGGCCTTCAGCGGCAAGGCAGTGCGGATCGAAGACTGGGACAGCGTGACTCACCTGGCCGAATTCGATCCGGCCTACCTGTTGCTGCCTCGCCGCGCCGACTGAGCCCTCAGGCGCTCGCGCCGACCCCGCTCGTCAGCTGGACGAACACGTCCTCGAGATCGGCCTCGCGCGTGGTCACGTCCTCGATCACGAAGCCCTGGTCGCGCACCAGGCCGAGCACCTGGCCGGCAGTGACCTTGCTCTTGTCGTAAGTTACCTCGATCGTTCGTTCGCCGGTCTTCTCGCTCTTGAGGAACGATTCGCTCATCGGCGGCGCGGTCACATCACGTTCGACGGTGATCGCAACGATCTTCTCCCCCATCATCCCGACCAGCTCGCGGGTCGGCTTGTTGGTGATCAGCTCGCCGTGGTTGATGATCGCGATGCGGTCGCAGAGCTGCTCGGCTTCCTCGAGGTAATGTGTGGTGAGCACCACCGTCACGCCTTCGGAATTGAGCTCGCTGACGAGTTCCCACAACTGCCGCCGCAGCTCGACGTCGACGCCGGCGGTCGGCTCGTCGAGCACGAGGATCGGCGGCGAATGGACCATCGCCTTGGCGATCAGCAGGCGGCGCTTCATGCCCCCCGAGAGCGTGCGCGAGTAAGCGTCGCGCTTGTCGGAGAGGTGCACCGCGCGCAGCAGCTCCTCCGAACGGCGCAAGTGCTTCGCGATGCCATACATCCCGCCCTGGTTCTCGAGCACCTCGAACGGGGTGAAGAACGGATCGAAGACGATTTCCTGCGGCACTATGCCAATGTTGAGCTTGGCGTTGCGCATGTCGCGGTCGATGTCGTGGCCCCAGATCTCGATCGTGCCGCTGGTCTTCAGCACGAGACCGGCCATGATGTTGATCAGCGTCGACTTGCCCGCGCCGTTGGGGCCAAGCAGGCCGAAGATGCCGCCTTCGGGCACATCGAAGCTGACGCCCTTGAGCGCCAGCTTCGGCGGCGCATCGCCTTGCGCGGCGTATTCCTTGACCAGGTTACGGATGGATATGGCGGCGGTGTTATCGCTCATGCCGTGCGCCTTTAAGGGGCTCGGGCTAGCCCGGCAATGGTGGTGAAGATCGGGTGAAACTTACCGCGCCGTTTACCATCCGTCGCAACCATCCCCTCGCGCCTTCACGGCTAGACACCGGCTCATGGGACCTGGGATCATCCCCTCGCTACGCCCTGCAACGGGTATGGCGCGGCTGCTGTGCGCGATTGCCTGCGCGGTGCTGGCGGCTATCGCCTTCGTCCCCGCCACGGCATTCGCGCAGCAAGTCAGCGGCGACACGGCAACGGCGCGCACCCAGGTCGCCATGCTTACCCCCGGTTCGGTCGCCAAGATCGCCGACATGGACTTCGGCAGCATTGCCCAGTCGAACACGGCGGGCACCGTCGTGCTGACGCCGCAGCTTACCGCGACCTGCACGCCCAGCGGTACGCTCATCCGGACGGGTGCCTGCCGCGCGGCGCATTTCAGCATTTACGGCAAGAAGAATAAGCGCGTTCTCATCCGCGAGAACAATCTCGGGATGGTGACGCTTAATGGCCCCGCGGGCGCGACGATGATCATGGACAAGATGACCATCGGGGTTAGCGGGATGTCGTCGAAGCAAGGTGCGGTCGGATGGGACTTCGGCAGCTGGAATGTCGACGCGGCAAACGGCATTGCCGAATTCTTCGTCGGCGGGACCCTGCATGTCGGCGCGGCTCAGACGCCGGGCGTGTACAACGGCACGATCCTGATCCAGATCCAGCTCAACTAGCCGCAGCGCGATGTTGCGTGCGGCCACGCAGCGCGATATCGCCGGGCCATGACCGCCAAGCCCGACCGCTTCACCCCCGAGATCACCCCCGTGGAGACTCGTTACGTCTGGTGCGACGGCGCCGGCGAGATCCGCGGCGGCGACAACTACCGCCCGGCGGCGCTCGGCCATCCTCGCGTGTACATGGAGATCGACGAGAAAGGTTACATCGATTGCGGCTATTGCGACCGGCGCTTCGTTCTCGCCGGGGGCGGCGGGAGCGAACACGGCTTGCGCGAGATTGGCACGGGAGACTTGCCCGAACCGGCTGACGGCAGCGTCAACTGACCGGCCTTACGGGTCAGCTTCGGTTCACCCACGTTGCGGCAGCCTTCGTGAGAGGAGTCACGACGATGAGAGCACTGACGATAGTGATCGCCGGCTTCGCGCTCGCGCTGGCGGGAAACGCGAATGCCTCCGGTTCTTCGAGCAATGAAAAAGGCGAGGCGCGCCTCGCGCACATGCTCGCGGGGCGCACCCCGGGCAAGCCGGTAAGCTGCATCACCACTTCGCGGACGAACTCGATGCAAGTCATCGACGGGGTTGCGGTGGTCTACGACGCGGGCAAGACGATCTATGTCGCCCGCCCGACCGACCCGCGCATGCTGGGCCGCAACGACGCGCTGGTGATCGACCGCTTCAGCCCGAGCCGCTTGTGCGTGCAGGAAGCAATGAAGACGGTGGACCGGTACGATGGCACTCATACCGGCGTCGTTTTCCTTCAGGACTTCGTACCCTATACAAAATAGGACTAGGCAAGTGGGAACGCTGATGAAGACCCTCACACTTGTGCTTGGTAGCGCTGCACTTGCCGTTGCTTCGCCGGCATCGGCGAAAAGATCGATCTCGGAAATGGGCGACGCGCAACTGGCCCGGATGCTCGACGGGCGCGTGGCCGGGGCCCCCGTCAAGTGCATCAGCACCATTTCGGCGCGGCGCGATGCCTTGCAGGTAATCGACGGAGTCGGCCTGGTCTTCAACGCGGGGAAGACGATTTACGTCTCGCGCGCGGCCGACCCCGACAAATTGCGCTGGACCGACGTGCAGACGATCGACCAGTTGCGGCAGTCGCGCTTGTGCAGCTCCGATAGGATCTGGACGCACGACCGGCACAACGGGACCTTCACTGGCGTCGTCGCCCTGACCGATTTCGTGCCCTACACCCGGGAGGGCTGACGCTTGGCCCAAGCCCGGCGAAGCTGGGCGGCGGAGCTGCTCCATTGCTGGTTTCACACGCTGCATCCCGGCGACTGGTTTCGCCGGAACGCGGAGGTCGACGATGAACTGCGCCGCCGCTTTGCCGCGGATCTGGCCATTTTGCGCAAGCGTCCGGCCAATGAATTCCTCGCCGATCCGCTAACCGCGCGCGCGGCGGTCCTGCTGTTCGACCAGGTGCCGCGAAACATTCACCGCGGCAGCCCCGGGGCCTTCGCCAGCGATCGCCTCGCCCGGACGATCGCGCGCGGGTTCATCCAGAGAGGATGGGATCACGCGCTGCCCAAGGTCGAGCGGCAGTTCGTCTACATGCCGCTGATGCATAGCGAAGCGATCGCGGACCAGCGCAGCAGCCTGATCGTCTTTGCCCCGCTCGGGCAGCGCTACGGTCTGCCCTTCGCTCGCAGCCACTACGAGATGGTCGCGCGCTTCGGCCGTTTCCCGCACCGCAACGCGGCGCTCGGCCGCGCCTCGACAGATGCCGAAAGGCGGGCGATAGCCGAGGGATTCGTGTGGTAAAATTGCCGCGGCGGTTCCGCTAATCGAGCCGTCGCGGACCCGCCCTTGACGCCATCGCGCAAATCGCGCACTCGTCAACCACTTGAAAGACGGTGATAATATCACCCCAACCTGGGGGAACCTTAAGCCCGGGCGGGTTTCTTTGTCCGGTCCCTCCGTGACGTCGATACCTTCAGGAAGTTACCGATGAAGATTGCCAAGTCCATGCTCGCCGCCATAGCGGCGCTGGGGTTGCTGGCCGCGCCGATCGCAGCGCAGGCGGCTCCGGCGCGTGTCCCCACGCCCGTCGGCCAGAATGAGAAGGCTGGAGGCGGGACGATCCTTTACGTCGCGCTGGCCGCGTTCGCCGTCGCACAGGTGGTGTTGCTGGTCACCGACCACAACAACAACGACCACTTCCCGGCCAGCCCGTAGGGCCACGATTTCCCGTAAGGGTCGCCACGGGGTCGCGAAAGCGGCCCCGTTTGCGTTTCTGACGCGCGTTCAATCGCCCTTCGGCTCCCGCGCCAGTCGCACGCTGGTGCGCTCGTAGCCGAGCCTCTCGTAGAAGCGATGAGCCTCGGTACGCTTCAGGTTGCTGGTCACTTCGACCAGCTGGCACCCGTCGGCCGTTAGTGCCCGTTCCGCCGCGTGAACGAGCTTCGCCCCGATCCCGCGGCCCCGCAAAGCCGCATCGACTACCAGCATCGAGATGCGCCCGACCGGCGCCGGCCGGTGCAGCACGCGCATCACCGAGGTGCTCACGCAGCCGACCACCTCGCCGCCTAGCTCGGCCGCCAGCACGACGCGGTCTTCGGCTTCCATCGCCGCCAGCCTCGCGGCCACATCGACGGCAGTGGCCTCGTAGCCGAGCTGGCCGATCAGGCGCTCGAGCGCCGGGCCATCGGCCGGAGCGGCGTGGCGGATCACAAGTTCGTCACAATCCCGGGGGGCAGGCATCTTTCCTCCGAACAGCATTTACATTCCGCGCGCAAGCGGCCTAGTCTGCCGGAAATCCTCTGGGGAGAGGGATCATGAAATACGGCGTGTGGTTCGTTCGGCTCGTCTTCGCGGCGTGGATGTTGCCCGCCGGACTCAATCACTTCTACCCGCTGTTTCCGCAGCCGATGGGCAACCAGCCGCTCAGCACCGAGCTGATTACCGCACTGCTCGACAGTCACCAGTTCGACCTGACCAAGGCCGTCGAACTGTTCGCCGGCCTGGCGGTGCTGACCGGCCTGTTCGCTCCCCTCTTGCTGGTCGTGTGCATGCCGGTGTCGTTCTGCGTGTGGTACTGGGATACGCCGCTGCAGGGCTGGAGTTCGGCCTCGGCGATCTTCGGCTGGTCGGTGCTGGTCTGCAACGTGGTGCTGTGCCTGTCGTACATCGACACGTATCGCGCGATGCTGGCCGCCAGGGCGACACCCCAAGGCGCGAAGAACGCGGTCCTCGCCGGCCGCGTGATCTTCGGCGCCTTCATGCTCCTGAGCGGCGCCAACAGGCTGTTCGGGCCGTTCTTCCCCGTGCCGGTGGGCCACACGCCGCTGTCGATCGAGTTGATGACGGCGCTCGTCGACAGCAGGCTGATCTACGTCGTCGCCGGAATCCAGTTGGTCGCCGGGGCGCTTATCCTCGCGGGCTTGTTCGTGCCGCTGTCGCTGTGCGTCGTGATGCCGCTATCGGTCTGCGCAGCCTTCTGGGCCGTGGTTCTCGATCATACGCTGAGCGGAGCCGCAGTCGCGATCGTTGCCCTCGCGCTCAACGCGTTGCTGATGTTGACGTACATTGATGCCTACAAGCCGATGCTGAAGCGCCGCGCGCTCGCGGCATTCGAGCAGCCCGGCGAGGGCCGCAGCTACGACACGCTGTACGCCATCCCGCTCGGCCGCGTATCGCTGGCGCAGTTCGGCGGAGCACTTGTGCTGCTGGTCATCGTGGCGGCGTTCTACCATTATCTGGTGACCGGCGGCACGGCCTTCTACGCGCTGCTGACGCTCGCCTATCCGGCCCTCGTGCTCGTCGCGCGGCTGGTTCAGGGAATGGCGAGAGGCGGACCGGCGACGCCCGAAACGGCGTAAGCGTACAGCCAGTATCGCACAAACGTGCACGGGCATTGCGGAATTCGCACGTGCAATAAGGTATCTTTTATACCTATTTAGGCATTCCAGAGGGGCTCGCCGGAGCAGCGGACCCCATCTACAGGAGTGTCTTTCCATGACTCAGATTCCGCTCGTCGACACGGCGGTTCACCACAATCCCCGCGACCTGCGCGACCGCTTCGCGCTCGGCTTCACCAAGCTGCTGCGTTTCTGCGCCGACACCTTCTTCGCCAAGCGCTACGGCCACCGCGCGATCGTGCTCGAGACCGTCGCCGCCGTGCCCGGGATGGTTGGCGCGACCGTCAACCACCTCAAGTGTCTGCGCCGGATGTGCGGCGACAACGGCTGGATCCGCACCCTGATGGAGGAAGCGGAGAACGAACGGATGCACCTGATGACATTCGTCGAAGTGGCCCAGCCGAACCTGTTCGAGCGGCTGGTGATCCTTGGCGTGCAATGGGTGTTCTACCTCGCATTCTTCGTGCTCTACCTTGTCAGCCCGCGCACCGCGCACCGCATCGTCGGTTACTTCGAGGAAGAGGCGGTGATCAGCTACACGCTGTACCTCAAGGAGATCGACGAGGGCCGCAGCGCCAACGTGCCGGCCCCGGCGATCGCCCGCCAGTACTGGAAGCTGCCCGAGGGCGCGACGCTGCGCGACGTAGTTCTAGTGGTGCGCGCCGACGAAGCCCACCACCGCGATGTCAACCACGGGTTTGCGGATGAGTTGGCCGGAGTGGCGACGGTTACGGCCAAGGCGCCGTACCCGGAGCACGAAGCGGAAATCCGCCTCGCTGCGTGATCGCGCTGAAACCGCGCGCTCTCCGGGCGCCGGCCGTTACAGGGAATGGGTAGCGGGGGACCGGCGACGTCCGAAGCGGCGTAGGCCGCCGGTCTGACGCCGCCTGCATTGCCTAACCCACCGGGTTGCCGTCCTTGTTACCGCCCGGCGAATAGCGGCAGACGAGCCATTCGTGGCCGCTGCCGGTCGCCGAACCGCAGCCGAGATCGGTCGTCGTCGGCCAGATCATCTGCGTGTAGTGAGCCACGTCGGACCAGTTGCCGGTGAGCGAGACCATGGGGAACACCCCAGGCATGAAGTTCTTCTTCTCGACAACCCACTGGTCCGTCATGTGCTCGCGGGGCCAGCCGAGCGAGGCCCGTTCGATATTCTCGCGCTCGATGCCGCGGCCCTCGCGCGGGGCATGGACCAGCTGGCCGGTCTTGGCGAGCACCGCGGCATAATCGGCCGCATCGTGCGCCAGCCTGGCATTCCACTGCAGCGGCGGTGCGCCGACGGCGGCACGTTCGGCGTTGTGGACGTCGAGGATGTGTTGGTCGGTTCGGCTGAGTTGGGTGCGTGGTTGGGGCTGCGGCTCGGTCGGACGAATCGCCACCGCGGCGCCGTTTTCCGGCCTCAGCGCAGAGGAATGCCCCTCGGCGCAATGTAGCGCAATACAGGCGTCGAGCTGCTTGGTGAGGTCGCGCAACTCGGTCTTGAGCCGCTCCTGATCCGCTTCGAGCCGGCTCGATTCCCGCTTGATGCGATCGACCTCCGCCTGGGCGTTCTGCACCTGCTTTTCGACCGCGGCCGAGGTGATGTCGTAATCGCCCGGACTGGCCTTGACCGCCTCCAGCTTGCCCTTGGCGCTTTCGAGCGTGCCATTGGCGCCGGTGAGCTGCTCCCGCAACGTCTGAACCTGTTCCTGATCGTCGGCGAGCGCCTTGTTGTCGGCGTCGATCTTGTCCTGGAGCGGCTGGCACTCCTTGCAGACCTTACGGGGGCCCGGCGGCGGGCCGGGTGCGACCGGGACCGTCGATCCGCCCGACGGCGGCGGTTGCGCGCCCGTGCCGGTCGCCGGCTTGGTCTTGCCGGCATTGGCGAACGCGGTTTTCAGCTTGCGCTTGGAGCAGGCGCACTGCGCGTCGAAGTCGATCTTCGGATCGAGCGGCACCCAGGACGCGGTCTTGTCCTCGTTGACAACGAGCCTGAGGTGACCGGAGAACGAGATCCACCAGGCCCCGAGCGGCCGCGGGGCGACGCCGGCATTGCCAACGCTCGAGCAGTGGCAATCGCCGGAGATGTACACGTAGTAGCTGCCGTGGACGATGTCCCACGCCGCGCGCAGGGTGTAGTCGCAGTCGCCGTTCTTGCCGCTCGTTTCGTACAGCTCGATTTCCGGCTTCTTCTCCTCGCCGAACAGCTTCTTGAACTTGTCGAACACGGCGTCCTTTGCCTGTCCCTTGGCGGCATCGGCATACTGGCCGGCGAGCCAGTCGAGCGCGCCGCCTTCCGCCGCCGCGCCGCCGAAGCCGCTCGCCAGCGCCGCCATCTTGGTGACAGTATCGAACGCCAGCTTGCCAGCCGTCTTCGCGGTCCAGGCATAATTGATGTCGTTGAGGATCGAACTGGCCTTGCCCATCACCGCACCCTGGCAAAGGCCGGCCTTGTCGTTCCCGTCGCCATCCGCGCGTTCGCGCGCCTTGAGCAGGATCTCGTGCATGGTCTCGCTCTGGCCCGTGTCGAAGATCCAGTTTTCGCCAGCGTCCTTCGCCTTGTCCTTGAGCCAGTCGACGCCCTTGTCGCGCAGCCCTTCGGTCAGGGTCGGCTCGTCAGCGGGTTCCGCAATGGCAGCGGCCGGAACGAAAAGGATCGCGAACAACACGAAAAGCCAAGCGCACCGACCGAACATGGCAACGCCCCCGGTATGCGACCGCTGGATTTGTCTACCACCGCCCGGGTAGCCATGCCACCCGGAGAACGCGTCGATGCGAGCGAGCGCTCCGATTGCGGCTCCTTACGTCGCCGAGTGAAACGGTCGCAACAATCCCCCGAATGATTGCGTGTCGCGTTCACTCCCACTCGATCGTCCCGGGCGGCTTCGACGTGTAATCGTAGACCACCCGGTTGATGCCCTTGACCTCGTTGACGATCCGCGTCGCCACGCGGCCCAGGAAGGCGGCGTCGAACGGGTAGACGTCGGCGGTCATGCCGTCGGTGCTGGTGACCGCGCGCAAGGCGCAGACGCTGTCGTAAGTGCGATAATCGCCCATCACGCCGACGGTGCGGACCGGCAGCAACACCGCGAAGGCCTGCCAGATCGCGTCATAGAGCCCGGCGTTGCGGATTTCCTCGAGATAGACCGCGTCGGCCTTCCTGAGGATGTCGCACTTTTCCTTGGTCACTTCGCCGGGGATGCGGATCGCTAGGCCGGGGCCGGGGAAGGGGTGCCGGCCGACGAACGCCTCGGGCAGCCCCAGTTCGCGGCCGAGCTCGCGGACTTCGTCCTTGAACAGCTCGCGCAGCGGCTCGACCAGCGCCATGTTCATCCGCTCGGGGAGCCCGCCGACGTTGTGGTGGCTCTTGATCGTCACCGAGGGGCCGCCGGTGAAGCTGACGCTCTCGATCACGTCTGGATAAAGCGTGCCCTGAGCGAGGAAATCGGCCCCGCCGACCTTGCGCGCCTCTTCGTCGAACACGTCGATGAAGGTCTTGCCGATGAATTTGCGCTTGGCCTCGGGATCGTCGAGCCCGCCGAGGCCGGAGAGGAACAGCTGTTCGGCTTCAACGTGCACCAGCGGGATGTTGTAGTGGTCGCGGAACAGGCTGACGACCTGCTCGGCCTCATTGAGCCGCATCAGCCCGTGGTCGACGAACACGCAAGTCAGCTGGCTACCAATCGCCTCGTGGATCAGCACCGCCGCGACCGCGCTGTCGACCCCGCCCGAGAGGCCGCAGATCACCCGGCCGCTTCCGACCTGGGCACGGATTTCCTCGATCTTGGTCTTGCGGAACTCGGCCATGGTCCAGTCGCCGGCGAGGCCGCAGACGTGGCGCACGAAGTTGGCGATCAGCTTGGCGCCGTCGGGGGTGTGGTAGACCTCCGGGTGGAACTGCGTGCCGTAGTACTTGCGCGCGTCGTCGGCGATCAGCGCGAACGGCGCACCGTCGCTAGTGGCGACGATGCGGAAGCCCTCTGCGAAATGGGTGACCTTGTCGCCGTGGCTCATCCAGACCTGGTGGCGCTCGCCGACGTGCCACAGGCCTTCGAACAGCGTGCACGGTTCGGTGACGGTCAGGAAGGCGCGCCCGAACTCGCCGCCCTCGCCCGTTTCATGCCCCGGCCGCACTTCGCCGCCGAGCTGGTGCGTCATCACCTGCTGGCCGTAGCAAATGCCGAGGATAGGCAACCCGCTATCAAACAGCGCCTGGGGCGCGCGGGGGGAGCCTTCTTCCGGCACCCCGGCCGGCGAGCCCGAGAGGATGATGCCCTTGGGTTTGAGCCGGTGAAACGCCTCCTCGGCGAGCGTGAACGGGGCGATCTCCGAATAGACCCCCGCCTCGCGCACGCGGCGCGCGATCAGCTGGGTTACCTGGCTGCCGAAATCGACGATGAGGATGGAATCGGGGAGGTGCTGGGCGTCCATCCACGCCCCGTTAGGTTCCCGGGGAAAGCCTGTCCAGCCGGCCTGCGCGCTTCGCTACCATCACCGGCCGGAAATTGCGCAAAACGCAACACCTCTGGCGCTTTTCTCATTTGTGGTGAGCCGGACGCAACCCTATCTGCCCATCGCCGGCTGGTGGACACCTCTCCCCCCACCCCAGTCCCCAGCCGGCAAATCACTCTCGACATCGTCTGAAATTCCGCTCTCGCGGCGCTTCTCGCGCGGCCGTTTCGGCTGTGGATGGAAAAGGCCCGGAAGGGTTCCGGAAAGCCTCCTCAATCCCTATATGATGGTCATGGACGAGACCCCCGCACAGACCCCGAACACCAACGCCTACGATGCCGAGAGCATCAAGGTCCTCAAGGGCCTCGACGCCGTGCGCAAGCGGCCCGGCATGTACATCGGCGATACCGACGACGGATCGGGCCTGCACCACATGGTGTTCGAAGTGTCGGACAACGCGATCGACGAAGCGCTCGCCGGGCACTGCGACCTGGTGACGATCGAATTGAATCCCGACGGCTCGGTCAGCGTTGAGGACAACGGCCGTGGAATTCCCACCGGAATCCACGCCGAGGAAGGCGTATCCGCGGCCGAGGTCATCATGACCCAGCTCCACGCCGGCGGTAAGTTCGAGAACACCAGCGACGACAACGCCTACAAGGTTTCCGGCGGGCTCCACGGCGTCGGCGTATCGGTGGTCAACGCCCTCAGCGAATGGCTCGAGCTGACGATCTGGCGCGACGGCAACGAGCACTGGATGCGCTTCGAGCACGGCGACGCCGTCTCGCCGCTCGCGGTGAAAGGCCCGGCAAATCGCGAGCGCACCGGCACGCGCGTTACATTCATGGCCTCGAACGATACCTTCAAGAACGTCACCGAGTTCGATTTCGAGAAGCTCGAGCATCGCTACCGCGAACTCGCGTTCCTCAACTCGGGCGTGCACATCCTGCTGCGCGACAAGCGCCACGCCGATGTGGTCTCGCATGACCTGTACTACGAGGGCGGGATCGCCGCGTTCGTGAAGTACCTCGACCGCAACAAGGTGGCACTGGTGCCCGAACCGATCTCGGTCTCGGCCGAGCGCGACGGCATCGGCATCGACGTCGCGCTCGAATGGAACGATTCGTACTACGAGAACGTGCTGTGCTTCACCAACAACATCCCCCAGCGTGACGGCGGCACCCACCTCGCCGCGTTCCGCGCCGCGCTGACGCGCACGATCAACAACTACGCCGAGCGCTCGGGGCTGCTGAAGAAGGAAAAGGTCCAGCTGACCGGCGAGGACATGCGCGAGGGGCTGACCGCGATCGTCAGCGTCAAGCTGCCCGATCCCAAGTTCAGCTCGCAGACCAAGGACAAGCTAGTTTCGTCCGAAGTCCGCCAGCCGCTCGAAAGCCTGATGGGCGACAAGATGAACGAGTGGCTCGAGGAAAACCCGGCCGACGCCAAGGCGATCATCCAGAAGGTCATCGACGCCGCCGCCGCGCGCGAGGCCGCCAAGAAGGCGCGCGAGCTGACCCGCCGCAAGGGCGCGCTCGACATCGCCAGCCTGCCCGGCAAGCTGTCGGACTGCCGCGAGCGCGACCCCGCGCTGTGCGAGCTGTTCCTGGTCGAGGGCGACAGCGCCGGCGGCTCCGCCAAGAGCGGGCGCGACAGCAAGTACCAGGCGATCCTTCCCTTGCGCGGCAAGATCCTCAACGTCGAGCGCGCGCGCTTCGACCGGATCATCGGCAGCAAGGAAGTCGGAACGCTGATCCAGGCGATGGGCACGGGGCTGCGCGACGAGTTCGACCTCGGCAAGCTGCGCTACCACAAGATCGTCATCATGACCGACGCCGACGTCGACGGAGCGCACATCCGCACGCTGCTGCTCACCTTCTTTCACCGGCAGATGCCCGAGATCATAAAGTCGGGGCACTTGTTCATCGCCCAGCCGCCGCTGTTCAAGGTCAGCAAGGGACGCAGCGAAGTCTATCTCAAGGACCAGGCCGCGCTCGACCGCTACCTCGTCGATGCCGGGCTGCAGGGCCGCGTGCTCGAGGCGCCGGGTGGCGCGCGCACCGGCAACGAGCTGCACGTGCTGGTCGAGCACGCGCTGCGCCTGCGCAACCTGATCGCCTTCGTGCCGCGGCGCTACGATGCGGCGGTGATCGAGCAGATGGCGATCGCCGGCGCGCTCGACCCTGCGCTCGACCGCGAGGGGCGCGAAGAGGCGCTCCAGCGAGTCGCCGGACGGCTGGCGATGGGCGATCCTGAAGCGACCTGGTCGGCCTCGCTGTCGCCCGAAGGCGCGATCAGGTTCGACCGGGTGTGGCGCGGGGTGACCGACGCGCACCTGATCGATGCCAACTTCGTCACCAGCGCCGAAGCGCGCAAGCTGCACGGCCTGGCGAAGACCCACGCCGATGTCTACGCCGCCCCCGCGCGGCTGGTCCGCGCCGGCGCAGCGGAGGTCGAGCCTGAGCCGGAACCCGCCACCGAAGGCGCGGATGAAAACGAGGAACAGGCCGCGCCGATCGCGCGCGAAGGTGCAATCACACGTCCGACCGAACTGCTCGACAATGTCCTCGCGGCGGGCCGCAAGGGCCTCGCCATCGCGCGTTATAAAGGCCTCGGCGAGATGAACGCCGAGCAGCTGTGGGAAACCACGCTCGACCCCGAGAACCGCATCCTGCTGCAAGTCAAGGTCGAGGACGCCGACGTCACCGACGAGATCTTCACCCGCCTGATGGGCGACGTCGTGGAACCGCGCCGCGAATTCATCCAGGACAACGCGCTCAACGTCGCCAACCTGGACATCTGAGTGGGGCGGCTGCGCGCCGCCCCAATTCAGATTCAGTGGTTCACCCGCCCCTTGACCGGCGGGTTGTCGGGCTCGCCCGTCACTTCGCTGATTAGGTCGTCGAACAGCGCCTCGAAGTGGATCATCGCCTGGCGGAGGTCCTCGGTCGATGCCTGGCCCTTGCCGTGCCGCAGCGTGATCTCGTGACCTTCGCGATAGTGCCGGGCGACCTCGCCGTGATCGACCGTCAGGTCCTCGTAGCGGCGGTCGAAATCGGCCATCGGGTAACCGCGGGGTCGAGCTTCGAGACGCGCTCCTTGAGGGCCGCTTCGACCTTGGCACGCCCGCCGACGGTATCGACCGTCCGGTCGTACTCATCGCCGAACTGGACGCGCAGGGCGGCGGTGCGGCGATTGCGGAAGATGAAATAGGCGGCGATCGCGACCACGATGACCACGCCGAGCAGTACCCACACCATGGGATCGACTTGTTGCCTCGGGAACTTCTTTGGTTCGAGGCCCAACCGTCTGTGCCGCTAACGGCTTATGTCAGGAAACGGCCACACCGCGTCCCCGCCATTGCGCCAAAAGCACGGCCCCGCGCGACGAGATGCTAGCGCTCGGCGGCAATCACCCGCGCGACGCGTTCCTTGTACGGTGGCAGGCAGACGAACTTGAGCCACAGGCCCAGGCCGCCGAAGATCACCGTTACCACCACCAGCGAATAGCGCAGCATCGCCTCGTTGTGGAACACGTAGTCGGTGAACAGCGCCACCGAGAGAGGCCCCAGCCCGCCACCGATCACCCCGATGGTGAACAGGTAGAGCGCGCTGATCTGGCCGCGGAACTCGTTGGGCGTGACGTTCTGCAGCGCCGCAACCGTGCCCGGCGCGGAAACGCCGATGGCAACAGTCGAGGCGCACGACAGCGCGAACGCCAGCCACGGATTAGGCGCCAGCAGCATCGCAAGCGTCAGCGGCAGGCTGATGCACGAGCCGAGGATCGAGAGCTTGACCATCGCGCCGGTGTCGCCGCGCCGCTCCCACTTCTGGCCGAGCCAGGCGCCGAGCCCGAGGCCGACGGGCGTCAGGGCCAGCGTCGCGTAGCCGGACAGCGGGCCAAGGAAAGCGGGACCCCAGCCGAAAGTACGGCTGAAGAAGGGAAAGCGCCAGCCGAGCACGCCGTAAGCCTCGATCTGCAGCAGCGCCGAGCCGACGATGAACGGAAAGAAGATTGGCCTTTCACGCCATAGGAAGCGGAACACGTCGAGGATCGGCAAGCGCATGGTCGTCGCGCGGCCGCGGCGCGGGGGCTCGCGCACCGTCAGGAGAAACGCGAGGCCGAGCACGACGCCGGGCGTGCCGATGATCAGGAAGACCACCTGCCAATCATGGAGTGGCATGCCCAAGATATTGAACACCTTGCCGCCGACCCAGCCGAGCAACATGCCCACGATCACGCTGGTGAACCCTGCGCCAATCGAGACGCCGCCGTTGTAGATCGCCATCGCCGTCGGCAGCTTGTCGCGCGGCACCAGATCGGAAATCATCGATAGCCCGTTGGGCCCCTTGAGCGACACCGCCGAACCGGTGACCCCGCGCATGGCGAACAACGGCCAGAAATTCTGAACGGCAGCAATGGCACTGGTCGCCAAGCTCCAGATCACCATCACGCTGCCGATGATGCGCTTGCGATTGGAAGTGTCTGCGAGGCGCGAGAGCGGCAGGCCGATGAGGCCGTAAAAGAGCGAAAACGAAAAGCCGGTCAGCAAGCTGACCTCGGTATCGCTCAAGTGCAGGTCACGCTTGATCGGCTCGATCAGCAACGCGATGCCGCCACGGTCGACGGAATCGAGCGCGTTAGCCAGCGCGATCATCCACACCGCGTACCAGGCGGCGGCTCTGGCCGGGAACTGCTCTGCCGCCGCTTTCGGAGTCACCTCCCCGACGATTCCCTCGCTCGCCATCCTGATCTCCCTCGGACCTAGCGTCCGCGATCAGCGCCGGATTGGCAAGCGCTTACTCGGCGATGCTGGCAACGTCAGGCCCCGGGCAGCCGGGATCGCCAGAAGGCCACTTCATCGGCGACCGCGCTTTCCGGTTCGGTGCCGTTGATCAGATGCAGCGCCACAGCGTCGGGCGGAGAGTGCAGCGATATCCGCTCCCCGCTGCCGACCCAGACCGGCAAGCCGATCCGCCGCAGGCGGGCGAGCAGTTCGTCGGCTTCCGCGCTGCGGGCGATCGGCCGCCCGTCGAGCCACTGGACGACGATGTAGAGCCTGAGCAGAGGATTGGCGTCGCCCGGCCGTTCCATCAGGCACGCCATCAAACCCGAGCGGTCGGGGCGCAGGTTCTCGGGCAAATCGGCCAGGCGGCGCCAAGCGCAGAACCACGCCCGGCAGCTATCCGGCCGCGTGTCGTAGATCGCGCAGCCGCGCGGGCCGCAATGAACGCACTGCGTCCCCGCCGGCTTGGACAATTCCGCATCGTCGATCGCGATTTCCACGCAGCAGGCGACGCATTCGCCGCAGGCGCGGCCCTCGACCAGCGGGCCGAAGACACGTTCTTCGACGGTGGCGGCCGGGCCGGTCACGGCCGTGTCGACATTACTCGGCCGCTTCGGCCTCGTGCCGGGCGAACTCGCGCGCCGCCAGGAAGCGCTCGGCGTCGAGCGCGGCCATGCAGCCGGTGCCGGCGGCGGTGACCGCCTGGCGATAGACGTGGTCCGAAACGTCGCCGCAGGCGAACACGCCGGGCACGTTTGTCTTCGGTGTGCCGGCGTCGACCAGCAGGTAGCCGTTCGCGTCCATCTCGAGCTTGCCCTTGAACAGCTCGGTCGCCGGCGCGTGGCCGATGGCGACGAACGCGCCTTCGCAATCGAACGTGCTCTCGACGCTGGTCAGGCTGTCAACCAGCCTGAGCCCCGTCAGCCCGCCGTCGAGCGGATCGCCGAGGAATTCGTCGACTCGCTTATTCCAGATCACGCTTATCTTCGGATGCGCAAACAGCCGGTCCTGGAGGATCTTCTCGGCGCGCAGCTCGCTCCGCCGGTGGATCAGCGTCACGTCGTCCGAATGGTTGGTGAGGTAGAGCGCTTCCTCGACCGCGGTGTTGCCGCCGCCGATCACCGCGACCTTCTTGCCGCGGTAGAAGAACCCGTCGCAGGTCGCGCAGGCCGAGACGCCTTTGCCCGACAGCCGCTCCTCGCCCGGCACGCCGAGCCACTTGGCTTGCGCACCGGTGGCGATCACCAGCACGTCGCCGACGTATTCGTCGCCGCTGTCGCCCTTGGCGCGGAACGGCGTCCCGCCAGCGATGTCGACGTCGACGATCGTATCCCACTTCATCCGCGTGCCGACATGGACCGCCTGCGCCTCCATCTCCTGCATCAGCCACGGGCCCTGGATTACGTCACGGAAGCCGGGATAGTTCTCGACATCGGTGGTGATCGTCAGTTGCCCGCCCGGCTGCAACCCCTGGAGGACAATCGGCTGCATCCCGGCCCGCGCGCCGTAGATGGCCGCGCTAAGGCCAGCGGGTCCGGAGCCGATGATAAGCATGCGGGTGGTGTGGGTGGTCATGAGGCCTCGGGAGAATCGTTACCCGCTAGGTAAGGATGTGCCATCAGCGGGGCAAGCTAAGCGCCCCGACAACTCACATCCTGAACACACCAAACCGCGGTTGCTCGGGAGTCGGCGCTTCCAGGCACACGCCCAGCGCCAACCCGAGCACGTCACGCGTCTGCACCGGGTCGATCACGCCGTCGTCCCACAGGCGGGCGGTGGCGTAGTAGGGGTTGCCTTCGCGCTCGTAGGTCTCGCGAATCGGAGCCTTGAAGGCTTCGGTCTCGCGCTCGTCCCACTTGTCGGCGTCGCGGTGGACGGTGGCGAGCACGCTCGCGGCCTGCTCGCCCCCCATCACGCTGATGCGGGCGTTGGGCCAGGTGAACAGGAAGCGCGGGGAATAGGCGCGGCCGCACATGCCGTAGTTGCCGGCGCCGAAGCTGCCGCCGATGACCACGGTGATCTTGGGCACTTGTGCGGTGGCGACCGCGGTGACCAGCTTGGCGCCGTGCTTGGCGATGCCCTCGGCCTCGTACCTGCCGCCGACCATGAAGCCGGAGATGTTCTGCAGGAAGAGGAGCGGGATGCCGCGCTGGCAGGCGAGCTCGATGAAATGCGCGCCCTTGAGCGCGCTTTCGGAGAACAGCACGCCGTTGTTGGCGAGGATCGCGACCGGCATGCCCCATATTTGCGCGAACCCACAGACTAGCGTGTGGCCGTAGAGCGCCTTGAACTCGTGGAATTCGCTGCCGTCGACGAGACGCGCGATCACTTCGTGCACGTCATAGGGCGCGCGAACGTCTTCGGGGATGATGGCGTAGAGGTCCTCGGCGTCGAACTTTGGCGGGCGCGGCTCCTTTAGGTCGAGCGTCGCGCCTTCGTTCGCGCCCAAGTGGCTGACGATATCGCGCAAGATGGTCAGCGCATGCTCGTCGTTCTCAGCAAGGTGATCGACCACGCCGGACTTGCGCGCGTGCAGGTCGCCGCCGCCGAGATCTTCTGCGCTGATTTCCTCGCCGGTCGCGGCCCTCACAAGCGGCGGGCCGGCGAGGAAGATCGTGCCCTGCTCGCGGACGATCACGCTTTCGTCGCTCATCGCCGGGACATAGGCGCCGCCGGCAGTGCAGCTGCCCATCACGCAGGCGATCTGCGGGATGCGCGCGGCGCTCATCTGCGCCTGATTGTAGAAGATCCGCCCGAAGTGCTCGCGGTCGGGGAAGACCTCGGCCTGGTGCGGCAGGTTGGCCCCGCCGCTGTCGACCAGGTAGAGGCACGGTAGCCGGTTCTCGCGAGCGATTTCCTGCGCGCGCAGGTGCTTCTTGACCGTCAACGGATAATAGGTGCCGCCCGTCACCGTCGCGTCGTTGGCGACGATCATGCATTGCCGGCCCGAGACGCGGCCGATCCCGGCGATCATCCCGGCGCCGGAGATGTCGTCGTCGTAGACGCCGTTCGCCGCGAGCTGGCCGATCTCAAGGAAAGGCGAGCCCGGATCGAGCAGCCGCTCGACCCGCTCGCGCGGGAGCAACTTGCCGCGTGTGGTATGCCGCTCGCGGCTCTTCTCCGGCCCGCCGAGCGCCGCCGCTGCAACCTTGGCGCGCAGCTCCTCGGCCAGCGCGCGGTTGTGCGCCGCGCGCGCTTTCCCTTCGACACTCTCGAGGTCGAGCTTCGACGTCAGGACCGGCGCGCTCATCCGTCACCGGGTAGCAAACCGGCCCGCCATTGCAATCGCCTGTCTTATCTCCCTCCCCGACAGGACTCCCACCTTATCGTCGGATTTGCTACAAGCCGGATGGGTTGCACCGGGCGGACGCACGGGGAGACGAACATGACCTACTGGGTGCTCAAGGGCCGCGAGATGGCCAACTGCAACTGTGAATACGGCTGTAACTGCCAGTTCGGTGGGCTGCCCGACAAGGGTGGATGCCAGGCAGTGTTCGGGATGGACATCGAGGAAGGCCACCACGGCGACACCGACCTTTCGGGCCTGAAGGTCGCCGCGGCTTTCCGTTGGCCCGGCCCGATCCACGAGGGCCATGGCGAAGCCGCCGCCTTCGTCGACGAGCGGGCCACCGACGAACAGCGCAAGGCCTTGCTCACGATCATGACCGGCGGCGACACCGATCCGTTCGCCACCGTGTTCGCAGTTTTCGCGGCGATGGTCGAAAAGTTTCACGAGCCGCAATTCGTGCCAATCGAATTCGACGTCGATGTCGAGGGGCGCACCGCGCGGCTGCGGGTAGACGGCAAGGTCGAAATGGACGGCGTGCCGATCAAGAGCATCGTCAGCGGCGAGCCGATCCGGGCGCAGATTCGCCTGGAAGGTGGGTTCGAATACGAAGTCGCGGAAGTCGGCTCGGGCACCAGCCGCTCGATTTCGCCGATCGAGTTCGCGCATTCGAACAGCTACGGCCAGTTCGCCCACCTCCACCTCGACAGCCACGGGATCGTACACGCCTGATGACGGCTGCGGTCGAGGCGGCGCTGCGCCGCCAGCGAGTGTTGACCCTGTTTGCGCTTGTTCTGTTGACGCTGCTTGCCTGGGCCTGGCTGCTGCTCGGGGCGGGTATGGGAATGGCGCCGCACGCGGCTCTACACCTGTTCCCGACAACCCCTTCGGGCGGCGTGGCGGCCATGCCCGGCATGGACATGGCGATGGCTCCCACGGGCTGGACCGCCGCGCAACTGCTGCTCGCGGTCTCGATGTGGTGGGTGATGATGGTGGCGATGATGCTGCCCGCCGCCGCGCCGGTGATCCTGCTTTATGCGCGCGCGGCATCGGCCCAGGCCGCAGTGCGTCCCGCGACCGGCTGGTTCCTTGCCGGGTACCTTGCTGAGTGGGGCCTGTTCTCATTTCTCGCCGCCGCGTTTCAGGATTTGCTGCAGCGATCCGGCGTGCTCGCGCCGCCCACAATGGACGCCAGCGCGAAATGGCTCGCGGCGACGATCCTCATCGCGGCCGGGCTTTATCAGCTAAGCCCGCTCAAGGATTCGTGCCTCGCCCACTGCCGCAATCCCGGTTTGTTTCTGAGCCGGAATTACCGCCCGGGCCGTATCGGTGCCTTGCGCATGGGCGCGATCCACGGCGCCTTCTGCCTCGGCTGCTGCTGGCTGCTGATGGCGCTGCTGTTCGTTGGCGGGGTGATGAATCTGGCATGGATCGCGCTTCTCAGCCTGCTCGTCGCGGGCGAGAAGCTGCTGCCCGGCGGCCGCCGGCTGGGGCAGGTCGCCGGGCTGGCGTTCATCGGCTGGGGCGCGCTGGTCGCCTTCGCCTGAGCGCTATTTCATCTGCAGGTGCTGGGCGAAGAACGGCAGCACGACCTGGTCGAAGCGCTGGGCGATGTGGTCGACGTGGGTGCCTTCGTAGGTCGCCCACTGGTTGGCCACGCCCTGCTTGTCGAGCATCTCGTGGATCGCAGTGTCGTCCTTGATGAGGCCGTCCTTGGTGCCGACGTCGGAGCCGATCGCGACATAGCTCTTGAGTGCCCAGACGTGGCTCGGGATCATCGCCAGCGGCG
>DATIQN010000042.1:0-86607 GCA_035470785.1 Croceibacterium sp. | reverse complement strand
AATCTAAAGACTGTGCTGTCAAACTAACCGCACTTCGGTTCGTTTCCGATCCAGAATCCCCTGCCTAAGCGGAAGCGATCCTGCTTTGCGCCGAACATCCGCCGACCAAATCAGGAAAAAGGGGAGATTGCTCGGAGTTCGAATGACCGCCTGACCCGACTGGGAAATGGCAGTGCATTTGCTCTGACAATACCGCACCGCGTTCCCGCGAACTGTCAATAGCCGCCGCGTCCATATCCATCCCAGCTGTTGCGTGCACGAAATCTACAGTACCGAAAATGGACATTCTATCCTACCGTTGCGAAGCGACTTCGTTCTTCGCCTGTCCCAACCTACCGGCTCGGCATTGCGCGGCCCCGAAAGGACTAGGCTAGAGTTCGGTTCACTCGCCCTCCGCCCGCGCCCTCGCTGCGGCGGCTAACCGGCGGAAGTTCTCGCTAAGACGCTCATGCCCGGAACAGCGCGCAGCCCACATCTCGTAGCGCTCAGCGTCGGCTAGGTGTTCTTCAGGAGTGATGAACACGGAATTCATCCCGACGCTTTTACCAACGGCGCTAAGGGTGTCGTTCCGCAAATGTCCGAAGGTGAGTGCTGTCGGGAGCTTAGGAGCGCCGAACAAAGAGCATTGATGCCCGGCGCCCCCCAAATTCGGAATGCGAAGCTTGAAGTAAGCTTCCTCCCCAATTTGGCGCGCCGAGTCTGGTCGCGATGCCCGGCGTGCGGCTAGGTACTTACGCCTAACAAAGCGGCTTGGATAGGTAGGTTTGCCTCAGCAATCGGCCGAATTCGGAGTGTCCGCAATGGGTGGAAAGCGGACGTTCGGTCATACATCTAGCTTCACTTGGCCGGCGCTTCTTGCATTGTCTTCGTTAGGCCCGCTTCCCGGCAACTGTCGGCTCGGGCTTGCGCCGCAGCTTGATCAGGAAGTCCCAAGCCATGATCAGCGTGCCGATCGAAAAAACGACGTCGCCCGGCAGGCGCATCCACTGCCAGAACCGGGTCTGGTCGTAGAAGGCCTGGCTCCGCGCCCACGCGAGCCCGTGCTCGAAGACGGCATCGAGCTGCGACCATCCGATCGGGAAGAAGTGGAGGAAAATCCACATCAGCAGGCCAGCGTTATAGCACCAGAACGCAATGCGCCCCGGCAGCTCGTTGAACTCGGCATTGGGTCCGGCGCGGTAACGCAGGCAGAAGTAGATCAAGCCCAGTGCGAGCAGCCCGAACGCGCCGAACAGTGACGTGTGAGCGTGATTCAGCGTTAGGAAGGTGCCGTGCTCATAGTAATTGACCAGAGGCGCGTTGAGCGTGCCGCCGCCGAATACGCCGGCACCGACGAAGTTCCAAAAGGCAGAGCCGAGGATGTAGAGATAGGCCAGGTTGTAATGGAACGTGTCGGCGCCCTTGATCAACCGATGCTGCGAAATTGCCTCAAAGATCAGGAGCACGAGCGGCAGGACCTCGATGAACGAGAACATAGTGCCGAGCGGGATCCACATACCTGGGCCGCCAGCCCAATAAAGGTGATGTCCGGTCCCCAGCACGCCGCCAAGGAAGATCAGGATGAGTTCGAGGTAGACTGAGCGCTCCGCGAGCTGGCGCGATACCAACCCGAGCGACATCAGCAGGTAGGCGCTGATCGAAACCGCGAAAAACTCGAACGACTGCTCGACCCACAAATGCACCACCCACCAGCGCCAGAAGTCGGTGATGGTGAAGCTCTTGTCGATTCCCGTCAGCGGGATCATGCCGAAGACGTACAGGACCGCGACGTTGATCGTCGCCGCCCAGATCAGGTGCTCCAGCCGGATGTGTCCACTCCAGAATTGCCGCGTCGCTTCGATGACGGTGTCCCTGTTGGGCCACAGCGCGCGGAACATCAGCCCACTCCAGGTCAGAAGAGCGACAAAGAACAGGATTTGCCAGAATCGGCCGAGCTGGATGTAGGACAAGCCCTGGTTGCCGAACCAGAACCAGCCTTTGTCGATCACCCCCTGGATGCCGAGGTAGTTGCCGAGCAGCGCCGCCGCGACGACGAACAGCGAGACCCAGAAAAGCAGGTCGACCAGGAAGCCTTGCCCCTTCGCTTCACGTCCGCCCGCGATGGCGGGGGCGATGAATAGGCCGCTCGCGATCCAGCCCAGCCCGATCCAGATGATCGGCGCCTGGATGTGGAAGCTCCTCAGGAAGTTGTACGGCAAAATGTAGTTGAGCTGCACACCGTAAAAGGTTTCGCGGTCGTAATACGAGTGAGCCATGATCGCGCCTGCGCCTTGCGAGGCGAGGAATACCAGCGCGACGACAATGAAGTACTTTCCGGTCTTGCGCTGGCTTGGCGTCAACGGGCGGAATTTGGCGAGCTCGCCCTCCATCGGCCTGTCGTCGACCTCGTCAAAATAGGCGCGGTAGAGCCACAGCACGAAGCCCAGCGCAAAGAAGGTGAAGCAGAAGCTGATCCAGGTCCAATGGAAGGTGTTCGTCGTCGGGGTATTGCCGACCAACGGCTCGTACGGCCAATTTTCGGTCCAAGACGTGTTGGGGCGGTCCGGTCGCCGTGCGACCGTCGTGAGGGCCGAATAGATGATGAAGTCCGCCGTCTGACGGCGGAGGGTCGGATCGAGGCTCTTCGCCGGCACCCAGCCGGCCGAGAGCTTCACGGTGTTGAGTTTGGTCGTAAGCTCTCCTTGCACAAGCCGGATGGCGTTCGCGACGGCGTCGGGGAGCACCACTTTGGGCTGCGTGAGGTCGATGCCCTGAAGCTGCTTCTGCATTTGCGCGGTCGCCGCCGCGTCAACCAGGGCAGCGGTTAGCGAAGCAGCCGGCGGCGTTGTCGACTGCGGGGGCGGTCCAGCGGGACCAATCGTCGCGAGCGACTGGTTGGCAGGGGCCTTGGTGCCCGGCGGCGGCATTGCGGAATTGGTGAGGCCCTGCTTGGTGAGAACGGCGATGCGGACAAGCGTCGAGGCGGTATAATCCTCGCCGAAATACGACCCCATCCCATAGATGCTGCCGTAATCCATGAGGTCAGCTTTCTGGAAACCGCCCTTGCCGGCGACAATGTCGTCGGCGGACATAATGACCGCGCCCGACGAGTTGACGAAGGCGTCCGGGTGGGGCGGCTCCTTTTCGTAGGTGAGGACAGTTGCCCAGCCGAGCAGCGCGAAACACAATATCGCGGTGGCCAGCAGTATCCACTTTAGAACGTTGCTGATGCGATCTTCGGTTACGGGTCCGTATGGCTGGACCTGCGCCTGTCCCTCAACCAAACGCGTCTCCTCTTTTGATGGGAGTCAATTAGGCATGAAACCTCGATATTTAGTTTGGATTCCGAACAACTTATGTGATGCACCTCACTTCGCGTTCGAGGGCGTTAATAGCACGGGAGCGTAAGTTACCAGGAAGATCACAAACGCCAATGCCCATAGCCAACCTGACAATTCGATGCCGACGCGATATCCTATCAATCCTAGACCGGTAACGACGCGCAGGCCCGCGCCCAACGTGACGAAAAGATAGACAGCAGAAGTTGCAGCGTTAGCCCGCAGATCGCGTCCGGTATGACCCAACGAGGCCCGCGTCATGACCGCAAGGATCATCGTTGCGATAGCCCCCGCCGTGAACGCATGAATCGCAGCCGTGGCCGGCACTGCGGCTCCGGCCACGCTCAGTCCGAGCAAGAACAGGCCCACCGGCACCCAACCATAGGCGACATGCAGGACGATGACCAAGGGATCGCTCCAGGTGCGCCAGCCGCGCCAGCGACATAGCCGAACCGCGTGAAGAAGCCCCGCCGCGACGAGTCCCCCGGCGGTCCAGGTCGTTCCTGGCAGCGCTATCCAGCCCGCGAACGCCATGGCTGTTACAGCTATCGTGACAAGGTCCAAGCGGCCAGGCTGACCCGGAAGGCCAGTCGTGAACCCTCTCTTCGCCATCCAATTGCGCGTGAAAGAGGGAATAATGCGGCCTCCGATTATCGAGATGAGCACGACGAGCAGAGAGATCGCTGCATGACTTGGCGCAGAATCACCGCGCACAAGCCCGGCCGCGGCGGCATAGTCCCATGCATTCACCAGCGCGAGCAGGAGCACCAAACCGACGACCGGAGCGTTGCGGTTTTTCGCGGCGATCACCTCTCGCCAAGCAATCCCGGCGAAGGCGAGGTAGAACCCCACATCGAGCGCGGCAGCTGGAACGAGGCCGATCGCACCCGAAAACCATACCGCCAGTCGCGCCGCGAGCCACAGTCCCGCGAGTGCGGCAAGCGGTACGCCGGCGATCGGTAGGCGGCCGGTCCAGTTGGGAATGGCGGTCAGCAAAAAACCGACGATGGCGGCCCCCGCAAAGCCGAACAGCATTTCGTGCCGATGCCAAGCTAGCGGCGCGAACTTGCTTTCGAGCGGCACGCCGTAGAGGAAACTGCACATCCACGTGAGCACGGCGAATGCGGCCCAGGCCGCTGCCAGCAGAAAGAACGGCCGGAATCCGCCACGCAGGAACGGAGGCGCAGCGACCATTCGGGCCCTGCGCAACTCGAGCATCACTTCTCCGCGCGTCTTCGGCATGGCGTTCTCGATCGTGCAGCGACTTCATCGACAATACACAGGCATGGCCCAAGGGGCTTGTTAAATCACTGCCTCTTCGATGTTATTTTGGAATTCACCAGGTCGCGAACGTACCAACGGTCTCGCAATGCCCCAGGTAGCCGAATTCCGCCAAGTCCGCTTCTTAGCGATCGAGCGCCTTCCCCCGCACACGTCGATGGACCCGAACAGCGCATTCCAGACAGCAGTTAATCGGCAAGTGACTCACGCAAGGCGTCAGACCATCGCATGATCTGTCCTGTCCCGATAATCGACTGAAGCGCCAGTCTGCCACTGGGCGCGAGAAGCCTGAATGTCCGCAATGGGTCGAAAGGCGACCTTCGGCTGGAGTGTCCGCTAAGGTTGAAATGTCGACGGCTTTGGCATGAGGTCCGTTGTTGGTCTCGTCCAGGCCCACGTGAAGGCATCCGCCATGCTGGGCGCTAGTTCAATTTCGGGATGAGGAGCAAGCCTAGATCGGCGGCTCATCGAATCCTGACGAGCTCGCCCGGCGCTCGGCTTGATACAAATTGGCGCACCGACGCGGAGTGGTGATCGGGCTTGAGAGCGTCGTCGTCGATGTCGACGAACACATGGCGTCCAGGCGCGAGGCTGGCGAGGTACTCATCCCAGCTGGCGCTACAATCCTCATCTTGCTCGGTGCAAGGCGCATCGACGTGCAGGTCCGGGCGCAAGAATACCGCCAGCCGGTCGCCGAAAACAACCGTCGAGCCTCTAGGAACAACCGCATAGCGGCGCGGGACCTCAGTCGCGTGCGCTTGATAGCCGCGACCGTCGAATCGTTGGATGGCGCTCGCGGCGTGCGTCAGCAACGAAAGAGCCGCCGAGCCCAACACCAAGGCACGACATGCCTGCGTTGTGCTGTTTGGGCCGCTTCTCATGATCAGCGCAAACAGGCCGACGAAGATGGGGACGAAGGCCGGATCGAGCAAACGGAAATCGAACGCATCGAACTCCTTCAGCCAACGCATGGCGACGAGCGCAAGTAGGTAGGTCAAACCCACCCAAAGAAAGGACAGTGCCTCGATCCAGTCGCTCTCGGGCAGCTTCGTGCGAGCGTGGCGGTGAGCCGCGAACGCGAGGCCACCGACAAGAATGGCGAAGACCGCAGCCAGGCTCAGTTGCAGGGACCAAACCACGGTGTTCGGGGGGACCACGACCGCGACTTCGCCCACAACTGCGGTTAACAGCTGATATGCCAGCTCGAGTGCCGATCCGGTGGCCGGCGGACGCTCCATGCCCGTTGGGTAGCCCGTCTCTATGACGTTGCGCCAAAGATAGGCCGACACGAACAGCGCGAGCCCCGCCGCAGTGAATCCGAGAAGGACGGCGTAGCGCAGCTGCTTTCGCCATAGCTTGACCACGGCGAGGAAGACGATGTGACAGATAGCCACCGCGCCGACGTAGCGGCTCAGGAACAGGCCCGTCCCGCACGCCAGCAGCAGGAGCACGTTAGCGCTCGCTTTGGTGCCGTCGTCACGCAGCACCCGCGCGGTGAGCACCGCGAGCGCGATCAAGAGGAACGTAAACGGTACTTCACTCCAAGTGTACGCAAACATCTCAAGCGTCGCGCCGAAGCAGGGCACACAAGCCAATACCCAGCCATCGCGGGGGAACGCGCGCGCGATCAGCGCCGCGCTCGCCATAAACAGCAAGATCGAAACCGCCTTCGACGCCGCGAAGGATGACAGGCCAGTGAACGCACCGACCACGAAGATCAGCAACGGATAGCCCACCGGCCACTCCGCAAACGGCGTATAGTCGAGCAGTACCCGGCCACTGTTGGCGGTGACAAGGCCGTGTCCGGCGCGCAGGTTCTCCACCAGCGCCAGGTAATTAACGCTGTCCGGCGACAAATAGCCGTCCGCGTCGAGCAGCACCTTCAACACGATAATGGCGACCCCGGCGAGGCATAAAGTGAGCGCGGCCGCCGCCCGACTAAGGCTTCTGACGGGTGCGCGAGCACGTGGCTTGGCCGTTTCCATCGATCAGCTCATAGCGCCCGAATGGGAAGTTGCGATGCCCGCTTCGGGTCGAAAGCAGACATTCTGCCCTTCACCCGTTAGCGCTCCGAAGCGGACGGTCGGCTGCCGGCCACACACTGCCATTCGCGTCGTAGCCTCCGACTGTCAGTTTTCCGCCCGGAGCGGACGTTTGCCGTTCGCTAGCCGTTTTTTTCTTCCTGTTGCTGAGTTTGGGGGCCTTATTGGGGGCCCCTCGAAATTCATATTGGCAAATACTCGCGGAATCCGGGTGTTTTCAGTGGCGGTTTCGAGCCCGTCACCGCCACAAGTCTAATCCTGGCACCTCACCCTGCCGTGCTCGACGAGTATGGTCGTGCCTTGCGCGAGGCCCGTCCACTTGCGCTTGTCGAGGGGAACGCTGGCGAGCAGCACGCAATTTTCCGGTTTGGGCGACATAGTGGCCCCGCGCGCTGACCAGGCGGGACTGTCCTCCTTGAGAATTCGCAGGCACAGACCCGGAGTCTCGATTTCGCCTGGCGTCCCGTCGACGAACGCGCGGCGGCGATGCGCGTGGGCAAACAGCAACTCGCCGTCGGCAAACAGGAAATTGGACGTGCCTTCCTCGCGCATTTCGGCGCAGAACTCGCGGAATACCGCGTATCGCTCCTCGGGGGTGCCGTCCGGTTCGAGCGATCGAAGCCGCCCGAGCAGTAGCAGGAAAGCCAGCTCGGAATCGGTATCGCCGACGCACGCCGCCGCGGCCTCGCTCGCGGCGAAGCGGGTCTTGAGGTTCGGCAGACTGCCGTTGTGCGCGAAATGCAGCACGCGGCCGCTGCGCGTGCGCCGAAACGGATGCGTATTGGCGAGCGATGCGCCACCCGCGGTCGCCAACCGGATATGCGCGGCGACCAGTCTTGCCGGTGGCGGGTGCTTGGCGACCAGGCGCTCGAGCGCGCTCTCCGTCGCCGCGGCCGGCTCGCGGAACAGGAACGCATCCCGCTCCTGCGCGAACACTATCCCCCAGCCGTCGCGATTGCGGAACTCTCCCCCGCCATGCTTCGCGAACGTGCGCAACTGGTAGCGCAGGACTGTCGGCCGGTCACTCGAAACGGCGAACAGCTCACACATGGCGCGTGGTCCGCGACGTCATGCCTTCGCTTGGGCCTCGGCAATCAGCGCCTTGGCCTTGTCGCTCGACCAGTCGTAGCCGCCGATCATCCGCCAAACCTCTTTGCCCTGCGCGTTGAAAAGCACCGTGGTCGGCAGGGTGGCCGAGCCGGACGCGCCGCCCATCGTCAGTGACAAGTTGGCTTCGGGATCGAGCCAGGTCTGCAGGTGGAGGAACTGATGCTGCGCGAGGAACGGATTGACCGCTGCGGCACCCTTCAGGTCCTCGCTGATGGCCAGGATGCGGGGTGTTCCGGGTGCGGCAGCGAGGCGGTCGAGGGTCGGCATCTCCTTGACGCACGGCGCGCACCAGGTCGCCCACAGGTTGATCAGCACCGGACCGCCCTTGAGCGTCGCCAGGTGCAATTTGACACCGTTGGGCCCCTCCACGGTCGCGTCGGGCAAGGCCTCTCCGGCATGACTGCGGTCGAGCGTGCCGTTGAGCGCCTCGGCATCCTCGTTGGCGGACGGCGAGGGGGTCGCAGTTTCCCGCTGTTGCGAGTTGCCAGCGCTTTGCCTATCGCATCCGGCCACCAGCAGGACGATCGGCAGCGTGAGCGACAGCAAGGGCAAACGGGGCATACAAGGCTCCAACCAGATGTGGGGCGGGCGCTTCGCCGAAGGGCCCGCTGCGATCATGCGTGAGATTAACGCCTCGATCCCTTTCGACAAGGCGCTCTGGCGGCAGGACATAGCCGCGAGCAAGGCGCATGTCGCCATGCTCGGCGCCTGCGGCATCGTTTCGAGCGAGGATGCGGTGGCGATAGGGCGTGGCCTCGACCAGGTCGCGGCCGAGTACGAGCGCGACGGCGTGCCCGAGGACTGGGCACTCGAAGACATCCACATGACCACCGAGAGCCGGCTGGCAGACCTGATCGGCGCGGCGGCCGGGCGGCTGCACACCGCGCGCAGCCGCAACGACCAGGTGGCAACCGATTTCAAGCTCTGGGTGCGCGATGCGATCGACCAGGTCGATGCCGGTCTGGAGGCCCTGGAGAAGGCGCTTGTGACGCGGGCCGGCGAGCACGCCGAGAGCATCATGCCAGGGTTCACCCACCTGCAGACCGCGCAGCCGGTGACACTGGGCCATCACCTCATGGCCTATTACGAGATGCTTTGGCGCGATCGTTCGCGGTTCGCCGACGCGCGCAAGCGGCTCAACGAATGCCCGCTCGGTTCGGCGGCGCTCGCCGGCACCGGCTTCCCGATCGACCGCGAAATGACGACGCAGGCGCTCGGCTTCGACCGCGCAACCGCTAACAGCCTAGATGCCGTGTCGGACCGCGATTTCGCGCTCGATTACCTCTCGGCCGCGGCGCAATGCTCGCTGCACCTCTCGCGCTTGGCGGAGGAATTTGTGATCTGGGCCAGCCAGCCGTTCGGCTTCGTGCGCATGCCGGATTCGCTGAGCACTGGCAGCTCGATCATGCCGCAGAAGAAGAACCCCGACGCGGCCGAGCTGGTGCGGGGCCATTCGGGGCGGATCGTCGGCGCGCTTATGGCCTTGATGGTGACGATGAAGGGCCTGCCGCTCGCCTATTCGAAGGACATGCAGGACGACAAGCCGCCAGTGTTCGAGGCGGTGGGCCTCCTCGGCCTTTCGCTCGCGGCGATGACCGGAATGGTTGCCGAAGCGGATTTCCGTACCGAGCGGATGCGTCAGGCGGCCGAGCTCGGCTATGCCACCGCAACCGATCTGGCGGACTGGCTCGTGCGCGAGGCGGGCCTTCCGTTCCGCGAGGCGCACCATGTCACCGGCGCCGTGGTGAAGCTGGCCGAAGGCAAGGGCGTCGCGCTTGATGCGCTGTCGCTGGCCGATTTGCAGGCGATCGACGGCCGCATCGACGAAGGCGTGTTCGGCGCGCTGTCGGTCGAAGCCTCGGTCGCCGCGCGTAAAAGCCATGGCGGGACCGCGCCCGAACAAGTAAGGGAGCGCGTCGCCGAAGCGCGTCGTGCGCTGGGGATGGATTGATGAACCGCCGCCTCCTGATCATCCTCCCACTCGTGCTACTGTCTGCCGCCTGCGCGCAAAAGAAGGAGCTCCAGCCGGCTGCCGGCGCGGCGTTGCCGCAGGCGCCGTATGGGAGCGACCACAAGCCGTCCGCGGCGGAACTGATAAACCCCGATCCGCAAGCGGCACCGCAGCGCAGCGTCGAGTTGCGGACCAAATCCGAAGAACGCCAGGACGATCCGTTCGACCTGCCCCCAGAAGGCTGACCGGTGGATCATTTCGAGCTCAAAGACGGCGAACTCCATGCCGAGAATGTGCCGCTTGCCCGCATTGCGGCCGAAGTGGGGACTCCGGTCTATGTCTATTCGCGGGCAACGCTCGAGCGCCACGCGCGGGTGTTCCGCGAGGCGCTCGCTGCCATTCCGCGCAAGCACATCGCCTTCGCGGTAAAGTCGAACCCCAACCTCGCGGTGCTGCGCGTGCTTGGACGGCAAGGCTATGGCGCCGATGTCGTTTCAGGCGGCGAGATGAAGCGCGCGCTGGCGGCGGGCATCGCGCCGTCGGAGATCGTGTTCTCGGGCGTGGGCAAGACAGCCGCGGAGATGGCCGCGGCGCTCGATGCGCGGATCGGCCAGTTCAATATCGAATCCGAGGAAGAAGGGGTCGAGCTTTCGGCGATCGCCGAGGCGAAGGGGCTCAGGGCGGCCTGCGCGCTGCGCGTCAATCCCGACATTGACGCCGGCACGCATGAGAAAATCTCGACCGGTAAGGCCGACAACAAGTTCGGCGTTGCTTACGACCTCACCATTGGAATCTATGACCGCCTGGCGCGGTTGCCCGGCCTCGAGATGCGCGGCCTCGCGGTGCATATCGGCAGTCAGCTGGCGGACCTCAAGCCGCTCGAACTGGCGTTCGAGAAGGTCGGCGCGCTGCTGTCGATGCTTCGCCACAGCGGGCACACCGTCACCCATGTCGATCTGGGCGGCGGCCTCGGCGTGCCGTACAAGGCCGGCGAGGTGCTGCCGAGCCCGGCAAAATACGGCGCCATGGTCGCGCGGGTGACGCGGGGCTGGGACGTCGAGCTGATGTTCGAACCGGGGCGCGTAATCGTCGGCAACGCGGGCGTATTGCTGACGCGGGTGATCCGCGTGAAGCGCAACGGCAACCGGCCGCCGTTCGTGGTGGTGGACGCGGCGATGAACGACCTCGCCCGCCCGGCGCTCTACGGCGCGTGGCACGATTTCGATGCTGTAAGGCCCACCTGCGAGCGGATGACCGCACACATCGTCGGACCGATCTGCGAGACCGGCGATACCTTCGCAACCAACCGCGAGTGCGACGCGCTCAAGGCCGGCGACCTTGCGGTGTTCCGCACTGCCGGGGCCTATGGCGCGACGATGGCCTCGAGTTACAACAGCCGCGGCTTCGTGCCCGAGGTGCTGGTCGACGGCGACCGCTATGCCGTCGTTGCCGATCGCATCCTGCCCGAGGAGATCTACGCCGCCGAGCGGGTCCCGGAGTGGCTGGATTGAAGAATCTGCCGCTCTTCCATCGCGTTACCGGCCAGCCGGTCATCGTGCTGGGGGAGGGGCCAGCGGCCGACGCCAAGCGGCGGCTGGTCGAGCGCGCCGGCGGCCAGGTTGTCGCCGACCTGCAACACGGCGTCGAACGCGGCGCGCGGCTAGCGTTCGTCGCCATCGAGGATCTGCACGAAGCGGAAGCCGCGGTAATGCGGCTGCATCGCGCGGGCGTGCTCGTCAATGTCACCGACCGGCCGGCGCTGTGCGATTTCACCACGCCGAGCATTCTCGACCGCGATCCGGTGCAGATCGCGATCGGCACCGACGGCGCGTCGGCGGGCCTCGCCAAGCACTTGCGATTGCGGCTCGAGGCCCTGCTGCCCGATAGTCTCGGGCTGCTCGCCCAAACGCTTGCCGCAGCGCGCGAAGCGATGCGCGAGCGCTGGCCCGACGCAATCGAGCGGCGGCGCGCGCTCGACGCCGCGCTCGGGCAGGGCGGCCCGCTCGATCCCTTCGTCGAGCATGGCACGACCGCGGTGCCGAACTGGCTGCGCGAGGGCCAGCGCGCGGGTGGCGAGGCGAAGCGGGTCGAACTCGTCATCGACACGCCTACCGCCGACGGGCTGACCTTGCACCAGTTGCAGCTGCTCGGCGCGGCCGACGCCATCCTCTACGAACCCGGAATTCCAGCCTCGATCCTCGACCGCGCTCGCGCCGATGCTCAGCGGATGAGCCTGCCGTATGACGGCCCCTTGCCGGACGGATTGGTTCTCGCGCTGCGCCGCGGCTGATTCAAAGCGCGCGATTACAGTCATAAAATTTCGACGCCGCGTTCGCGGCGCCCGCCTAGAACGCCCCCCCCGCCAGCGCGTCGAGCGCGGCTTGGAGGATCACCGCGGCGGCGTGGCTGTCGATCCGTTCGGCGCGTTTCGCGCGACTCATGTCCTGTGCGATCAGGTCGCGCTCGGCGCTGGCGGTGGACCAGCGCTCGTCCCACAGCAGCACCGGCAGGCCAAGCGGGGCAAGGTTGCGGGCATAGGCGCGGGCCGACTGGGCGCGCGGGCCTTCACTGCCGTCCATGTTGAGCGGCAGGCCGAGCACGATACCGGCGGCATGACGCTCGCTAGCCAACGCTCGAATAGCCTCGATGTCGCGCGAGAACTTCCCGCGCGGTAGCGTCTTGCCGGCACTGGCGAAGCGCCAACCGGCGTCGCTCAGCGCGGTGCCGATGGTCTTGGTGCCGAGGTCGAGCCCGAGCAGCACGCCGCCTTCTGGCAGTGCATCGCGCAGCTCGGCGGCGGTGGTGGCGATCAGCGGTGTTGGGCTGCCCATGTCCGCATCCTGCGCGCAACGTCCATTTGCAGGTTCTCCCAGAACAGCGGGATATCGTAGACGTGGTAGTTGTTGCCGGGCAGCACGTAGGGCCCGAGCTGGGGCGGGTTGCCGATCAGCAGTAGCCCACGCGGACCGCACTTGGCCGAGACCGCGCCCGGAACCAGCTGGCCGGTCGAGAGGTCGGCGCTCGGCACCAGAGTCCCGAGATCCGCGGAGGAGGGCGCCGCGCCGTTCATCGTCCCGGTCAGCGGATTCACGCACAGCGGGCCGCGCTTGCCACGCGGCTTGCCGTCAAAGCCCGGCGAGTTTCGGTACCACTCGAGCAGCATTCCCGGATCCGCCGGCTCGGCGAAGCTCGACCACGTGACCACGCAGCCAGTCTGGTCCGCGGTCGCGCACGCAGGCAGGCCCAGCGCCGGCACGTCGTGCTCGACTGAAATCGGCCAGCCGATCGGATAGGCTATGGCGATGCGGGCTTGCAGCGGGGTTCCCGCGATCCGTTTGCGCAGCAGTTCGTCGATAAGCAGCGCGCCCTGGCTGTGGCCGGCCAGCACGATTGGTGTGTCCGGCCCGACATGCGCAAGGAACTCGTCGAACGCCTGGTTCAGGTCGCGGTAGGCAAGATCGAGCGCTTGGCGGGCGTCGGTCGAATGGCTGAGGAATGCGCCGATGGCCGCCTGGCGGTAGCGCGGCGCCCAGATCTCGCTCGCCTGGCCGAACGGGCTGGCGAACCCCTTGATGAAGATGCGCGTGCGCGCCTGCGATGTCTTGTCGCCCAGCGGCGCGTTCCAGTGGTCGTGCTCGAGATAGCTGGTGGGGTGCACGAAGAACACGGCGAAGGGCGGTACCTCGCCGGCCGCCGGAGCGGCGGCGCCCAGCGCGAATGGCGGCTGCCAACGCGCCGGGTCGTCGGGCAAACCGGGCCGTGCGAACCACATCGCCGGATCCTGGTAGGCATTGCCCGCAAGGGCCGCCTGCGCTTCGAAATGCCCCCTCGGCGCGAACGCCAGCCGGGTCAGCGCGGCCGGATACAGCCGCAGCGCCAGCAGTACCGCGAACACCAGGATTACGCAGACCACTATGAAGTAAAGAAACTTACGCGCCATCGGCCGCCAGCGGCGCCCCACGATTTCGGTCGGCGATCTCCGACCGGCGCGTAAGCCAGACCTTCGTCATCGCCAGCAGCGGATCGGCCAGGAACAGGCCGAGGATGCCGAACAGAATGCCCATTATCAGCTGGAACGCCAGCACCAGCGCCGGGGCGAGGTCGACCGTCCGCCGGGCGATCAGCGGCACGACGATGCTGCCGTCGATGTTCTGCACCACAAAATAGACGACAATCGTGTACAGCCCCATTTCGGTACCGCCGGAAAAGCCGACCAGCACCATCAGTATCCCCGAAACGATCGCACCGATGTTGGGAATGAAGGCGAGCAGGCCGGTGATGATCCCGAGCAGCGCCGCCAGCGGCACCCCGTAGACAAATAGCGCAAGAAAGATGAACACGCCTTCGAAAGCCATGCCGACCAGCCGCCCGGCCATCAGGCGGCGCAAGGTGAACGCCATCCGGTTGGCGGTTTCGAAAAATTCTTCGCGTGAGGCTTGCGGCAGCACCCAGGCGAGGCCGCGCTCGTAAAGGCGCGGCTCGAACGCGAGATAGAGGCCGATCGTGACAACCAGCACGAGCGTTGCCCCTGCGCCGAGGATTCCGCCTATCGCCCGGGTGACGATGCCCACGCCGCTGGCGAAGGTTCCGGCGAGCTTGCCGACATCCTCCTGACTGGCGGCGAATCCCTTGGTCTGCAACCACGCGATGAAGCGGCCGAACTGCACCGCGACGAGCGCGGGCAATTGCGCCGCCTGCTGCGATATCTGCGAGCCAGCGAAGTAGAACAGCCAGGCGATGAAGGCGAGTGTGAGCGCAATCACGATACCGAGCCGCCAATTACGCCCGATTGGCAGCGCCCGCCCCAGTAGGCGGGCCCCGCCATCGAGCATCGCGGCGAATACCATCGCCCCGAAGATCACAAGCAGCGCTTGCGAGACGTATACCGCCAGGACGGCGAGGCCGACGACGGCGACCCACACGAACGCGCGTTTGGCCTCGTCGCGCAGTTCCGGGTTGGCAATGTGCGTCGGGCTGGAGCCGATCGAGCTTTCGGCGCCTTCGTCCTCGACGGCCTTGCTCATCCGGCCTTGCCCTTTCCCCTGATTTCGGGGCGCAGACTGGTCCACGCGCGGTTGGGGCGCAAGGATTTCCACCAGCTTATCGGGTTCCATCCGGTGGATCCGTCGAGCGAGAAGGTGATGAATTCGGCCCGTCCGCCGACATTGGCGATCGGCACCGGCCCGCCGAGACCGTCCGAGCCGGGACCTGGGGGGAAGCGGCTGTCGGCCGAATGGTCGCGGTTGTCGCCCATCAGGAACACGTCGCCTTCGGGCACCACCGTCTCAGGGTAGTTGTCGCCCTGGCTGCCGTTTTCGTCGTCGAGCACGAGATAGCTGGCGCCGTTGGGCAGCGTCTCGCGGAAGGTCGGCGGTTCGTAGACGACCTTTCCGCTCGGCAGGATCGTGCGGTAGGAATTGAACTCTCCCAGGCACGGAACGCCGTCGCAAATTTGCGAATCCTCCGGGATCTGGACCGGCGGCTCATAATCCTTCGGCACCGGCTTGCCGTTGAGAATGACCTGGCCATTGACCACCGCGATGCGGTCGCCCGGCAGGCCGATCACGCGCTTGATGTAATCCTCGGTCTTGTCGGGCGGCACGACGATGACGATGTCGCCGTATTCGGGCGTGCGCGGCGCGATCCGCCAGTGGCTGCGCGGCAGCACGTGGAAGCTCGCCGAGACCCAGCTCCAGCCGTAGGGATACTTGCTGACCACGAGCCGGTCCCCGACCAGCAGGTTCGGCTCCATCGAGCCAGAGGGAATGTAGAACGGCTTGGCGATGAAGGTGTGGAATGCGAGCACGGCAAGCAGCATCAGCGCCAGGCCGCGAAGCTCGCGCAGCCAGTCGACCTTCTTGTCGTCGGCCTTTTCGGCGGCCTTCGGCTCAATGGGATTCGTTGGGGTAACTGGATCGTCCATCGCGCTATCGGGGCTTTCGGAATTTCACAGCGGGCGGGCTTCGATGACCACGAAAGCCTGCGCCCATGGATGGTCGTCGGTGAGGGTCAGATGAATGACCGCCTCATGGCCGTCCGGGATCATTTCCGCAAGCCGCTTGGCCGCGCCGCCGGTAAGCTCGAGGGTGGGCGCTCCGGAAGGCGCGTTCACCACGCCGATGTCTTTCATGTAGACGCCGCGGTAGAACCCGGTGCCGACCGCCTTGGAGAAGGCTTCCTTGGCGGCGAAGCGCTTGGCGTAAGTCCCGGCGCGCGTGTACGGCCGCCGCGCCGCCTTGGCCCGCTCGACCTCGGTGAAACAGCGCAGTTCGAATCGCTCGCCATGCCGCCCGAGCGCGGCGGCGATCCGCTCGATGTTGCACAAGTCGGAACCGAGGCCGACGATCACCGCGCCGCGTCCATCAGTTCGCGCATCCTGACCACCGCCGGTTCGAGCCCGACGAAGATCGCTTCGCCGATCAGGTAATGGCCGATGTTGAGCTCGGCGAGCTGGGGTATCGCGGCGATCGGCTGGACGTTGGCGTAAGTGAGGCCGTGGCCGGCGTGGGGTTCGATTCCGTTCTTGGCGGCAAGTGCGGCCATGTCGGCGATGCGCCTTAGCTCCACCGGGACCCTGTCGCCCTCGGCGTGGGCGTATTCGCCGGTGTGGAATTCGACCACTGGCGCGCCGAGCTGGAGTGCCGCTTCGAGCTGGCGCTCGCTTGCTTCGATGAACAGGCTCACGCGAATTCCGGCGTCCGTCAGGCGCGAGACGATCGGCTGCAGCCGGTTGTGCTGTCCGGCGGCATCGAGGCCGCCCTCGGTGGTCACTTCCTCGCGTTTTTCGGGCACGATGCACGCGGCGTGCGGGCGGTGGGCGAGGGCGATGGCGAGCATTTCCTCGGTCGCCGCCATCTCGAGGTTGAGCGGCAGGTCGGTCGCGTCCTGGATTCGCCGGAGATCATCATCGCGGATGTGCCGCCGGTCCTCGCGCAAGTGCGCCGTGATCCCGTCGCCGCCGCAGCGGGCGACGATCTCGGCCGCGCGCACCGGATCGGGATGGTCGCCGCCGCGCGCGTTGCGGATTGTCGCGACGTGGTCGATGTTGACGCCGAGACGGAGTCGGCCGGTCAAGCCTTGCGGCTCCCGGGTTTCTCGATCGGCTTCGCGGCCAGTTCCGCAGGCACTTCGTCGGGCGCGTAAGTCGGGAAGTTGATCTGGACCAGCGGGAAGAAGGGCACGCCGAGGTCGACGTCGCCGCCGGTGCGATCGACCAGCGCGGCAGCGGCAATAACCTCACCGCCCGCTGCCTCGATCGCCTTGATCGCCTCGCGGCTCGAGAGACCGGTGGTGACCACGTCCTCGACCAGCAGGATCTGGTCGCCGTCGTCGACGGAGAATCCCCGGCGCAGTTCGAAAGTGCCGCTCGGCCGTTCGACAAACACCGAGTCGACATTCAGAGCGCGGCCCATCTCGTGGCCGATGATGATGCCGCCCATCGCCGGGGATATCACCTTGGTGATCTTGCCGCGCAGCTCGCGCGGAATTTTTTGGCACAGCGCGCGCGCCAGGGTGCCGGCGCGTTCGGGGTTCATCAGCACCCGCGCGCATTGCAGGTAGTGCGCGCTGTGGCGGCCCGAGGAGAGCTTGAAATGCCCTTCGAGCAGGGCGTGGCTGGCGCGGAACTCTGCGAGGACCTCGTCGTCGGTCATGGCGGTACGGCTGTTCCCTTGAATCGCTGGCCGGCGGCATCCGGCGGGCCTGTCGAAAATTCTCCCTAGAAGCGCTTGAGGCATGGGGCAAGCGGGCGTATAGGCCCGGCGAAACCGGCCCGCCCGGGCCCCTCGCGCAGCCGCGCGTCAAGCTTACGGAACGAAAGCGTGCACCAGATGAATTTCGGCGACAACGCCCGCAAGCGGTTGAGTTTCCTGGTAATCCTCTTCGCAGCCCTGGCTCTTTTCACGGCCCCGCAAGCGGCTGTGGCTCAGCCGGGGCCGCAGGCCGCCGCGCCTGCAGCGAGTGCTGCCAGTCCGAGCGCACCGCCCGCGACGGCAGCCACGGCGCCGGACGCCAAGGCCACGCCGGCTGCAGCGACCTACAAGCCGCTCGGCCCGGAATGGATCAAGGGCGCGCCGACACCCGGCGCTCTCGGTTTCCAGAAGCAGTATTCGCCGACGGGGCGGTTCGCTTATCGGTTCCATCAGGAACTGCTGATCCCGATCATCACGGCGATCAGCCTGCTCGTGTTGGGCCTGCTGCTGTGGGTGACGGTGCGTTACAACCGCCGGGCCAATCCGGTGCCATCGAAGACCAGCCACAACACTCTGATCGAGATACTCTGGACCGTGATCCCGGTGCTCATCCTGGTGGTGATCGCGGTGCCTTCAATCACGCTGCTGTCGCGCCAGTACAAGAACCCGCCGAAGGATGCGCTGACGATCAAGGTTACGGGCTACCAGTGGTACTGGGGCTACAGCTATCCCGACAACGGCGGGTTTGAAGTGATTTCGCACATGCTGCCCGACGCCGAGGCGATCAAGCGCGGCGAGCCGCCGCAGCTCGGCGCCGACAACCGCATGGTCGTGCCGGTCGGCGTGCCGATCCGGCTGCAGACCACCGGCGCCGACGTGATCCACTCTTTCGCAGTACCGAGCCTGTGGTTCAAGCTCGACGCGGTACCCGGCCGAATCAACGAGAAGACGCTGCTCGTCGAAGAGGAAGGCATCTATTACGGCCAGTGCTCCGAACTGTGCGGCGCGCGCCACGGCTACATGCCAATCGCCGTCGAAGCGGTGCCGATGGACAAGTTCAACGCCTGGATCGCCGCGCAAGGTGGCACGGTGAAGGGTGCGGCCCCCGCGCGGGCAACTGCTGCCGCGGCGCCTCATCCGCCCGCATCGCCGGCCACGGGTGCGCCGGCCGCCGGCCCCGCGGCGGGTGCCGCGACGCCCAAGACTCCCGCTGCCGGTCCCGCCGCCTGAGCGGCCCCCGAAATACGAGACAAGGTTAGTTCAGCCATGGCCACTACCGCCGACACCTTCCAGGCTCACCACGAAGAGCATCATCACGACGCCGATCACAAGCCGGGCTTCTTCGCCCGCTGGTTCATGTCGACGAACCACAAGGACATCGGCACGCTGTACCTGTTGTTCTCAATTTTCGCCGGGATTATCGGCGGGGCGATCTCGGGCCTGATGCGCTGGGAATTGGCGCAGCCGGGCCTGCAGATCCTCGGTACGATCTCGCTTTGGCTCAACGGCAACATGGACATGGACCAGGCGCTGCACACCTGGAACGTGATGATCACCGCGCACGGCCTGATCATGGTGTTCTTCGTGGTCATGCCGGCGACGATGGGCGGCTTTGCCAACTGGTTCGTGCCGCTGATGATCGGCGCGCCCGACATGGCGTTCCCGCGAATGAACAACGTGGCATTTTGGTTGACCGTGGCGGGCTTCACTTCGCTGATGACCAGCGTTTTCATGCCGGGCGGCACCGCGCACGGCGCGGGTGTGGGCTGGACGGTCTATGCGCCGCTGTCGACGAGCGGCTCGCCAGGGCCCGCGGTCGACTTCGCGATCTTCTCGCTGCACCTTGCCGGTGCGGGCTCGATCATGAGCTCGATCAACTTTATCACCACGATCTTCAACATGCGCGCGCCGGGCATGACGCTGCACAAGATGCCGCTGTTCGTGTGGTCGGTGCTGGTCACCGCGTTCCTGCTGCTGCTGGCGCTGCCGGTGCTCGCCGCGGCCATCACCATGCTGATCACCGATCGCAACTTTGGCACGACCTTCTTCGACCAGTCGGGCGGCGGCGATCCGATCCTCTACCAGCACCTGTTCTGGTTCTTCGGCCATCCCGAGGTCTACATCATGATCATCCCGGGCTTCGGCATGATCAGCCAGATCGTCGCAACGTTCAGTAAGAAGCCGGTATTCGGTTATCTCGGCATGGCCTACGCGATGGTCGCGATCGGCGTGGTCGGGTTCATCGTGTGGGCGCACCACATGTACACCACCGGCCTGAGCGTAAACACGAAGATGTACTTCACCGCGGCGACGATGGTGATCGCGGTGCCGACCGGCATCAAGATCTTTAGCTGGATCGCGACGATGTGGGGCGGCAGCCTCGAGTTCAAGAGCCCGCTGGTGTGGGCGATGGGCTTCATCTTCCTATTCACCGTCGGCGGCGTTACGGGCGTGGTGCTGGCCAACGGCGGCATCGACGACAACCTGCAGGACACTTACTACGTGGTGGCGCACTTCCACTACGTGCTCTCGCTGGGCGCGGTGTTCTCGCTCTTCGCCGGGTTCTACTACTGGTTCCCGAAGATGAGCGGGCGGATGCATTCCGAATTCCTCGCCCACGCGCACTTCTGGGTGTTCTTCATCGGCGTGAACGTGATCTTCTTCCCGCAGCACTTCCTGGGCATGAACGGGATGCCGCGCCGCTATCCGGATTACGCGCCCGCGTTCGCCTACTGGAACCACATCTCGTCGATCGGTTACCTGATCATGTCGGCGGGCATGGTGATCTTCTTCGTCAACATGCTCTATGCCTTCACCGCCGGCAAGAAGGCCCCCGGCAACTACTGGGGCCCGGGCGCGACGACGCTCGAATGGTCGCTGTCGAGCCCGCCGCCGTTCCACCAGTTCGAGACGCTGCCGGTGATCGAGGAGCATCATTCGCACCACAACGCCATCGGCGACGCCTCGACCGCCGGAACGCATTGATTTTCTCACCCCTCCCGCTCGCGGGAGGGGCCGAGGGTGGGAAGTTCCACCTTCGCACGGACCCATCCCTAACCCCTCCCGCGAGCGGGAGGGGAATTGGCGTTTCATGACCGCAACCGCACAAATGCAGACGCTCCCGTCCGAATGGCGCGACTATTTCGCGCTGACGAAGCCGCGAGTGATGAGCCTGGTAGTGTTTACCGGGCTGTGCGGCCTGCTCGCCGCGCCCGGGCACATCAACCCCGTGCTCGGCTTCACCGCGGTGCTGTGCATCGCCGTAGGCGCGGGCGGGGCGGGCGCGCTCAACCAGTGGTGGGAAGCCGATCTCGACGCGCGGATGAAGCGCACGGCCAAGCGGCCGCTGCCGCAAGGGCGAATGCCCCGCACCAACGCGCGCGACTTCGGTGTCGCGCTGTCGGTCGCTTCGGTGCTGATCATGGGCCTCGCAGTAAACTGGCTTTCCGCGATTATCCTGGCGATCTCGATCCTCTATTATGCCGTGGTTTATACGATCTGGCTCAAGCCGCGCACGCCGCAGAACATCGTCATCGGCGGCGGGGCGGGCGCCTTCCCGCCCATGATCGGTTGGGTCGCGGTCACCGGGCACATAACCCTGACGCCGGTTCTGCTGTTCGCGATCATCTTCATGTGGACCCCGCCGCACTTCTGGGCGCTGGCGCTGTTCGTGCAGACGGACTACGCCAAGGCTGGCATTCCAATGCTGCCGGTGGTCTCTGGACAGGCGACCACGCGGCGGCAGATCCTCGCTTATGCCGTGGTGCTGTTCGCGGTCAGTCTGGGGCCGTGGTGGATCGGCGGGGTCGGCGCCGTCTACGGTGTCGCCGCGCTGGCGCTCTCCGGACTTTTTGTGGCGATGTGCATTCCCGTCGCCATGCGCCGCTCTGACGAAGGGGACCGGATGAAGCCCGAGAAGCGCTTGTTCGGCTATTCGGTGCTCTACCTGTTCGCCCTGTTCACCGCGCTGGTTGCGGACCGGCTGATCCTCGGGCAGGGGCTTTCGCTATGACCCCCGAAGAACAAGACGCCCTGAAGCGCGCGCGGCGCGGGCGCAACATCGCGCTGGGCCTCGTGCTCGGCGCGATCGTCGTGCTGTTCTATGCGATCACCTGGGCCAAGATCGCGGGCTGAACGATGGTGACGCAGGCCATAGACGCGAGAAACCGCCGCATCGGGAGGATCATGGTGCTGGTGGCGCTGGCCATGCTCGGCCTCGGCTTTGCGGCGGTGCCGATGTATCGCCTGTTCTGCCAGGCGACCGGGTTCGCCGGCACCACCCAGCGCGCGACCGAGGCGCAGGCGGTCGACGCCTCGCAATTCGCCAAGAGTGCCGGCGGCGCGACCATCTCGGTGCGTTTCGACGCCGACGTCGAACGCGGGATGCCGTGGACCTTTAAGCCGCTGCAGACCACCCAGACGATCGCCATCGGCGAACGCAGCATGGCGCTGTTCTCGGCGCAGAACAATTCCGACCAGCCGCTCACCGGCACCGCGACCTTCAACGTCGTGCCCGAGCAGACCGGGTCCTATTTCAACAAGATCCAGTGCTTCTGCTTCACCCAGCAGACGCTCCAGCCGCATCAGGCCGTACGCATGCCGGTGATCTATTACGTCGATCCGAAGATCCTCAACGATCCCGATACCAAGGCCATCCAGCAGATCACCTTGAGCTACACATTCCACCCGGTGAAGAAAGAGGGATAGGACCCTCTGGACCGAGCGCGACGAGGCCATTAAGGGCCAGACCAACAAGGACCAGGAAGCGATCATCATGGCCGGTGCCAAGAACCATCAGTACCATATCCTGCCGCCCAACATCTGGCCGCTGGTCGGCGCGGTGTCGGCGGTCACTTTCACCAGCGGCATGGTGCTGTTCATGCACTCGATGGCCAACTGGCCGATCGTGCTGGGCCTGGGCATCATGGGCCTGATCGCCACGTTCTTCTCGTGGTTCTCGGCCATTGTGAAGGAAGCGCAGCATGGCGACCACACGCCGGTGGTGCAGCTGCACCTGCGCTACGGGATGATCCTGTTCATCGCTTCGGAAGTGATGTTCTTCGTCGGGTGGTTCTGGAGCTGGTTCGATTTCGCGCTGTTCCCTAACGCGCTGACCGACGCGGTCGGCGGGGTGTTTCCGCCCAAGTCGATCAAGGAAGTCATCAACCCGTTCGACCTGCCGCTGCTCAACACGCTGATCCTGCTGTGCTCGGGCACCACGGTCACCTGGGCGCACCACTGCCTGATCCACGGCGACCGTAAGGGCCTGAAGACGGGCCTGTGGCTGACGATCCTGCTCGGCCTGACCTTCACCAGCATCCAGGCCTACGAATACGTCCACGCCCCGTTCGGCTTCGGCAAGAACACCTACGGCTCGGCGTTCTTCATGGCGACCGGCTTCCACGGCTTCCACGTGATCATCGGCACGATATTCCTGACCGTGTGCCTGATCCGCGCCTACAAGGGCCACTTCACCCCGCGCCAGCACTTCGGCTTCGAAGCGGCCGCTTGGTACTGGCACTTCGTCGACGTGGTGTGGCTGTTCCTGTTCGTGGTAGTTTACGTCTGGGGCGGCTGGGGCGCGGTCTACGAATAAGCCCGTGCCGGATCAGCCGGACTCATCGAAAGGGCAGCCTTCGCTTCGCGAGGCTGCCCTTTTCGGTCTTTGCCCGCGGTGCGGCGCGAAGACCTTATTCGCCGGTCCAATCCAGTTCGCCGACCGCTGCCGCGCCTGCGCGCTCGATTTCGGCAAGTTCAACGTCGGCGACGGGCCGGCGGCCTTCCTGACCATGATCGTCGGCGCTATCGTCGTCGCGCTCGCCTTGACCCTGCAATTGGCGGCCGAGCCCCCATGGTGGGTCCATGTGCTGCTGTGGGTGCCCTTGACCACGCTCGGCGTGATTGGCGGCCTGCGCCTGTCGAAGGCCGCGCTGATGTGGTCCGAGTACCGGCAGAAAGCCGGCGAAGCCGGGCGCAAGTGACTCGGCGCATTCCGATCGTCTCGACCCTGGTGGTCATTGCTGCCGTGGCGACAATGATCGGCCTCGGCGTGTGGCAGCTACACCGCAAGGCATGGAAGGAAGCGCTGATCGCCCGCTATGAACACGCGCAGGAGGCTTCGGTCGAAGTGCCGTGGCCGGCGGGGCCGGGCGAGTACGAGACAGCGCTGTATCACCGCAGCGAGGTCAATTGCGCGGTGGTTACCCGGGTGGACGCGATCTCCGGCCGCTCCGCCGCTGATCAGCCGGGCTGGGCGCACATCGCCCACTGTTCGTTGCCTGGAGGCGGCACGGCGAATGTCGCGCTGGGGTGGTCGAACGATCCGAAGCCTGCAGCATGGTCGGGCGGGCCGGTAAGCGGCTGGGTCGCAGGCTCTGACAAGGGCTTGCGCCTGGTCGCCTCGCCTCCCGAAGCGGGGCTCGCGCAACTCGCCAAGCCCGATCCGCGGGACTTGCCGAACAACCACTTGTCCTACGCCGTGCAGTGGTTTCTGTTCGCGACGACCGCGCTGGTCATCTACGCGCTGGCGCTGCGGAAGAAGTGGCGAGCCGACGCCGGCGCATGACCTACTTGTACATACCCTCGCGCAGGTTGATGCCGTGCTCGAGCCAGATCTTCAGCGCCGCGAGCATCTGGGACCAGCCCATGCAGTTACCGTAGCTCGCCTTCAGGCCGCCAGCGGTCTCGCGCCAGCCTTCCTCGGCGATCTCGACCTTGGTGCGGTCGTCATCGGTCGGCTGGAAGGTCCTCGTCACGGTGTTGCGGGACTCGGGGACGTCCGCCTCGCCTTGCTCGTTGGCTTTCCATTCGAGGACGATCCGCTCGTCGGGCACCACTTCCTTGACCCATACCGGGAAGGCGCCGGGGAAATCGTGGAAGTCCCACGTCACGGTCGCGCCTTGCTCCAGCCGGCCCTGCGCGCCGCCGGTGGTAAAATAGCGCGAGAGCCGCTCGGGATCGGCGACGGCCTCGAACACCTCATGCACCGGCTTCGAAACGACGGCGAAAACCTTGAATTGCAGGTCCATGCGGGTGACTCCTGATCGACGGGACACTCTAAGCCGCGCGGCGCCGAAGCAAAACCACCAGCCCGCCTAGCGCCGATTGCTTGCTCGCCGCCCCCGGCACCGCTAACCGCCGCTCCGGATGGAATATGTCTCGACCCGCGGCAGCGCCCCGGCGCTCGATTTCGAAGGCGCGACGCTGGCGGGGCTGGCGGCGGACGGCGGGCTTTACGTGCCGCGCGAGTGGCCGATGTTCACGCTAGACGAGATCGCCGCGATGCGGGGGTTGTCCTATCCTGAGCTCGCCGCGCGAGTGATGCAGCCGTTTGTCGGCAACAGCCTTGCGCCCGGGCGTCTGCTTGAGCTGTGCGAACAGGCATATGGCCGCTTCGCCCACGTCGCCGTCACCCCGCTGACCCAGCTCGACGAACGCAACTGGCTGCTCGAGCTGTTCCACGGCCCGACGCTCGCGTTCAAGGACGTCGCGCTGCAGCTCCTCGGCCTGCTGTTCGAGGAATTCCTCTCCCGTCGCGAAGAGCGCCTGACGATCGTCGGCGCGACCAGCGGCGACACCGGCAGCGCGGCGATTGACGCGGTTGCGGGGCGCGAGGGGATCGACATCTTCATGCTTCACCCCAAGGGTCGGGTGAGCGATGTCCAGCGGCGGCAAATGACCACGGTCAAGGCGCCCAACGTCTACAACGTGGCCATCGACGGCAGCTTCGACGACGCCCAGGCGATGGTGAAGCGGATGTTCGGCGACACTGAAATGACCGGGCGCTTCCGCATCAGCGCGGTCAACTCGATCAACTGGGCGCGGCTGATGGCGCAGGTGGTGTACTACTTCGCCGCCGCGCTCCAGCTTGGTGGACCGGAGCGCAAGGTCGCCTTCAGCGTGCCGACCGGCAATTTCGGCGACGTCTTCGCCGGGCATGTCGCCGCGCGGATGGGCCTGCCGATCGAGCGGCTGATCGTCGCCACCAACGTCAACGATATCCTCCACCGCGCGCTGTCCGCCGGCGATTACTCCGCCGGAACGGTTACGCCCACCGCCGCGCCATCGATGGACATCCAGGTCAGCTCGAACTTCGAGCGGCTGCTGTTCGACGTCGGCGGCCGCGACGGCCTGGCGCTCGCCGAGCAGATGCGCGGCTTCGAAGCCACGAAGGCGATGCGCCTGACCAACGCCCAGCGCGAAGGCGCCGCCGCGCTGTTCACCAGCGCGCGCGTCGATGCCGACCAGATGAGCCAGGCGATGCGTTGGGCCTATGAGGCGTGCGACGGCGAGATTGTCGACCCGCACACCGCGATTGGGCTCCATGCGGCGCGCAGCGCCGATCTTCCGGCCGACGTGCCTGTCGTCACGCTGGCCACCGCGCATGCGGCGAAGTTCCGCGACGCGGTCGAGCGCGCCATCGGCCAGCGTCCCTCGCTGCCGACGCGGGTCGGCGACCTGTTCGAGCGCGACGAGCGCTACGTCGAGCTGCCCGGCGACTATGACGCGATCGCCGCCTACGTCGCCGAGCACGCGGCGCCTTCGCGCTGATGGCGACGCTCGTCCAGCAGCCGCTGATCATGGAGGGCGCTGGCTGGGCGGATTACGGCCTCGTCGACTCCGGCCATGGTCGCAAGCTCGAGCGCTACGGCCCCTACCGCTTCATTCGCCCCGAAGTACAGGCGCTGTGGTCGCCCCGTCAAACCGATTGGCAGGCGGACGGCGAATTCGTTCCCGGCTCCGACGAGGACGGCGGCGGGCGCTGGCAGTTCGCGAGCGAGGTGCCGCTCGAAGGCTGGCCGCTGGCCTGGAACGAGGTTCGCTTCACCGCGCAATGCACGCCGTTCCGCCACCTTGGTTTCTTCCCCGACATGGCTCCGGTATGGGAGTGGATGCGCGCACAACTCGCCGGCCGGGAGGACGCGCAGACGCTCAACCTGTTCGGCTACACCGGCGTCGGCACGCTCGCGCTCAGCCAATGCGGCCCGGTCACCCATGTCGACGCGAGCAAGAAGTCGGTCGCCCAGGCGCGCGACAACGCTGCGCTGTCGAACATGGCCGAGCGCCCGATCCGCTGGCTGGTGGACGACGCGGCCAAGTTTACCGCCCGCGAGGTGCGCCGGGAAAAGCGCTACGACGGGATCATCCTCGATCCGCCCAAGTTCGGGCGAGGTCCCGATAACGAGGTCTGGCGGCTTGATGAAGGCCTGCCCCCGCTGATCGCCGATTGCCGCAAGCTGCTCGATGCGCAGAGCCGCTTCCTGTTCCTCACCGTCTACGCCGTGCGGATGAGCAGCCTCGCGCTCGCTGGACTGCTCGCCGACCAATTGGCCGGCCTGCCCGGTGCGATCGAGCATGGCGACCTCGCAATACGGGAAGATGGGGCGCAGGCGAGACTTCTTCCTACGGCAATATTCGCTCGTTGGCAGAAGAGCTAACGCGGAGCAGGATAAACCTGACTGAACAGGTGCCCAAGTCACCCGATTGCAACAGCATCGAGGCATGATCTGACGTCTCAGTAAATCTACTGAGCGATCACTCAGATATACCCGCTTAGCTTGTGGAGCTCTGATCCGGGGGTGACATGAGGTCTCAGAATCTGGCGAATCAACGGGGCTATCATGGGCCTCTCGCGGTTAAAGCAGGGAGCGTAACCGCCTCAAAGCGCCGTCCAGCATTCATTCCTCAGGCCGGAGACGTGGGAATCTTCCAGCAGCTTCTCGATGGGCTGACTCAACAAGCCGCGCTTATCGACGCCGATGACTGGACCATCCTGGCTGTCAACGATGCATGGAAGCGGACGACCGACCTGAACGGCTTTTCAGACTTCAAACCCGGCAACAATTACCACGACGAACTCAACAAGATCGCCGGGGAGGGTTACCGCCCGGCCCAGATGGTGATCGGCGCCGTTGAGGAGTTGAGGCAGCGGAAACGCACTTCGTTCAGGACTGTCTACGAGGCAGGCGGGCGTCAGGCGGGTAAGAAATTCGAAGTCAGGTTCGCGCTCATGACCGTCGCGGGCCGGGAATACATCCGTGTGACGCGTTACGACGTCACCGAGTTGATGCAATTGCGCAGGATGCGGAACGGCTTCAGCAGCAAAATAATGAAAGCCCAGGAAGAGGAGCGGCGCCGGATGGGGCGCGAGCTCCACGACTCGAGTTTGCAACTCCTCGCCGGCTTGAGCCTGTCGCTCGCACGGCTCAAACAGGTCAAGTCCGACGTGGTGGCAGTCGAAGTGATCGCCGACATGGAAGGACTCCTGCTTGAAGCGCAGAAAGAGTTGCGGTCGGTTTCGTTTCTCGCCCATCCGCCGCAACTCGAGCGGCTTGGTCTGCTCGATGCGTTGCACGGGTTGGTCCAAGGCTTCGGCAAGCGGGCGGGCCTCGAAACGAGCTTTACGATCGAGGGTGACTGCGAAGTCGGGTCACCTGAAGTCGAGCACGCGATCTACCGCATGGTGCAGGAGGGGCTCTCCAACGTTCTCCGGCATGCCCACGCGAGCGAGCTGACGCTTAAGCTGATTGCCCGCAAACGGACGATGCACGTCATACTGGCGGACAACGGCCGCGGTATTCCGGCCGACCTGAACCCTGGCGTGGGCTTGCAAGGGATGCGTTCAAGGACGCGCGAACTCGGCGGCCGGCTGACCATCCACCGCGCTTCTCCCGGAACAGTTCTTGCGGCAAGCCTTCCGCTTGCAATGCTACTTGATGAGGCTTCGTTCGCCGCGAACAGCTAGTTTCCGAGATAATCGCGGCATGTCCACTTCTGTGGACATCGCCGCACTTCGCTGCCATCGGCGCGTCGGACAAGGGACCCGCGAAATGGCCGACAACCTTCTCCTCGAAATCGCCGACTTTGAGCACATGGTGCACACGGGGATCTATTCCGAAGAAACCGGCCGCCCGCAGCCGCTGCGCTTCACCATCCGCGTCAAGCTCAAGGCCATGCCGCGCTACGAGCCCGAGACCTCGCTCGACGCCAGCAAGAACTACATGGACCTCAAGTTTGCCGCCTCGGAGGCCTTGAGACCCGACACGCACTTCAAGCTGATCGAGGCGGTCGCCGAACATGTCTGCGACACGCTGTTCGTGCAGGACGCCCGGGTCGAACAAGTCAGCGTCAAGATCGTCAAGCTGGCGCTGTCGGAGGCGGACGAAAAGATTGGCATCACGCTGACGCGCGAGCGGCGCTGATGGGGCAGGCGGTGCTGCAGATCGCGGGGCTGCCGGAAAGTGCGCTCGATGCCGCAGCGGTCTTCCACGCCGAATGGTTGCCGCGAGCCCGCGCGGGGACGGACGACCTGGTCCTGGTCTTTCCGGCAGCACCCTATAACCATCGCGGGTGGCGCCTGGCCGCAATCCAGGATCTGGCTCGCGAGGCTACCCCGAGGCGGATCAACGCCGTGGCCGGCGACGACGCAGGGGCGATTGCCGAAACCGTGGCCTGGCTGGGGCAAGCCCCGGGGATCACCGGGCAACTGCTGGCGGTAGATTGAACTTGGCGCTGTCCTACACGCAGCCGATCTGCTTTGCCGAAGGCATGACATTCGCCGCGGCCCACGAAGCGAAACATTTTGCGGGAAAAGCGACAGATTTGCGGGAAAGCCGACATATCCCCATGGACCCTGTGACTATTGTCAACTTCAGCAGGAACGGGCCCTGAAAGCTGAACGAATCGCCCGCCAAGCCGGAATGCGTTGAGTTTGCCTGCCTCAAGCCCCAGAATGGCCCCATGAGTTGCACCACCCCTCTTGTCGACGCGTTCAACCGCCGGATCAGCTATCTGCGGCTGTCTGTGACCGACCGCTGCGACTTGCGCTGTTCGTACTGCATGCCCGAGGCGATGCAGTTCCTGCCGCGCAAGGACGTGCTCAGCCTCGAGGAATTGCACAAGCTCGCGCTCGCCTTCACCGACCGCGGCGTGACCAAGATCCGCCTGACCGGCGGCGAACCGCTGGTGCGGCGCGACGTGATCGAGCTGATTCGCGCGATCGGCCGCAAGCTCGGCGACGGGCTGGAGGAGCTGACGCTCACCACCAACGGCACCCAGCTCGAAAAGTTTGCCGAAGACCTGTTCGGCGCGGGCGTGCGGCGGATCAACGTCTCGCTCGACACGATGGACAGCGCGCTGTTCGAACAGCTCAGCCGCCGCGACCGGCTGAACGACGTGCTGCGCGGGATCGCCGCCGCGAAGGACGCGGGCCTGAAGGTCAAGCTCAACACCGTCGCCCTGAAAGGCCTGAACGAGGACGAGATCCCGTTCCTGGTCGAATGGGCGCACACCAACGGCCACGAGGTCACGCTGATCGAGGTCATGCCGCTCGGCGAGGTCGACGGCGAGCGGATCGACCATTACCTGCCGCTGACGGCGGTGAAGGACGCGCTCGACGCGCGCTGGATGCTTACTTCGTCCGAGCATCGGTCGGGCGGCCCCGCGCGCTATTTCGACGTTGCCGAAACCGGCGGCCGGATCGGCCTGATCACCCCGCTGACCAACAATTTCTGCGCCGGCTGCAACCGCGTGCGCGTGACCGCCACCGGCCAGCTTTATGCCTGCCTCGGGGGCGCCGAACAAGTCGACTTGCGCGCCGCGCTGCGTTCCGATGCGCCCGACGAGAATGTCGCCGCCGCGCTCGACGAGGCGATGCGGATCAAGCCCGAGCGGCACCACTTCGCCATCGAGCGCGGGGCCGCTCCGGCGCAGCCGCGGCACATGTCGCTCACCGGCGGCTGAGCATGACGGTCAGGCTGGTTTTCCTCGGCAAGCTGGCCGACCTCGCGGGCGCGCCCGAGCGAGCCGTCGAAGGACCGCTCGACTGGACTGCGCTGGTCGATGAACTCAAGGACGATCTCGGCGAGTGGCTTTCCGGCGACAAGGTTAAGCTGGCGGTCAATGGTTCGGTGCTGGCCGACAAGGCCGCACTGCAGGCGAATGACGGCGACGAGGTGGCGCTGCTGCCGCCCGTTAGCGGAGGCTGAGGCGTGAAGGACGTCCGCCTGCTCACCGAGCCGTTCACGCCCGGCCAGCTCGTCGGCCCCTTCACCAACGCGCATCCGGGGCTCGGCGGGGTCTGCACCTTCGTCGGCGAAGTGCGCGGCGACGACGACGTCGAGGCACTCGAACTCATGCACTACGAACCGCTGACGTTGGCGGGAATGGACGATCTGGCCGAGCAGGCGTTCGCCCGGTTCGACCTGATGGGCATCCTCATCGCCCATCGCGTCGGCGAGATGCGTCCGGGCGAGCCGATCGTGCTCGTCTCGGCCGCCGCCCGCCATCGCCGCGATGCCATCCAGGCGGTCGACTTCGCTATGGATCACCTCAAGTCCGACGCTTGGTTCTGGAAGCGCGAAAAGCGCGCCGGGCAATGGCGCTGGATCGACCCGCGCCCGGAAGATCACGCAGACCTGGAGCGCTGGACTTCGTAGTTTCCACATTTTGATCTGAATCAAACAGGGCCGCCGCGGGCTCGCCTAATCCTGTCTCGACAGACAGGAGATTTCGATGGCCGAACGCGTTACTCGCCAAGCCGTCGCCGAAAAGGCGATCGTGCACTCCGAAGCTGCGCTGTTGCCGCCGACGGTGGTCGACCGCAGCTTCGAGTTGCCGACCGCGCTCTATGCGCTGAGCGTCGCGCTGTTTCTCGGCTTCATGGGCGTCACCGCGATCGGCTTCGGCAATCCCGAGCTGATCCTGCCGATGGCGGTGATCGTGCTTTCGATCGTCGCCATCTTCGGCGTCCCGGCGATCTGGGTGCGGATGGCGCCCGGCAGCCGGAAGGCATCGAAAAGCTGGAGCGGCTTTCGCGCCGAGGGCATCGCGACCGAATATGGCCGCACCAACGCCCGCGACGCGACGGTGCAGGTGCTGATCCTGCCGGTCCTGATCTTCCTGTGGGGCATCGCGACGGTGCTCATCGCCGCGATCGTCCGCTAGCGGCCAAAGAGCATCCCTCACCTGCACGCGGGGCCCGTCCGCCCCGCGTGCAGGGCTTTTTGGTCAGGGCAGGTTGGCCGACAGCTCGGCCACGGTAACGTCCTCCGCTGCAAGCAGGCCGTTGACATGGTCGCGTGCCGCGCCGACCCGGTCGGTCGCTTCGCCTTGCGTCCCCGCATCGACGAACATGCGGTCGAGATCGGCCAGCGGGACCATCGTCTTGCTGCGCGCTGCGCGCACGTCGGCGAGGGCGGCCTCGCCGCGGGCCCACGAATCGTCGCCGATCGCCGCACCGCGCGCCGCTGAGATCGTCGCACGCGTGCTGGCCACTTGCCCGAGAAATGCCTGATGATCGGCATCGGCGTCGGCGGTCAGTTGCGATAGCCGGTCAAGCGTCGGCTGCGTCGGAGGCGTCAGGACCGGCTCGACTGGGGGCGGTTGCATCGTGCCGCTCGCGCGCTCCGCCGGACGGATCGCCAGGCTGGGGTACGCGCTCTGCGCGCTGGCGCATCCGGCCAGGGCCGCTATGAGAGGGACGACGAGAGTGTGCCGGTTCATCGACCTGGCGCTTAGCCCCAACGGACGGGCCTTTCCAGCCGCCAAGCACCTAAAATGGCTTGCGCGCCGTGTTGACAGCCACCACCTCATCGCCTAACGGCGTCGCTCTTTCGGGGCCCGGCTGGGCGCCCTTTTTTGTCGTTCGCGCCGATACCGGCAAGGCGGCAGTCTAAACGAATGGATCAGGTGTAACCATGTTCGCAATCGTGCGCACGGGCGGCAAGCAGTATCGGGTCTCCGCCGGAGACAAGATCGCGGTCGAGAAGCTGGCGGGCAACGCCGGCGACACGATCGACCTCGGCGATGTGATTCTCGCCGGCGACGGCGGTGAGCTCAAGGACGTCGCCAAGATCAAGGTCGCGGCTGAAATCATCGCCCAGGCGAAGAGCGAGAAGGTCACGGTGTTCAAGAAGCGCCGCCGGCACAACTATCGCCGCAAGGCCGGGCACCGCCAGCAGCTGACGCTGCTGCGCATCGTCCAAGTCGGCGATTCGAAGATCGAGAAGGCAGCGGCACCGAAGAAGGAAGCCGCTCCCAAGGCCGAAGCGCCGGCGAAGGCCGCCAAGGCGCACGAGGCTGAGAAGTCGGAGCCGGCCAAGGGCGTCGACACGAAGCTGGAGACGAAGGCCCAGAAGGCGGAACCGGTCAAGAAGGCCGCCACTGCCGCCAAGGCCGACGAGAAGCCCGCGGCCAAGAAGGCTGCAACGGAAAAGAAACCTGCGGCTGCCAAGGCGCCTGCCGCGAAGAAGCCGGCGGCCAAGAAGCCCGCCCCGAAGAAGTAAGTCGGAGTAGTTCGAGATGGCACATAAAAAAGCAGGCGGTAGCTCGCGCAACGGTCGCGATTCAGCCGGCCGTCGCCTCGGCGTGAAGAAGTTCGGCGGCCAGGAAGTGGTCGGCGGCAATATCCTCGTGCGCCAGCGTGGCACCCGCGTCTACCCGGGCGCCAACGTCGGCCTCGGCAAGGACCACACCCTTTTTGCGCTCACCGACGGCCGCGTGCGATTCCACGATGGCAAGCTCGGCCGCAAGTACGTGTCGGTCGACATTATGGCGCAAGCCGCCGAATAACATCGGATGACCAGCACAGGGTCATCCATCAGGATGGCCCTGCCGGGCGAAAAATCCGGCAAGTCGAGGGAGATGGGGCCGCCCCGTCTCCCTTTTTTAGTCTCCCTCGCAACAAGACCGTCACGCACGCCTGCCAATGGGCGCGCGCGGGGGCCCGAGGGAGTGAAGGTGATGTTTTACCGGAGCGAACGGCTGTTTCTGCGGCCCGCTTTCCCGGAAGATGCCCGGGAGCTGTACGAAGCGATCTGCGATGCCGGCATCGTCGCGATGCTTGCGCGCGCGCCGTGGCCTTATCGCATGGCGGACGCGGAGGAATTCTGCACCCGTCCCGCCGATCCGCAATCGCCCCGCTTCGTGGTCACCCTTCCGGACGCCAAGGGCGCACCGATCATCGGCGCCGTAGGCTTGCATGAGGAGAGCGATGGACTCGAGCTCGGCTACTGGGTCGCGCGCGGTCACTGGGGGCAGGGCTATGCCACCGAAGCTGCTCGCGGCGCGCTCGAGGTCGCTCGGGCGCTTGGCCGCAGGCGCGTGCTTGCCGGTCATTACGTCGACAACCCGACCTCGGGCCGGGTGCTGCGCAAGCTCGGCTTCCGCGAGACGGGCGAGGTCCGCCCGACCTTCTGCCGCGCGCGGGTCGGCGAGCTGGTGCTGGCGCGCCGCTACGCGCTCGACTTCGCCGAGGCCGAGGCCGAAGCCTCGGCCCAAGGCGACCGAATGCGGGCTTGCTGAATGAGCGGCGGCTAAGCGCTGAGCTTGGCCGCCGTCTCCGCCACCCGCCGGCCGAGGTACTTCGCGCCGGCGAGATCGACATCGCTCGGCATCCGCGAACCATCGTTATTGGCGATCGTCGTCGCACCGTAAGGGGAGCCGCCGCGAACCACGTCGACCCCGTTCTGCTCCTTGAAGGCATAGTCGAGGCCCACGAGCACGCAGCCCATGTGCATGAGGTTGGTCAGGATCGAGAACAGCGTCGTCTCCTGGCCGCCATGCTGGGCGGCGGTGGAGGTGAAGGCGGCGCCGACCTTGTTCACCAGCGCATCGGTGAACCACAGCCCGCCGGCCTGATCCCAGAATGCGGCCATCTGGCTCGACATGCGGCCGAAGCGGGTCGGCGCGCCGACGATGATGCCGTCGTATTCGGTGAGCTTGTTTGGCCCTTCGATTTGGGGGTGACTCTCGTCCTTCTGGAAACCGGCGGCGGCGGCGACTTCGGGCGGCGCCGTTTCGGCCACGCGCATGACGTCGCATTCATGCCCCGCCTCGCGAACGCCTTCGGCCACGGCGTCGGCCATACGGGCGAGATGTCCGTACGATGAGTAGTAGAGCACGATGATGCGGGCCATCTGTGGGGTCCTTTCGGGTTGAAGGTCGTTGCGCAGCATGGCCTAGCGCGCGCCTGCGCGACTGGGAACCAACATTTGTGTGGGAAGCCGAAAGGCAGTGGTGCCCAGGGGCGGGATCGAACCACCGACACTGCGATTTTCAGTCGCATGCTCTACCAACTGAGCTACCTGGGCATCGCTGCGACGGCGGCCTGTTCAGGCCCGCGAGCGGCTTGGAAGCGCGCCTATGGCGTTCGAGGCTTCGCTTGGCAAGAGTGGATATCAATCCTCCTCGCGGACGATCTCTTCGGGGTCGGCCGGAGGGCCGGGAACCGCGTAACCCTCGTTGAACCAGTTGGCGAGATCGCGGTCGCGGCAGCGCGCCGAGCAGAATGGCGCGTACTTCTCCGAGCGCGGCTTGCGGCAGATCGGGCAGGCCTTGTTCATCGCGCCACTGCCTGCGCGAAGCCGCCGTCGAGCGCAAGACTGCGATCGCTCGCCAGCCGCACTTCGCGCCCGCTCCACCGCGCCAGTTCGGCAAGCCAGTCGTCGGACAGCTTGGCCGCCACCGCCGGGTGGGCGGTGAGCAGCAGCGCGCCGGGTTCTTCGACGTGCTCGGCGCGGCGCAGCAGCATCCGCGCGGCGGCTGCGGCGCGGGACAAGGCCAGGCGATGCAACAGCGACGGCCGTTCGAGCCGCGCGACGAGTTGGACGAAGCCGAACCCGTTCATCGCCGTGCGCTCGTGCGGCCAGTTGCGAAGCGCCTCGTCGAGTGCCGCATCGACGGCGCGGCGATCCTCCTTGCGTTCGAGGCTCGGGAAATCGATGCCGATCGCGCCGCCGAGGTCGAACCGGCGAATGGCCTGCGCGAGTGGAACGACGGCCTCGCGCGCGAGCGCGGCCGGGGCCAAGACGCCGTCGATATCGACCAAGGTCATCGCCGGAGTGACCGAGAACTGGAGCGAGCCGGACGCGAATACGACTTCGCCCGCCCAGGCTTCGGCCCAGACATCTTCCCACGCGCCTGTCGGAAAGCGCCTGACGACTTGCCCGGTCAGCGATTCAGCGAGCGACGGCGCGCCGCGCGGCGGCGCGTCGCTCGGCCGAGCCTGGGCCCGCTTGAACCGCCCGCGCTCGGCGATCGCGGCGCGGGTCACCTCGAGCCGGATCGGCGCACCCTCGCGGCTGCCGGCGGGCAGGCGGTCGACCAGCGCGTCCTCGCCGTTGGCAAAGTGCGCCATGCCGCGCCGGCGGGCGGGGTCGAACTGCGCCAGAACCGCGTCCTCGACTTGCCCGGCGGCCAAGCCGTTCGGCCAATGCAGCCTGGCGGCAATTACCTCGTCGTCCTCGACGAGCAGCGCGCGCTCCTCGCCGATGCCTTGCTCGATCAACCACTCAGCCAAGCGCGAACCCCGCGGTTTTGAGCAGCGCGCGGGTCTCGAAAAGCGGGAGCCCGACCACGGCGGAGTGACTGCCCGAGATCCACGCGATCAGGCCCTCGGCGCGGCCTTGGATGCCATAGCCGCCGGCCTTGCCGTGCCATTCGTCACTGGCGAGGTAGGCGGTTATCTCGTCGGCCGAGAGGCGTTTGAAGCGGACTGAGGTTTCGCTCAGCCTTTCGCGCAACGTACCGTCGGGCGCGCGCAGGGCGACCGCCGAGAGCACGCGATGGCGGCGGCCGGAAAGCAACTCGAGGCACTCGCGCGCGGTCGCTTCGTCCTCAGCCTTAGGCAGGATGCGACGCCCCACGGCGACGACCGTGTCGCCGGCGAGCACGTGCGCCTCAGCATCGGCGGCGGCTTCGGCCTTTTCGCGTGCCATCCGCAGCGCATAGTCGCGCGGCAATTCGGCCTTCCGCGGCTTTTCGTCGATGTCGGCATGGACCACGCGCGCCGGCTCGATCCCCAGTCGGGCTAGCAATCCACGACGCCGCGGACTGGCCGATGCGAGGATGAGTGAAGGGACGCCCAAGCGCCTAGGCCGCTATTGCGGCCCCGGGCCGCCCCGGCCGGGCATGAAACGGTAGGTGATGCGGCCCTTGGACAGGTCGTAGGGCGTGAGTTCAACCAGCACCTCGTCACCGACGAGCACGCGAATACGGTTCTTGCGCATCTTGCCGGCGGTGTGACCGATGATCTTGTGGCCGTTTTCGAGCTCAACCCGGAACATCGCGTTGGGTAGCAGCTCGACTACCTTCCCGCGCATTTCGAGGAGTTCTTCTTTGGCCATAAGGATCGATATCCGCCTTCGTGCTTTTTGCTGGCCGGGCGCATAGCGGCGGGCGGAACAAAAGGGAAGCCTCGCCCGTCGGACGCGAGTTAACTCGCCATACATTGCGACACTTTATTACCACCGCCGGCTTGCTCGGTTGACAATGTCCGGACATAGGCGCGCCCCGGGGGAATAGTCGTTGAAGTCTCGAGAAGGTAACCGGTTTGCGCATTCTCCTTGCCACCAGCTCTGTAGCGATCGCGGCGGCGCTGGCGTTTCCCGCGGCTGCAGCGGATCCGCCGCCGGCTGATCAGCAGACTGCGCAGCAGGCTACGCCTCCGGTCGTCGACCAGACCGCTAATTCGAACGACGACGCCAACCAGATCGTAGTTATCGCCACGGCGCTGCGCGGCGCGGTCCAAGCGCCGCAGCCGCCGATCATCGAGCTCAACGAGCAGGACATTGCCTCCTACGGCGCCAGCTCGCTCGCAGACCTTGTGCAGCAGCTCTCGACCGAAATCGGCAGCGGGCGCGGGCGCGGCAGCGGCCGGCCCGTGTTCCTCGTCAACGGCCTGCGCGTTTCGAGCTTCCGCGAGATGCAGTCATTTCCGCCGGAAGCGATCAAGACGGTCCAGGTCCTGCCCGAGGAAGTCGCGCAGAAGTATGGATTCCCGCCCGATCAGCGGGTGATCAACTTCATCCTCAAGGACAACTTCACCAGTCGGAGCATCGAGGCGCAGTACGGTCAGCCGTTCGATGGCGGCACCTCGACCGAAGGGCTCCAGGGCACTTATCTCAATATCGCCGGCAAGAACCGGCTCAACTTCGATCTCAAGCTCAATCACACCACGCCTCTGACCGAAGCCGAGCGGGACCTCATCCAGACGGTCGTTCCGACCTATCCGACCGATCCCGATCCGGCGCAGTTCCGCACGCTCGTTTCGCAGAACACCGATTACCAGCTGACCGGCAACTGGACTCACGGAATCGGCGACGCAGGCGCCTCGCTGTCGCTCAACGGCACCGCGGAGCGGACCGACAACCTCTCGTATTCAGGCCTCAACACGGTGTTCCTGACCGATCCGTTCGGCGCCACCGCGCTGCGGACATTCGGTACCGAATTTCCCCTCGCCAGCCGTACCCGGACCGACACCCTCTCGTTCGGCAGCACGCTCAACGCGCATGCCGGCGATTGGCAGCTCACGGGTACGATCGACGCGAGCCAAGCCGACAGCACGAGCAAGATCGACAGGCAGGCCGACGTCACGGCGCTGGTGGCGGCCGCCGCTGCCGGAACCCTCGCGCTAGACGCTCCGATCACAGGCGTGAGTTACCCCGGTCACGACACCGCCGAAAGCAAGACGACCACTGGATCGAGCAAGTTCACCGCGATCGGGCATCCGATCCACCTTCCGGCAGGCGACGCCTCTGTAACGCTCGATGCCGGGTTCGACTGGAACCAGATCGACAGCCACGACACGCGCCATCCGGGCGTGAGCACCAAGCTGACGCGCGGCGACCTTAATGGTGGAGTGAATCTCTCGCTGCCGATCACCAGCCGCCGCAACGATGTTCTCGCCGGCATCGGCGACATCACCGCAAATTTCAGCGCCGGACTCGACCATCTGTCGGACTTCGGGACGTTGACCAACTGGAGCGCCGGGCTCAACTGGGGTATCACCGAGAAGCTGAACGCCCAGGCGAGCTACATCGTGCGCGATGCCGCTCCAAGCCTGAGCCAGCTCGGTGCGCCGACGATCGTCAACTACAACGTTCCGGTCTACGACTTCACCAACGGGCAGACCGTCCTTGCCAACGTCACGACCGGCGGCAATCCGGCCCTCAAGCAGGAAACGCAGCGCGACCTCAAGCTCGCGCTCGCTTACCAGCTGCCGATCTTCGATCGCTCGACGATCCAGCTCGAATACTTCCGCAACCGGTCGAACAACGTCTCTGCGTCGTTCCCGGTGCTGACGCCCGAAATCGAAGCGGCGTTCCCTTCGCGGGTCACGCGCGACGCTTACGGCAACCTGGTCGCAATCGATGAGCGGCCGGTGACCTTCTACAAGGAAAACTCGTCACGCCTGCGCATCGGCATTAACCTGTCGGGCCGGATCGGCAAGCAGCAGGGCGGTGGCGGCGGTGGCTTCGGCGGCGGTCCTCCTCCAAGCGGCGGCTTCGCCGGCGGACCTCCGCCGGGCGCGCCGGAAGGCGGCGGGCCTCCGGGCCGGGCAGGCGGGCCTCCCCCTGGTGGTTTCTTCTTCGGTGGCCCCGGCGGTCCCGGGGGCGGCGCGAACGGTGCTCCCGGCGGTGGAGGCAACTTCAATCCCCAGGCCTTTGCCGCCTTCCGGCAGAAGCTGTGCGCGCCCGACGGCGGCATGCCAGACATGTCGCAACTGCCCGAACAGATGCGTACGCGCCTGACCGGACCCGACGGCAAGGCCGATCCGGCGAAGATGAAGGAATTGCACGATCGGGTGTGCAACGGCGCCGGCGGCGCGGGTTTCAATCCGCAAGGCTTCGCGCAACTGCGCCAGACGTTGTGCCCGGCGGACAAGACGGTCGATCCGGCGACTTTGCCACAGCAAGTCGCCGATCGCTTCAAGGGCGCCGACGGCAAGATCGATACGGCACGGCTGACGCAGTTCCGCACGCGCATCTGCAGCGTCGATCCCTCACAATTCGGCGCGCAGCAGGGTCAGCGGGCGCCTGGCGCGGCTCCGGCAGCGAACGGCGGGCAGCCGCCCCAGGTTGCCGCGAATACTGCGCCGCGGGGCAATTCGGGCGGCAACACTGGCCGCGGCCCGGGCGGTGGTGGTGGCGGCGGGTTCTTCCCCGGCGGGGGCCGCGGCAGCAACGGCGGGCGCTGGAACGTTTCGGTGAGCGACACGATCGAACTCGACAACAACGTGATCGTCTCGCCGGCCGGGCCAACGCTCGACCTGCTTCACGGCGACGCACTGACCGGCGGCGGCGTCTCGCGCAATGTGCTCAGCGCCGAGGGCGGCCTGTTTTACAACGGCTTCGGCTTTCGCTTCAGCGGCAACTACAAGAGCGGCACCCATGTCAGCGGGACCGGCGCGCCGGGCAGCAGCGACCTGAACTTCGGTGATCTGTTCACGCTCGATCTGCGGATCTTCGCCGACCTCGGGCGGCAACAGAAGCTGGTCAAGGCGGCGCCGTTCTTCAAGAACACGCGCCTGTCCTTCAACGTGACCAACCTGTTTGATGCGCGGCAGAAAGTCACCGACCAGAACGGCGAAGTGCCGTTGCGCTACCAGCCGTATCTGATCGACCCGACCGGCCGATCGTTCAAGGTCGAGTTCCGCAAGCTGTTCTAAGCGAAGCGCTGCACACGCCGACGCACGTGCCCGGGCGCGAACCCGAGCCGGGATGACGAACGGCGCGGCATTGCCTATGTGCCTCGAATGCCGCGCACGCCCGCAGGAACCCCGCCGCACCCCAAGGGCGCCGAGCGCTTCAATGAGGATCGCGCGACCTTCACGGTGAAGGGCGAGTCGCAGCCCGACATCGAGGCCGGGGTGAAGGCGATCCGCGAGACGGTGCGGACCCTCAAGCCCAAGCCCGGCGTTTACCGCATGCTCGATGCCCGCGGCGACGTGCTCTATGTCGGCAAGGCGCGCGCGCTGAAGAACCGGGTGGCGAATTACTGCCAGGTGACCAACCTCTCGAGCCGGCTGCAGCGAATGGTCAGCCAGACGCGCTCGATGGAAATCGTTACCACGAACTCGGAAGCCGAAGCGCTGCTGCTCGAGGCGCAGTTGATCAAGCGATTTCGCCCACCTTACAACGTGTTATTGCGCGATGATAAGAGTTTTCCTTTCATTCTGCTGCGCGCCGACCACGCTTTCCCGCGGATCATGAAACACCGCGGGGCAAGGAAGGCCAAGGGCGATTACTACGGTCCGTTCGCCAGCGCCGGATCGGTCAACACGACAATTAATGCGCTGCAGAAGCTATTCCTACTAAGGTCCTGTACTAACAGCTTTTTCAGCCGTCGCGACCGGCCTTGCCTGCTTTATCAGATCAAGCGCTGCTCGGCGCCGTGCGTGGGTCGGATCGACGAGGGGGGGTATCGCGAGCTCGTGCGGCAGGCGAAGGATTTTCTCGGCGGCAAGTCGGGCGCGGTGCAGAAGGAAATCGAAAGCCAGATGGCCGCGGCTTCGGCCAATCTCGACTTCGAAAGCGCGGCGATGCTGCGCGACCGGCTGCGCGCGGCGACGTTCATCCAGGGCAGCCAGGCGATCAACGCCGAAGGTGTTGGCGACGCCGACATCTTCGCGCTCGCTGTCAAGGGCGGGCAGATCGCGATCCAGGCGTTCTTCATCCGCGGCGGGCAGAACTGGGGCCACCGCGCTTTCTTCCCCGCGCACATCGCCGATTTGCCCGAGGCCGAGGTGCTCGCACGCGCGCTGATGCAATTCTACGAGGAAGTGCCGCCGCCGCGAACGATCCTTGTCGACCGCGAGTTGCTCGAGCGCGAACTTGTCGAGGAAGCGCTGTGCGAGGCCACCGGACACCGCGTTTCGATCAGCGTGCCCCAGCGCGGCGACCGCCGCCGGCTTGTGGAACAGGCCAGCCGCAACGCCAGCGAGGCGCTCGACCGGCGCCTCGCCGAGACCGGCACCCAGGCGCGGACGCTGCGCGAACTGACCGAGTTCCTCGAACTGCCCGAAGAACCGCGGCGCATTGAAATCTACGACAACAGCCACATCCAGGGCACGAAGGCTGTGGGGGCGATGGTTGTCGCCGGTCCCGAGGGGTTCGTCAAAGGCCAGTACCGCAAGTTCAATATCCGCGAGGCGCGGACCGACGACGACTTCGGCATGATGCGCGAGGTCATGCGTCGCCGCTTCGGCCGCGCGCTCGAAGAAGACCCCGACCGCGACGGCGACACATGGCCCGGCCTGGTGCTGATCGACGGCGGCAAGGGGCAGATGTCCTCGGTGCGCGACACGCTCGAGGACCTCGGCATCGAGGACGTGCCGCTGATCGCTATCGCCAAGGGCCCGCATCACGGGCGCGAAGGGCGCGAGGTGTTCCACTTCCCTGATGGCCGCGAGAAGACGCTGCCAACCAACAGCCCGGTGCTGTTCTACCTCCAGCGCCTGCGCGACGAAGTCCACCGCTTCGCCATCGGCGCCCACCGCGCCAAGCGCAGCCGGGCGATCAGCGCCAGCCCGCTCGACGAAATCCCCGGCATCGGCCCCGCGCGGAAACGTGCGCTCCTGCTGCACTTCGGCACTGCCGGGAGAGTGCGCGCTGCCTCGCTCGAAGATCTGCAGCGGGCTCCCGGCGTCAGTGAGGCGGTGGCGCAGACGGTCTATGATTTTTACCACCCGAGCGGTTGATTGACCGGCGGACGGAATCCGCGCAACGCTAACGCTCGTTAGCATTGGGGAAACGGCATGAGGGCGATTGCGGCAGTACTGCTGGCGGGCGTGGTCGCGACCGGCGCTGCGGCGCAGACTTCGGGCTCGGCCGAGGTCGGGGGCTCGCAGTGCACGGCCGCCGAGGGCGAGACGCAGCCGTGGGCGAACAAGAGCTACACGCCCGAATGCCGCGCGCGGCTGGCGCTTGCCGAGTTCAGGACGCTCGACGAAAAGCTGCGCTTCCTCTCGCCGCCGCCGAAAGAGAAATCCACAGTGCGCGATGTCGCCAATGTGCTGCACCTTCCCGCGATCAACGGGTCCGACGGGCCCGCCGGCCTGGTGCGCGGATCGGCGACCGCGCTTCCTTCGCCGCTGGCGGTCGCCGCGAGCTTCGATCCGGCGATAGCCACGAAATACGGGACTGTGCTGGCTGAAGAGTTCCGCGCCGCCGGGCTCGGCACGATCCTCGGCCCGGCGTTCGACACTGCGCGCACCTGGCACTTCGGGCGACTCAGCGAGAGCATGGGCGAGGACCCGTTCCTCGCAGCCTCGATGGCGGGTCCGGAAGTCCGCGCCATCAGCGATCATGGCGTCAACGCGACGATGAAGCACTACGCGGTCTACAACCAGGAAGCCGGTCGCGTCGGTGACCAGCCGAGCGGTTCGGCGCCGACGGTCGACAACATCGTCAACGAAAAGGCACTGCGCGAAATCTACCTGCCGCCGTTCGAGGCGGCGGTGAAAGTCGGCGGCGCGGGGGCGGTGATGTGCTCGTTCCCGCGGGTCAACGGAACCTATGCCTGCGAGAACGCCCACCTGTTCGACATTCTCAAGCGCGAATGGGGCTTCGACGGCGGCGTCGGTCCCGACTTCCCCTCGGCGCAGCGCTCGATCACGCGCGCGGTGATGGCCGGGCTCGACAGCGGCTCGTTCGCCGCTTCGCCGTTCAACGCCGCGCTGGCGCACGAAAAGCCGCTCGCCCAGGCAGTGCGCGACGGCGACGTGCCCGAGACGCGCATCGACGACATGATCCTGCGCCGGCTGGTCCCGCTGTTCCGTCTCGGCCAGTACGACAATCCGCCGGGCAAGGGCCTTTCCGACGTCTCGACGCCCGAGCATCGCACTACCGCCGCCGAGATTCTCGCCGCGGGCACCGTGCTGTTGAAGAACGACGGCGGCATCCTGCCGCTCGGCAAGCTCGTCAGGTCGGTCGCGCTGATCGGCCCGCAGGCGGGCGCGAATGCAACCGTGGTCGAGCAAGGCTCGCCTTACGTGAAGCCGGTGCATCTTGAGCCGGTGCTGCCTGCCGTTCAGGCGCGCGCGGGCGACCGGATCACTGTGACCCAGGCCGACGGAACGCTCGGGCTCGGCGCGCTGCCGCCGTTCGATCCGGCGCAAGTCAAGACATCCGACGGCGAGCCCGGCTGGCGCGCAGAATATTTCGCCAATCCTAACCTCGACTTCTCCGCCGCGCCGCTCGCCAACGCGACGGTGGCCGATCCCTCGCTCGACAAGGCCCCGGCGATCGCGGCCCTTCCGGCCAACAACCAGTGGTCCGTGCGCTACACCGCCAGCTTCACTCCGGCCGAGAGCGGCGTCCATCGCTTCACGCTGCACGGCTCAGGCAGCGCGCGGTTGCTGGTGGGCGGGAAGCCCCAAGCCGGGTTCGAGCTCGCCGACTTCGGCGATGCGGCTTATGCCAACCTTGAGCTGCAGACGGGGCAGCCGGTCTCGATCGAGATCGACTACACGCCGCGCAGCGCCCTGCGCGACCAGCGAATGACGATGTTCGGCTTGGAGATGGGCCTGACCTTGCGCGTCGGCCACGCCCCCCCTGACGATCTGATCGCCAAGGCGGTCGATGTGGCGAAGCAAGCCGACATCGCAGTCGTCTTTGCTGGCGAACAAGTGGGCGAGGGAATGGACCGCTCGAGCCTCTCGCTCCAGGCCGACCAGGACCGGTTGATCGAGGCCGTTGCCGCGGCCAATCCCAACACCGTCGTGGTGCTCAGCACCGGCGGCCCGGTCGCGATGCCGTGGCTCGGCAAGGTCGCCGCAGTGATGGAAACGTGGATGCCGGGCGACGCCTTCGGCCCCGCCGTCGCAGCGATGCTGTTCGGCGACGCCGAGCCGGCGGGACGCCTGCCGGTGACCTTTCCGGCCGACGAGACTCAAGGCCCCGGCACCCAGCGCGCCGATTTCCCCGGGGTAACCGACCCCGCCACCGGCAGGCTCGAAAAGGCCCATTTCGATGAGGGCGTAAACGTCGGCTACCGCTTCTGGGACGCTCACGATCAGCAGCCGCTCTTCCCGTTCGGCTTCGGCCTCGGTTACGGCGACGTCACGATGGAGGGGCTGGGCATCGCCGACGGTGCGGAAGGCGCAAAGGTCGTCCGTGTCCACCTGCACAACACCGGTGAGCGCGCGACCAGCGCGGTGCCGGAGATCTACCTCGGCTTCCCCCCCGCGGCGAACGACCCCCCGAAGCAGCTCAAGGGCTTCGCCAGGGTCCTCCTCCAGCCCGGCGAGGAGCGCGACGTAGATATCTCATTGTCGCCTGCCGCCTTCCGCTTCTGGGACGCCGACAAAGCGGCGTGGGCCTCTGGCGGCACTTATGACGTGATGCTCGGGTCTTCCTCGCGCGATATCGTTTGGCATCAGGCGGTCGAGGCACCGGGCGGCTAGCGCGATACAGCGCGGAACATGCCTTCCTGCGCGGTGCTTGCCACCAGGCGCCCGTCACGGGTGTAGATGCGGCCGAAGTTGAGTCCGCGCGCGTGGCCGCTCCACGGGCTGTCCATCGCGTAGAGCAGCCAGCCGTCGGCGCGCACGTTTTCGTGGAACCAGACCGCGTGGTCGAGGCTCGCGCCTTTGACATCTCCGCGGGCGAAAGCGAGGCCGTGAGGCAGCAGGCAAGTCGCCATCAGGCGCATGTCGCTGAAATAGGCGAGCACGGCGCGGTGGATTTGCGGTTCGTCCGGCAATCGGGCACGCGCGCGGAACCACACCCGCTGTTCGGGCACTGAGCGTTCGCGGCTCAGCAGCCCCGTCGGGTCCACCGGGCGGACCTCGATCGGCCGTGGGCGAAGGATGATTCGAGGCGCATGCGCTTCGATTTCGGCGCGATAGCGCTCGAGCACAACTTCTTCCGGCTCGAGCTCCTCGGGCGGCGGCACTTCGGGCATCGCGGCGGCCTGGTGGCCGGGCCCGTCTTCAAGGCGCTGGAACGAGACCGAGCAGGCGAGGATTTGTCGCTCCTCCTGCAGCGCGACGACGCGCCGGTTGGCGAAGCTGCCGCCGTCGAAGCCGCGCTCGACGCGGTATTCGACGTCATGATCCTCGCTTCCGCCGCGCAGGAAATAGGCGTGGAGCGAGTGCGCGGGGCGTTCCTCGTGCACGGTCGCCTGCGCGGCCATCAGCGCCTGCGCGATCACCTGGCCGCCGAATACCCGGCCGACCCCGTCGCGCCGGCGCGGCCCCTCGAAGCGATCCTCGCCGAGGGGCTTGAGCTCGAGCAGGCGCAGCAAGTCGGCGACGAGGGCTTCGGAGGTCGGCTCGCTCATCCCCGGCGGCTACACAAAAGCCCCGTCCGGCGCCAGCCGGATGGGGCTCTTGCAATCAGTCGCGAAGATCAGACGCCCGCGTGCGCGGCCAGGGCCGCGAGCAGCAGCAGCGCGACGATGTTGGTGATCTTGATCATCGGGTTCACGGCCGGGCCGGCGGTGTCCTTGTACGGATCGCCGACCGTGTCGCCGGTCACCGCGGCCTTGTGAGCCTCAGAGCCCTTGCCGCCGTAGTGGCCGTCCTCGATGTACTTCTTGGCGTTGTCCCACGCGCCGCCGCCGGCGGTCATCGAGATCGCCACGAACAGCCCGCCGACGATCACGCCGAGCAACAGAGCGCCGAGCGACGCGAAGCCGTTGGCTTGTCCAGCGATGGCAGTGATCACGAAGTAGACCACGATCGGCGCGAGCACCGGCAGCAGGCTGGGGATGATCATTTCCTTGATCGCCGCCTTGGTCACGAGGTCCACGGTGCGAGCGTAGTTCGGACGGCTGGTGCCGGCCATAATGCCCGGGTCAGCCGCGAACTGCTCGCGCACGTCCTTGACCACGTCGCCCGCCGCGCGGCCGACGGCGGTCATGCCCATCGAGCCGAACAGGTACGGCAGCAGCGCGCCGAGCAGCAGCCCGACGATGACGTACGGGTTCTCGAGGCTGAAATCGACGTTCAGGTTCGGGAAGAACTCGCGCAGGTCGGTGGTGTAGGCGGCGAACAGCACCAGCGCGGCGAGGCCCGCCGAGCCGATCGCGTAGCCCTTGGTCACCGCCTTGGTGGTGTTGCCGACCGCGTCGAGCGCGTCGGTCTTGGCGCGAACCGCGTCGTCGAGCCCGGCCATTTCGGCAATGCCACCGGCGTTGTCGGTGACCGGGCCATAGGCGTCGAGCGCGACGACCATGCCAGCCAGCGCAAGCATCGCGGTCGCCGCATAGGCGATGCCGATCAGGCCCGCGAGCTGGTAGGCGATGATGATGCCGGCGACGATCACCAGCGTCGGCAGCGCGGTCGATTCGAGCGACACTGCGAGGCCCTGGATCACGTTGGTGCCGTGGCCCGTTTCCGACGCCTTGGCAATCGAGCGAACCGGCCGGAAATTGGTCCCGGTGTAATACTCGGTGATCCAGATGATCAGGCCGGTGATGACGAGGCCGAGCAGCGCGCACCAGAACAGGTCCATCCCGGTGAAGTTGCCGCCGCCGCCGCCGGCGACGCCGATCACGGCGTTCATGTCGCCGAGCACGTAGACCATCACACCGTAGATCGCGAAGATCGACAGGACCGCGGTGACCAGGAAGCCCTTGTACATCGCGCCCATGATGTTGGTGCCGCCGCCGAGGCGGACGAAGTAGGTGCCGATGATCGAGGTGACGATGCACGCACCGCCGATCAGCAGCGGCAGGCTCATCAGCGCCATCAGCTTGTCGCCGGCGCCCGAAAGCAGCAGCGCGGTCAGCACCATCGTGGCACCGACGGTGACGACATATGTCTCGAACAGGTCGGCAGCCATGCCGGCGCAGTCGCCGACGTTGTCGCCGACGTTGTCAGCGATCACCGCCGGGTTGCGCGGGTCATCCTCGGGGATGCCCGCCTCGACCTTGCCGACGAGGTCGGCGCCGACGTCGGCGGCCTTGGTGAAGATGCCGCCGCCGAGACGCGCGAAGATCGAGATAAGCGAAGCGCCGAAGGCCAGCGCGGTGAGCGCCTGGACTACCGTGCGGTCGGTGCCGCCGACGCTGTAGCCGCCGGGACCGGTGAGGTACCAGAAGAACACCGCGATCGCGAGCAGAGCGAGGCCTGCGACGAGCATGCCGGTGATCGCGCCTGCGCGGAACGCCAGGGTGAGGCCTTCCTGCAGGCCCTTCTGGGCCGCTGCGGCGGTGCGCACGTTGGCGCGGACCGAGATGTTCATGCCGATGAAGCCGGCAAAGCCCGACAGGACCGAGCCGAGCACGAAGCCGGCGGCGCTGATCGGGCCGAGGAAGAGCGCGACGATGATCGCCACGACCACGCCGACAATGGCGATCGTGGTGTACTGGCGCTTGAGGTACGCCTGCGCGCCCTCCTGGATCGCGCCGGCGATCTCCTGCATCTTTTCACTGCCGGCGGACGCGCCGAGAATCTGGCGGCTGGTGACGAAGCCGTAGACCACGGCCAAAAGTCCCAGGATAATTGCGATACCTACGAGGCTCATTTGTAGCCTTCCCCCTGTTTCACAAACAAAAGCCGCGGCACTGCGGGAAAAACCCGCGGCCGCACGCGCGAAACGCTGGCTAGAGGGCGCGCGTGAAGGGTGCAAGCCCCTTGCGGCGGATTTCCGCGGGGGGCGAGGCTGTTGCCGCCAAGCCATCACGCCTGACCCGAATTGTGACGGCAAGTCTCTGAATCTTGCGGCGCAGCGTGGTTTAAATTAGGTAAACCGGCGATGGGCGCCTTCGTAATCCGCAAACTGCTCTACTGGATGCCGTTCCTGTTCGGGATCGGCTTCATCGCGCCCCTGACCGCGCAGACGATGAACTACTGGCACATCGACGCGCCGTTGGGCCTGTCGCGGATCGGCTTCGGGCTGCTGTTCGGGGGGATCTGGGGTCTCTACGCGAACATCAGGGGGCGGTGGATCTGATGGACCGCCCGCTCGACGACCTGACCCGCGCCGATCCGGCGGAGGACTACGCGCTGTCCGGCGAAGCGGGGCTGATCGAAGGCCGCACTGGCGAGGGGGCGCAAGAACGCTCGGCGTTCGAATGGCGCAAGGCGCCCGAACTCGACAAGCACGTGCGCGTCAACTTGCGGCTGAAGGAGCGCGAAGTCGCCGCCAAGTACATGTCCGACCCGAAGCAGATGCGGATATACACCGTCGTCACGCTCGGCTGCTTCGGACTGTGGCTGGCGATGTTCCCGCTGACGATGATGCACGTGATCCCGATCTGGCCGTGCTTTCTGTTCGCCACATTCATCGCCGCGGTCGGCTATGTGCCGAGCCACGAGGCGATGCATCACAACATCGGCCGGCCGGGGACGAAGTACCACTTCTGGAACGAAGCGGTTGGCCAGGTCGCGACGCTGATCCTGATCTTCCCGTTCTCGATGGCGCGGCTGATGCACATGCATCACCACTACCACTGCAACCATCCCGAGAACGATCCCGACTACACCGACGGCGCCAGCGGCCCGATCATGGCCTGGGTCAAGACCTGGCTCAACCGCCAGCCCGGCGCCGACGGCTCGATCCATTACTACAAGCGCTGCCTCGAACGGATCGGCACCCCCGCGGCGAAAGTGGCCCTGCGTGACACGATGCTGCTGCAACTCGGGAGCATGGGCTTTCTCTTCGCGCTCTCGTGGAGCGGCTACGCCTTCGTCGCCTGCTTCCTGTTCTGGCTGCCGCGGCACCTGGGCCTGAGCTACATCCGCTACTGGCTGAGCTGGGCCCCGCACCATCCGCGCGATGGGCTCGACCGCTATACCAACACTCGTGTGTTCCGCACCTGGGTCGGGCACTGGCTGTCGCTGGGGATGCAGTACCACATCGTCCATCACCTTTATCCGGGCATCCCGAACCACGCGACCAAGTACGCTTATTACGAGATGAAGCCGATCCTCGAGCAGCGCGGAGTCGATTGCTCGCCGCTCTAGTGTTCGTAGCCGAGCGGGTTTTCGGGCGGATTGCCATCCAGCAATAGCGGTGCAACGCCACGCGTGCGAACCTCGCCGACATGCCAGGCGCTCACTGTCGGCTCGACGCCAGCGGGCAGGGTGAACAGCAGCTCGTAATCTTCGCCCCATCGCAACGCACCGGCGCGGCGATCCTCGGGCACAGCGATGGGCACATCTGCGGATGCAAGCGCCAGCGTGACGTCGCTTGCCTCGGCCATGCGCGAGGCATCGAGCAGGAGCCCGTCGGAGATGTCCATCATAGCGGTCACGAGGGGAGCAAGGACTTCGCCTTCGGCGAGGCAGGCGAGCGGGCGGCGGAAGGCCGTGCTGTCGCCAACGGTGCCGTCGCGCAGCGCCTCGAACCCCGCCATCGCAGCGCCCAGCGGTCCGGTGACCCAGACCGTGTCGCCGGCCTTCGCCCCCGCCCGCGAAGGCACGGGGCGGTGCGTTGCCCGTCCAATCGTGGTCAGGCCCCAGGCGCGCGGCGGACCACCGGATGAAGTGTCGCCGCCAAGCAGCGGCACGTCGTAGCGCTTGAGGGCTTCGGTGAGCCCCGCGACGAAGCGATCGTCGTCCGGCCCGAGCATGTGCCCGAGCAGGACGCCGATGGGCCGCGCACCCTTCGCGGCGAGGTCCGAGAGGTTGGTCGTGACCAGTTTCCAGGCGATATCCGCCGCATCCTGCCCCGGCAGTGTGTGTACGCCTTCGACCATCATGTCGTGCGTCAGCACAAGCGTTTCGCCGCCGACTTCGAGCACCGCGCAATCGTCTTGCAGTCCGCGCGCAGCGGGGTCGTTGGCCAGGGCTTTGAGGGAATCGATGAAGGCGCGCTCGGCGCTCACCGCACCGCTTTCGCCACCGCGTCGAGCACGCCGTTGACGAACTTCGCCTCGCGATCGTCGAAGAACGCGTGCGCGACATCGACGTACTCGCTGATGGCGGTGCCGATCGGGATGTCCGGCCGCGCGAGCAGCTCGTAGCTTCCGACCCGCAGGATCTGCAGCATGGTCTTGTCGAGCCGCGCGAGGCTCCAGTCCTTGGCCAGCCGTTCGCTCAACAACGCATCGATTTCATCGCGGCGGGCGAGAGTGCCGATGACCAGGTCGTCGAAGAAGTCGACGTCCGCCTCGGTATACTGCTCGTCCTCAATCTCGCGGCCGAGGCGATGCTGGTGGAACTCGTTGAGCAGCCTGGCCTGCGCGGTGGCTTCCATCTCATGCTGGTACAGCGCCTGCACCGCGGCGAGGCGCGCTGCCGCGCGCGCCCGCGACCGCTTGGGTCCGCCCCGGCTCATTTGAGCCGCAGCTCGACCGACTTGGCGTGCGCCGGCAGGCCCTCCGCCTCTGCCAGCGAAATCGCTGCGGGGCCGATCTTGGCAAGACCGCCTTCGTCCATTGAAATGAAACTTGTGCGCTTCATGAAGTCGAGCACCGACAATCCGCTGGCGAAACGCGCCCGGCGACCGGTCGGCAGCACGTGGTTGGGCCCGGCGACATAATCGCCGACCGCCTCGGGCGTGTGCCGGCCGAGGAACACGCTGCCGGCGTGGCGGATCTGGTCGAACATGGTTTCTGGATCGTCGACCGCCAGCTCGACATGCTCGGCGGCGAGGCGGTTGGCGAGGGCGGGGGCTTCGGACATGTCCGACACTACCAGCAGCACGCCGTAGTCGTCCCAGCTTGCGCGCGCGACGCGCTGGGTCGCCAGCATCGAGCACTGTACGTCGATCCGGTCCTCGACCTGCTCGGCGAACAGCGGATCGTCGGTAATGAGGATCGATTGCGCATTGGGATCGTGCTCGGCCTGGCTCAGTAGGTCGGCGGCGATCCAGTCGGGGTCGTTCTTGCCGTCGGCAATGACGAGAATCTCGCTCGGTCCGGCGACCATGTCGATGCCGACCACGCCGTAGAGCTGCCGCTTGGCCTCGGCGACGAAGGCGTTGCCCGGGCCGACGACCACGTCGACCGCCCTGATCCGCTCGGTGCCATAGGCTAGCGCGCCGATCGCCTGCGCTCCGCCGATGCGCCAGATTTCCTCGATGCCGACGAGGTGCGCGGCGGCAAGCACCAGCGGGTTGACGTCACCTTTCGGTGTGGGCGTGACCACGACGAGCCGCTCGACGCCGGCGACCTGAGCCGGGATCGCGTTCATCAACAGCGAGGAAGGATAGGAAGCTCGTCCGCCCGGGACATAAAGCCCGGCCGCATCGACTGCCCGCCAGCGGGCGCCGAGGCGGACCCCGGCTTCGTCGGTGAAATCGCGGTCTTTCGGCAGTTGGTCGCGGTGATAAGCGCTGATGCGTGTCGCCGCGAGTTCGAGCGCCTCGCGCAGCCTAGGTTCAAGTGCCTTGAAAGCGTGCTCGCACGCTTCGGGAGCGATCCTCCAGTCCTCTTCCGAGCGCAGCGGATAGTTGTCGAAGCGCATGGTGTGCTCGATCAGCGCCTCGTCCCCGCGATCGCGGACACGGGCGAGGATATCGCTGACCGTGTGCGCCACGTCGACGTCGCTCTCGCGCCGGTCGTTGACCAGCCGGGCGAACTTGGCCTCGAATTCAGGATCGGAGGTCTTGAGCCGCTGCATCAGGCCGCTGCCTCTGCAGTTTGCGTGCGGAACGTTTCGACCAGCGTGGCGACGCGCGGATCGGTCTTGAGTGCGGCCCGGTTGACGATCAGCCGCGCCGAGACGTCCATGATCCGCGCGGTCTCGACCAGCCCGTTGTCGGCCAGCGTGCGCCCGGTCGAGACGAGGTCGACGATCTGTCCGGAGAGGCCGAGTCCCGGCGCCAGTTCCATCGCGCCGTTCAGTTTGATGCACTCGGCCTGGATGCCCTGCCGCTCGTACCAGCGCTGCGTGATGTTCGGATACTTGGTCGCCACGCGGATGTGGCTGGCATGGCCGGCGGGTTCCGCGTCCTGCGGCGCGGCGACCGATAGCCGGCAGTGGCCGATATCGAGGTCGACCGGCGCGTACAGCTCCGAAAAGTCGAATTCCTCGATCACGTCCGAGCCGACGATGCCGGCCTGTGCCGCGCCGAACGCGACGAACGTGGCGACGTCGAACGCGCGCACGCGGATGATCCGCATGTCGCTCCCCTCGCAGGCGAACGACAGCGCGCGGTTGCCCTTGTCGTGAAACGCGCTTTCCGGCACGAGGCCGGCGCTCGCCATCACCGGCAGCGCCTCGTCGAGGATGCGCCCCTTGGGCACGGCGAAGGTCAGCGGCTGGGGCATCGCGGCGCAGATAGTCAGCGGGCGCGGAAAGGGCAACGCAAATGGCGGACAACGCGGTGATGGCGGTTCTCGACGTCCGCGAGGCGATCGAATGGCAGGCCCGCCATGCCGAGGAAGCTCACGCGCCGCGCACCGCGCGTGTCATCCGCGCCGAACTGGCGATCCTCGACACCGATACGGCCACCGGTCGGCGCATGGCGAACTGGCAGGGACTGGTGCTGGCGGACGCGATGCCGCTGCGCATTGCCGGCGGATTGCATTGGTTGTGCCTTACGGGTGAGGACCGGCGCCTGGAGCCGGTCTATGCCGGGCTGATAACCGACCAGGCCGCGATCGACGCGATCGTCGTGGACATGGTGGCGAAGTACGACGCGCAACTGATGGCGTGGCTCGACGGCCCGCCGCAGACGAACGAGGCGGGGCGCTCGGCAAGCATCATGGCTGGGCTGCTGTGGCTCTCGCAGCGGCTCGGACCGAAGTTCGAGCTCAACGAGATCGGCGCCAGCGCCGGGGTCAACACGATGATGGCCCGCTATCGCTACGACCTAGGCGGCGTGACAGTTGGGCCGAGCTTGTCGCGCATGAAAATCGCGCCCGAATGGCGCGGTCCGCCGCCGCCCGATGGCAAGGTCGAGATCGTTGCGGCGCGCGGCTGCGACCAGTCGCCCGTCGACTTGACCGATCCCGAGCAGGCGCTGCGCCTCAAGGCCTATGTCTGGCCCGACGCGACCCAGCGCATGGCGCGGATCGACACCGCGATCGCGATGGCCGAGCGCATGCCGCCTGAGCTGGTGAGAATGGACGCCGGCGAGTTCGTCCGCGGCCGGCTGGCGCAGCCGCAGGAGGAAGGCGTTACCCGCGTCCTGTTCCATTCGATTGTCTGGCAATACCTGCCCGAACCGACGCAACAGGCGATTACCGAGGGCATGGAGGAAGCGGGCGAAAAGGCGGCTGCTAGTCGACCGCTGGCCTGGATCGCGCTCGAGACCAATCGCGAGACTTTCAAGCACGAGCTTCGCATTCGCTACTGGCCGGGCGGCGAAGAGCCGGTCAAGCTGGCCGAAGCCCATCCGCATGGCGCGTGGGTCGAGTGGCTCGGGAAGCCTTAAGCGGATCGAAGTTGGGCGAATTGTAACGCCTGTCGCAGAATTGAGGGCTAGAATCCAATCGGTTGCGAGGCCGAACTCTCACTAATCGTTGACTTTGTCCGTATTGATGGTCGCGAACTATGCCGTACAATTTCCGACAATTTGCGGCGCGCGCGGCAAAGTCTTGCGACGTCTCGCGATCATACGGGCTGCATCGCCGATCAAGGCGTCAGACCCCCGGAGTATGATCCATGAACAAGTATGCCATCAACGCCGCCATCGCCGCCTCGCTCGCCTTCATCGCCGTTGCCCCGGCCGCTGCGGAACCGGTTACGGTCCAGGTTCCCTACAGCGATCTCGACCTCGCTTCGCCGGCCGGGACCAAAATTCTCGCCGACCGCGTCGACGCGGCGTGCGAGCGCCCCGACATTCGCGACCTCACGTCGTTCTCGGCGTGGCAGCGGTGCAAGCAGACGGCGCACGGCAGCGCGATGGAGCAGCTCAACACCAAGGGCGTGGCGTTCGACACTGCGACCTTTGTCGCCGGCTGAGCCGATCGCCCTGCCAAGCTAGCCGGCCGCGCCCCAATGCGCGGCCGGCCACGCTTACGGATAGCTGACGGTCTTGGGCACTTCGGGCAGGGGGATGAACTCCTTGTCGTCCCCTGGGACCTTCGCGAAGCGGCCTTCGCGCCAGTCGGTCTTGGCCTGCTCGATCCGCTCGCGGTCGGAGCTGACGAAGTTCCACCAGACGTAACGACGCGTGGCAAACGCCTCGCCGCCAAGGAGCATAGCGCGGCCGCCGAGCCCTGAGCGCAGCGTCATTTCTTCGCCCGGTTGCAGGATGTTCAACTCGTAGAGCTTGAGCGGTTCGCCATCCAGCGTTGCTTCGCCCCCCACCAGCATCACTGCGCGCTCGTCGGCTTCGGCCTCGATCGGGATCGCGCCGCCGCCGGTGAGCAGGATTTCGGCATAGATCGTTCCGGCGTAAGTAGTGGTCGGCGCCGTCTGGCCCCATAGCGAACCCATGATGATCTGCGCTCTGGCGCCGCGATCGGAAACGAAGGGCAGGTCGCTGACCGCCTCGAACGCCGGGGCAATTTCCTCGCGGCCGTCGGGCAGTGCTAGCCAGGTTTGCATGCCGTACAGCTTCGGGCCGGCGGCGCGCTCGGCCGCCGGGCTGCGCTCCGAATGGACGATGCCGCTGCCCGCGGTCATCAGGTTCACGGTGCCGGGATGAATGGTCGAGAAGGTGCCGAGGCTGTCGCGGTGGGCGATCGCGCCTTCGAACAGCCAGGTCACCGTGGCGAGGTTGATGTGCGGGTGCGGCCGAACGTCCATTCCCTCACCAAGCGCGAGCTGCGCCGGGCCGAACTGGTCGACGAACACGAACGGCCCGACCATGCGGCACTCGGGACTCGGCACCGCGCGGCGAACCTCGAAACTGCCGAGGTCGTGGCTGATGGGCGTGACGGTCTTGAGGAGGCTCATTTCTTCGGTCCGACGATCTTCTGCGCCGCTTCGAGCAGCTCGGTCGGGAACATGGCGATGATCGTCGAATTGTGCTCCACCCCGATCTCGGACAGCGTCTGCAGACGCCGCAGCTCGAGCGCGCCCGGCTGGCCGCTGATCACCTTGGCCGCCTGGGCGAGCTTGGCCGAGGCCTCGCTTTCGCCTTCGGCCTTGATGATGCGTGCTCGCTTTTCGCGGATCGCTTCGGCTTCCTTGGCGATCGCGCGCTGCATGTTCTCAGGGATATCGAGGTCCTTGATCTCGACCGCGTCGATATCGACCCCCCACTGCAGACAGGTGTTCGAGAGCATTTCGAGCAGCCGCTTGTTGATCGAGACGCGGTCCTTGAGCATCTGGTCGAGGTCGCTCTGGCCGATGGCGTCGCGCATGGCGGTTTCTGCCGCCTGGATCACCGCCCCGTTCCAGTTCACGACTGTGGTCACGACACGCGAAGCGTCGACCGCGCGGTACCACAGGACCGCGTTGACCCGCACCGCCACACCATCGCGCGTTACCGTTTCCTGGGTTTCGAGTGCGACGGTGACCGTGCGCAGGTCGACCTTCACCACGCGGTCGACAAGGGGGATGAGCCAGAAAATTCCCGGGCCCTTGGTTGTGCCAAGCCGACCGAGCCTGAACAGCACCCCGCGTTGGTATTCCTGGTTGATGCGGAACGAGCGCAGCGCGAACACCACTAGCAAGGCAAGCGGCACCAGAAAAATCGCGGCCATCGTGACGTCCTCCCCGTTCGAAATCCGCTGGCAATCTGCGCGTTAAGCCAGCGCCGCGCAAGCACAGGTCAGTCGCTGTCGAGCTCCGGGTAGTGCCGGAAGATACCTTCCTCGTTGAACGGCAGGCGCCGGTCTGAGGCAAGGTATTGCGCGATGCCGTCGATCTCCATCACCGCCTGGCGGCACAGGTCGAGCCGCGGGTAGTCGATCTGGCGCATGCGATTGGGGAACATGTAGTCGAGCCCCTCCATCAGCTGGAACAGGCTGGTGTCGACATGGGTCCAGCCGTCACCGAGCATGAACGGCCCGCCGTTTTCCTCGAGCGCGCCTTCGAAGTGGTCGAGGAACTTCGGGATGCGCTCATCGCGGAAGTGCTGAGCGGCTTCGTAGGCTGCGTCCATCTGGTCATGGTAATAAAGGGCACCCGCAACCGGATGGTGTACATTGTGCACCTCGGCGACGATGTCGGTCACGTCGAGCTGGAGCTGGATCAGCTGGAGATCGGTCTCGGGCTCGCCGGCACCGAAATCGTGCCGGTCGGCGAGGAAGGCGAGGATGTGCGCGGTCTGCCCGATGCACAGGTCACCATCAACGAGGTAGGGCGGGGCGAGCGGCTTGATGCCCGAACGGCTATGCAAGTCCTCGACCAGCGCCTCGGCCCCTTTCTCGCGCGCCATATCCTCGTATTCGATCTCGGCAGCTTCGAGCGCGAGCCGGACGAATTCGCCGCGGCCCTGAATGCCTGGCCAGTACCACAGCTGGTAGCTCATCCGGCTTCTCCCGGCGCGAAGGCGCGGATCGCCAGCGCGTGGACCCGCTGGCCGGGGATATCGCCCAGCGCGCGATTGACCATCCGCTGGCGCTCAAGCCGGCTCTTGCCGGCGAAGGCGACGCTTTCGATCACCACAGTGAAGTGCGATTCGCCGCTGCCGTCGTCGCCCGAATGGCCGTGGTGGCGGGCGCTGTCGTTTAGCACCTCGAGCCGCGTGGGCACGAAGGCGTGGCCGAGCAGGGTTTCGATCTCGTGGGCGACACTTCCTGCCATATTGGGGTTTCCTTCCGGGCCGACTCTCCCCATCCTATAGCCGATGCGAAGCCAGAGGTTCCACGGCCGATACGACGAGACGGGCCGCGAATGCGAAGCGGACGGATGCCGCGAGGCCGGCGAGTTCCGTGCTCCAGGCTCGCGCGCCGCCGGTTTCGACGGGCCGGGCGAGTGGCGCTGGTATTGCCTCGACCACGTGCGCGAGTTCAATTCGGCCTACGACTGGTTCGCCGGAATGAGCGCCGACGAGATACTTGCCGCGCAATCGCCGATAGCCGGCTGGCAGACCGAGACCCGCGCGTTCCGCGCCGATGCAGGCGCTGACGGACTGCCAAGGTGGGCGGACTTTCACGACCCGCTCGACGCCATCGGCGCGCGGGCCAACGATATTCGTGTGCGGGCCGGAAGCCGGCGTGCTTTCGATAGCGCGTGGGCCCGCTTCACATCAATGGAGCGCGAGGCGCTGGGTGTCATGGGCCTCGACCCGCAAACCGACCGCACGAAGCTGCGGCGGCGCTATTCTGAGCTCGTCCGGCGCTACCACCCCGACCGCAACGGCGGGGATCGCAGCCACGAGCGCCGGTTGCAGCGCGTGGTGGAAGCCTACCAGCTGTTGCGGAAGGCCGCGGCGTGCGCCTGAGCGTCGGCTCAAATTTCGTATTCAGGCTGCCAGTGGGGCTCTTCGTGGGCAGGGCGCGGCGCGCCGGGCTGGCGAGCCACCATTTCGCCGTAGAGTTCCTTGATGGTTGTACTGCCGGTTCGGACGAACAACGCAGGTACCAATGCGTGAACCAGGCAGGCGAGCCCGCCGCCGACCATCGCCAGCCCGAAACGCGTCGCGACGCCGAAGTGTTCGGGATAGGTCTCGCCGACGCTTTCTGGATGGGCGACGAACCAACGGCGGATCGGATCGGGCATAGGCGTTTATACCTAGCAGCCGGGCGCTTGGGAACCTTGCCCTGGCGTCCGGCCGTTGACGAGCCAATCAAGCGCCTCGCAGGGCCCGCCAGCGCTCGGCGCCATCCTTCCCAAACAACTTCTCGACATCGTCACGGCTGTAGAAGACTTCGTATGCGGGTGCGTCCATGGGCAGATCGAACCACGGCTGCCTGCTGCGGGTGAAGATGTGGACCTGCGGCGGACAAGCGTCGGGATTCTCGAGCGTGCCGATGCGGACGAAAGCAGCTTTTTCGCCCATTCCGCCGTAGTGGCTCCAAAGGGCGACCTTGCAGGTCGGGCAGCGCACGATCTTCTGTCCATTGCCGCTCGCCGAGGGCGTATCGATCGTTTCAGGTGCGCCGCTGGTGACCTCCACCATCGGCATTTCGATCAGCCCGTTAATAACGAAAGCCGAGCCGGTCTCACGCTGGCAGTCGCGGCAATGGCAGCAGTGCACCGCGAACGGCCGCCCGGCGAGGCGGTAGCGCACTTCGCCGCAAGCGCAGCGGCCCTCAAGCATTCGCGCGCATTTCTTCGATCAGCTTGTTATCGACGGCCTTGGCTTCCAGGTACGCGTCGCGAGCCCGGAAGCGTTCGGCGTAGGCCGCGAAGGCGGGCCGCTCGGGAATCGATTTGAACGCCAGCCCCCAGTCGATTGCCGAGCCGACGTAGACGTCGGCCATCGTAAAGCGCTCGCCGCAGACGAAGTGGTGTCCGGCGAACCACTGTTCGAGCGAGTCGATGGTCCGCTGGTAGCTGCCGAAGCCGATGCTAATCTGCTGCCTTTCGTCGGGCAGCCAGCCGAAAGCGCTGTTGGTCACCGCCTGTTCGACCGGGCCGGCGGCGAAGAACAGCCAGCGAAAATAGTCGGCCAGCTCGTGTTCGCCCGGCAGCAGCCCGGCCTGCGGATGCACGGCGGCGAGGTAGTGGCACACGGCGGCCGCTTCGCTCACTACATGATCATGGCCGTCGTGATGATGGATGATCGTTGGCAACTTGCCCATTAGATTGGCCGCGAGCAGCGCCGCGGGCTTAGCATCCCATGAGATCAGCACAGGCTCGTAATCGGCCTTGACCTCGTGCAACGCCCAGCGCGCGATCTGAGCGCGGCTCATCGGATTGTAGAAGAACGTGAAGGCCGCCATCGCGAATCGCTCCTGCCTAAGAGGTTTAGAACAATACGAGAACAAATGCTACGAATCAAGGATTCTCGCACATCGCGACGAGTTGGTCCGCGCAGGCGCCCCGACCTTCGTGGAAGCCCATTTCTTCGTGTCGCTTGGAGTCTACCTGGGTCCAGTGGCGGGCCCGCGCGGTATAGCGTGTCCCGCTGCCTTCCGGCTCGACTTGCCAGATGCCGATCATGAACGGCCCGGCGGGTTCGAGATCGCCCTGGATGGCATCGGTGAAGGCGAAGCGGCGACCTTCGTCCCAGGCGAGGACCGTGCCGAGATGCGAGTGCACTTCCCCGCCGGGGCCGTACATCGTGCAACTGCCGTTTCCGCCCGCGCGGCGTTCGAGGTTATCGAACTCGGCACGCCAGGGTTTCGGGCACCACCATTCCTCAAGGCGGTTGGCCATGACATCCCAGACGGTTGCCGGAGGAGCGTCGATGTAGCGGGTGATCGAAAGCTCGTGCATCGGTCCTCTCCATCAATCGCGATCGGGCGCGCCGGGCGGGAAGTAGGCGCGGTAGGGCCGCGCGTCCTCGACGCAGCGGCTTACCGCAGGCAGCGCCAGTAGTTCGGCGCGCAAGGCGGCAAGCTTCGGACAGTCCTCGGGAATGCGCTCTACCCAGTCGGCGTAGAACAGCGACGGTGCGGCGGCGCAGGTTACCAGCGAGACATTGGGCGGCAGGAGATTGGCGGACAGCCAATTCTCCAGCCAGGCGTAGGCGCGGCGCAACCCGGCCTTGCCGGCTTCGACTTCGTGCGCGTCGGGAGCGTCCCCCATGCCTTTTGTGCCGGGGTTGTCCTTGTCAACGAAATAGGCCGCCACGACGCGTTGCGTGTTGCCCATGACGTAGTTGTCGAAGACCCGGTCGAGCATCCGCGCTGTTACGGCAATCGAGGATTCGACAGGGATCAGCGGTGCTTCGCCCGGGTGGTGAACGGCGAGGTATTCGATGATGGCGGTCGCTTCGACAACGGTGACGCCACCGTCGGTGAGGACCGGGAACTTGCCCGCGGGATGCGCCTCGCCGACGAACGCCGCGTGTTGGGAAAACTCCCGAAACTCGAACGGAGTGCCGTCCGCGTAAAGCGGGATCAGCGCTTTCCATGTGTAGGACGAGAACGGGTGGCCGTAGAGTGCGAGCATGGGGCGATCCTTAAGCGGTGACCTGCTGGTTCTCGAAGTCGGCGAGTTGAGCCGCCAGCGCGCGCTGGTAGGCCGGGCGCGCCTCGCCACGCGCCTGGTAGGCGGCGAGCGTCGGGAAATCGGCCAGCAGACCCGTGCGGCCGGCGATCTTGAGAACGCAGACCATCAACAAGTCGCCGGCGGTGAACCGGCCTTCCAGCCAGTCGTTGTCCCCGAGATAGGCGGCCACCGGCTCTAGCCGCTTGCGCGCTGTCTCCTCGAAGATGGGCCGCGCCTGCTCGGCCCAGTCCTGTCCGCCATAGAAGACGCGCAGCATCGCGTAGTTCCATGTCGCCGGCTCGACATTGTTGAGCGCGGCAAGCACCCATGATTTGGCTCGCGCCCGGCCTTGCGGATCGCGCGGCATCAGAGCTTCGTTCGTCTCGCCAATATGCAGCACGATCGCGCCGGATTCGAACATCGCCACGTCGCCGTCGCGATAGGCTGGTACCTGGCCGAACGGGCTCTCGGCGAGATAGTCGGCCGGGCGGTCGTCGCGCAGGTCCATGCGCATGTCGAGCTTGCGGACGGCGTAGGGAAGGCCCGCTTCCTCGAGCGCCCAACGCACCCGGATGTCGCGCACCAGGCCCTTGGCCGGTTCGGGGACGCTCTTCAGCGCGGTAATCTCGATGTTGCTCATGCTCGATCCCTCAGCCCTTCAGCGCCGCTTCGATCTTCGCGATGTTGATCTTCTTCATCGTCATCATCGCGTCGAACGCGCGCTTGGCGGCGGCCTTGTCGGGATTCGTCGTCGCCTTCATCAGCGCGCGCGGGGTGATTTGCCAGCTGATGCCCCACTTGTACTTGCACCAGCCGCACATGCTCTCCTGCCCGCCGTTGCCGACGATCGCGTTCCAGTACCGGTCGGTTTCTTCCTGCTCGTCGGTGAAGACCATGATCGAGAACGCCTCGCTCGGCGTGAAGTGCGGGCCGCCGTTAAGGCCGAGACAGGGGATACCGCAGACGGTGAACTCGACCGTCAGAACGGCGCATTCCTTGCCGCTCGGATTGTCGCCCGGCGCGCGGTGGACCTCGCCGACCGAGCTGTCAGGAAAGGTCGCGGCGTAGAACTTCGCCGCGTCTTCGGCGCCGCTATCGTACCAGATGCAGTTGGTTGCCTTGTTCGCCACGATCATCCCCCTTTTGGGCCGACGAAGGCAACCATCGCGCCCGCCGGGTCGCTGGCGACGAAGATGTGGTCTCCGCCGGGCACCTCATGGGGACCGTGAAGCACGGCGCCGCCGTTGGCCTTCGCTGCTTCGAGCGCGCGGCCGATCTCGTCGACGCCGAGGTAGAGCACCCACATCGGCGGCTGGCCCTCGCGGATCATCGGATTGATCGCGCCGATCCGTCGGCCTTCCGCGTCGATGAACAGGTAATCGCCCACCGCGCCCATCGGCATGACATCCTTGAACTCCCAGCCGAGCAACTTCGCGTAGAACCCTTTCGCCCCCTGGGCGTCGGTGGTGGCAAGCTCGTTCCAGCGGCAGTGGCCAGGCCTCGCTTCGTCGAACACGTCACTCTTGGCATTGGGATCATTCGCTGGTGGAATGGGGTCCATCAGGTAGAATGGTGCCCCTTGCGGGTCGGCTATCATCGCCAAGGTGCCGACATGCATCTTGGTGGGTGCCATGTGGGTTGTGGCGCCCATGCCTTCGGCGGTTTCAACGACCCTCTCGGCCCCTTTCACGTGAAAATAGGGGATCCAACCGGGCCGGGCACCGCCGTCCTGCATGGCCTTGGTCAACGTCAGCACGCCGCCGAGGTTGCCTCCGTCAGGCCGCTTGATTTCGCGGTATTCCGATCCGTTCGGCATTGCGTTGCCGGCGGCGGGAATGTCCCATCCCCCGACGGCGCGGTAGAATGGCGCCACCCCCGCAGGATCGGGCGTCATCAACTCATACCAGATGGGCATTCCGGTCATGGTTCTCTCCTTAAGTTCAGGATCGGCTCGAACGAGCCGAAGATCATCCGCCGTCCGTCGAACGGCAACTCGGTCATCGCCTTGAAGCGCTCGTCCTGGTGGATCGCCTCGTGTGCGGCGTCGGCGGTCGCCTTGTCGGGCCAAAGGATCCACGAGAAGACGATCTTCTCGCCCGGCTCGGCAGCCACCGCCTTGCGGAAGTCGGTGCGTTTGCCATCGGGCACGTCGGTTTCCCAGCCCTCGACGATCTCTAGCGCGCCGAGGTCGATCATCGCCTGGTCGAACCACCGGGCCATCTCGAGATAGGCCTGCCGCTTGGCCTCGGGCACCGGGATGACGAAGCCGTCGAGATGCATGGCTCAGCCTCTTCCTTGCGGCGGCGGGCCGTCGAAGTCGGCCAATTGCGCCTCGAGCGCGCGCTGATATGCCGGCCGCGCGGTTCCGCGCGCGTGGTATGCGGCGAGGTTCGGGTATTCCGCGACGAAGCCGGTGTCCTTCAGGTTGTTGAGCACGGTCACCATCATGATGTCGGCGATCGAGAATTCGCCGGCGAGCCAGTCGTTGTCGCCGAGCGCGTCGCTCACCCGCTTGAGCTTCTGGCGCAGCAGCGGCAGGACCGCTTCCTTCGCGCCCTCGGCCCAGTCCTTGCCCTTGTTGAACACTTCGTAGGCGAAATAGCGCATGAGCGAGGGCTCGACGCTGTTGAGCCCGGCGAAGAGCCACGAGATCGCCCGCCAGCGTGCCTTCTGGTCCCGCGGCAGCAGCGCGTCGTGTTTTTCGGCGATGTAGAGCAGGATCGCACCGGTTTCGAAGATCTCGACCTGGCCGTCGCGAAAAGCCGGAACCTGCTCGAACGGCTGCCAGTTCACGTAATTCTCGGGCCGAGGACTGGCGGCGCCAAACTTCTCCACGGCATAAGGGGTGCCGAGTTCTTCGAATGCCCAGCGCACGCGCAAATCGCGAACGAGTCCCTTGGCGAAGTCGGGAACCCAGTCGAACGCGGTGACGACAGGTGCGGGTTTTGTGGCCATGCCAGTTCTCCTCAGGCTTCGATATGTTCGACCGGCATCTCGCCGGCTGCGACCTTGGGATCCATCCACATCGTCTCCCAGATGTGGCCGTCGGGATCCTCGAAGCTGCGGCCGAACATGAAGCCGTGATCCTGTGTCGGCGTCGGGTCCGCCTCGCCGCCGGCGCGCGTTGCATCGGCCACGATCGCATCGACCGCCTCGCGGCTGTCCATCCCGACGCAAAGCAGCACTTGCGCGCTCTCCTTGGCATTCGGGATCGTCTTGCTGGTGAAGGTCTTCCAGAACTCATGCTTCAGCAGCATGACGACGATCGTATCCGACCAGACCATCGCCGCGGCGCTCTCATTGGTGAACTGCGGGTTGTTGGTGAAGCCGACGGCTTCGTAGAAGGCGCGCGACTTCGGCAGGTCGGCCACCGGCAGGTTCACGAAGATCATCTTGCTCATCGTCAGTCTCCTGTTCTTCGGATCGGGTCAGTATTCGAGCTTTGGATACCAGTCGGCCGCGCGACCATCAGGCGTCCAGTCGAGGACGGTCCAGAGCGGGGTCGGATCGGGCGCGAGGTGTGGATCGAAGCCGGGGTCTGCCGTTTCGAAGCCGCCTTCGGCCGCCCAGAACAGCCGGGCCTGCTCGCCGTCGCGCTTCCATACGAGCACCTGGGCCCACTCGTCGCCATCGACGATCCACTGGAAATCGCGAGCGAAGTCCTCGCCGATGGGTTGGTAGAACTTGAGATTGCGCCATCCCCGCTCACGGGCAAACGCGAGCTGGCGGGCGACGGGCGAGCGGCCGATTATGGCGATCGAGAGGCGCTGCTCGATATCGCGCGCGGGAATGTCGAGCGAGCCGACAAACGAGGTGCACATCGGGCAAGGGCGCTTTCGCTCCGGGCCGTACATCCACAGATAGGTGAACAGCGTGTCGTGCTCGCCAAACAGGTCGGCCAGCCCGATCTCGTTGCCCTGCTCGTCGCGGAAGCGATAGTTTTCGGCCACCGGACCGGGCGGCAGTGCCCGGCGTCGTTCGGCCACGCGCTGGATCTGGCGGCGCAGGGCAATTTCATCGGCCAGCAGCGCCGTGCGAGCCTGGCGGTAGTCGGCGCTCTCGCCGATCCAGCGAGTCTTGCTCGTCGCCGCGACCTCTTGCGCCGGTTGAAGCTCAGCCTCGGGTGGCAGTGTGGCGGTGTCGCTCATTTCCAACCTCTCCTGGGCTTCCGCGACTCGGGACTTGCGATTCGTGCCGCAATGAGTTACTAAAAGCAACCGTGAAGTTACAAAAAGAAACCGAGTCGTCCGACGCCCGCCACGGCCGGTGGTACGAGGACGCGTGCGGTACTGCTTTTGCTATGGAATTGGTCGGCGAGCGCTGGTCGCTGCTGGTGATCCGCGAGCTGATGCTAGGCGGGCGCCGATTCTCGGAACTGCGCAAAGCGCTGAGCGGGATCAGCGCCAAAGTACTCACGGAGCGGCTCGAAAGCCTCGAGCGCGCCGGCGCGGTTGTGCGGCGCACCTTGCCGCCACCGGCCAACGTGCAGATCTACGAGCTCACCGAATGGGGCTATCTCGCCGAGCCAGCGATCCAGGAGCTCGGCCGCTGGGCGGCGACTTCGACGCGGCATGACCCGACGTTGCCGCTCTCGCCGGTCTCCTTGATGCTGAGCTTCCGCACGATGCTCGACAAGGCGCGCGCGAAGGAATTCAACGCGACCATCGGTTTCGATGTCGCCGGCGAAGGCTACCTGGCGGAATTGAAGGACGGCCAGTTGCCGATCAGGCGAGGATCGGTAGACGACGCGCAGATCATCTTCCGCGCCCCTGCCGCACCGCTGCTCGCGGCGGTGTTCTACGGCAAGGTGCCCCCGCAAGAGCTGGCGGGGCATAGGGTCCGGATCGAGGGCGACCGCGCACTTGCGGATCGCTTCATCGATCTGTTCCACCTGCCCGCCAAGGTAGGCTAACCCTTCATCGAAGCGAAGACCGCGTCTTCCTCGTCGGCGGCCTGCTGCCAGGCCGCACGCTCGGTCACCCGGCCGTACCATGCAGCGAGCTTGGGATAAGTTGCCGCATCGAGCGTCCAGCCGGTGTAGCTGAGCGTCTTGATCGTGCACGCTACGGCGATGTCGCCGATCGAGTAGTTCCAGTCGAGCCAGCCGCTGTCGCTGACAGCGCTCTCGAGATAGCCGAGCGGCTTCCTGATCGCTTCCTCGCCAGCCAGCGCCGCGGCTTCGTCACCGTCGGTGCCGAAAATCTTCGGCCGCAGGAAGCGGTTGACCACGATCGGCGCGCCGGCCGGGACCAGCACAGTGTCGGACACCTCTTCGAACCACACGGCGCGTCCGCGCGCCTCTGGGTCGGCCGGGAACAGCGCCGGCTCGGGGTACTTGGCGTCAAGGTAGGTGACGATCGCGGTCGAATCGGCGAGGCAGAATTCACCGTCCTCGATCGCCGGGATCTTGCTGAAAGGGCTGACCTTGAGGAACTCTTCGGTCGGCTGGCTCGGGTTGGCCGGGATCAGGTCATACTCAAGCCCCTTCTCGCGCGCGGCGACAACGACCTTGCGCACGAACGGCGACAGCGGAAATCCGTAAATCTTCATGGAGCGTTTCCCTCTCGGCAGACAGTTGCCATTGTTTGTTGCAGCACTAAGTCCGCGCGTCTAGGCGTGGCGCGCGATGAATGAAATGACCTCTACCCACGGCGAATCCGGCACGCTGATGGCCGCCCCCGACACCGAAGTCGACGTCCGCAAGACGTTCGGCATCGATAGCGACTGGAAAGTCCCCGCCTTCTCCAAGGCCGACGAGCGCGTGCCCGATATTGACGACGCCTACGTGTTCGATACGGACACCACGCTCGCGATCCTGGCTGGCTTTGCGCACAATCGCCGTGTCATGATCCAGGGTTATCACGGCACCGGCAAGTCGACGCACATCGAGCAGGTCGCCGCCCGGCTCAACTGGCCGTGCATTCGCATCAACCTCGACGCGCACATCAGCCGCATCGACCTCGTCGGTCGCGACGCGATCGTGCTGCGCGACGGGCTGCAGGTTACCGAGTTCCGCGAAGGCCTGCTGCCGTGGGCGCTGCAGCATCCGGTGGCGTTGGTGTTCGACGAATACGACGCCGGCCGTCCCGACGTGATGTTCGTTATCCAGCGCGTGCTCGAGCAGTCGGGCAAGCTGACGCTGCTCGACCAGAACCGCGTGATCCGTCCGAACCCTTGGTTCCGCCTGTTCTCGACCGCCAACACGGTCGGCCTCGGCGACACCAGCGGGCTCTATCACGGCACCCAGGCGATCAACCAAGGCCAGATGGACCGCTGGAACATCGTCACCGCGCTCAACTACCTGCCGGCCGACGTCGAGCTCGAGATCGTCAAGTCAAAGACCAAGATCGCCGACAAGACCATCGCCGACATGATCCGCGTCGCGGAGCTGACCCGCCAGGGCTTCATCGGCGGCGACATCTCGACGGTGATGAGCCCGCGCACGGTGATCACCTGGGCGCAGAACGCCGAGATTTTCGGCGACGTCGGTTTCGCTTTCCGCGTCACGTTCCTCAATAAGTGCGACGAGGCCGAGCGGATGCTGGTGGCGGAGTATTACCAGCGCGTGTTTGGCGACGAGTTGCCGGAAAGCGTCGTCGCGAAGGCTTGATGTGACCGACGCCCAATTCCGTGCGCTGACCAAGGTCCCCGCGGTCACGCTGGGGTTCTGGATTATCAAGGTCCTCGCCACTACGCTCGGTGAGACCGGCGGCGACACCGTTTCGATGAGCTGGCTAGGCGAGACCACGCCGGAAGCGGGTGCTGGCGGGTTCAACGGCTATCTAGTCGGGACGGCGATCTTCGGGGTGCTGCTGATCGTTCTCGTCTGGGCGCAGATCAGGGCGCGCAAATTCAACCCCTGGTTGTACTGGGCGACCATCGTCGCCTCGACGACAGCCGGCACGACGCTGGCCGATTTCGCAACGCGTTCTATCGGCATCGGCTACGCCGGCGGCTCCACCCTGCTCTTTGCGCTGGTGCTGCTGTCGCTGTTCGCGTGGCATCGGACTTGCGGGTCGATCTCGGTCAACACCATCGTCAGCCCGCGCGAAGAGACGTTCTACTGGATCACGATCACCTTCTCGCAGACACTCGGCACCGCGCTCGGCGACTGGATCGCCGATTCGAGCCTCGGCTACGGCGGCGGGGCGCTCTTCTTCGGCGCATCGCTGGCGGTCATCGCGGCGTTCTATTTCTGGACCCGCCTCAGCCACGTCATGCTGTTCTGGGCCGCGTTCATCCTCACGCGTCCGTTGGGCGCGACGCTCGGCGATCTGTTCGACAAGCCGATCGACAAAGGGGGTTTCGACCTTAGCCGGCCGGTCGCCTCGCTGGTGCTGGCGGCCGCCATCGTCGTGCTGATCTGGCTGATCCCGCAGCGGCCGGGCGAACATCCGGGGCACGAAAGTTCGGCCAAGGCGTGAGTCGCGTTGGGTTTGTGCTCGGCCTCGCATTGCTGGCCGTTCCCGTGCCGGCCAGCGCCGGCCCGCCGTTCCTGACCGACGATCCCGAACCGACCGAGGTGGGGCATTGGGAGATCTATGCCCCGCTGTTCGAAGCCGACGGCAGCGGCAATGAATTCGCCGGCGCGCTGGAGACCGAAATCAACTACGACGCCGCGTCCGACCTGCAGCTGACGCTTGGCGTGCCGGCCGCCTACACGCACGATGCGCGAGGGTGGCGCGGGGGGGGCGGGCGATCTCGAAGCCTCGGTGAAATACGGCTTCTATCACGACGAAGAAGCCGGAATGCAGATCGCCGCCTTCCCCGGCGTGACATTGCCGACCGCGAGCCAAGAGATGGGGGCAGGGCGCGTCACGGCGTTGCTGTCCGTCTGGGCGCAAAAGGACATGGGCCGGTGGTCGGTGGTCGGTGTTCGGCGGCGGCGGCTATGCGGTCAATCCGGGTTCAGGCAATCGCGATTACTGGACCGGCGGCGTTGCGGTAACGCGGCAGGTGAGCAAGACGGTGCTCGTCGGCGCCGAGGCCGACCGGCAAGGCGCGGACACCGTCGGTGGGCGAGCCTCGACGCGCCTGGGGGTTGGCGGCATTGTCGACCTCAAGGGCCCATTGCGATTGCTTGCATCGGGGGGACCGACGTTTACCGACGGTGGGGGCAGCGGCTTCCATACGTTCGTTGCGCTCGGGCTTGATTTCTAACCGGCTCTCGCCAAACTGTGTTATGGAGTTAAAACAGTAAGCGATGCGCATGTTCTGGGATCGGTCCGGCAAGCAAAAGGGTGAGGTTCCGCCGGCGCGCGATTCCGACGAGCCCACTTACTATTCCCTGCAGGACGCGCCCGGAGACCGCTGGGCGGCGCGGCTCGAACAGATCGACCATTATCTCGGCGCGACAAAGCCGGGGGAGCCAAAGTCCGACCTCTCGCAAGGCGAGGTGGGCAAGAAGAAGCACAGCCGCTGGTGGTGGATCGGCCGCGGCAGTCTCGCGTTCCTCGGTCTGTTCATCCTCATCGTGCTGTGGCTGGCGATCACCGCGCCGCTGTCGAAGTCGCTGCAGCCCATTGCCCCGCCCGAGATCACGCTGCTGGCCGCCGACGGGACGCCGATCGCGCGCAATGGGGCGAATGTCGACAAGCCGGTGCAAGTGGCCAAGCTACCGGCGCACGTCGTCCATGCGTTCATCGCGATCGAGGACCGGCGGTTCTACCAGCACTGGGGCGTCGACCCGCGCGGCATCGCCCGCGCCGCCTGGAGCGATTTGACCACCGGTCGCACAGAGGGCGGCAGCACGATTACCCAGCAGCTCGCCAAGTTCACTTTCCTCTCGCCCAAGCAGACGCTCGGCCGCAAGGCGCGCGAAGCGTTGATCGCGTTCTGGCTCGAAGCGTGGCTGACCAAGGACCAGATTCTCGAGCGCTACCTGTCGAATGCCTATTTCGGCGACAACACCTACGGCTTGCGGGCGGCTTCGCTGCATTATTTCCACCGCCAGCCGGAGAAGCTGACGCCCGCCCAGGCAGCCATGCTGGCCGGTCTGCTGCAGGCGCCGTCGCGCTATGCGCCGACCGGCAACTTCAAGGCCGCCAGCAACCGCATGCGCACGGTGCTCGGAGCCGAAGTCGCTGCCGGATACATGACTCCGGCGCAGGCGCGCGCTGTACCCACGCCCCGCCTCGACGTGCGCCCCAACAACGATCTGCCCACCGGGACCTATTTCGCCGACTGGGCGCTGCCGCAGGCGCGCCAGTTGAGCGATGTCGGCTATTCGCGTCAGACGCTGAGGACGACGCTCGATTCACGCCTGCAGTCGATCGCCCGCCGCGTGGTCGAGCGCGCGCCGCTCGGCGGGGCACAGGTAGCGCTGGTGGCGATGCATCCCAACGGTGAGGTCGTCGCCATGGTCGGCGGCACCGATTACCGGAAGTCGCCGTTCAACCGCGCCACGCAGGCGCAGCGCCAGCCCGGCTCGACCTTCAAGCTGTTCGTCTACCTTGCCGCGTTCGAGAAGGGGATGACGCCCGACAGCACGATCGACAACCGCGAGATCGCGCAGGGCTCGTACCGGCCAAAGAACGCCAGCGGAAACTACTCCGATCGGATCACGCTGGCCGACGCCTTCGCTCGCTCGAGCAACGTCGCCGCGGTAAGATTGATGCAGACGGTCGGCGACGAGGCCGTGATCGATGAAGCGAAGAAGCTCGGTGTGACCTCGCCGCTCGCGCGCGGCGATCCCAGCCTCGCGCTCGGCACCTCGACGATGACCCTGCTCGAGCTGACCTCGGCCTACGCGGGCGTCGCGGGCAACAAGTTCCCGGTCGAACCGCGCGCTTTCCCGGCTGAAGGCGAAGGCTGGTTCGACTGGCTGTTCGCCGAACGCCACCGCCTCTCGAGCACCGACCACGACGAAATCGAGCAACTGCTGGCGCGCACTGTGAGTCAAGGGACGGGCCGCGCGGCGAAGCTGCCGGTGGCGAGCTTCGGCAAGACCGGCACCACGCAGGACAATCGCGACGCGCTGTTCGTCGGCTACGCCGGCGACCTGGTGGTCGGCGTATGGATCGGCCGCGACGACAACACGCCGCTCAACGGCGTGCACGGCGGCAGTGTGCCCGCCCAGATCTGGCACGATTTCATGGTCCAGGCGCTCAATATCGCGCCGGCGCCGCGGCCCGTGCGGCCGACCCCGTCGCCCAATCCGGAAGGCCCGGTTCAGCCGCAGGACGTCCAGGACCTCGGCGAAATCCCACTCGGAGATGGCCAGTCGAGCCTGCAAATCCAGGATAACGGGGCAACGCTGACGACCAACATCAACGGCATGCCGGTCGACCTGCGGATCGACAGGAACGGGCTGCGGGTGCAGCCGACCGGCAAGCTGCCGACGCCTTCGCCGGCGCCGCTACCGACCGGCGACCCGGCTATTCGTCCGGATAGAGCGCCGTCACGAAGTACAGGCCCTCAGCCGGCGCGTTGAGGCCGAGCGCGGCGCGGTCTTTCGCGGCGAGCGCCTCGGCGACCTGCTCCTCGCGCCATTGTCCCTGGCCGACCAGCGCCAGCGTGCCGACCATCGAGCGGACCTGGTGGTGCAGGAAGCTACGCGCTGCCGCCTCGATAATCACGCGTTCGCCTTCGCGTCGCACAACAAGCCGGTCGAGGGTCTTCACCGGGTCGTTTGCCTGGCAATGCGCTGAGCGAAAAGTCGTGAAGTCATGCCGCCCGACGAGCATCTGCGCCGAGCGGTGCATCGCGTCGGCGTCGAGGTCGCGGGCGACATGCCAGGCATGGCCGCGCTCGAGCGTCAGCGGCGCCCGGCGGTTGACGATGCGGTATTCGTAAGCGCGGCCGACGCACGAGAAGCGCGCGTGCCAGTCATCGGGTTTGGCCTCGCACGCGAGCACCGCGATCGGGTCAGGCCGCAGGCGCGCGTTGAGCGCTTCCATCAGGCGGAACGGCTCGATCGCCTTGGAGATGTCGACATGGCTGCGCATTGCCAGCGCGTGCACGCCGCTGTCGGTGCGGCCGGCGCTGTGCATCGTAACTGTCTCGCCGGTGACCGCGTGGACTGCGGTCTCGACCGCTTGCTGCACGCTCGGGCCGTGATCCTGCCGCTGCAGGCCCATGAAGGGCCCGCCGTCGAATTCGAGGGTCAGCGCGAAGCGAGTCACCGCAGAACGGTCCCCATCGCCACCGGATGCCCGCGTAAGAAGTCCTCGGCCGGCATGGCGGGCTTCCCGGCGCGCTGCACGATCAACAGGCGAAGGGCCGCCTGTCCGCAAGCGATGGTCAGCGCGTCGTCGAGCACCGTGCCGTCGAACCCGCTGACGCCGATAGTGCGCGCGCGGAGGACCTTGATGCGTTCGCCATCGAGCTCGAACCAAGAACCCGGGAATGGGGCGAAGGCGCGCACTTCGCGCTCGATCAGCTCGGCGGGCTTCGACCAGTCCATCCGCGCTTCGGCCTTGTCGATCTTGGCCGCGTAGGTCGCGCCGAAATCGGGCTGGGGCTCCGCCTTCGTTTGGTCGAGCTGGGCGATAGTCTCGACCAGCAGCCGAGCGCCGATTTCGGCCAGCTCGGCGTGCAGTTCACCGCTCGTCTTGTCTTCGACCGGCACCCGTGCGGTCGCCAGCATCGGCCCGGTGTCGAGCCCTTCCTCCATCCGCATAATGGTGACCCCGGTCACGCTGTCGCCCGCCAGGATCGCCCGCTGGATCGGTGCCGCCCCGCGCCAACGCGGCAGCAGGCTGGCGTGGACGTTCAGGCAGCCGTGCCGGGGCCCGTTGAGGATGGGCGTGGGCAGGATCAGCCCATAGGCGACGACGACGGCCAGTTCGGGCTCCAAGGCGAGGAAATCGGCCTCCGCCTCAAGATCGCGCAACGTGGTCGGGTGGCGAACCTCGATCCCGAGCCTTTCGGCGGCCAACTGGACCGGCGACTTGCGCTCTGCCTTGCCGCGGCCTGCGGGGCGCGGCGGCTGGGTGTAGGCCGCCGCGATCTGATGCCCGGCCTCGTGCAACGCCAGCAGCGTTGGAACCGCGAACTCGGGCGTGCCCATGAAGATGATCCGCATTGCCACCCTTCCTAAGCGCCCGCCATGGCCCTATCTGCCGGCCCATGGCATCGCAAGAGATCGAGACGCTGAGCGCGGCGCTGGCGCGCCTTCCGGGCCTCGGCCCGCGCTCGGCGAGGCGGGCGGTGCTGTGGCTGGTCAAGCGGCGCGAGACAGCCCTGGGGCAGCTGCTCCAGGCGCTCTCGGCGGTGCAGGACACCTTGGTCGAATGTCACGTCTGCGGCAACGTCGACACGCGCGATCCGTGCGGCATCTGCGCCGACCATCGCCGCGATCCGCGGCAATTGTGCGTCGTCGAGGATGTCGCCGACTTGTGGGCGCTCGATCGCGCCAAGCTGTTCGCCGGCCGCTATCACGTGCTCGGCGGGCGGCTTTCGGCGCTCGAAGGCATTCGGCCCGAGGACCTGAGCATCGGCAAGCTGATCGAGCGGGTGGCCGCAGGGGGCATCGATGAGGTCGTGCTGGCGATGAACGCCACGCTCGAAGGCCAGACGACCGCGCACTATCTCGCCGAACGGCTCGAGGCCTACCCGGTGCGCATCACCCAGCTCGCGCACGGGTTGCCCGTCGGCGGCGAACTCGATTACCTCGACGAAGGCACCCTCGCGCAGGCGCTCAGGGCGCGCAGGCCCGTTGGATGAAGCGCGGCTGGCTCGTCGGCGGCTGGCTGTTCGCGCTGGTGGCGTCGGCGATCCCCTCGCTGTGGATGGCCGACGACCTCGCGCAGCGAAATCCGCTCGGGATCTACGTCGACGACAGCGGCGCTTTCACGGCGCAGCTCTACTGGCAATTCTTCAAGTGGTGGCTGCCGATCGCAGGCGCGGTCAGCTTGCTGGCGCTGGCCTGCATGTTTCTCAATCGTCCGGCGGATTAGCTCACGCCCGGTCCAGGATGGTCTCGGTGTGCAGGGCGCACTTCCACGCGCGCCCGTCCTTCACCCATGCGGTGCTGTCGGCGCATTGAAGGTCCATCGGCTCGCCCTTCAGTTCACCCTTCTGGTGGACATTGTAGGCGACGACGGCGGTGTCCTCGGCGGGGAAAATCACCTTCAGGTCGCTGAATTCGAAAGTGTCTAGGGTCCACTGGCCGTCTTCCATCATGGCCGTGTACTTGCCCGGATCGATCCGCATCGCCCCGCTCGGCCCGGTGATCAGGCACTCGTCGGCGATCATCGCGGCCGCCGCTCCGGTATCCCTGTTGACCAGCGCCTTCCAGAAGCGGGTCTCCATATCGACGATGGTTTGCGTGCTGTCGGCCATGACGTGCTCCTTCGTAGAGGTTAATCCGTGCAAGGGGCGCGGGGTTCCGGCATTCACTTGTCGTTACAGCGCGAAATGCCTATCTTTCACCCATGGCTATCCGTGAGATTCTCGAAGTGCCGGACCCCCGGCTGAAGACCGTATCGAAGCCCGTCGTCGCGTTCGACGATGGGTTGAAGGTGCTCGCCGCCGACATGTTCGAGACGATGTATGCCGCCAAGGGCATCGGCCTCGCCGCCGTGCAGGTCGGCGAGCCGATTCGCCTGCTGGTGATCGACCTGCAGGAGCCCGACGAGGACGCCGAGCCCGAGGAATGCAACCACGGCGGGCACCACCACACGCACCAACCGGTGAAGCATGACCCGCGAGTATTCGTGAACCCCGAGATCGTGGACCCGGCCGAGGAGCTGTCGACCTATCAGGAGGGCTGCCTTTCGGTCCCGGAGATCTACGCCGACGTCGAACGTCCGAAACATTGCCGCGTTCGCTGGCAGGATCTCGAGGGCAAGGTCCACGAAGAGGACATGGACGGGATGATGGCCACGTGCATTCAGCACGAGATGGATCATCTCGAAGGCGTGCTGTTCATCGACCACCTGAGCCGCCTCAAGCGTACGATGGTGCTTAAGAAGCTCGAGAAGCTGCGCAAGGCGGCCTAGGACCGCCGGCGGTTACCTACGTCAGTCGCGCGATGCCAGCGAGGCGAGAGCCTTCGCGTCGCGATTGTAGGGATCGGCGCTCACGGCGACGCGATCGCCTTCGGCGTGTGCGGTGAGATAAGTGACGTAGATCGGTATCGGCGTCGGCAAGTCGACCTTCTGCTCCGGCGCAGAGGTCAGAGCTGGCATGTTTCCCTGCATCAGCCACAGGCCTAGCCGCTTGGCGTCCTCGAGACGGATGCAACCGTTACTGATCTGGCGGATGTCCTTGGTCAGCAGGTTCTTTTCGGGCGTATCGTGCAGGTAGATGCCGTAGACGTTGGGGAATTCGTACTTCACCTTGCCCATCGAGTTGATCGGCCCGGGGAGCTGGCGGACCCGAACATGCACGTCGCCGCGGTGGACCGCAGCCCAGTTCACGGTATGCGGATCGACGACGTCGCCATCGAAATTGTCGCCTGAAACAACCTCGTAGCCTTGCCGTTTGAGATACGCCGTCCCCAAGGAGGCCGCGTTCCTGGCAACGAGCGACTGCACCAGGTCGTCGGGCACTTTCCAGTAGGGATTCTGGATCGCGTAGCGAACATAGCCGGCATAGGCGGGGGTCTGCTTGTCGGGCCTGCCGACGATGACCCGCATCGAATCGACCGCGCGGTCGCCATCGTACATCCACAATGTGGCGTTGGCCGCGTCGACGATCAGATGGCGCCCGTTGGGCTGCGCGGGAATCGCCCGGATTCGCTCTAGGTTGGTGATGGCGAGTTGCCGGGCCAACGGCGCAATCGCTGGCTGGGTCATCAGCGCCCGCCGCAAGGGCGCGTAAAGCGGGTGCATCCAGCGCATGTTATGAATGTATTCCGCCAGCACCGGCGCCTTCGCGGCCTCGGTCAAGGTCTGGAAAGTCCCCGTCGCGCGCGGCCGCAGCTGGGCGGCTTCATATTGCATTGTCGCATCGCTCGGCTGCCGCAGGGCGGTCAGGTAGGCGGCGAAAGTGCGCGACAGCGCGACTTCGGCATCGGCCGAGGCCGCGGGCGTGGGATTGCTTTGCGCCTGGGCGACCGTCTGGGCGAGCTCGGACGCGTGGAGCGCCGCAGGGTCGAGACCATCTTCGTCGGCAGTCTCGACAAACTGGACGAGTTCGAGGGCAGCCGGGTCGAGCGAGCCATCGGCGTGAACCCACAGCGGCGTCGCGTGATAGGTGTAGAATGTCGCCAGCTCACCGGTCGAGCGCGAGACCAGTTGCGCCTGGAATGTGGGCGCAGGTGGAGCGTCCACCGCAAACGCTGGTGGTGCGAGGGAGAGTCCGAGCGCGAGACATGGCCCGAAGAACCATGCCCGGCTACATACACGAGCGAGCGACATATCGTCCTCAATCCGTCCGTGTCGCGTCGGTTCCTAACCTAAACACGACTATTTGCCCATCGGGTTTTGCCCTCGACCATGGGTTTGGATCGATCCGAAGGCGGCATCTCTACAGCGGACCACGGAACGCAACATGAATGAATTTTCGGTAAATCATCGGCTTAATGGCCGAACGTCAGGCCCGGACGCGGCTGAACAGCTCCTGCAGGGCGTTGGCCATCCATTGCTCGTCGGCTTCGTCGAAGCCCGCCGACAGCGGCGCGCCGCTCGCCAGCGTGTAACGGCCGCGCTCGATCGCCTGGCCGTCGACGATGGCCCGGTTCGCTTCGACGCGCATGGTCACGGCCATGACGCGGTTGCCGTGAACCTTGAGAATGAAGCGCTTGATGTCGCGCGTGGCGCCTTCTTCAGCCAACTCGATTTCACTGCGCTGGTCGAGCGCCGCATGGGCGAGGGCGACGAGCCGCGCCAGAACTGGGCCCACGTTCCGCTCCCACCGCAACCGTTCGAACAAGGCGCCGTCGACGACGTGGGAGAGGCGGTCGCATTCGATGTCGAGGTTGGTCTGGGGCACGGCGAGGTTCGTTTCGATGCTGGACCCGGGTCGGGCTGACTGGTCGCGGTGTCCCAGGCTCTACCCGGCAGAGCTTAACGAGTAAGCCTGCGCCCCAAAACGAAAACGCCGCCCCAAACGGAGCGGCGCGTTCGAACCCTTCAGGGAATATCGGAGCTTAGAACAGCCCTTCGATCTGGCCATTCTCGTCGAGATGGATTGCCTCGGCGCTCGGCACCTTGGGCAGGCCGGGCATGGTCATGATGTCGCCGCAAATGGCGACGACGAACCCGGCGCCGGCCGCCAAGCGCACTTCGCGCACCGGCACTGTGTGGTTGGTCGGCGCGCCCAGCCGGGTCGGATCGGTGGTGAAGCTGTACTGCGTCTTCGCCATGCACACCGGCAGGTTGCCGAAGCCGGCTTCTTCCCAGGCCTTGAGCTGGTTGCGAACCGACTGGTCGGCGATGGCTTCGTCGGCGCGATAGATCTTCGTGGCGATCGTGTTGATCTTGTCCCACAGCGGCATCTCCGCCGGATAGAGCGGGGCGAAATTGGCCGTGCCGCTATCGACGATCTCGACGACCTTCCGGGCCAGTGCCTCGGTCCCCGCGCCGCCGTTGGCCCAGTGGGTGCAGACGATCGCTTCGGTGCCGACTTCGGCGACGGCTTCCTTGATCACCTGAAGCTCGGCCTCGGTATCGGTATGGAAGTTGTTGATAGCGACCACCGCCGGAACGCCGAACTGACGCACGTTCTCGATGTGGCGCAACAGGTTGACCACGCCCTTCTTCACCGCGTCGGCGTTTTCGGTGCCGAGTTCGGCCTTGGCGACGCCGCCGTTCATCTTCAGCGCCCGGACGGTGGCGACGATCACCACCGCCGACGGCGAAAGGCCGGCCTTGCGGCACTTGATGTCGAAGAACTTCTCGGCACCCAGGTCGGCGCCGAAGCCGGCTTCGGTGACGACGTAGTCGGCCAGCTTGAGCGCGGTCTTGGTCGCGGTGACCGAATTGCAGCCGTGGGCGATATTGGCGAACGGGCCGCCGTGGATGAACGCCGGGTTGTTCTCAAGCGTCTGCACGAGGTTCGGCTGGATCGCGTCCTTGAGTAGCACGGCCATTGCCCCGTGGGCCTTGATGTCGCGCGCGCGCACCGCCGACTTGTCGCGGCGATAGCCAACGATGATGTTGCCGATAGATTCCTCGAGGTCGGCCATCGAGGTGGCCAGGCACAGGATCGCCATGATCTCGGAGGCCACGGTGATGTCGAAGCCGGTCTCGCGCGGGAAACCGTTCGACACCCCGCCCAGCGAGTTGACGATCTGCCGAAGCGCCCGGTCGTTCATGTCGAGCACACGGCGCCAGGTGACCCGGCGAGTGTCGAAATTCTCCGCATTGCCCCAGTAGATGTGATTGTCGATCATCGCCGCGAGCAGGTTGTGCGCGCTGGTGATCGCGTGGAAATCGCCGGTGAAGTGCAGGTTGATGTCTTCCATCGGCACGACTTGCGCGTAGCCGCCGCCGGCCGCTCCGCCCTTCATCCCGAACGACGGCCCGAGCGAAGGCTCACGCAGGCAGACCGCGGCGTTCTTGCCGATGCGATTGAGCCCGTCGGTGAGGCCGACAGAAGTTGTGGTCTTGCCTTCGCCCGCCGGGGTCGGGTTGATTGCCGTGACCAGGATCAGCTTGCCGTCGGGCTTATCCTGCTGCTTCTTGATCCAGTCCATCGCGATCTTGGCCTTTGTCCGGCCGTACGGCTCGAGCGCATCTTCCGGAATTCCGAGGCGGGCCCCGATCTCGGTGATCGGCTTCATCTTGGCTGCGCGGGCGATCTCGATATCGGTGGCCATAAGGCGTCCTCTTCCGTTGGCGGGCTCGGCATCGGTTCACTTACGCGAAAATTTCGCGAGTCCGAAATTGTAAGCGCCCCATACAATCGAGCGAGGGCGAATCTCAAGGGTGATTTTGGCGCAGAACGAACAGCCGCTATAGAGGGAGCCGGTGGGGAAAACCGCGCTGGCCACTTTCTGATGCTGACGATTCCTGCTATTTCTAGCTGTCCGGCTCACAAGGGCGGCTAGGATCGGGGCATTCGGCTCCGTGCTGTAAGAGTCCCTCGAATCGTTGTAACTTTTTAGCTGAACCCCATCCCTAACAACCGAAACATCGGGCTAGCATAGGGGGAACGCTGATAACGGCGGCGGCTCGAACGCATCAAGCAGCAAATTCTGCCCTGCACAGGGAGGCACGCCATGAATTCATGGCGCGTGGAACTGTGCGAGGAGGAGGCAGGCTGGTACTGGGAGTGCCGCGATAATTTCGGTAACTTCCTATGTCGCTGTCCGCGCCGTTACAGACGGTGTTGGCAGGCTTTGAAGGATTTCGAACTCGGCTTCGACGACTTCTGGGCAATGATGTGTGCCCGCCTTGCCTGATCGCGCAGTAGTGGGCGACCGTAATGGTCGCCCACATCCGCGCGATCATGGAGGCTACTATGGATATGACTGCTGTCTTTCTCATTCTCGGCGCCCTTGCAGCGGGCGGAGCGATCGGCTGGGTCCTCGGCTCACGCCCCACGGCCGACTGGAAAGCGCGCCATGCCGAGCGCGACGGTGCGGCGAAGGAGCACGAAGAGAATTTCAAGAGGGCGGCGGCCGAACTCGGCCAGGCGCAAATCCGCATCGCTACGCTCGAAGCCAATGCCGAGAACTTCGACAAGCAACTCGCGCAGCTCAAGGAGGCGCGCGAGGACTTGCTGGCGCAGTTCAAGGTCGCAGGCGGGGAGGTCCTCGGCAAGGCGCAGGAGGAATTCCTCAAGCGCGCCGAGGAGAAGTTCGGCAATGCCGAGAAAGCCAACAAGGAAGCGGTCAAGTCGCTGCTCGACCCGGTTCACCAGCGGCTCAAGAGCTACGAGGAGCACGTCTCCGCGCTGGAGGCCAAGCGGGTCGATAGCTTCGGCCAGCTCACGGGCCTGATCGAGAACATGCGCGTGGGGCAGGAGGCGATCCGCCAGGAAGCCGCGCGGCTCGGCAATTCGCTCACCAACGCGCCCAAGGCGCGCGGACGCTGGGGCGAGCGGGCGCTGCAGAACGTCCTCGAACAATGCGGGTTGTCGGAACACACCGACTTCCATCTCGAGCATTCGATCGACACCGACGAGGGGCGCCTGCGCCCCGACGCGATTATCAACGTGCCCGGGCAGAAGAAGCTGGTGATCGACGCCAAGGTCTCGCTCAACGCCTACCAGGAAGCGTTCGAAGCCGATGACGAGGAGGTCCGCAGCAAGGCGCTCGACGCGCACGCCAAGTCGATGCGCAACCATGTCCAGCAACTGAGCGCCAAGAGCTATCAAAGCCAGTTCGAGGACGCGCCGGACTATGTGGTGATGTTCGTTCCCGGCGAGCATTTCGTCGCCGCTGCGCTCGAGCACGACCCGACACTCTGGGATTTCGCCTTCGAACGTCGCGTCTTGCTGGCGACCCCGACCAACCTGGTGGCGATCTGTCGCACGGTGGCACAAGTCTGGCGGCAGGACGGCCTTGCGCGCGAGGCGCAGGAGATCGGACGGCTGGGCACCGAGCTTTACGAGCGGCTCGCTGTTGCGGCCGATCACTTGAAGCGCGTCGGCGGCGGTCTCGAAAGTGCGGTCAACAATTACAACAAGTTCGTCGGCAGCTTTGAGCGCAACGTGCTCTCCTCGGGCAAGCGGTTGGCCGAAAAGGGCATCGAAATCGGCAAGCGCGAAATCGAGGAGGTGCCCCTTGTCGAAAGCGCGCCGCGCTATACAGGTAGTGACCTGGAAGATCCCGCGCCCGTCCGGCTGGTCGGCGGAACGCAGGTCGAGGAGGTTGACGAAGGCGGATGACGGCGCGGTTGTGGTGCTCGATGGCGGTGCTGCCGCTTGCGTTGATGGCTACGGCCTGCAACCGGCACAAGGCGCCGTCCGACCGGCTCGCGCAAACCGCCTCCGAGCTCGTCGGGGCCAAGAAGCCCGAGCCCAAGCCGCTCTCCTCGGGCCCCTACGCGCCGCGCGACACATGCGGCGATCTGCCCGGCGCCGCCGATTTCCGCCAGAAGCTCGCCGAGGCAGTGATGGCGCGCGATACCAACGCTTTCGCCGCGCTTGCCGCCGAGGACATCAAGCTTGACTTCGGCGGCGGCACCGGCCGCGCCGAGCTCAAGAAGCGCCTCAACGGCAAGAACTGGATGCTGTGGGACGAGCTCGACCAGCTGCTCGACCTGGGTTGCGCGGCCAATCAGCAGGGCGGCATCACCATCCCGTGGTATTTCGAGCAGCACATCGACAAGGTCGATTCGATGAACGGCATGCTCGTCACCGGCGAGAAGGTGCCCCTGCTCAGCGATCCCGATGCCAAGGGCAAGCCGGTACGGACCATCTCGTGGGATGTCGTCACGCTCAGCTCGCTCAAGCCGGACGATCCGTTCCAGCATGTTACGATGATCGACGGCACGGCGGGTTACGTCGCGACCGACAAGTTACGCAGCCTGCTCGATTATCGCCTGCTGGCGACCCGCCGCAACGGCAAGTGGAGCATCGTCAGCCTCGTCTCCGGAGACTGATTAGCCTTCTAGCGAGGCCAGCACCTCGTAAGCCAGCACCGCACCTGCCATCGCAGCGTTGAGGCTGTCGGCGCGTCCGCGCATCGGCAGCGTGACGCGCAAGTCGCAGGCCGCTTCGTATCCCTCCGGAAGCCCGCGCGATTCATTGCCCACGAGGATGAAGCACGGCGCGCGGTACGGCGCGCCGCGGTAGGGCACGGCCTCGCGCAAGCTCGCCGCCACGAGCTGGCCTTCTCCCTCGCGCAGCCAGGCGATGAACTCGCTCCACGGCGCCTGGGCGATCGCTTGCGTGAACACCGCGCCCATGCTGGCTCGCACCGCTTCGGCACTGAACGGATCGGCGCAGTCGTCGACAAGGATCAGACCCCCGGCGCCGACCGCGTCGCCGGTGCGCAGCATCGTGCCGAGATTGCCCGGATCGCGCAGCGCCTGAACAACCAGCCAGATCGACGCCGCCGAGCGGTCAAGCGCGGCGAGCGAGGTGTCGAACTCGGCGAATACCCCCAGCACCGCCTGCGGGTTGTCCTTGCCGGTGATCTTGGAAAGGATCTCCGGGCTGGTCTCGACGATTTCGCCGCCAGCCTTGTCGACTTCGGCCACCAGCGCCTCGAGCAACGGGTGCTCGTCGCGCACATCCGCCATGACCAGCATCTCGGGCAGGCGGCCGCTCTCGCGGGCGTCGGTCAGCAGGCGCAGGCCTTCGGCGAGGAACCTCCCTTCGTGCTTGCGGTGCTTCTTGTCGCGCAAGCTGCGCAGAAGCTTGACCGTGGGGTTGGAGAAGCCGGTGATCGTGCGGCGGGGCACTGGGTCTCAGTCCTCGCCGAAGCGGCTTTCGACCAGTTGGACCAGTTGAGCTAGGTGCGCCTCGGCGTCATCGCCTTCAGCCGCGATCTCGATCGTATCGCCCATCGCCGCGCCCAGCATCATCAGCCCGAGGATCGAGGTGCCGCCGGCGCTGTTGCCGTCTTTCGTTACGGTGATCCTGGTGCCGTCCATCTGCGCCGCCGCACCGACGAACTTGGCGCTCGCCCGCGCATGCAGCCCACGCTTGTTGACGATCGTGACCGATTGCTTGGCGGCGGCCATGGGCGAGCCTTACGCGTCCTGTCCCAGGTACTCCGACGCGACGGTAATGTAGTTGCGCCCGGCCTCGCGCGCGGCAGTGACCGCGGCGGTCAGGTCTAGGTCCTTGCGCGCGCCCGCCAGGCGGATCAGCATCGGCAGGTTGATCCCGGCGATGACCTCCGTCTTGCCGCGCTTGAGCAGCGAGATCGCAAGATTGGACGGCGTGCCGCCGAACAGGTCGGTGAGGATCACCGCGCCGTTGCCGGAGTCGACCCGCTTGATCGCGTTGGCGATCTCGCGCCGACGCGCTTCCATGTCGTCGTTGGGGCCGATGCAAATCGTGGCGACGTCGGGCTGCTCGCCGACGACGTGTTCCATGGCGTGAACGAACTCCTCGGCCAGACGGCCGTGGGTCACCAGGATCATTCCGATCATGTAGTCAGAGGTCTCTCAAATCGCCCGATCGCGTCCCTTACGGACGGACGTGGAGGCGCGCCATAGACCCAAATCACGGCTGATGCGACCCCTCAATAAGTTCGGCCGCGCGCGAGCCGAGGTTGCGATGCAGGACGGTCGGCGAAAAGCCCCCGTCGCGCAAGGCCGCGGCGATTCTTTCGACCGTAAATACAGAGCGATGTCTCCCTCCGGTACAGCCGAAGGCGATGTTGACGTGGCTCTTGCCTTGCGCCGCGTAGCGCGGGAGCAGGTCGAGCAGCAGCTCGCGAATGCGCCCGAAGCTGGCGTCGAACGCCTCGTCCTTGACGATATGCGCGCCGACGGGCTCGTCGAGCCCGGTCAGGTCGCGCAGCTCGGGTTGCCAGTGCGGGTTGTCGAGGAAGCGCATGTCGAACACCAGGTCGGCCGCCGGCGGCACGCCGCGGGAAAACCCGAAACTCGAGACGGTCACCGTCATCTGCCCGCTCGATTCGCCGGCGAAATGCTGACGGATGACTTGCCGCAGCTCGTTCGACGAAAACCGCGTGGTCTCGATCAGCACGTCTGCCCAGCGGCGCAGCGGGGCGAGCAGCTCGCGTTCGGCGAGAATGCCGAGGTCGACCGGCACGTCCTGCGCCAGGTGGTGGCGCCGGCGAGTCTCGTCGAACCGACGCTGCAGTTCGGCGGTCGAGCAGTCGAGGAACAAGGTGGTCACTTCAAGATCGTCGCGCGCGCTGAACTGCTTTACTCGTTCGATCACCCGGTCGGGCGCGAAGCCGCGCGTCCGTGAATCGAAGCCGATCGCCAGAGGCGGGGTGTCACCTTCAGCCCGCTCGCCATCGCGCCCGATCAGGCGCCCGAGCAGGCGGATGGGGAAGTTGTCGACCGCTTCCCAGCCCAGATCCTCGAGCTCGTGCAGCGCAGTGGTCTTGCCCGCGCCGAGCATGCCGGTGACCAGCAGGATGCGCTGGCGGTCGGTGGGAGAGTCGGGCGACATGCGGTTTTCTTGCTCGCTCGGCCCGTGAAAGGGAAGGGCTCAGCCCAAACCGTAGGTTTTCAGGGCATATTCGACCAGCAGCGGTAGGACCGGGCTCGCGGGATCAAGCGCGACAAGCGGAAGCGAATGGCCGGCGCGCTCGACGGGTTCGGCGGAGTCGATGAAGCGCGGGGCGGCGGGGTCCAACTGGATCACCAAGGCCAGTGGCGCCGCGCACGCCGGCAGCGTTACCAGCCCGACATTGCGCACCTCGATCAGCCCGGGGATGTTCGGCGGCGGCAGCGCCCACAGCCGGCCGTCTCGGATTTCGAGCGTGACCCCGTCGTCGCCGACAAGCATGGAGCCGCGGTCGATCAACGCGAGCGCCAGGCTCGATTTGCCGCTGCCAGGCTCACCCTCGATCAGCACTCCGCGCTCGCCGATTGCGACGCAGCTGACGTTGGCGACGATCACGCCGCGGGCAGCGTCAGGACCAGGCACGCGCCGGTACCTTCATCGGGATCGCGCACCACCAGCGTGCCGTCGTGCGCTTCGGCGATGGTCCGGCCGATCGCCAGGCCGAGCCCGCTGTGGTCGCCGAAGTCTTCGGCTTCTGGGCGCAGCGAGTGGAACCGGGTGAAGACCTTCTCGCGCGCTTCGGCGGGAATGCCCGATCCCTGGTCGCAAACCGACATCTCGACCGTGTCGTCATCACGCGCCACCCGAACCTTGATCATGCCGTTTTCGGGCGAGAACGAGACCGCGTTGTCGAGCAGGTTCTCGATCAGGCGCTCGAGCCGCAGCGGCACGCCAGCCACCATCGCTGCCCCGCGTTCGAGCGACAGCTCGACGCGACACGTGCCGTTCTCGCCGCGCGTCTTGCGTCGGTCGAGGACATTGGCGACCAGCTTGGCCAGGTCGACCGGCTCGAACGTGGCGCGGCTCAGCTCGGCGTCGATCCGGCTGGCCTCGGAAATTTCGCTCACCAAACGGTCGATCCGGCGGACGTCATGCGCGGCCACCTGGATCAGCTGTTTGCGCAGCTCCGCGTTCTCGACCTTGGCGAGCGAATCGATCGCGCTGCGCAAGCTGGCGAGCGGGTTCTTGATCTCGTGCGCGACGTCCGCGGCAAAGCTTTCGACCGCGTCGATCCGCTGGCGCAGCGCGCCAGTCATGTCGGCCACTGCGCGGGCCAGCAGGCCGATCTCGTCATGCCGTTCGGGCAACCGGGGAACCTCGACCTCGCGTCCTCGTCCCAGTCGCACGCGAATTGCAGCGCGGGCCAGGGTGCGCAGCGGCGTGACGATCGTACGTGCCATGAACAGCGACAGCATGATCGAGATGAGCAACGCCAGGCCGACCGCGATTCCCAGCGTGCTGCGCGCGGAGCGGACCTTTTGCGTGATGTCGACCGCGTTGCGGGTGGTCAGCAGAGTCGTGCCGGACAGTCCGACCGGCGCGGCGGCGTTAATCACCGGTGTGCCGTCGGGCGCGTCGCGCAGCTCGATCTGGGTGAGATGCTCCTCGCGCGCGCGGCGCAGCTCGGGCCAAGCATCGGCGCGCGGCGCGTTCGGCTCGATATAGTCGGGGATCGCCTCGGCGCCGACGATCGTGTCAACGGCGCGGTCGAGCCATCGCGCGGCCTTGTCTTGCAGAGCTTCGCTGCCGATCCGGTCGAGCTGGAACGCCGGCTTGTCGAGCACAAAGCTGTCGGCGGTGAGACGGCCCTGAGCATCGAACATGCGCAAGCGCATGTGCTGTTCCTTGCCGATTTGCGTGAGCACGGCGTCCTGCCGCTCGCGGGTCGCCCCGGCGAGCGCTTCGGCCGTTATCTGCGCCTCGATTCGCGCCAGCTTGTAGCGCTCCGACAACAGCTGCTTGCGGTAGGAATCGAGATAGAAGATGCCCCCGCCGAGCAGCGCCAGCGGCAGAATGTTCACCGCAAGGATGCGCGTGGTGAGCGAAAGGTGGCTCGACCAGCGCCACGGATTGGGCAGGAGGTCGCGGCGCGCGCGCGGCGCCCGTTCAGCCATCGGAGAAGCTGTATCCCGCGCCGTAAAGTGTCTCGATCGCCCCGAATTCGGCATCGACCGAGCGGAACTTGCGGCGCAGGCGCTTGATATGGCTGTCGACCGTGCGGTCGTCGACGAACACGTCGTCGGGATAGGCCGCGTCCATCAACTGGTTGCGGCTCTTGATCACGCCCGGGCGGCCGGCGAGCGCCTCGAGAATGAGAAACTCGGTGACGGTGAGCGAAACCGGCTTGCCGTCCCACGTCACACGGTGCCGCGCAGGGTCCATCGTCAGTCGTCCGCGATCGATCGGCGGCGTATCGGCCGCCTGCGGCTCGCCGGCGACGTGCTGGATCGGGCCGGCGCGGCGCAGGATGGCCCGGATGCGCGCCAGCAGCAGGCGCTGGCTGAACGGCTTGGTGATGTAGTCGTCGGCGCCAAGTGCCAGGCCGGCGGCCTCGTCCTGTTCCTCGTCCTTGCTGGTGAGAAAGATGACCGGAAGGTCGGAATGTTCGCGCAGCCGGGTGAGCAATTCCATGCCGTCCATCCGCGGCATCTTGATGTCGAACACCGCGAGGTCCGGCAGATTTTCGCTGAGCGCCTTCAGCGCCGCTTCGCCGTCCGAATAAACGCGTGTGGCAAAGCCTTCGGCCTGTAGTGCGATGGACAGCGTGGTGAGAATGTTGCGATCGTCGTCGACCAGCGCAATCGTTCGCCGGCCTTCGTCAGCAGGCAGGTCGACCGCTTGTTCGGCAGGATCACTTGTCATCGGATTAGGCTTTAGCTCGCACCCACACCGGTTACAGCTTTGCCCCGGCCGAAACAATCCGGTTGCCGCTGTGCCTGAATGGGCCAGCGGCAAACAATTGTTGTTGTTAGATATTCGTTCGTCGGCGCAGGCACGGTTGCCCGGCTGCCGGCCTGCCAAATTGACGACGGCGGTGGCGGCGACTATGCGCGGGCCCAGGAGCGACCCCGGCGCGACCGCCGGATTTTTCATTTGTTTATGGAGAGAGCCCGCGTGACCGTTACGCTTTCCGTTTCCCTCGCCGACCAAGGCATTGCCACCGGTGCGGCGATCAAGGCCAACCTTGGCACCGCCGCTCTCGTCGAAGAGGCGATCCGCAACGGAGAGGGGCTCATGGCCGCGCACGGCCCGCTGGTGGTCGAGACCGGCAAGCACACCGGGCGCAGTGCGAAGGACAAATTCATCGTCCGCGATGCCGAGACCGAGGACACCGTGTGGTGGGGTAAGGTCAACGTGCCGATGACGCCCGCGCACTTCGCGGCTCTGAAAGAAGATTTCCTCAAGGCGCTCGGCGAGAAGCCGACGCTTTACGTCGCCGATTTGTTCGGCGGCTCGCAGCCCGAACACCGCGTAAATGTGCGCGTGATCACCGAGCTGGCCTGGCACAACCTTTTCATCCGCACCCTGCTTGTGCGCCCGAACCGGCACGACCTGGCGCACTTCGCGCCCGAGTACACGATCATCGACCTGCCGAGCTTCCGCGCCGACCCTGAGCGGCACGGCTGCCGCAGCGAAACGGTGGTGGCGGTAAACCTCAGCGAGAAGCTGATCCTCATCGGCGGCACGAAGTATGCCGGCGAGATGAAGAAGAGCGTGTTCGGCATCCTCAATTATCTCCTGCCGGTGAAGGGCGTGATGCCGATGC
>DATIQN010000041.1:0-41521 GCA_035470785.1 Croceibacterium sp. | reverse complement strand
GAAGATCTGCATGAGGCCAGTGCGTGGGCACTGCTGGCGATGGTGGGGCTTCATGTTGCTGCCGTCATCGTGATGTCCCTGGTGGAGCGCGAGAACCTCTTCCTCGCTATGATCACCGGCACGAAACCCGTGCGGCGTCATCCGGCAGCCTTCGATGCGAGGCGCCCGGCCTTTTAGCGTTGGTCGTGGCCGCAGCCACTGTGGCGGGGACGGTCTTTCTCATCCTGCAGTATGATCCTCATGCGTTCACGCCGCGCAGCGCCGAGGCGTCCGAACAACGCCAGGAGGGTTTCAATACGGCCAGTCTGCAGCAAGGTCGGAAAGAGGACGATTAGCTAGCTGGGAGAGTGCGATGCGTACGATCGGCGTACTGGTTGCTACAGCCGCCCTGACGGTCGCTCTTGGCGGCTGTAATAGACAGGCGAGCAAGCCCGCAGCGACTGCATCCGGCGGCCCTGTCGCAGAGCCGACGATGGCCGCCGCGGCCGACAAGTTGATGGAAGCCGCGCGCGCGGTCTTCAAGACGATCCCGCTCAATCCCCCAAAGATAGACGGGAACGACGCAACGCCCGAAAAGCTGGCGCTGGGCAAGATGCTCTATTTCGACCCGCGCCTGTCTGCCAGTCACGCGATCAGCTGCGCTTCGTGCCATGCGATCGGGCTCGGCGGCGCCGACAACGAATCGACTTCGATCGGCCACCGCTGGCAGCGTGGCGGGCGCAACGCGCCGACCGTGTTCAACGCGGCCTACAACGTGGCGCAGTTCTGGGACGGGCGGGCGAAGGACCTGTTCGAGCAGGCCGGCGGCCCGATGGTCAATCCGGTGGAAATGGCCTCGCCGCAGGAACACATCGTCGAGCAACTCAAGAGCCTGCCGTCCTACAACACCTATTTCGCCAAGGCCTTTCCGGGGGTCGCCGACCCGATCACGCGTGACAATGTGCAAAAGGCGATCGCCGTATTCGAGGCGACGCTGGTCACGCCCAATGCGCCGTTCGACAGGTATCTGCGCGGCGACAACAATGCCCTCAACCCCGAGCAGAAGGCGGGCTTGCAGCTGTTCATGGATAAGGGCTGTTCCAACTGCCACAATGGCGTGAACGTCGGCGGCGGGATGTATTCGAAGTTCGGCGTCCAGTCGCCGCCCGGCGACAAGCTGCTCCCGCCTGCAGACGTGGGCCGCTTCACCGTGACCAAGAACGAAGCCGACCGCTATTCGTTCAAGGTTCCCACGCTGCGCAACATTGCGCTGACCGCCCCCTATTTCCACACCGGGCAGGTTTGGGACCTTAACGAAGCGATCACTGTCATGGGCAAGACTCAACTCGGCGTTGACCTCACACCCGATGAAACCGCCAAGATCGCGGCGTACCTGACCAGCCTGACCGGCGACACGCCACAGGTGACGATCCCCGCGCTTCCCCCGAGCACCGGCTCGACGAGCCGGCCGCAGGATTGAGGCGCCAAGCGGGCTGCAGGGCACTGTCAGACCTCACTGCACCTTAACCGCTACGCGGCAGAGAAGTGCCTCTGTCAAACTTGCGCTAGTCTCCGGCTCAGTTCCAGAGTCGGCGGCGTTCGGTGAAAACTACACCAGCACGGCGGGCGGAGCCACGCACTCAGAGCCTTTAGTGCAGTTGCTCTGACAACGCCTTGGGCGATCTGATCCGGTGCGACGACATCCAGTGCGTGAGGTTCCTTGTTCATCCTGTGCCATGTTCAGCAGAATTCCGCAGATACTGGTCGAGCCGACTTCGCCAGATCTCCAGCAGGCCCTGCGCCACGGCGACGGTCAGCGGACCAAGCACGAGTCCGTGCGCGCCGAACAATATCAGGCCACCCACTATGGCGATAAATGACACCATCGGGTGGAGCGAGAGCCTCTTTCCAACGAGAATGGGGTATAGAATGTTGTCGATTAAGCCGACTACCATCGTCCCCCAGGCCGCCAGCACCATTGCGGCCAGCCAGTGACCCCCAAGCGCGAGGCCAATGGCGGCGGGCACCCAGATCACGAATGCACCGAGGAACGGCACGATAGCCAGCAGCCCCATGATTACCCCCCAGAAGGCCGGAGACGGCAGCCCGAGGATCCAGAACATCAATCCACCCAGCAGGCCCTGCAGGGCCGCGACCACCGCGGTTGCGTAGACCGAGGCGAAGACCGTCTGCACGGTCTTTCCGGTGAATTCGGCGAACTCACTCGAGCTCAGCGGAACGAGGCGCTCGACGGAAGCAAGCGCCTTTGCCTTGTCGCGCAGAAAATAGAACAGAAAATAGAAGGTCAGAAGCAGGGTGATGATTCCGCTGACCCATCCCTGGACAAGCTGACCGCTCCACCGCCCGAACTGAGCGGTGAGGTTTTGCAGCAGTTGCGGAAAGTCCAACCAGCGGTCGAGGCTGTCGAGCAAGGCGGCTACATGGGGATAGCTTTGCCGCAGGTTGGTCAAGCCGACGGGCGACAGCAAAGTGCCGTAACTTCTGGCGCCCGCGATGATCTCATTCATCAGCGCGGAAACAACAGCAACGAGCGGAAGCACGACAATGATTCCCGCGAGCAGCAGGGTGACCGTAGCGGCCACCCAAGGCGATCCCGTTCTGCTTCTTAATCGGCGCTCTACGGGGGCGAAGATCACCGCCAGAGTCAGCGACCAGACCAAAGCCGGGATGAACGGCTGCGCGATCAGATAAAGCACGATCATGCAGGCGATCATTGCGCCGGCGAGGGCTATCATCGCTGGCAGTCGCGGCAGCGGCAGGTGAACATTCATTCCTCTGAAGCCTCCCGGGCGCCTGGAAAGTCGCTCGGTTTGACGCTTTCTTGTCGCCAGAAGCAAGCGCGGGTCAGGTGGAACTGCTGGGCCGGCCAACATCACATGAAATTGGCACCCGGATTCCTTTGAGTGCCGAGCAGTGTCTAGGAGCGGACAGTCAGCAATCGGCCAATACATGCCGCACGGAACGCAAGCCGTGAATGTCTGCTTTCCCCCCAATTCGGACATTGCGCGAATGTCGCCTTTCGACCCATTGCGGACATTCACCGAATAGCTGTGCGAGGCACCGTTTTGATGGGTGACCGCCGCTGCACATAGGACTAGATTATGGTGGGCGGTGACGGGCTCGAACCGCCGACCCTCTCGGTGTAAACGAGATGCTCTACCAACTGAGCTAACCGCCCCACGGCAAGCGGGGACTTAGCGCGGTTTGAAAGGTCGTCAAGCGACTGCCTGTCGGAGCGGCCAAAGCCGCGCGCTTGCCTGGATTGAACCGCGGTGGTTGATTGCCACTACTCAAGAGAACGAGGTTGGCCCGGACTTGCAGGAGACGGACATGCGCAGATGGTTCGCCGCCGTTGCCATCTTACTTGCATCGCAAATGCCCTTGGCAGGGCTGACCGCTCAGGCGACGGCTCCCGAGACCGTTTCGGTCGAGCTGTCCAACTTCAAGTTCACGCCGAGCGCATTAGCGTTGCAGAGCGGCCACCTCTATCGCCTTCACCTGGTGAATGCGGCCGGCGGCGGTCATGACTTCAGCGCTCCCGAATTCTTCTCCGCGAGCGCGATCGCGCCGGAGGATCAAGCCAAGGTCGTCGGCGGCAAGGTGAAGCTGGAAGGCAAGCAGACCGTCGACATCACGCTGACTCCGCAGAAGGCCGGAACTTACCCCCTCACGTGCACGCATTTCATGCATTCCGGCATGGGCATGAAGGGCCAGATCACCGTCGGCTAGGCTCGGTGCGGGTGCGTCAGAAGCCGAAGCTCGCGCCGGCCGTCAGGGCCGATTTTGCGCGAATCCCGATCCGATGCGCGTCGCCTCCCGGCACGCCGCCAGACAGCGCCGCATGGATCTCAAGGCCGCCGATCTCGCGGGCGATGCCTAGGCGCCAGTCGTATATCCTCGTGAACGGCTCGGAAGAATCGAGCAAGTCGAGCGCGCCGGCATGCGCGGTCAGGTGCCATTTGACGGCGGGGACGAATGTCGCCTCCAGCTGGCCGCAAACGGTCGCGGTCTTCAGCCGGCCATAGCGCGGCGAGGCGAACAGGTAGGCCGAAAAGGGCCCGCGCGTGGCGCCGACATAGGCCTGGTCCTGGTGATAGCCGAAGCCCCCCGGATAGGGTGATCGCAGGTGGTCGTGAGCGAAGCCGACATCGAGCGTCCACAAGGGACCCAAGCGCGCGGCATAGCCGACGTCGAACTGATAGCCGAGGAAACGCGGCCCATCGTAATGCGTCGCGACGACAGTCGCCGAGCCGTCCGTGTAGAATCCGCTGTCATCGTCGTAGCTCAGGCGGGCCTGGACCACGGGCCGTTAGTCGCTGACCGAGCGGCCGCGCAAGCGGTAGTCGCTTTCCACCAGGACCGCCCCCGCGACCTGCGCGTGGGCCGTGGCAGGCAAGCCGAGGGTCAGCACCGCGACGAGTGCAGACAGCAAGAATCTCGCGGCCGCGCTCACTCCGCGTCCATGCCGAATGCTCCTACGGGCAGCGGGCCGAACCGCCGAAGACCGTTGCGCAGGCTTCGACCTTGCCGTCGCTCGCGCGCACGAGGCTGGTGGACAACGGTCGCTTGCCGCGCCCGGCGGCGAGCGCGAGCAATCCACTGACCTGTGCGACCGCATAGGACGTGCCATTGACGAGGCCCCATCCTCCTCCCGGCTGAGTGGTCGGCAAATCTCTGCCCGGGGCAAGGTACACACCACCGGGCAGCGGATGAAGGGCTTCGTCCGCCACCGGGACGACCCCGTGGATCGATGCCGGGAAGCCGCCGTCGGGCTGGGCCTGGTCGTAGGCGGCGACGACGGCGATCTTGCGGGCCAGCGCGACGTCGACAAGCTTGCCCAGCAGCTGATCGCGCGGGCCACTGAGGCTGAGGTTGATCACGTCGGCCTGGTGCTCGATGGCAAACTGCAGCGCCTGGGCAAGGGCGAGCGAACTGCACAAGGTGGCCCGGCCGCCGTCGACTTCGCGGCACGCCCTGAGCGCCATCATCCGGGCGCCGGGTGCGACGCCCGCGATACCGATGCCGTTTCCAGCCTTGGCGCCGATCAGTCCGGCGACGTGCGTGCCGTGCGCTTCCGGCCGGCCCGGGGAGCTGCCGACGAAGTTCTCTTCGGACACGAATTGTCCTGCGAGGTCCGGGTGGGTTACGTCCACCTGGCTGTCGACAATGGCGATTTTGACGCCTCGGCCGGTCACGTCGCGCTGCAAGTCGCGCAGCTTCCATTCGCTGGCGGTAGGTTGCGCGGAATAGAGCGGATCCCCCGCCGCACCGATCTCTCCGGGCATCGAGTACGACGTCATCCGCTGTGACCAGGCGACGCCGGCCTCTTTTGAAACCGCGGCGATCAGAGCGTCGAGGGACTTACCAGGAGGAACGACCATCACGTAGCAATCGACACCGAGCACGGGCATCGGCCACCCGTCGCGCAGCTGGATGCCGTATCGCTTGGCTATTCCTCGCGCGATACGCTTGCGAGCCGCTTGCGAGGTGACATCGCCGTAGTTGCCGCCGTAGCCCGAATTGGGCCGGTAATGGGCCGCCGGCATCGTCAGCATCACCAGGATCTGGCGATCTTCGTCGTGGCTTTCGGAAGCGGGCAAAGCCGCGCCGGAGACGGCCGGCGCAGCCAGCAATAGCAAAACGCCGAGGATCAGGCGGACCGCCCGGATCACGGCCGGCCGTCGCTCGCGATCGGCTCGGCGAGAACGACCTCGCCAGATTGACGCAGCGCGCTGATCGCGTCGGCGGGACTGCGGCCATCGAATCGAACGACATAGGCGCCGGCCGCCGTCGGGCCGTCGATCACGCGCGCGCCTTGTGCCATGAGGATCGCTCGCATCTGTCGCTCTGTCGCGTCGGGCCTGAACAAGACGATCGCCTGACCGGATGCGGCCCCCGCGGGCGAGCCAAGCGTGTGAAACGTCGGGGCAGGATCTGGCGATCGCTGCAATCCGACGATCGCCACGCCCAGCACGAGCGAAGCAGCCAGCGCACCCCCCACAGCCCATCCGACGGGTCCGCTGCGGCTGAACGACGGGACGCGCGCGGGAGAGCTCAGCGCCAAAGGTAAGCGCATCGCCAGCGCCTGCCAGCCTTCGTCGACGTCGAGCGGGAGAAGCGCCACTTCTCGCGCCAGCTCCCGCTCCCGGGCGAGATCGAGCCGGCAGCTTTCGCATTCAGCGAGATGCGCTTCGACCCGCGCCGCTTCGTCGGCCGAAAGCGTGCCGTTGACGTGCCACGGCAACAATTGCTGCACGGTATCGTGCTCGCTCGGCCGCAAGGGAACGATATCTGCCATCCTGAACTCCTAGACCCAATCCTCGAGCCCGCCGTCGACGATGCGGCGGAGCTGGCGCCGGGCATGAAACATTCGCGTCTTCACCGTGCCGACCGGGCAATCGAGGATCCTGGCGATCTCGTTGTAGTCGAGCTCGTGGTAGTAGGTGAGGTCGACCACGGCACGATGCGCGGGCGACAACTCGTCCATGGCTCTTGCGAGAAGATCGCGGCGGCGGAACGCGGCCGAATTCTCTTCCGGGCCGAGTCCTTCGTCCGCCCGCTCATTCCCTTCGAGGTCCTCGCGCGGATCGTCGAAGCGGCCGAGCGCCTTCATCGCCTTGCGGTAGGCAATCGCGAAGATCCACGTGGACAGCTTGCTGCCGCCGTGGAAGCTGTCGGGCCGCTGCCAGACGACCATCAAGGTGTCGTTGAGCGCTTCCTCGACCAGCTGCGGCCGGCGCACCAATCGGAGCAGGAAGCGCGTCAGCCGCGGGTGATAGACGCGATAGAGCGCCTCGAAGGCCGCCCGGTCGCCCCGCCCGATCCTGGCGAGTAGCGCCAGCTCGGCGGCGTTCGAGCCGCGCGCGGCCGACGCATCTTTGCCTTGGCAAGGCTGGTTTTCGCTCACGAGCTTGCTGCAGACCCCTTCATTCAGGAGTGAATCCGCCGAACCGCGCGAGAGGTTCAACTCACCCGAAGATTAGCAGATCGGCGAGCGAATCGCAGCCTAATCGAGCGTGGTGCGCGATCTCGCTACCGTCAGCGTCGCGACAACGACCAGGGATGCGCCGAGCGCGAGCAGCTCGGGCACCATATCGCTGAGAACTTGCCCCTTCAGCAGCGAGCCGCGCACGATGCGCAGGAAATGCGTGATCGGGATCGCCTCGCCGATCGCCTGCGCCCAGCTGGGCAAGCCGCGGAACGGGAACACGAAGGCCGAGAGGAACATCGAGGGCATCATGTAGAACATCGACACCTGCATCGCCTGAAGCTGGCTGCGAACCACGGTCGAGATCAGGTACCCGAGCGCCAGGTTACCGGTGATGAAGAGCAGGATCCCCACACTCAGGGCGAACCATCCGGCTAGGTTCTGCGACATCGGAATGTGGAAAAGCAGGCGCCCGAGCGTCAACACCAGCACGGTCTGCACCAGGCCCACCGCGATGTAGGGCAGGAGCTAGCCGATCATGACCTCGCACGCAGTTGCCGGCGTCGAGAGCAGGCTTTCCATCGTCCCGCGCTCGACCTCGCGGGTCACCGCCATCGCGGTCATCATGACCAGCGTCATCGACAGGATGATCGCGAGCAGACCGGGGACGACGTTGTACACGTTGATGGCTTCCGGATTGTACAGCCGATGGACGACGACCTCGAACGGCGGTTTGCCCGACTGGTGCGCGGCCGCGCCGGTGAGGTCATGCTTGAGCGCTTGCGCCGGCAGCGCGGCGTCTCTTCGTCCCGGAGGCGTTCGATTCGCGCGGCAATCTGGCCGACCTGCTCGGTCAGGCGCAGCAGCGGGAAGCGTTCGTCTTCGGCCAGCTCGCTCAGCCGCAGGTTGGGCACGCGCGCGAGCACACGGCCGAGCGCGATCACCCGCTCGGCACGACTCGGGTCGACGAGGATTTGCGGGCACGGCTGGTCGCAGCAGGCAAAGACGTCGTCGAGCGCGGCGGCGGTGGTCGAAATGACGAGGTGCGCACCCGAGCGCGCTGCGCGAATGTCGAGCCGGCTTAGCGTGGCGAGCTCGGCGCCGCTGACTTCGGGGCAATCGAGCAGCACGACCTCGCCCAACGGCCGCGGATCGCCTTCGAGCAGCGTCGCGAGCGAGCCGCAATCGCGCACCGCGAGGCCCGCCGCGGCGACGTCGTCGCGGATTTCGTCACGCAGATGCCCGCGATCGGCGAAGAACGATACCGCGAGCGGCATTCCGGCGGCAGCGTTGGCTGGCTGGTAGACGAAATCGGCTTGCGGCATCGCGACGTAACTCCTTGATTCGGTTCAGAAACATATTGAACAAAACATGTCCAAAGTCAAGTTTGTTCCTATTCCGTTTGCCCTTGTCAGGCGTTGCCGACAACGAAGCAGGCGGCGGCCACCAGCAGGCCGGCGAAGCGGTTCGAGCGGAAGCGCTCGAGCGCATTGCCGCCGTTTGCCGGATCGAGCGTGAGCGCCTGCCACAGCAGGTGAGCGGCAGCGGGCAGCAGCGCGAGGATCGCCAGCGGGTCTTCACGCACCAGCCACAGGGCGAGGGCCCAAAACGCGAGCGCGAGGACGTAGAACGCGGTGACCCCAACCTTCACCTTGGCGCCGAGCCGCAGCGCGCTCGAACGGATGCCGACCAGAGCGTCATCCTCCCGGTCCTGCAGCGCGTAGATCGTGTCGTAGCCGACGCACCAGAAGATCGAGCCCACCCACAGCGCGAGCATCGAGTCGAGCCGGTCTGAGCGCAGCGCGGACCAGCCGACCAGCGCACCCCACGTGAACACCATCCCGAGCCACGCCTGCGGCCACCAGGTAACCCGTTTCATGAACGGGTATGCCGCGACCAACGCAAGGCTGGCGAGCGCGACAAGCTCAGCCTGCCAGCGCAGTTGCAGCAGCACCACCAGGCCGACCGCGCACAGCGCCAGCAACCAGGCCCACGCCGCCTTCACGCTCACCCGTCCGCTGGCGACCGGACGCAGCGCGGTCCGCTCCACCTGCCGGTCGAGGTCGGCGTCGACGATGTCGTTGTAGACGCACCCCGCCCCGCGCATGGCAATCGAGCCGAGCAGTAGCCAGGCGACCAGCGCAAACTGCCACCCCGCCCCTGCCAGCCAGACACTCCACGCGCAGGGCCAGAACAACAGCCACCAGCCGATCGGCCGGTCGAACCGCGCGAGGAGCGCCAAGTCGCGCAACGGCTGGGGCAGGCGCCCGACCAAACTGCGATGCTCGCTGTCGGGGACGATCGCGTCAGGCGGCATCGGGCGTGCCAGCGAGCGCCTTCCAGCCCACGACGCACAAGGCAAGCATGAAGGCGTTCCCCACCGCGTCCAGCAGGACGAATTCTGTGAAGAGTGGCCGCACGGCGTAGAAATACCAGTCGAACACGAAGAACGGCAGGAGGGCCGATCCGTAAGCGGCAAAGGTCGTCGCGGTGAAGCGCGCGGTGGCGGCGAACAGTCCGGCGAGCACCGCCTGCGCGCCGAAACAGCCCATGAGCAGCGGTTCGAGCGGCCCATGTCCTCGCACGTCCGCCCTCACGCCGAGCTCCAGGACCGACCCGGGCGCCACCAGGCACCGGCCTCCCAGAACCAGAAATACTGCGGCAATCGCGAGGCGGGCATTGCGGGCACGGGCCATGATTCGCGTCTAGCCGATGGTTCGAGCAATTGCACTTGCACCGACCGCTGCTTACGACGCGCCTTGATGCCCGCCACTCCCGCCTGGCCACCACGAAGCGCGCCGCGGCTGTTCGTGCCGGGGCCGCTTGCCGACGGCACCACCGTTACTGTTGGCGGCAACCAGGCCCACTATCTGTCCAAGGTGATGCGGATTGCCGAAGGTGATGCGGTGGTCCTGTGCGACGACCTGACCGGCGAATGGGCGGCGCGCGTCGTTTCCGCGGGCAAGCGCGAGGTGACGCTCGAGCCGGTCGAACTGTTGCGCAAGCGTGAGCTGGTGCCCGACTTCTGGCTCTGCCCCGCGCTGCTCAAGAAGGACCGCTTCGACCTGGTGCTCGAAAAGGCCACCGAGCTCGGCGTTCGGCGCATCCAGCCGCTGGTCACCCGCCGCTGCGTCGCCGACAAGCTCAACCTCGAGCGCGCTCGGGCGATCGTTACCGAAGCGGCCGAGCAATGCGCGCGCGCCGCGTTGCCGGAACTGGCAAGCCCGCTAAAGCTGGACGCGTTGCTGGCGGACTGGCCGGAAGCCCGTGCGCTTTTCTTCGCCGACGAGCTCGGCGGGGACCCCGCCGCCGAAGCCTTCGCCAAAGACTCCGGCCCCGCCTCGCTGCTGATCGGACCCGAAGGCGGTTTCGACGATGCCGAGCGCGCAGCAATTCGGGCTCATCCGGCCGCTCGTCCCATCTCGCTCGGCCCGCGCATCCTGCGCGGCGAAACCGCCGCCATCGCCGGCGCGGCGCTGTGGATGGGTGCAGCGGGCGACTGGCGCAAATAGCGCTGGCGCAAATCCGCGCCCTTGCCTAACGGGGCGCTCCGATGAGCACGCGCAAGGTCTCGACGGGGGAAGAGCTGCGGATCCAGACCCGCGAGCAGCTCATCGCCCCGATGCAGGAAGGCGAGAAATCGCCCGACCAATGGCGCATCGGCACCGAGCACGAAAAGCTCGTCTACAAGTCCGACGATCACCGCGCCCCGAGCTACGGCGAAGCCGGCGGTATCCGCGATATCCTTCTAGAATTGCAGGAGTTCGGCTGGCGGCCGGTGGAAGAAGGCGGCAAGGTCATCGCCATGGCGGGCGACGACGGAACGGTCAGCCTCGAACCCGCCGGACAGCTCGAATTGTCGGGCGCCGCGGTCGAGAATCTGCACCAGACTTGCGCCGAGACCGGCCGACACCTGCACCAGGTCAAGGCTGTCGGCGAGCGCTGCGGGGTCGGCTTCCTCGGCCTCGGCATGTGGCCCGACAAGACCCGCGAAGAACTGCCAATCATGCCCAAGGGGCGTTATGCGATCATGCTGCGGCACATGCCGCGGGTCGGCAGCCTCGGCCTCGACATGATGCTGCGGACCTGCACGATCCAGGTCAATCTCGACTACTGTTCCGAAGCGAACATGGCGAAGAAATTTCGCACCAGCTTGGCGCTGCAGCCGCTGGCGACCGCCCTTTTCGCCAACTCGCCGTTCACCGAAGGCAAGCCCAACGGCTACCTGAGCTATCGCAGCCACATCTGGTCCGACACCGACCCGCACCGCACCGGCATGCTGCCGTTCGTGTTCGAGGAAGGCTTCGGCTACGAACGATATGTCGACTACATGCTCGACGTGCCGATGTACTTCGTCTTCCGCGACGGGAAATACATCGATGCGGCCGGGCAGAGCTTCCGCGATTTCCTCGCCGGCAAGCTGCCTGCGCTGCCCGGCGAACTACCGCTCGAGAGCGACTGGATCGACCACCTTTCGACGGCTTTTCCCGAAGTGCGCCTCAAGAGCTTCCTCGAGATGCGCGGCGCGGACGGCGGCCCGTGGAACCGCATCTGCGCCCTGCCCGCCCTGTGGGTCGGCCTGCTGTACGATCACGCCGCGCTCGACGCCGCTTGGGACCTGGTCAAGCACTGGTCGATGGACGAGCGCGAAGCCCTGCGCGACGCGGTGCCCAGGCTCGCGCTCGATACCCCGCTGCCCGGCGGCGGCAAGCTGCTCGACCTTGCGCGCGAAGTCCTGCCGATCGCCCGCGCCGGCCTGTCTACGCGCGCCCGGCTGAGCAGCAGCGGCGACAACGAGACCGGCTTCCTCGAGCCGCTCGAGGAAATCGCCGAGAGTGGCAAGGTCCCGGCGCAGCGCCTGCTCGACAAGTTTCATGGCGAGTGGGGCGGCGACATCAGCCGGGTTTACGAAGAAAGCTTCTGATGTCTGTCGTCAGCGGCCGTTTTCGCCTGCCGCCGGAACGGATCGCCGAGGCGGGGCCGGCGATGGCCCGAGTGTTCGCGGCGTCGAATGCCGAGCCGGGATGTCGCACGTATTCCTACGCCAGGAGGTGAACGAGCCGGGCCTGTTCGGTGTCTACGAGGAATGGGAAAGCCGCGAAGTGATCGAAGCGCATTTTCAGGCGCCGCACATGCGCGACTGGCAGGCCGTGCGCGAGACGTTGGGGTTCCACGACCGCTCGGTCCTGGCCTACGAAACCGGCGAACCTACCGCGCTCTGATCATTCTGCGGGTTGCACCGCCACGCGTCGCGGCCTGGCCCGGACGAGCAAGCGGGCGAGCGGCGCGGTAACCAGGCCATGGGCCTGCATCCACGCGTGGTAATCGCGATACTTGGCGTCCTCGCCCAGCAGGTGCGCTTCTTCGGTCTTCGCGCGCCAGAAGTAGATCGCGCTGACGCAACCGAGGAACACGGTGTCGCGGATCATGTCGACCGGCGAATGGCTTGTGACCAGGAAGGGCAGCGTCGACAGCCACCAGAACAGGTTCTTCGACAGGTAGGCCGGGTGACGGCTGAAGCGGTAGGGGCCGCTGGTCAGCACGCCGCGATAGGTCAGATTTGAGAAGCGGATGCCGAACGCCAGCGTGGCCCAGGCATAGATCGCCGTCAGCGTCGCCAGGACCGCCGCCCAAGCCCACAGCAGCGCGTCGTGGCCGGAGAACCAATAACCCCAGCCGGCGGTGTTGTATTCGTACTGGATCACCCCGCCGTTGCCCATAAAGGCATAGACGAACGGCGGGTAGCAGATCAGCGCGGCGAGCCAGCCGGCGAGGAACGGGTTGCCGCTGCGGATGTGCGCATCGAGCGGACGGAAGGTCAGCAGGTAGCCGACGGTGCCGATCTGCACGTCGATAGCGAACAGGATGTCGAACAGCGCGTTGCCGGTGCGCACCGGGTCTTGAATGATCTGGCTCCAGTCCGCGCCCACCACCGCGGCAAATCCCGCCGGCAGGATCGAGACCATGAACGCGCCGAAGAAGCCTTTGATGATCCACGCGCGCCAGTGCTTCTTGACCTCATGCGCGTCCCACGGCTCGCGGCCGATCAGCATCGCTCCGAAATGCCAGGCATGATCGCGCGGCTCGACAAGCACGCGATCGAGCCACAAGACATACGGCACTGAGAGGACAAACATCGGCAGCGCGGCCCACCCGATCATGTGCATCGCGAAGACATACTGCCCATCCCAGTACCAGCGGCCGAGGCAGTAGATGAAGCCGATCAGCGCCCAGGTCGCCCATAGCCCGGCGAGCTTGGTCCCGGAGACGTGCAGGGTGGCGGCGAGCGGCCGCTTGCGGTCCCAGTCGATCCCGGTCGAGGGATTGCGATGGACCTTTTCCACCAGCACCGACCACGCCGTCATGAGCGTGCCCGCGATGGCCATGGCGACAAGCGCTGCATAGGGCCCGTCGAGGCGCGCGTGCGGTCCTGGCAACGCAAGAGCGTCAGCCACTGCGGGCCAGTTGCGGCACAGCAGGATCCACGCGAGCAGCCCCGCCAGGCCGATCAGCCCAACGGCGGGCGACACGTCGCTCGCGGGCAAGTCGCCCGCGCGAGAAGGCTGCGCGCTCATCGGCAGAACGCCTAACCGCAAACGGTTAAGCGCCCGGTAACGCCTCGCTTAGCGGAAGGCGGTGATCTTGCCATCGTTCGAAAGGATGTAGAGCGTCTGGTTGGCGACTATCGGCGGCAACGAGATCGGGCTCTTGAGATCGGTGAACAGCGTCGGCGTACCGGTCGTCACGTCGGCGCTGTAGATCTGGCCCAGCGTGTTGGCGATCCACAGCTTGTTGTTGGCTAGCACCGGGCCTGTCCAGAACACCGGATTTTCGTGCTTCTTCGGGTTCTTGTAATGCTGCAGCTGGGTGACCCACTTCACGCGTCCGGTCGAACGGGCAATCGCCAGCATCCGTCCGTCGTCGGTCAGCGTGAAGATCCATTCGCCGCCGATGACGGGGGTCGAAATTCCCGCCAGCGCCAGTTCCCAGATGCGCTGCCCTGTAACCAGCTCGTAAGCCGCCATGCGGCCGCCCTGGCCGAGCGCGAAGACCCGGCCGTTGTCGATGATCGGATCGGCGTCGACATCGGTCAGGGTGCTGACGGAAGTCGAGATCGAGGTCCGCGCGAGCGCATCTGACCACAGCACGCGGCCGTTCTCGTAACGGTAGGCGACCAGTTCGCCGGTGCTGTAGCCGGCGATCACCGAACCTTGCGCTGCGGCCGGGGCGGCCACGCCGAACACGCCTTGCTCGCCCGAGGCGGCCGCGTCTTCCCACAACTGGTGGCCGTCGTTGATGTCAAGCGCGACGATCTGGTTGTCTTGCGTCATCGCGTAGACCGCGTTGAACGCCACGGTCGGCGAGCCGCGCAGCGGCCCGGCGGGCTTAACCCGCCATTTTTGTACACCGGTCGCGGCATTGAGCGCGACGACGTCGCCCGCGCCGCTGGTGGCATAGACATTGCCGTCGAAATACGTCGCGCCGCCGCCGAAAGCCGAATTACGCAAATTCTTGGCGACGCCGAGCGGATAGCTCCACCGCTTGCCGCCGGTGGCCGCGTCGAACGCGTTCACGGAACCTTCGGTGTCGACCACGAAGAGCGTGCCGTTGCCGACCACGGGTGCCGCGGCGAGGCGCCGCTTGGGGTTGCTCCCGGCGATTCCGACGGTCCACACGCGCTGCGGGGCGTTACCCAGGGCGACATGGCCCGGATTCTTTGCGGCAGTGCCGCCCGCTGTGTCCCAATCGGTGTTCACCTGCTCCGGCGGCAGGACCACCTCGACGCTGGCGAGCGTCGGATCGGGATCCGCGTCGTTGGTGATATGCGACAGGATCGGCGTGCGATTGCCGATCGTAGGGGTAGAGCGCGCATGCTTGCCGCCGATGGCGCCACAGCCAGCGAGCAGCGCGGAGAGCACCAAGGCCGTTCCGGCGCGGCGGATCAATTGCGAATATAACCTGCGGTTCATCATTGTGTCCGTCATTGTGCCGAGGCGCCCGGCCCGGACTTTGTCACTCGCTGCTCGGCCAGGACCTGGTCGACGTCGACGACCGCGTCGTAGCCGAGCATTCCGGCCATCTGCCGGGCGCGCGAGCGCATCGACTTCGGCGCGTTTTCGTCCTTGGCGATCGAGGCAAACAGGGGCCCGGCGAGATCGCGCTTGCCCTGCTTGAGATAGGCCATCGCAACCAGCTCACCCGCGCTGCCGAACCACGGATTGCCGGGCTTGGCCAGCGGCTTGAGCCGGGCAACGACGTCGTCGGGCTTCATCGCGTCGAAATTGGCCGAGACCCCGCGGATCGCCGCCAGGTTGCGATAGGCTTCCGGCGCACTCTTGTCATCGGCGAGCGCGAAGAAGATCGTCGTCGCCTGGGGCGTTTTCCCTTGGGCGACGAGCAGGCCAGCCTGGAGGATCTTGGCCCCCGCGGCGGCCGGCGGCGTGCCATTCTGTGCGATCGGGTCAAGCGCCTTGTCGGCCGCGACGCGATTGCCAGCCTCGACCAGGTCGAGCGCCTGGACAAAATCCTCCGAGCCCTTTTCAAGCCTAGCCTCGCGATGGTCCTTCCACCACAGCCAGGCGCCGAAAGCGGCGAGCGCCAGGAGCACGAGGGCACCGATGGTCTTGCCGTGGCGCTTGGCGAACTCGGCCGCCTCATCCTGGCGCACGGCTTCGTCGATCTCACGCAGCAGCACATCCTGCTCGGCCGCACGGCGCACGGCCAGATTGTCTTCGCGGGAGGAGTCTGAAGTCGGCGTGATTGCCACGTGGGTCTTTCCGGGAAAGGCTGCAGGTGCGGGTTTCGGCGGCTGTTTAGCCGATGGGCGCGGCAATTCAATTGTCGATTGGCGATGTGTCCCCCGCGAGGTGAACTGTTCGTTAAGCGAACTTGCGGTTCATCAACCCCCAGTACAGCGTCTTGTAGCGCTGGATCATCGCCTCTTCGTCGTAGTCCTTGCGGGCGCGAGCGCGATTGGCCTCGCCGATCCGCTTGCGCAGCGCAGGGTCATCCGCCAGCGCGCTCAGCGCGCGCCGCAATTCGCGCTCGTCACCAGATGCGACGATGAAGGGGCGGTTCTCTTCGGCAACCAGCGCGCCGACGTCGCCCACCGCAGGCGCGGCGACCGGCAGACCGGCGGCCATCGCCTCGATCAGCGAGATCGGAAACTGTTCGCTGGCCGATGACAGCGCAAACACGTCGAACAGGCCGATGATGCTCGCCGGGTTGGCCACGAATCCCGGCAGATGCACCCGGTGCTCAATGCCCTCCGCCTCGGCCTCGGCGAGAATCGCTGCGCGCTCGGGCCCCTCGCCGGCGATCACCAATTGCCACTCGTCCGGCAGGAAGGTCATGGCACGGACCAGCGCCGTGAGGTTCTTGACCTTGCGCAACCCGGCGAGCGTGCCGACCCACAGCTCCCCTCTGCGCTTAACGAGGCCGGGCAGCACGTCGGCCTTGGGCTTGCGCGCAAAGGCGCGAGTGGCGATCCCGTTGGGAATGCGGCGCACGCGCGTGCGCGGCTGCTCCCATTCCTCGAGCGCGATCCGCTCGAGCGTATGCGACGGCACCACTAGCGCCGAGACACGCCCGAGCGCGAAGCGCCGATAGAGGTTGCGGCTCGGCTTGCGCTCTTCGGCCTCGTCCTCGTTGAAGCCATCCTCGTGGTGGACCATCGGCGGAAGCTTGTAGACGTCCGCGAACAGCGTGTATGCCAGGACCGCGTCCATGGCCCCCCAGTTGTAGGTGCAGACGAGGTCGTAGCCCTGCATCGCAGCGGCCATCGACTTGAGCCGCCAGGGCCAGGGCTTGCCTTTGAGGCTGGGGAAACGGGCCCACACGACCATCGGCTCGATCAGCGCCGCCGCGCCGCGCTGATCGGGCTCGCCCGAGACCAGCGCGTTGAACGCCGCGCCGCCGAAGGCGTTGATCAACCGCACGCAGCGTAGCTCTTTGCCGCCTGGATTGAACGAGGAATGGATGTGGAGGATGCGCGGCACCCGGTTCGGCGGCTCGGTCACGCGACCTCCGCCAGCAGACCCGCGATCGCTTGCTGGGCTTCCGGCTCGGCGAGGGTCGGCGGATGGCCGACGCGCGGCACTGTGACCGCCTTGAGGCCGGGCAACTCGGCTTGCATCCGGGTGACTGTAGCCGCCGAAAGCAAGTTCGAGAGGTCGCCGCGCAGCACCAGCACGGGTCTGCCTTCGAGCGCGCGAAACTGGGGCCATAGATCGGGCACGCCGCCACCGACCGCCTGCAGCGGCTCGGCGATTTTCATATCGTAGTCGAACGCGATGCGCCCATTGCCGCCGATCACCATCACGCGCTTGGCGAACGCGAGCCAGTCGCTGATTGTAAAATCGGGATGCGCGGCGCCGGCCTGCTCGCGCAGATGGCGCGCGGCGTGCATCCAGGTCTCGAAGCTGCCGCCCTGGCCGACGTATTCGCGAATGCGCGCGATACCCGAAGGATCCAGATCGGGACCGATATCGTTGAGCACGACGGCGGCGATCGGCCACGCGTCCGCTTCCACCATTGCCATCGCGATCATCCCGCCCATCGAGGTGCCGACGACGACGACCGGGCCGCAATCGAGCTGCCGCAACAGGGCAACCACATCGCTAACATAAGTCGCTAGCGAATAGCTCGCCGCGTCGCGCGCGTATTCGCTGTGCCCGCGGCCGCGCATGTCGGGGACGATCAGCCGCCATGCGCCGGCGAAGCGCTCCGCCAGCGGCTCGAAGTCGTGCGCGTTGCGGGTCAGACCGTGCAGGCACAGCACGGGCGGTTTGCCCGCTCCGCCGGCGTAATCGCGGTAATGGAGCGTCAACCCGTCCGCGCTTTCCCACTCGCCTTCGGAAAAGGCCGTTTCGGCCATGAGGTCCCTCGCGTTGCGCCCACGCCTTGCGTCGGGCCCGGCTCGCGCCCACTAATGGCCAGATGCGCGCCGAACCGCAAGCCGCCCCCTACCGCGCCGATCCGCAAATCCTCGGTCTCGCCGACTGGCTCGCCGACCCCGTCGAGCCGGCGAGCTTTCCGATGCACGAGCTGCGCTTCCGCAACCGCCGGTGGGACAAGGCGGTCGGGCTGGCGGACCTTTCCGACCAGCAGTGGATCGCCCACTTCGGCCGGTTCGAGCCGCTGCCCGGCAACCTGCCGCAGCCGCTGGCGCTGCGTTATCACGGGCACCAGTTCCGCGTGTACAATCCCGAGATCGGCGACGGCCGCGGGTTCACGTTCGCGCAGTTGCGCGACGGCAGGGACCGCTTGCTCGACCTCGGCACAAAGGGCAGCGGCCTCACGCCCTATAGCCGCACCGCCGACGGGCGGCTGACGCTCAAAGGCGCGGTGCGGGAGATTCTCGCCACCGAGATGCTCGAGGCGCTCGGGGTCAACACTTCGAAGACTTTTTCCGTTATCGAGACCGGCGAGGGCCTCCATCGCGGCGACGAGCCCTCCCCCACCCGCTCGGCCGTGCTCGTGCGCCTGAGCCATTCGCACATCCGCATCGGCACCTTCCAGCGCCTCGCGGCGCACGGGGAGGACGATCACATCCGCCAGCTGGTCGATTACTGCCTGAAGCAGTTCCACAGCCCGCTACCTACCGAGGACGCGCCCGGACGCGACGAACCGGCCGCCGTCCTGATGCACCAGGCGGCCGAGCGGCTCGCCGACCTCGCGGCGAGCTATATGGCGGCGGGCTTCGTGCATGGCGTGCTCAACTCCGACAACATGAACGTGACCGGCGAGAGCTTCGACTACGGTCCGTGGCGCTGGCTGCCGCGGTGGGACCCGGGCTTCACCGCCGCCTATTTCGACCAGACCGGCCTCTACGCCTTCGGCCGCCAGCCCGAGGCGATTCGCTGGAACCTCGGCCAGCTCGGCGTCGCGCTGCGCCTTATCTGCGAAGCCGAGCCGCTCGTTGCCGCATTCAACCGCTTCGGCGACTGCTACGCCCGCGCGCTGACCCGCCGGTTCTGCTGGCGCCTGGGCGTTGCAAGCCGCGGGCTCGAAGCCGACGGCGCGCTGATTGCGGCCGCCGAAAAGGCCATGCGCGAGGGTCAAATCGACCCCGACGCGTTCTTCTTCCGCTACCGCGGCGGGCGCGGAGCCTCAGGCGGGCTGGCCGAATCGCTTACCGGTTACCAGCCGCTTCCGGACGACGATCATCGCTACTGGTCCGACCCGGCGCCCCAGGCCATGCTGATCGACGAAGTCGAGGCGATCTGGTCGGCCATTGCCGAACGCGACGACTGGCAACCCCTCAACGACAAGATCGCCGCAGTACGCCGAATGGGCGAGGCGCTGGGCGAGCCGCCCGCTCCGGTCGGCCTGGCAACCTAGCCCTATAAACCCTTACCGGGGTGGCGTGGTTAACCGGCGGCGTCTATCTGGCAGGGACGATGCCCCCTGCAACTGCCACCGCCGTGCCGCGTTCTTCTAACGAAAACACGATCATATCCACCGAGCCGGCCACCGGCGCGGAGCTTTGGCGCGGTAAAATCGGCGACGTCGATTCCACCGTCGAGCGCGCGCGCCGGGCGTGGCCGGCCTGGGCCGCGCAGCCGCTGGCCAATCGCATCGAGCTGGTCCGCCGCTTCGTCAACGAAGTGCGCAAGGAGCACGACAAATTCGCCGAGCTGATCGCGCGCGAGACCGGCAAGCCGATGTGGGAAGCGCGCAGCGAGGTCGAGGCGGTGATCGCCAAGGTCGAGATCTCGATCCGCGCCTATGCCGAGCGCACCGGGCAGCGCAAGCTCGACAGCGCGCTGCAGGGAAGCGCCGAGGTGAGGCACAAGCCGCACGGCGTGATGGTGGTCCTGGGGCCGTACAATTTCCCGGCGCACTTGCCGAACGGGCATATCGTCCCGGCCCTGATCGCCGGCAACGCGGTGATCTTCAAGCCGAGCGAGAAGACGCCCGCGGTCGGCGAGTTCCTGATGAAGCTGTTCAACCGCGCGGGGATCAGCGCGGCGCTGGCCCAGATGCTGGTCGGCGGGCCCGAGGAAGGCAAGGCGCTGGTCGCGCATCCCGGCGTCGACGGCGTGCTGTTCACCGGCTCGGCGCAGGCCGGCATCGCGATCAACCGCAAGCTCGCCGCCAATCCGGGCAAGATCGTCGCGCTCGAGATGGGCGGCAACAATCCCATCGTTCTGTGGGACACGCCCAAGATCTCCGATGCCGCGACGCTGATCGTGCAATCGGCGTTCACCACCGCAGGTCAGCGCTGCACCGCCGCGCGGCGGCTGATCATCAAGGCCAGCCTCTACGACCAGGTGGTCGACGAGGTGAAGCGGCAGACCGGCCGGATCATCATCGGCGCGCCGTTCGACGAGCCTTCGCCCTTCATGGGTCCGGTGATCGACATGGCCGCGGCCGACCAGCTGACCGAGAGCTTCCTTTACCTGATGTCGAACGGGGGCAAGCCGCTCACCCACATGCGCCGTCCGCACGATGGTCTGCCATTCGTCACTCCCGGCATCATCGACACCACGAACATGGCCGAGCGGCCCGATGTCGAGTTGTTCGGCCCGCTGCTGCAGGTGATCAAGGTCGACAGTTTCGACGAGGCCATCGCCGAGGCGAACAACACCCGCTTCGGCCTTTCCGCCTCGCTGATCGGCGGCAATCCGCAAGAATACAGCCGTTTCTGGGCCAACATCCGCGCCGGCATCGTCAACTGGAACCGGCCGACCAATGGCGCCAGCTCGGCGGCACCGTTCGGGGGGATCGGGCTGTCGGGCAACCATCGTCCGGCCGCCTTCTATGCCGCCGACTATTGTGCTTACCCGGTCGCGAGCAGCGAGATGGAACAGCCGCGTGCGAGCGTCGGGGTCGGCTTCCGCGAAGATCGGCGCTCCGAACCGCGCTGAGGCGGCTCAGCCGCCGTGGGTTACCAGGTCGACGCTGCTGCCGCCGTTCGGCAGGTCGCGCGCATAGACGATAAAGCTTGCCTCGCCCTTGGTGCCGCCCAGACTATCCTCGCCATTGTCGCGCACGTGTTGCGCGGCATAGCCCGCGGCGCTGGCGCGAGTGAAGTAGAAGTCGACCACCTCTGCGACCGGCGCCGGGGTGATGAAGTTCACCACCCGCAAAGCGCACGTGCCATCGTCGGTGCCGGCGGCTTCCTGCACCGCGCCCTTGGGATAGACCGGGAATGTTGCCGGCAGCTTAGCCGCCCAGGCAGCGGTGTATTTCACCTTCGTGACGCAATCGCCTTTCGCGCCGGGACCGGCCGCCGCGCGGGCCGCGGCGGTGAGCTGCGAATCGGCCGGCAGCGTCCCGCTGACCTCGCGCGCATCGGGCGCCTTCTTCATCGCCCCGGGACCGCCCACCATCTTGAGCGCCGCGCCGCGGGCCGCGGCCAGCGCGTCGGCGGACATGTCGGCGGCGGGGACCGAGCCATCGCCGGTGGGCACCGAAGCCGCGCGATTGGCGCCGTTTTCACCCGCGAGATCGGGATCGGTCAGGACCTGCTGGCCGAGCGCGCCCGACATCGCCGGATCGTCCGCCGAAGGCTTGGCCGGCTGTTCCTTGGCGCCGCAGGCGCCGAGCAGCAGCATTGGGGCGAGCAGGTAAACGGACCGGCGATTCATGGCGCAACCTCATTCGTGGCGTTCACTTGAACGGTCACTCATAGCCCAAACAGCGTCTGCACGCGGTTAAACCGGCGCCGCGTCCCGTTTCGGGAAAGCCCCATGCCCAAATGCGAACAGGGCGCCCATGCGATGCATGGGCGCCCCGGCGCGGTCCTCGAAATTGCGACCCCCGAGAACCGCGCTTCGGCCGCGCCTAACAGGGCAAGGCGCAGCCGTTAGCGGTGGCAGGCGGCTCAGCGGCAGCTGTTGCTCTGCGCCACGCTCTTGCCGAGCAAGGCACCGAGCGCGCCCCCGATGACCGTGCCGAGCGTGTGGTGGTAGCCGCCGTCCACTTCGTGGCCGAGCAGCGCACCGGCTGCGGCGCCGATGATCAGGCCGGTCGTGCCGTCCTTCTTGCGGCAGTAATATCGGCCGTCGTCGACGCGCCAGCTCTGGCCGCGGTAGGCCATCTGCGAGTGGTAGTTGCGGCCATAATAGCGCGTGTCGTAGCCGTAGCGGTCGCGGCCATCGCGATTGTGGTTCCAACTCTGCTCGTAGCCCGAACTGCGATGCCCGTAATAGACCTGCGCGGCGGCGGGAACGGCCGAAACGGCTATCCCGGCGGCGGCGAGAGCGAGAGCGCTGGTGCGGAAAAGGCTTTTCATCGTTCAAACTCCTTTGTTTCGTTCAGGTTTAGGGGCATTTCCCTGAACAAGGCTTCAACGGAGTTGTCAGAATTCTTACCCATCTGTTTTTGCGTATCTTTTTTCTTCGAATCGCTCGCTTGCCGCAGCACTAACCGGCGCGTAACGCAAGGCGAATGAGCGCCACGAGGCCACATTTCGACCGCGTCGGGTTGGCCGCCGGGCTAGGCACGCATGCGGTCTGGGGCTCGATGCCGCTCTACCTGCTGCTGGTGAAGACTGTACCCGCCGTCGAATACGTCGCCTGGCGAATCCTATTTACGCTGCCGCTGTGTGGCGCGATCGTCGCCTGGCGCGGAGCCGGCGACGAGGTCAGCGCCGTGCTGCGCGACCGCCGGGCCACGCTGACCCTGCTCGCCAGCGCCTCGCTGGTGGCAACGAACTGGTTCCTTTACGTCTGGGCGATCAACGCCGGCCATGTCTACGCCGCCAGCCTCGGCTATTACGTGCTGCCGCTCTTGATGATGCTTCTCGGCCTCGTCGTGCTCGGCGAGACCCTGACCCGCCTGCAGTGGGCCGCGGTGACGATCGCTGCATGTGGCGTTGCGGTGCTTGCGACCGGGGCGCTGACGACGCTGTGGGTCAGCCTGTCGATGGCGCTGACGTTCGGGCTCTACGGCCTGCTGCGCAAGACCGTGAACGCGGGCTCGCTCGCCGGCCTGACCGTCGAATCGCTGATCCTCGCGCCATTCGCGCTGGCCGTCGTCAGTTGGTTCGCGGCCCAGCCGGCCGGCTCGGCGCTGACGCATGGGCCGCTGATCGCCGCCGGAGTCGCGTTCGGCGGGCCGATGACTGCGGTGCCGCTGATCATGTTCGCTTTCGCCGCACGGCGCCTGCCGTTCACGGTGATGGGTTTCCTCCAGTTCACCTCGCCGACGATCGTGTTCCTGCTCGGCCTGTTCGTCTTCGGCGAGAAACTGAATACGGCACAACTCGCGTGCTTCGTGGCCATCTGGTGCGCGGCGCTGCTGTTCGTATGGGACATCGTGCGCGGCACGCGCGGCGAGGCGCTCAACCCAATCGCCTAGGCGAGCTTCCAGTCGAGCATTTCGCCAGCATGAAACGGCACCACGCCGCCGATTTCGTCGGGCACCTCGCAGGGCTCCCGCACCAGCGTCACCGTGCCTTCGTTGAGCGGCAGCCCGTAGAAGCGCGGCCCGTACTCCGAAGTGAACCCTTCGAACCTGGCGAGCGCGCCTTCGGCCTCGAACACCGTGACATAGCTTTCGAGCGCGAACGGGGCGTTGAAGATGCCTGCGCAGCCGCAGGCGCCTTCCTTGGCCTCGCGCGTATGCGGCGCGCTGTCGGTCCCAAGGAAGAACTTCGCCGAACCCGAGGTCGCCGCCTTGCGCAGCGCCTGGCGGTGCTTCTCGCGCTTGGCCACCGGCAGGCAATAGGCGTGCGGACGGATGCCGCCGACGAGCATGGCGTTGCGGTTGATATGCAAGTGCTGCGGAGTGATCGTCGCGGCGACATTGGCGCCGGCGCTCTGGACGAATTTCACCGCTTCGGCCGTCGTCACGTGCTCGAATACCACCTTGAGCTCGGGCAGCTCGTCTATCAGCGGCGCGAGCACCCGGTCGATGAACACCGCCTCGCGGTCGAAAACGTCGATTTCGGGATCGGTCACCTCGCCATGAATGCACAGGACCATGCCGAGGTCGGCCATCTTGTCGAGCACGTTGCGGATGCGGGCGACGTCGGTCACGCCGTGCGCGGAGTTAGTCGTCGCGTTGGCGGGATAGAGCTTTGCCGCGATGAAGACGCCCGCCTGGAAACCGCGCGCGAGATCGGCCGGATCGGAGATGTCGGTCAGGTAGCAGGTCATCAACGGGGTAAAGTCGGCCCCCTCGGGCAATGTCGCCACAATGCGCTTGCGATAGGCGTCGGCCGCCGCGGTATCGAGTACCGGCGGCGAGAGATTGGGCATCACGATCGCCCGGGCGAACTGCCGCGCGGTGTACGGCACGACCGTTCGCAGCATGTCGCCGTCGCGCAAATGCACGTGCCAGTCGTCGGGGCGGCGAATGGTGAGCGTTTCGGGCGGCATCTCGGCCTTCCCTTAGTCGCGGATGCGCCTATCTGTCACCCATGCCCGCTGAACGCCTGTTTTCCCGCGCCGTGATCCGCCTCTCGCCCGAGGCCGAAGGCGAGGACGTCGCTGACTTCCTGCAAGGCCTCGTCACGCAGGACGTGGCCGGCCAGCTGCCCGCCTGGGCCGGTCTGCTGACCCCGCAGGGCAAGACCCTGTTCGATTTCATCGTCTGGCCCGCGGGGCACGGCGAGCTGCTGCTCGATTGCGAAGCCGACGCGGCCGACGAGCTGGTCAGGCGCCTGTCGATGTATCGGCTGCGGCGCAAAATCGGCATCGCCCGCGACGACACCCTCGGGGTCTACTGGCAGCCCGAGCTTGGCGACGGCGGCGCGCCCGACCCGCGGCTTGCCGATCTCGGTCAGCGCTGGATCGCCAAGATCGAACCGGGCGACGAAAGCGCCGACGACGCCTGGCGCCAGCACCGCCTCGCTCTCGGCGTGCCCGAAGGCCGTGCGGAGATGGCCGACATCCTGTGGCTCGAGGCCAACGCCGCGGAATTGAACGGCGTCAGCTTTTCCAAGGGCTGCTACATCGGTCAGGAGAACACCGCGCGGATGAACTGGCGGCAGAAGATCAACCGGCGGCTGGTCGTGGTGCCGTTCGGCCGCTCCGACGAAGCCCGGCGAAAGGCCGCCTACCCGGAGCTGGGATTCGCCATCGATCACCTGCGGGTGACCGAAATAGAAGCAGACCTGATCCCGACGTGGATGGAGGCGCGAGAATAGTTGCCTTCAAATCCGGTGCAGAATGGAAACTTACACCGTGAACGCGCCGGAAAACTTCAATCTTGCAAGCGCCAATGCGACCCCGTCGGGGCATGAGCTGAACATTCGCGACATCAAGTTCTGCCGCGACAAGCGCCCGGAGCGCTGGTGGCATTCGAACGATCCCATCGCCACCGCGTGGTACAACTCCGTCTCGTCGAGCTTTCCGCGCGGCGAGCAGCACTTCGTCGAACTGATCCAGCAATACCGCGACACGCTGCCGCCGCAGCTCGAGAGCGAAGCCAAGGCGTTCATCCGCCAGGAGATGAACCACGCGCGCGAGCACAACATGTTCAACCGCCAGGCCGGCAAATGCGGATACGACGTCGAGAGCATCGACCGCCGGATCGAATAGATGCTCAACCAGACGACAGCCTCGCCGTCTCGATCGCGCTCGAGCATTTCGCCGACTCGATCAGTCACAAGCTGCTGACCGATCCGCGCTATCTCAAGAACGCCGATCCCGGCGCCGCCGACCTGTGGCGCTGGCACGCGATCGAGGAGATCGAGCACAAGGGCGTGATGTTCGACGTCTGGTTGTGGGCCACCCGCGACTGGAGCAATTGGCGCCGCTACAAGGTCCGCGCGGTCGTTGCCGCGAGGATCGCCCGCAAGTATCTCCGCAACCGCGTGCGCGACGCGCTCGGCTTGCTGGCGCAGGACGGCATCACCGGCTGGCGCGCCAAGTGGCGGCTGCACAAGTTCCTCTGGCTGACGCCAGGCATGATGACGCGGATGTTCTTCGAATGGGCGGTGATCCTGCTGCCCGGCTTCCACCCGTTGAAGCGCGACCATCGCGCGTTGATCCAACGCTACGACAGCCCTTATTCAGCGGCGGCGATGCCCGCCTAGCATTGTCGCCAGGACGTCCCTACCTGCGCGGTAGGACAGGAAACTCGATGAACGCACCGCCCATCTTTGCCGCCGAAGGCGAAACGCACGCCATCGTGGTGCGCGATCAGCGCTTCAATCGCGAGCGGCCGCTGCCGCGGTGGTGGTGCAACGGCGACCCGGTGGCGACCGCGTGGATGAACTCCCTCTCGGCCAGCTTCCCGCGCGGGGAAGCCCTGTTCATCGAAGCGGTGAAGGCCTTTCGCGACGATGCCCCGCCCAGGCTCGAACGCGAAATCCGCGCATTCATTCAACAAGAGGTCAACCACAGCCGCGAGCACGTCGCGCTCAATCGCGCCGCGAGCGAGGCTGGCTATGACACCACCGGGGTAGATGCCCGCATCGCCGCCAATACCAACCAGGCGCGCACGCGCCCGCCGATCGTTCAGCTCGCGGTGACGATCGCACTCGAGCACTTCACGGCGATGTTCGCCCACCTGTTCCTGACCAATCCTGCCACGTTCTTCGATCCCGGCGTGTCCCAGGCCGACATCTGGCGCTGGCACGCGATCGAGGAAATCGAGCACAAGGGCGTCGCCTACGACACGTTTCTCCACGCCACGCGCGGCTGGCCGCGCTTTCGCCGCTGGCGGCTCAAGGCGATGATCATGCTGCTGATCACCAGACGCTTCATCCAGCACCGCAGCCGCGACGCGCTCGACTTCATGGCGCAGGACGGGATCACCGGCTGGCGCGCGAAAGTCAGGATTGCGTGGTACCTGTTCGGCAAGCCCGGCGCGCTGCGGCGCATCTTCCCCGCGTGGGTCGCCTATTTCCTGCCCGGCTTCCACCCGTGGAACCACGACGACCGCGCGCTGATCGCCAAGTACGAAAGCGAGTTCGCCGACGCGGTCGCGAAGTAGCGGCTCAACCCCAGACGTTGGTCTTCGTCGGCGGCTCGCTGGCCCACTTGAGGAAGTCGAAATCCGGCTTCATCCGAATGAACAGGTTGGCGACCGGGGTCAGCAGCCGGGTGACGTGGCCCTTGCCGGTCAGGTCCTCAAGATAGACCAGGTCGCCCTTGCCGATCTTGACCCGCGTACCGTCGCCGACCTCCCCTTCGATGTCGCCGATCACGTTGATCGTGAAGGTCTTGGCCGGCGCCCTGTGCCAATCCTCGGTTCCCTGCGCGATCGAGCTGGCGATGACCGAATCGATCGGCAGCGGCTTGGGCGATCCGAGCACCCGGACCCGATTGACGTGGCTGACGCCGTCGACGCCGGCATAGATGTGGATCACCTCCATGATCCCCGACGGCCCCTTGGCGGGCTCGTGCGGCGGCTCGGCCGCCTGCCCCTGGGCGCGAGCGCCAGCGGCCATCATCGTGGTCAGGACAGTTCCCGCGGCGAGCACGGTACGACGATCGGTCTGCATTCGGCATCTCCCTTTGCCGCGACCGGTTTACCCCACCGGGGCCCCCTCGCAATTGCTTTTCGGGCCATACGGCGTATATGTCCGGCCTACGCCCCGGCCTCGCGAAGCCCCGCTTCGTTCGCCGGGGCGCTCGCTTTTCCCGCCAGTGAAGGTACTGCCCATGTCCCGCCGCCGCCAGATTTACGAAGGCAAGGCCAAGATCCTTTATGAAGGCCCCGAGCCCGGCACGCTGATCCAGTACTTCAAGGACGATGCGACCGCCTTCAACGCCCAGAAGAAGGGCACGATCAACGGCAAGGGCGTGATCAACAACCGCATCAGCGAGTACGTCTTCACGCGCCTGGCGCACATCGGCATCCCGACGCACTTCATCCGCCGGCTCAACATGCGCGAGCAGCTCGTCCGCCAGGTCGAGATCATCCCGCTCGAAGTGGTCGTGCGCAACGTCGCCGCCGGCTCGATCAGCACCCGCCTCGGGATCGAGGAAGGGGAGCCGCTGCCGCATACCCTGATCGAGTACTACTTCAAGGACGATGCGCTCAACGACCCGATGGTCGCCGAGGAGCACATCGCCTGCTTCGGCTGGGCCTCGAACGAGGAGATGCAGGACATCTCCGCGATGGCCATCCGCATCAACGATTTCATGTGCGGGATGTTCGCCGCGGTCGGCATCCGCCTGATCGACTTCAAGCTCGAGTTCGGGCGCATCTGGGACGGCGATTACAGCCGGGTGATCCTGGCCGACGAGATCAGCCCCGACGGCTGCCGCCTGTGGGACATGACCAGCGGCGAGAAGCTCGACAAGGACCGCTTCCGCCGCGACCTTGGCGGCGAAGAGGAAGCCTACCAGGAAGTCGCCCGCCGCCTCGGCCTGCTGCAGGACGACGGCAATCCCGGCGAGGTGTTCGACCTTTCCGCCCACCGGACCAAGCTGCGCGGCACCCCGGTCAAGAAGAAGTAGCGATCTCGGGCTCTTGCTTTGCGCCCGTTTCCGGGCATCATGCCGCGGGGAATGGGGCGTGCAATGAGCCGAACGATCAGGGGGTTTTTGGTGACGCTTGCCGCGTTGGCGGCTTTGCCGGCAAATGCGCAGGACGGCTCGCCCGGACAGCAGGTTGCACAGGGGGCGGCGCCGTCCTGGGCCAAGCTGTCGGAGCCGCTCGCCTTGCCGCTCGATGCGAGCGGGCTCGCCTTCGTCCGCGCGCAGGATATCATCGTCCACCTCGACGCAAAGGGTCAATCGACCTTCCTCGGTGAACGGATCGTTTTGCTGCAGCCGCAAGCGTTGCAACTGGGCAATGTGGCTTTGTCATGGAACCCGGCCGCCGGGACGCCCGTGGTCCACGCGATCAAGATTCATCGCGGGTCGGAAACGCTCGACGTGCTAGCGACGGCGAAGTTTGAGATCTTGCGCCGAGAAGACCAGCTCGAGGCGGCAATGCTCACCGGCATCCTGACGGCGGTGCTCAAGGTGCCCGACCTGCGCGTCGGCGACGAGCTCGAAGTAGCCTATACCTTGCCGACTAACGATCCAACCCTGGGGGACCAGAACGCCGGCATCCTCGCCCTGGTGCCGGCTCCGTCACCGGGTCGATATCACCTGGGGTTGAGCTGGGAACGCGGCGAGGAACCGCGCGTGCGCGCAAGTGACGATCTCGCAGCCAAGCTCGAACGTGCTGGATCGGCCGTCGACATACGGCTGGACAATCCATCGACGATCTCGCCGCCCAAGGATGCCCCGCCGAGATATTCCTGGCAAAGACTGGTCGAATTTAGCGACTACCAAAGCTGGCCCGCACTCTCGCAGCGCTTTGCCGGCATGTTTTCTGCGGCAAGCAAGTTGGCCGCGGCTTCGCCTCTGAAGCAGGAGACCGCGCGGATTGCGGCGGAAAAGCCCGATCAGCTCGGTCGCGCGCAAGCGGCTCTCAAGCTCGTTCAGCAGCAAGTCCGCTACGTCTACGTGGGACTCGACGGGGGCAACTACCTTCCGGCCAATGCCGATCAAACCTGGCAGCGGCGTTATGGCGATTGCAAGGCCAAGACCGCGTTGCTCCTGGCATTGCTGGACGAACTGGGCGTGCCCGCCGAAGCCGTCTTGGCCCGTAACCAGGGTTCCGACGATGGCTTCAACACGCGGTTGCCGAATCCCGCGCTGTTCGATCACGTGCTCGTCCGCGCAACGATCGCCGGCAAGTCCTATTGGCTCGACGGTACGCTCCCGGCAGTAGCAACCCCTAGCTCGAGACCGGATTATCCATATCACTGGGTGCTGCCCCTCTCCGCCGCGGGCCACGATATCGAGCAGATCGCCTGGACTCCGGCCGCGAAGCCGGATTCGCTAACCTTGTACGAACTCGACGCCCGCTCAGGCATCGACAAGCCAGCGCGAATCATCATCACCCATATTTTGCGTGGACTCGAAGGCCTTGCAGAATACGAGCAGATGTCGGCGATGAGCAGCGACCAGCTGCTGCAAGCCTTACGCAGCAGCCTGACCGGCGACAGCACCTGGAATTCGATCGATGCGGTCCACTACCACTTCGACGAAGGGGAGGGGGCCAGCGTGCTCGAGATCACTGGAACCGGGCCGATCAACTGGGACAAGAACGATGATCCTCCCAAGCGCTCTATGAGCCTTCCTGGCGGCGGCTTTAGCCCGCCCGAAAGGCGCCAGCGCGCCGCCGACCAGGACCAGCAGGCACCATTCTATCATGCACCCGAATTCGATTGCTCCGTCACGACGGTGCGCCTGCCGAGCGATACCAAGCCTGGAAGCTGGAGCCACAACACCACGTTCGATACGGCGATGTACGGGAAGGTCTACTATCGTGCGTTCGATCTGCGCGACGGAAGCCTGCGCATGATTCGCGGCTCTCGTGCCCAGCAGGTCGAAATTGGTGCGGCCCAGGCCGCCCGAGACAACGCCCGCTTGAGCCGCTTCGACAACTCGATGGCCTGGCTCTTCTACGATCCCGCCGGAAATGCATCGGGACAGGCGAGCGCGACCGTCATACCGGCGACCTACGAGAGCGACTGGCTGCATTCGGCGAGCGCCTGCTTACCGCAGGACTTGCGCTAGGCGGCGCCGTCCGTTTGCCGAAGCGGCCATTGCCGGTTCAGCATTTGCGCGCCACACAGTCTCGCGATGCAGTTCCGTCGCTGGGCCGCCGCCCTCCTCCTTGCCCTTACCCCATTCGCCCCGGCATCGGCTCGCCAGCCGGCCGCGCACACTTATGCAACCCACGCGCCCGCCAAGCCCGCGTGGCCCTTCGCCAAGAGCGATTTGCCGGTCGACCCGACTTTCCGCTTCGGCGTGCTGCCCAACGGCATGCGCTACATTGTCCGCTCGAACGCCACGCCGGCGGGCCAGGGCATGGTGCAGATGTGGGTCCATCAAGGTTCGCTCGCCGAGCGCGACGACGAGGCCGGGTGGGCGCACTTCATCGAGCACCTGGCGTTCAACGGCTCGACCCACGTGCCCGAGGGCGAGATGGTCAAGCTGCTTGAGCGCGAGGGGCTGGCGTTCGGCGCCGACACCAACGCGGCGACCAACTTCGACAACACGGTCTACAAGCTCGACCTGCCGCGCAACGATCCCAAGCTGCTCGACACCGCGTTGATGCTGATGCGCGAGGCGGCGAGCGAATTGAAGTTCGATCCGCAGGCGCTCGATCGCGAAAAGGGCGTGGTGCTGTCGGAAAAGCGCGTGCGCGACACCTTCGCCTATCGCGACACGATCGACCAGATCAACTTCGCCTATCCCGGCTCGAAGTTCGCCAGGCGGCTGCCGATCGGCTCCGCGGAATCGATCCAGAACGCCGACGCCGCCAAGGTGAAGGAGCTGTGGCAGCGGCTTTACCGCCCGCAGGACGTGGCGGTGATCGTGGTCGGCGATTTCGACGCCGCGGCGGTCGAGGCGGCGATCAGGGCGCACTTTGCCGACTGGAAGGCCCCCGCCGCGCTGCCGCAGCCCGACCCCGGCCCGTTCCACTTCGCGCTCGCCGGCAAGACCGACGTCTACATCGACCCGGCGCTGGCGGAACGGATCACCGTTTCGCGCAGCGGACCCTGGCAGGACGAGCCCGACACGATCGCCAACCGCCGGAAGCAACTCTTGCGCCAGGTCGGCTACGGCATCGTCAATCGCCGGCTGCAGCGCCTGACGCGGCTGGGCGATCCGCCGTTCCGAGCCGCGGGCCTGGGCACCGGCGACGTGTTCAAGTCCGCGCGCACCACCAACCTGGTGATCGACGCCGGCGAAGGCGAATGGCAGCGCGGCCTCGCCACCGCCGAACGCGAATACCGCCGCGCGCTGGCCTTCGGCTTCACTCCGGCCGAAGTCGCCGAGCAGGTCGCCAACTTGCGCACCAGCATCGAGAACCAGGCCGCCGGCGCCGCTACCCGCAACAACGCCACGTTCGTCGCCGAAGCGCTCGTCCTGCTGTCCGACGAAAAGATCCCGACCACGCCTGAAAGCGGCCTCGCGCGCTTCAACGCCTTCGCGCCCAGGATCACTCCCGAGGCCGTGCTTACCGCGCTCAAGCACGAGCTGGTCCCGCTCGACAACCCGATGATCCGCTTCGAAGGGCGCACCGCGCCCAAGGGCGGCGCCGAGGCGTTGCGCGCGGCGTGGAATGCGGGAATGGCCGAGCCGCTCGACAAGGAGGACGAGGCCAAGCTCTCTGCATTCGGCTACACCGACTTCGGCCCGCCCGGCAAAGTCGTCTCAGACGAGGTCGAGCCGCTCCTCGGCATTCGCGAGATCGTCTTCGCCAACGGCCTCAAGCTCAATCTCAAGCCGACCAAGCTGCAGCAGGACCGCATCGGGCTCTCGCTCGCCATCGATGGCGGACAGATGCTCGACACCAGGGACCATCCGCTCGACACGGCGATGGTCAGCGTGCTGCCGGTCGGTGGTCTCGGCAAGCATTCGTACGACGAACTGCAGTCGATCCTTGCCGGGCGCAGCGTCAGCTTCGCGATCGGCGACGGCGAGCGCGCGTTCCAGATGGGGGCGGGGACCACCCCGCGCGACCTCGAGTTGCAACTGCAGCTACTCGCCGCGGCGATCAGCGACCCCGGCTATCGCCCGCAAGGCGAGGCGCAATACCGCCGCAACATCGAGAACTTCTTCGCCCGGCTCGACGCTACGCCGGATTCGGCTCTCGGCAACAACCTCGGCCGGATTCTGACGGACAACGACCCGCGCTTCACGCTGCAGCCCAAGGACGCCTACCTCGCGCTCAATTTCGAGAAGCTGCGCGCGGCCATCGGCGACCGCCTGTCTCACGGCGCGCTCGAGCTGGCGATCGTGGGCGACTTCGACCCCGACAAGACGATCGCGCTGGTGGCGAAAACGCTCGGCGCGCTGCCGCCGCGCGAGCCACAGTTCCGCGACTACAATGCCAACCGCACCCGCCCGTTCACCGCCGACCGCTCGCTCCGGGTGATCCGCCACAGCGGCCCCGCCGACCAGGCAATCGTGCGAATGACCTGGCCGACCGAAGACGACAGCAACCTCGACGACGAATTGAAGCTCGAATTGCTCGAGCGCGTGGTCCAGGTCGAACTGACCGACGATTTGCGCGAGAAGCTGGGGGCCACCTACTCGCCCGGCGTCAACGCCAGCGAATCGCGGACCTGGCACGGTTACGGCACCTTCGCCATCGCCGCTCCGGTCGACGCCGCCAAGGTCGCGCCCGCGCGCCAGGCGATGCTCGACACGATCGCCCGGCTCACCGCGCAGCCGGTCGATGCCGACACGCTGCTGCGCGCGCGCCAGCCGCTGATCGAAGCCTACGACAACGCGCTCAAGACCAACGCCGGCTGGCTAAGCCTGGCCGACGACGCCCAGCGCGAGCCCGACCAGATCGGCCGCTTCGTCGCCTCGAAGGCCAAGGTCCAAGCGATCACCCCAGCGGACCTGCAGGCGATCGCGGCCAAGTACCTCAAGACCGAGCAGCGGCTGGAGATCGACGTGCTGCCGAAGGAGGCGGCTAAATCTGCAGCTGGCTGCCCAGTTCGACCACGCGGTTCACCGGCAGCTTGAAGTATTCCATTGCGCTCTCCGAGCTCTTGCTCATCCAGGCGAACAGGCGCTCGCGCCAGATCGCCATACCGGGTTGTTCCTTCGAGGGGATCAGCTTCTGCCGGCCGAGGAAGAAGCTGGTGCGCATCATGTCGAACGGCTCGCCGATGCCCTTCAGCTGCGCGAGGTCGTGCGGGATGTCGACGTCTTCCATGAAGCCGTAGTGCAGGATCACCCGGTAGAACCCGTTGCCGGCGTCGTGCGCTTCCAGGCGGGTCGCGCGGTCGCTGTAGGGAACGTCCTCGACCTGCACAGTCAGGATCAGCACGCGGTCGTGCAACACCTGGTTGTGCTTGAGGTTGTGCAGCAATGCCGAGGGAATGGCGTCGGGCGAGGCCGAAAGGAAAACCGCCGTGCCGCGCACGCGGTGCGCCGAATGCGCGGCCGACTTGATGAACACTGGCAGCGGCAGCGAGGTCTCCTCGAGCCGCTCGCGCATCAGCCTACGCCCGGTCGCCCAGGTGGTCAGCAGCGTGAAGATGATGAGGCCGACCGCGATCGGGAACCACGCGCCCTCGAACAGCTTGGTGACGCCCGAGGCGAGGAAGATCATGTCCACGGTGACGAACACCGCAAAGCCGATCGCACCCTGCCACAGCGGCCGCTTCCAGATGCGGAACACCACCACGTACTGCATCAGCGTGGTGATCAGCATCGTGCCGACGACCGCGAGCCCATAGGCCGGCAGCATCGCCGCCGAGTGCTTGAACGTGGCGACCAGCAGCGCGATCATCGCCGCCAGCGCCCAGTTGATGGCCGGCAGGTAGATCTGCCCCTTTGCGCGCGACGAGGTGTGCAGGATGCGCATTCGCGGGATGAAGCCGAGCTGGATCGCCTGCTGCGTGACCGAGAACGCCCCCGAGATGACCGCCTGGCTGGCGATGATCGTCGCCAGCGTCGCGATCACCAGCAGGGGAATCGTCAGCGCGCGCGGGACCATGTGGAAGAACGGATTGTCGACGAATTCGGGATGCTGGATGAGCATCGCGGCCTGGCCCATGTAGTTGAGCATCAGCGCGGGGACGACGATGTAGAGCCACGCCGCGGTAATCGGCTTGCGCCCGAAATGGCCCATGTCGGCGTAGAGCGCTTCGGTGCCCGTGACCGCGTAGATCACCGCGCCCAGCGAGAGGAAGGAATAGAGCGGGTGGGCCGCGAAGAAGCCCCAGATGTACACCGGGCTGAGCGCCAGGAAGACCTGCGGGTGCCCGGCGATGTGCTGCACGCCCATCGCGGCAATCGCCACGAAGTAGATCATCATGATCGGCCCGAACCACTTGCCGACGCGTTCGGTGCCGTTCTTCTGGATGGCGAACAGGCCGAGCAGGATCGCCATCGCAATCCCTACTATATACGGCTGGAAATCGGCGCTGACGACTCCGAGGCCTTCGACCGCCGAGATCACCGAGATCGCCGGCGTCAGCATCGCGTCGGCGAAGAACAGCGCGGTCGCAAACAGCGCGCCGGCCAGCAGCCAGCGTTGCGGCGCCGCCGCGCCCAGGCTGCGCTGGATCAGCGCGTATAGCGCGAGGCTGCCGCCCTCCCCGCGATTGTCGCAGCGCATGACGATGAAGACGTACTTGATCGTCACCACGAACACGAACGCCCAGAAGATCAGGCTGACGATACCGTAAAGGTCGGTCACGTCGATGCCGAGATGGTAGCGCGGATCGAGCGTCGCCTGGAGCGCATAGAGCGGGCTGGTGCCGATGTCGCCGAAGACAACGCCGAGCGCGCCGAGCGTTAGCGCGGCCTGGCCGCTCGGATGATGCGCGACGGGAACGGCGCCGGCAACCGGCGGCGCAATACTGACTGAGGTCATGGCAGCCATGTGGGCGTGATGCTCATAAAGTTTCCATGGGGATTCGACGGTATCTTCGTGGAGAGCGCGATCCTATCCGTAGATTTCCCACTCGACGTAACCGCCGTCCGGACGCAGTCTGTCACTAGATGACGACCACCATGTCTGCCTCGGATCCTCGACCGCGCGGGCTCGCGTCCGGTTTGCCCGGATACGCGGGCGCGCTGGCGTTCGTCGCCATTGCGACCGTGGTGGGACTGCCGATCGCGCCGCGTTGGGGCAATGGCCCGGTCGTCCTGCTGTTCATTCCCCCGGTGCTGGCGGCCGCGGCGTTCTTCGGACTGCGGCCGGCGCTGGTCGCGGCGGTCGTCTCGACGCTCGCCTACAACTACTTCTTCACCGCGCCCTACCGGACCCTGCTGGTCTACAGTTCGGCCGACCTTGTGACGGTGATCGTGCTGTTCGCGGTCGCGCTGGTCACCAGCCATCTCGCCGGCTCGATGCGCGAACAGGCCCGCCTCGCCGAAGCCCATGCCGGGCGCAACGCGACGATTGCGGGGCTGGCGCGGCGGCTGCTGTCATCGAGCGGCGAGCAGGAAATCGCCGCGCTGGCGGTGCAGGAACTGTCCGGGCTTTTCAGGTGCAACGCGGTCCTGGTCACCGGTCGCGACAATCCGCGCGTCATGGCGAGCGCGCCGGCGAACACCGCGCTCGCGCCGAGCGACCTTGCGGCGGCGGCACTGACGCTCAACACCGGCGAACCGTCAGGCCGCGGGGTCAAGCGGGTCAATCTCGCCGACTGGCAGTTCCAGCCGGTCGCTTCGCACCAAGCGGTGATCGCCGCCGCCGGCCTGGCGCGCGACGACGGCATGCCGCCGGTCGAAGCTGACCAGCTTCCGCTGCTGGGAAACCTGCTCGACCAGGTCGCGCTGGCGCTCGAACGCGCGCGGCTCGAACGCGAGGCGCGCGAGTTTGCCGCGCTGCGCGAGCGCGACAGCCTGCGCTCGGCGCTGCTGGCGACGATCGGGGAAGACGTGAAGCCGCGCCTGACGGCCGTGATGAGCGCGGTCCGCGCGCTGAAGCGAGACGGCGGGGCGGACAAGGCGCTGGTTTCGACGGTGGCCTCGGAAACCGCCAAGCTCGACCGCTATATCGACAACCTCGTCGACCTCAGCCCCGGATCGGAGCAGAAGCCCATCGTCGTCGGGCCGCTTACGATCGATCTGCACCAACGCTCGGTGCGCCGGGATGGCGCGGACGTACACCTGACGCCCAAGGAGTATGCCGTGCTGGCCGAACTGGCCAAGCAGGCCGGACGCGTGTTGACGCACGCGCACCTGCTGCGCGCAGTCTGGGGCCCGGCGCAGGAAGACCAGATCGAATACCTGCGCGTCGCCATCCGCGCGCTGCGGCAGAAGTTGGAGCGCGATGCGACCGCGCCCGAGCTGATCCTCAACGAGCCGGCCGTTGGCTACCGCCTCGTCGCCGGATAAAAGCGCAAAACACCTTTCCTACACCCCGTGTTCTGGATACGTTCCCCTCGCCCCTTTTCGAATCACGGCCAGGCGGGAAAGTTACGATGTGTCACACGTGCGACTTTCGAGAAAATCCCGCGACGCTCCGTGACCTTCGTCAACTTTGCCGGGCGCCCCCCTTGTCCCGCGCGGCTGCAATCGCCATAGGCTCCGCGCGAGTCCTCCGCTCTTCCCGAAAGGCCAGCCGATGAAGGTCCGCGTGTTCGTCAGCCTCAAGCCCGGGGTACTCGACCCGCAAGGGCGCGCGGTTCACCGTGCGCTCGAAGGGCTCGGCTTCGGCGGCGTGCACGACGTCCGCGTTGGGCGAATGATCGAACTCGACGTCGCCGACGGCACCACCGACGAAGCGCTGCGCGAGATGTGCGAAAAGCTGCTCGCCAACATGGTCATCGAAAACTACCGGATCGAGAAGCTGGAGACGGCGTGATGACGTTCCGTGCGGCAGTCGTGACATTCCCCGGATCGAACTGCGACCGCGACCTCGCGGTGGCGCTGGAGAAGGTCTCGGGCTCTCCGGCGATCCGCGTATGGCACGGCGATGCCGAGCTGCCCGAGCGGCTCGACTTCATCGGCCTTCCGGGCGGCTTCTCCTACGGCGACTACTTGCGTTGCGGAGCGATAGCTGCACGCAGCCCGATCGTGCGCGCGGTGGTCGAGGCGGCGAACCGGGGCGTGCCGGTGCTCGGCGTATGCAACGGCTTCCAGGTGCTGACCGAGAGCGGGTTGCTGCCGGGCGCACTGATGCGCAACGGGCAGCTCACCTTCGTTTGCCGCACGGTGCCGCTGACGGTCGCGAACAGCCAGTCGCTGTTCACCGCGGGCTACGAGGCAGGCGAGACGATCCGCCTTCCGGTGGCGCACCACGATGGCAACTATTTCGCCGATGAGGCGACGCTCGACCGGCTCGAAGGCGAAGGCCGAGTGGCGTTTCGCTACGGCGAGGAGGTCAACGGGTCGCAGCGGGGTATCGCCGGGGTGCTCAACGGCGCCGGCAACGTGCTCGGCATGATGCCCCACCCGGAACGCGCGATTGAGCCCGAGCTCGGCGGGACCGACGGGCGGGCATTGTTCGAAAGCGCCGTAAAGGCCCTGGTTACGGCTTAGGCCGCGACGCGGCCTTGGCTGCTGCGCTGGGCGACCGCGAGGGCCTCGGCGGCCGGCATCGGGCGGCCGAAGTAGTAGCCCTGGATCTTGGTGCAGCCCATGTCGCGGATCATCGCCGCCTCGGCCGCGGTCTCGACGCCCTCGGCGGTGGTGGTCATCTCGAGGCTCTCGCACATCGCCACAACGGCGCGGATGATGGCGACGCTTTCGGGGCTCTTCTGGGCCGCGCCCTGGACGAAGCTGCGGTCGATCTTGATGGTCGAGAAGCGGATCGCCCTCAGGTAGCCGAGCGAGGAATAGCCGGTGCCGAAGTCGTCGAGCGCGATCGTGCAGCCGAGCGCCATGATCTCCTCGAGCGCCTGCCGCGCGATCTGCGCGTCGCGCACGAAGATGCTCTCGGTCACCTCGACCTCGAGCCGGTTGGCCGGCAGGCCGCTGTCGGACAGGGCGCGCACGACTGTATGCGAAAAGCCCGGCTCGAGCAGTTGCTCGCCCGATACGTTGACCGAAACCTTGATCGAGTCGGGCCACGCCACCGCCTGGCGGCACGCCTCGCGCATGACCCATTCGCCGATCGGCACTATCAGCCGCGTGTCCTCGGCGAGCGGAATGAACTTGGCCGGGCTGATGAAGCCATGCTCCGGGCTTTGCCAGCGGACCAGCGCCTCGAACGCGACCACGTTTTCGCGGCGCGAGTCGACAACGGGCTGGAAGTTCAGGAGAAGCTCGCCCTTGTCCGTGGCGAAACGCAGCGACGATTCGAGCTGGCGGCGCTCCTCGGCCTCGGCGTGCAGCGTCGGTTCGTACACGCAATGCTCGCCGCCGCCGGCGTCCTTGGCTCGATAGAGCGCGAGGTCGGCATTGCGCATGAGCGCCTCGACCGTGGTGCCATCGCGCGGCCCTATCGCGGAGCCGACGCTGGCGCCTATGTATAGCTTATGGTTCTCGACGTCGTAAGGCTGCGACAGCGCCTGGATCACCCGCTCGGCGAAATTGGCGACCGCCCTGCGATCCGACGAATCGCGAATGACCACCGCGAACTCGTCACCGCCGAGCCGGCCGCACATCTCGTTGTCGCTGGCGAGTTCCTCGAGCCGCTGCGAGACTTGCGCCAGCAACTGGTCGCCGATCTGGTGGCCAAGCGAATCGTTGACCGCCTTGAAACGGTCGAGATCGATCATCAGGAATGCGCAGCGCGTGCGCCACTGCTCGGCGTACTTGAGCCCGTCCTTGAGCGATTCGGTGACCATCAAGCGGTTCGGCAGGCCGGTCAGCGTGTCGTAGCGCGCGAGGTAGGCGATCTTCTCAGACGATTCTCGCTGCTGGGTAACGTCGGAGCCCACCCCGCGGAATCCGATGAACGTGCCCTTCTCGTCGCGCATCGGCGTGCCCGAGATCTCCCACCAGCGGCGGCCGCTGGCGACTTCGACCTGGACCAGCAGGTTGGAGAAGCTCTCGCGGCGCTTGAGCCGCTCCGCGAGGTCGTGGAGGCTCGCGGGGAATTGCCCGCTCTCCCACGACACCCCAGCGATCAGCTTGATGAAGGATTCGCCTTCGACATCGGCGACGTCGCGGCCCAGGGCATACGCGAACCGGGCGCTCGCCCCGCGAACGCGGCGATTCGTGTCGACCTGCCACAGCCAGTCCGCTTCGTTATCCTCGTATTCGCGCAGCAGCAAAGAGACGACTTCGTTCTTCTCGACGACCCCCGCCTCGGCAATCTGCGCCGCCAGATAGGTCCGCGCCACGTTGAGGGCGCCGCCGATCGTGATGGTGCTGAACGCGGCCACTACGACAGCGAAAGTCCAATCGTCGTTCAGCGCGAAAGATACGAGCGCGGCGACTCCCGTGATGGTTGAGAATACGATCGCCGCCATCGGTGCCGCCGCCATGACGAAAGCGCTGCCCGCGATCAGCATGGCCACGATCGTCCACAGGGCGAGGTGGTCGGTCTTGTCGCCGTACGGCGTGAACGCGATCAATGGCACGGCCCATACCATCGCGGACCCAGCGGCACCCATCGCCTGGTGCCAGAAGTCGCGCCGCGTCATCAAACGACCGACATCGGCCAGGCTCTTGTCGATACGCACCGAGTTGCCCATCGCTGCCATGACCGCCAACGGCCAGATCGCCAGATAAACCGGTGGGACCTTACCGAAAAAGATGCTTAACGTGAGGATGACCCCGACCGCATGAGCTATTGCACGGCCCGGCGCGAACCGATGGATGGCGCCATACTGAAGCGCGCGGATGGCCGCCCAGTCACCCTGCTCAGGCTCGCTGAGACCGATAAGCGCAAGCAGCGGCAGCTTCAGCGGCAGCTGGGGCAGGTCGGAAGGGCCATCCGTCACGACCAACGGGCTACCCGCCAATGGTTGAGACAGCGTAAAGCCCCGGACCAGGCCCGATCGAATTCGGAAACCTTATTCGACAGTCACCGACTTGGCGAGATTCCTTGGCTGGTCGACGTCCGTGCCTTTGGCGACGGCCACATGGTAGGCCAACAATTGGACCGGCACGGCATAGACCAAGGGCGCAATCAGCGGGTGGACACGCGGCATCTCGATTGTTGCAAGGCACCCCTCGCCCGCTTCGGCAAGCCCCTCTGCATCGGATATCAGCACGACCTTGCCGCCCCGGGCGCGCACTTCCTGCATGTTCGAGACGGTCTTTTCGAACAGCGGTCCCGACGGGGCGAGCACGATCACCGGTACCGCCTCGTCAATCAGCGCAATCGGTCCGTGCTTCATCTCGCCTGAGGCATAGCCTTCGGCATGGATGTAGCTGATTTCCTTGAGCTTCAGCGCACCTTCGAGCGCCAGCGGGAAATCGGGACCGCGACCCAAATAGAGCACATCCCGCGCCGGAGCGATAAGGTGGGCCATCGCGGCGATCTCGTCATCGTGGGCAAGCGCGGCGTTCAGCGCGGCCGGCGCCTCGAGCAGGTGCCGCACAATGTCCGCCTCCTCCTCGCGCGACATGCGTCCTTTGCGCACAGAGAAATGCGCGGCGAGGGCCGCAAGGACGGCGAGCTGGCAAGTAAACGCCTTGGTGCTGGCGACACCGATCTCTGGGCCTGCGTGCGTTGGCAGGAGCAAGTCTGCTTCTCGCGCCATCGAGCTGGTCGGGACATTCACGACCACGGCTATGGTCTGTCCCTCGGCCTTGCAGTGCCTCAAGGCGGCGAGCGTGTCCGCTGTCTCCCCGCTCTGTGAAATGAACAGCGCTAGGCCCCCGCGCGGCAGCACAGGGTCGCGGTAGCGAAACTCGCTGGCGAAATCGATGTCGACCGGAACGCGCGCGAACCGCTCAAACCAGTACTTCGCGACCATGCCTGCGTAATACGACGTGCCGCAGGCAACGATCGTGATCCGGTCGATGCCGCTGATGTCGAAGTCCATCTGCGGCAGCGCGACTTCCTGTTCGAGCGGGCGCAGATAGCTACGCAAGGTCTGCGCGACGACGGTCGGCTGCTCGAAGATCTCCTTCTGCATGAAGTGGCGGTACGGGCCGAGTTCGGCCGCGCCGGTGCCCACCTGCACGGTCTGCGCCGCTCGCTGCACGTCGGCACCCGCGGCGTCGACGATGCGCACCCGGTTCAGGTCGATGTCGACGACATCGCCTTCCTCGAGGTAGACGATCTGGTCCGTCGTGCCGGCCA
>DATIQN010000040.1:0-56723 GCA_035470785.1 Croceibacterium sp. | reverse complement strand
GATCGATCGACTGGAACAAAAGCAAGACCGTGAATGCCGTGAAGGTGACTGGCGGGCCATACAGAAGATCTCATACCGATACGATCAACTCGATCAGTGGATCGACCAGCAGGCACATGGCCGCTGGAGCGGTGACTAATAATTGCGATTAATTCAAGCGGGTTGCATCCGGGCTTTTGGCTAACAAACGAGCCGAAAGCCCGCTTTAGCGCGCAGAGTCCTGCTGCCGCAGCGCAACCTCGCTCATGAACCGCGCATCGTCGCCCTTGGCCAGCCACTCCGCCTCGACTGAAACGGCTGCGAGCATGGCGGTCAGGTCGTCGATCTCCGCCTTGGCGTAGTTGCCGAGAACGTAGCCAGTCACCCGGTCCTTATGGCCGGGGTGGCCGATGCCGAGGCGCACGCGGCGGAAGTCGGGGCCGAAGTGTTGGTCGATGCTGCGCAGGCCGTTGTGCCCCGCGAGCCCGCCCCCCCGGCGTACCTTGACCTTGAACGGGGCGAGGTCGAGCTCGTCGTGGAACACCGTCAAGTCTTTGACGCCAAGCTTGTAGAACCGCAGCGCTTCGCCGACCGAGCGGCCGCTCTCGTTCATAAAGGTCGCGGGCTTGAGGAGCAGGATCTTCTCGGTCCCGATGCGGCCTTCCTGCAGCCAGGCCTGGAACTTCTTCTGGGCCGGCCCGAAGCGGTGCATGTCGGCGATCACGTCCGCCGCCATGAAGCCGACGTTATGCCGCTGCATCGCGTGCTGCGGTCCAGGATTACCGAGGCCCACCCAAAGTTGCATCGCGGCGTCCTATTCCGCGCGGGCCGAAAAGCAAAGCGCCGGCCCCTTGCCGGAGCCGGCGCCGTGTTCGGATAAGCGATAGGAAGGAAGGATTACTCCTCGCTGGCTCCCGCTTCGCCCTCGCTGGCTTCGGCTTCTTCGCCGGCAGCCTCAGGCGCGGCAGCGCCGGCGGCCGGAACTGCTTCGCCCTCTTCCTCGTCGGTCCGCTTCATTGCCGACGGGGCGACGACAGTGGCGATGGTGAAGTCGCGGTCGGAAATCGCGCTGACCGAGCCATCGGGCAGCGTGACGTGGCTGATGTGGATCGAATCGCCGATGTCGAGGCCGGCGACGTCGAGCTGGATCTCGTCGGGGATCTTGTCGGATTCGCAGACCAGTTCGAGCTCGTGACGCACGACGTTGAGCACGCCGCCCTTCTTCAGGCCAGGGCTCTCTTCCTCGTTGACGAACACGACAGGCACGGCGACCTGGATCTTGGCGTCCTTCGACAGGCGCAGGAAGTCGACGTGCAGCGGCCGGTCGCTGACCGGGTGCAGCGCGACATCCTTGGGCAAGGTGCGAACCATCTTGCCGTTGATGTCGATCATCACGATCGAGTTCATGAAGTGGCCCGAGCCGAGCTGGCGGACCAGTTCCTTCGCCTCGATGTGGATCGCAGTAGGTTCTTCCTTGCCGCCGTAGATAACGGCGGGGACACGGCCTTCGCGGCGCAGTACTCGGGAGGCTCCCTTGCCAGCCCGATCGCGCGCCTCGGCCGGCAGGGTGAGAGCGTCGCTCATCGTTCTAGCCTTTCGAATTGCATTGGGTTTACCGCCACGCCTCCAGGGATGACCATGACGGAGGCGCGCCCCTAGGGGAAAGGCGCTCGCAACGCAAGCCTTGCGCTCATTGGACGCGGCGGACCGTGTAACCGCGCGCCGTGAGCAGAGCGGGCAAGTTCCCGGTGCCGAACATGTGCCCTTCGCCCACGGCGACGAAGGGCTGCGCCCGGTTGGCGAGAAGCTGGGCGATGCGTCCTGCCCAGCGCCGGTTGCGCGCGGTCTGCAAGGCCTCGCGCAAGCCGGGATAGGCGAGCACGCCGGTCGCGGAATCGCGCTCAAGACCGGCGAGGTCGCCCTTGAGCCATTCGACGGCCTCCTTGTCCTCTGACTGGCCGTCGGCCTCCTTTGCCAGCGCCAGCAGCAAGTCCGCTTGCTCGCCCGCGGGCAGCGCGTCGAACATCCCGTACTGTTCGTCAAAGGTTTCGAGGCCTTCGACCCGCCTGGCCCCCGCGAGCAGCGCGAAGTCGACGCCGCTCGCGGGATCGCGCTGGCGCACGCGGTTGGCGAGGATCATCGCCGCGCCCCAGGTCTCGGTGTGGGGAAAGGCGTCGTCATTGAGCCCGGCCTTGTCGAGGAAGGCGGCGAGGGCGGGACGGTCGGCCGTGGGAACCCGCTGCGACAGGGGCGGCAGGCCGGGCGTGGTCGCCAGCTTGTCGAACGCCCGCTTGGCCGCCGCCGCGTCGCCGAGGTCGGCGATTTCGACCACCAGCACATTCGAACCGGCAAGAGCCCGGTCAACCGCCTTGGTCCGCCACTTAGCGCCCTCGGGCAGCGAATGGATCGTGCCGAACAGCCAGCCGTGCTCGCCTTTGGGACCGGTTACTTCCCACAACGCGGGCGAGGGATTGGGCCAATCGCGAGCCGGCGCGCCGCATGCGGCCAGCGCCAGCGGCAAGGCCAGCGCGGCCAGGGCGCGCCTTATTGCCAGATGCGGCGGGCCTTGATCCCGCGCTTGCGGAGCTGCTCCTGCACGCTCTGCTGGCCCGCCAGGTGGCCGGCGCCGACGGCGATGAACACAGTGCCCGGCTGCTTCAGGCGCTGGTCGATCCACTGCGCCCAGTGGGCGTTGCGATCGGTCAGCAACCGCTTGTAGAGAACCGGATCGCCGAGCTCGTTGTTGAGCAACTTGGCAAGACCGTCGGCATCGCCCTTCATCCATTCGGCGACCATGGCGTCGAGCGTCGCCTTGGCCGTCGACACCGTGTTGACCGTGTCCTTGAGGAACGCGAGCTGGGCGCCTTGCGGCAGGCCGTCGAACAGGTCGATCTGTTGCTGCACGGTTTCGAGCGCCGCCTTGCTTTTCTCGCCGCCCTCGGCGGTGAGCTTGGTTTCGACGCCGGTCTGCGGATCGTAGCCTGCCTGCATCACCGGCAGCAGCGACAGCGTCATCGCCGCGTACCACGGCTCGAAGCGATCCATCGCCTCGACCGGCAGGCCCAGGCCGACCAGCGCTTCCTCGAACTTCATCCGCTCGGCGGGGGGCATCATGTCGCGCAGCGACTGGCCCTTGGGCAGCAGCGCGCGCGCGGCGATCGCCTGCGCGTCGCCCTGGGCGTCCATAGGGATCTCGGTTACCAGCTCGTCCGACGACTTGTAGGCCCGCTTCACCGGGCCGGAGAACCACTGCGCGTCCTTCGGCAGCGCGTGGACCGTGCCGAACAGGTAGACCGTGGTGTCCTTGTCGGCGACCTTCCAGATCGCCGGGCCGTGATAGGCTTCGGCGGCGTTCGCCGGGGGCACGTCGACGGGCGCACACGCCGGCAGGGCGAGCGCGAGCAGGGCGGTAAGGAAACGGCGAAGCTGGGACATCGAGAGGCGGACCCTGATATTTCGTCGCACATATAGGGCTATTCGCCGCTTACGTGTAGGGCAATGCGACGGGCGGCGGAGCGAATTTCATTCGGTGTTGCAAGGAACGCGCGATCGGGCGCTTCGGCTCCCGCAGGCGCGGCATTGACGCGTTCCGGACGGTGCTGCAAAGCGCCGCGCCATGAGCGGGACCGGCGCCAAGAGCTTCCAGGACATGATCCTCACGCTCCACGACTACTGGAGCGCGCAGGGCTGCCTGATTCTGCAGCCGTACGACATGCGCATGGGCGCCGGCACATTCCACACCGCGACCACCTTGCGCGCCCTCGGCCCCGAGCCGTGGAACGCTGCGTTCGTCCAGCCTAGTCGCCGCCCAAGCGATGGCCGCTATGGCGAGAACCCGAACCGGCTGCAGCACTATTACCAGTACCAGGTGATCCTCAAGCCGAGCCCCCCCGACCTGCAGGACCTCTACCTCAAGAGCCTCGAAGTCATCGGTATAGATCCCCTTAAGCATGACATCCGCTTCGTTGAAGACGACTGGGAAAGCCCCACGCTCGGCGCCTGGGGGCTCGGCTGGGAAGTGTGGTGCGACGGGATGGAGGTGACCCAGTACACCTACTTCCAGCAGATGGGCGGGTTCGACTGCAAGCCGGTCGCAGGCGAGCTGACTTACGGGCTCGAGCGGCTGGCGATGTACATCCAGGGCGTCGACAGCGTCTACGACCTCGACTTCAACGGCCGCGGCTACACCTACGGGCAGGTGTTCCTCGAGAACGAGAAGCAGATGTCGCAGTGGAACTTCGAGGTCGCCGATACCGACGCGCTGTTCGACCTGTTCAACAAGGCCGAGGCCGAGTGCCGGAACGCGCTGGCGCATGACTTGCCGATCGCCGCCTACGAGCAGGCGATCGAGGCGAGCCACGTGTTCAACCTGCTGCAAGCCCGCGGCGTGATCAGCGTGCAGGAGCGCGCCAGCTTCATGGGCCGCGTGCGCGACCTCGCCCGCGGGGCTTGCGAGGCCTACATGACCAAGGAAGCCGACCGCTGGGCCGCCGAATACCCGGAGTGGTCGGCGTGATGTTCATGCTCCGTCATTGCGACGAGCCGCAGGCGACGCGGCAATCCAGGGCGATTGTGTGCGACACCCTGGATTGCTTCGCTTCGCTCGCAATGACGAAGGAGGTGGCGGCGCATGGCTGACTTCCTCCTCGAGTTGCGCTCCGAGGAAATCCCGGCGCGAATGCAGGCCGGCGCGCGGGCGGACCTCGAGAAGCTGTTCCGCGCCGAGATGCAGGCCGCGGGCGTCGCGAGCGGCGAGGTCAATGTCTGGTCGACCCCGCGGCGGCTGGCGCTGATCGCGCACGATCTTCCCGCCACCACCGAGGCGGTGAGCGAGGAGACCAAGGGCCCGCGCGTCGGCGCGCCGCCGCAGGCGCTCGAAGGCTTCCTGCGCAAAACTGGGCTCGCTCAGGACCAGCTTCAGGATCGTGACGGAACCTACTTCGCCGTGGTCGAAAAGCCGGGCAGGGCGGTCAAGGTCGTCCTCGCCGAGGCGATCCCGGCGATTGTCGCCAGGTTCCCGTGGCCCAAGTCGATGCGCTGGGGCGCCGCCTCGCTCAGCACCGAGAGCTTGCGCTGGGTGCGCCCGCTGTCGGGCATTGTCGCGATCTTCGGCGAGGAACTGGTCGAGTGCCAGGTCGGCGATATCGCCAGCGGCTACATGACGCTCGGACACCGCTTCCATTGCGCCGGCCCTATTATCATCGGCAGCGCCTCGGACTACCAGGAGAAGCTGCGCGCCTGCCACGTGATCGTCGATCACGCTGAGCGGCAAGACCTGATCCGCGCGGGCGCCGCCAAAACCGCCGCCGACGCCGGGCTCAAGCTGGTCGAGGACGAGGGGCTGGTTATCGAGAACGCCGGCCTCACCGAATGGCCGGTGCCGCTGCTCGGCCGCTTCGACGAGGCGTTCCTCGACGTGCCGCCCGAGGTAATCCAGCTCACTGCGCGAGTGAACCAGAAGTATTTCGTGTGCGAGAGCGGCGGCAAGCTTGCCAACGCCTTCGTCTGCACCGCCAATATCGAGGCGGGGGTTGGCGGCGCGGCGATCGTCGACGGCAATCGCAAGGTCCTCGCCGCGCGCCTATCCGACGCGCGCTTCTTCTGGGAACAGGACCGCAAGGTGCCGCTGGCCGAACAGGCGAAGAAGCTCGACCGGATCACCTTCCACGAGAAGCTCGGTACCGTCGCCGACAAGGTCGAGCGCGTGGCCAAGCTGGCGCGCTGGCTGGTTGAGGAAGGGATCGTCAAAGGCGCCGATCCGGACCTCGCCGAAAAGGCCGCGCGGCTGGCGAAGGCCGACCTCGTCACCGAGATGGTCGGGGAATTCCCTGAGCTGCAGGGCGTGATGGGCGGCTACTACGCCGGAGCAGAGGGCCTGCCGGCCGAAGTCGCCGACGCCATCCGCGACCACTACAAGCCGGTCGGCCAGGGCGATGAGGTCCCAACCGCACCGGTCACGGTCGCGGTAAGCCTGGCGGACAAGCTGGATACGTTGGTCGGCTTCTTCGAGACCGATCTTCGACCGTCCGGCTCGAAGGATCCATTCGCGCTGAGGCGCGCCGGCCTATCGATAACTAATCTAGCGTTCCGCAACAAATTGCGGATGAGTCTACGCGACGTTGTTCTGGCGGCGCTCACTGACAAGCGTCAAATCCACGATCAAATGAATCCGAACTACTTCGGTGTCGCCAATTTCTTAACCGACCGCCTCAAGGTCCAGCAGCGCGAGGCCGGCGTTCGCCACGACTTGATCGACGCGGTGTTCGCGCTCGGGAACGAAGACGACCTCGTGCGTCTTCTCGCTCGTGTGAACGCGCTGCAAAACTTTATCGCGACCGAGGACGGCGCCAACCTGCTCTTCGGCTACAAGCGCGCGGCCAACATCCTCAAGAAGGAAGACTGGAAGGGCGGAACCGACGATTTGGGGGGTGAGATCGCCCGCACTGGCGAGGAAGACCCGCTGGCGCTTGTCGACGATCCCGATCTCAGGCCGGTGATTGACGCCAAGCTAGCCGAGAAGAAGAATCACCTTTCCTACACGCCCGAACCTGCGGAAAAGGACCTGATCGAGGCGTTGGATTCGGCCGAGCCGAAGGCCGCCGCCGCGGTGCAGGCGGAGGATTTCGAGGCGGCGATGGCCGCTCTGGCGTCCTTGCGCGGTCCGATCGACCGGTTCTTTGATAGTGTAACGGTGAACGACGGTGACCGCGCCAAGCGCGAGGCGAGGCTCAGCCTTCTTGCGCGCTTTCGTGCTGCAGTGCACAAAGTGGCGGACTTTTCGAAGATTGAGGGCTGATTTCTCCCGCTAATCCCGAAAAGTGTCACCCTGCAAGTTTGCCGGGAACGTGAGTAAAATCAGCGTGTTAATGGCCATTCGACTGGGTGACTCGGTGTCACTTCTGTCACCCTGATCGCAAGAGGAAGACGATGCAGACAGTGTACCCCTTCGGCGGCGGCGCAGCCTACGACGATGCACGCGCGAAGGACAAGACCGTCACCGGCGGCAAGGGCGCCAACCTGGCCGAGATGGCCAGCATCGGCCTGCCGGTTCCCCCGGGCTTCACGATCACCACCGAGGAGTGCGTCCGCTACCTGAAGGAAGGCGCCAACTTCTCGGACGAGTTACGAAGCGATGTCGCCAAGTCGCTGAACCATATCGAGAAAGCCGTCGGCAAGCGGTTCGGCGATGCCGCCGATCCGCTGCTCGTCTCGGTCCGCTCGGGCGCCCGCGTGTCGATGCCGGGCATGATGGACACCGTGCTCAACCTCGGCCTCAACGACGAGACCGTGAAGGGCCTCGCCGCTGTGTCGCGCGACGAGCGCTTCGCGTGGGACAGCTACCGCCGCTTCATCCAGATGTACTCCGACGTCGTCCTCGGCCTCGACCACGGGTTGTTCGAGGAAGCGCTCGAGATCGCCAAGGAAGACCGCGGCTATTACGCCGACACCGAGATGACCGCCGCCGACTGGAAGGACCTCGTCGCCCAGTACCAGGCGATCGTCGCCCGCGAGCACCACGCGTCGTTCCCGCTCGACGTCAACGAACAACTGTGGGGCGCGATCGCCGCCGTGTTCGACAGCTGGGATAGCGAGCGAGCCAAGGTCTACCGGCGGCTCAACGACATTCCCGGCGACTGGGGCACCGCGGTCAACGTGCAGGCGATGGTGTTCGGCAACATGGGCGAAACCAGCGCCACCGGCGTCGCCTTCACCCGCGATCCCTCGACCGGCGAGAAGGCCTATTACGGCGAGTGGTTGGTCAATGCGCAGGGCGAGGACGTCGTCGCCGGCATCCGCACGCCGCAGTACCTGACCCGGGCCGCGCGCGAGCGGGCGGGGGCCGGCGCGCCGTCGATGGAAGAAGCGATGCCCGAGGCCTACGCCGAGCTGGCCAGTGTGTTCGAGCTGCTCGAACGGCATTACCGCGAGATGCAGGACATCGAGTTCACCGTCGAGCGCGGCAAGCTGTGGATGCTGCAGACCCGAACCGGCAAGCGCACCGCCAAGGCCGCACTCAAGATGGCGGTCGACATGGTCGGCGAGGGGCTGATCGACGAGAAGGCCGCGATCCTGCGGGTGGATCCGATGGCGCTCGACCAGTTGCTGCACCCGACGCTCGATCCCAACGCCAGGCGCGATGTCCTCGCCAAGGGCCTTCCCGCGAGCCCGGGCGCAGCTTCGGGCAAGATTGTGCTCGACGCCGACACCGCCGAGGACTGGGCGGCGAGGGGCGAGAAGGTGATCCTCGTGCGCGTCGAGACCAGCCCCGAGGACATCCACGGCATGCACGCCGCGCAAGGCATCCTCACCGCGCGCGGGGGGATGACCAGCCACGCCGCGGTCGTCGCCCGCGGGATGGGCCGGCCGTGCGTGTCAGGCGCTTCGCAAGTCTCCATCGACTTGCAGGCGCGTACCGCGGTCATCGGCACCGGCCTGCTCCAGGAAGGCGATGTCATCACCATCGACGGCGCGACCGGCGAGGTGATGGATGGCGAGGTCCCGACCGTAGAGCCGGTGCTCGCCGGCGACTTCGGCACGCTGATGGAGTGGGCCGACAAGCACCGGCGGATGGGCGTGCGGACCAACGCCGAGACGCCCGCGGATTGCCGAACGGCCCGCAAGTACGGTGCCGAAGGCATCGGCCTTTGCCGCACCGAGCACATGTTCTTCAACGACAAGCGCATCGCCGCGGTGCGCGAGATGATCCTGGCCGACGACGAGCGCGGAAGGCGCCTGGCCCTGGCCAAGCTGCTGCCCGAACAGCGCAGCGACTTCGTGGAGATATTCGAGGCCATGGCCGGCCTGCCGTGCACGATCCGCCTGCTCGATCCGCCGCTGCACGAGTTCCTGCCGCACGGCGAGCACGATTTCGCCGTGCTGGCCGAAGCCAGCGGCGTTTCGGCCGCGCACCTCAAGCGCCGCGCCGCGGAGCTGCACGAGGCCAACCCGATGCTCGGCCACCGCGGCTGCCGTCTCGGAATCTCGTATCCCGAGATCTATGAGATGCAGGCGCGGGCCATCTTCGAGGCGGCCTGTGAGGTCAGCGAGAAGGGCGGCGACCCGGTCGTGCCCGAGATCATGATCCCGCTTGTCGCCACCCGGCGCGAGCTCGAAATCCTGAGGAAGCTGGTCAACGAAACCGCGGCGCAGGTCTTCGCCGAGCGCGGCGACCGGGTCGACTACCTTGTCGGCACGATGATCGAGCTGCCGCGCGCCGCGCTGACGGCGAACGAGATTGCCGAGGAAGCGATGTTCTTCTCGTTCGGCACCAACGACCTCACGCAAACGACGCTGGGCCTCAGCCGGGACGACGCCGGCAGCTTCCTGCCGACATATGTCGAGAAGGGTATATTCGCGCGCGACCCGTTCGTCAGCCTCGACGTCGAAGGCGTGGGGCAACTGGTCTCGCTCGCCGCCGAACGGGGCCGGGCGACCCGGCCGAACCTCAAGCTCGGCATTTGCGGCGAGCACGGCGGCGACCCGGCGAGCATCGCGTTCTGCGAGAGCGTCGGCCTCGATTACGTCAGCGCTTCGCCGTTCCGCGTGCCGATCGCACGATTGGCCGCGGCGCAGGCGGCGCTACGTTCCGCGTAGCGAGCGGCGCCCACTGAGGGTGATAATCTCGAAGCTCTCGACCACACGTCCTTCGCTGTCGGCGGTATCGAGGAACGCGGCCCGGGCGCGCTCAAGCGCCGCCCTGCCGAGCGGCGGCGCAGGGGAGGCGAGCACGTTGCCCAGGCCCTGGTCGCGCAAGTCAGCCACGAGCTGGTCGAGCGAGCGGTACGCGACGTGGATCGTCCGGCCGTCGGCCACCGGCTCGGCCCATCCGGCGCGTTCGACCAGCTGCGCCGCTGCGCGGATGTCGACCATCGGATGCAACCGCGCCGCCGGCCGCTCTCCATCGGCCGCGAGCATCGCCCTGCGCAAGTTGGCCAGGCTGCCGGCGCCGACGAACGAGGCGATCGCCCGGCCGCCCGGCGCCAGCGTGTCGCGTAGGTGGATCAGCGCGCCCGGCAAGTCGTTGACCGTGTCGAGCGTGGCGAGGCTGACGACAAGATCGAAGCCCGACGCAGAGAACGGCTGCTCGTGGTCGAACGCCGCCGGCTCGGGCTGAACACCCTCGGCGCCTTGTCCTTCCAGGACCCTCGCCAGTTCCCCTGTCCAGTCACCGATCACCAGCGCGCGGCCCGGCTGGTGGCGGACGAATGCCAGCCGTTCGAGCACATCCTCGATCATGTCGTCCAGCACGAACCTCGCGGCACCGGGCCGGGCCTGCCGGCCGGACAGGCGCGATAGAACCGCGCGTCTGCGCTCGGCGTCAAAAATGTGAGGCGGGGCGGACATGGCGGGTCCCTGCCGCGAGCACGCTCGATGCGCAAGCTTGCCCGCAGCGTCCGGGCGCGGCAGCATGGCGCCGTGAAGCTGCTTGAGCCGGTCGCCCCGCTTATCGATCTGGCCTACCCGCCACGCTGCCCGCTGTGCGGGGAAGGGCTCGCCGCGCAAGGCGACCTGTGCTCGTCCTGCTGGCAGGAACTGGCGATACCTGGCGAACCCGCCTGCGCGCTTTGCCAGCGGCCGTTCGCCGACCACATGCCCGATGGGACGATTTGCGCCCCGTGCCTCGCCGAGCCGCCGCGGCACGACGAAATCGCCGCTGGAACGCTTTATAACGACGCGTCGCGCAAGCTGGTGCTGGCGTTCAAACACGGCCGTCGCATTACGCTCGCGCCGCTGCTCGCGCGCCTGGTCGCCGCCCGGCTACCGCAGCTCGACGGCGAATGGCGAGCCGTGCCCGTGCCGCTGCACCGTTGGCGTCTATGGCGGCGCGGCTTTAACTAGTCGGCGCTGCTCGCCCGCGAGATCGCGATGCTCAGCGGGGCGCAAGTGCTCGTGGACGGTCTGGTCCGGCGCAGGGCGACGCCCGTGCAGGGCGGTCTCGGCCGCAAGGCGCGCGCCCGGGCCTTGTCAGGCGCAATCGCGGTCAACCCTCATCGAGCCGCGAGGCTCAGGGGCGCGCAAGTGGTGCTGGTCGACGATGTCATGACCAGCGGCGCGACGAGCGACGCCTGCGTCGGTGCGCTGATGCGTGCCGGAGCCAAGAAAGTTGTCGTCGCCTGTTTCGCGCGGGTGCTCGACGAAGCGCTCGATCATGCCGCCTCAAGCAAAACGCCCGGGGGTTAACCCCCGGGCGTTCGCGTGACGAAAATCGCTGAACCGTGGCATCGCCCCCAGCGGATGCCGCCGATCCAAACCCTCATGTTTCGGTCCGTACCTCATGAGTCCGGTGCCGAGACCCCCCATCCCTTGGCGCGTTGCGCGTCCGGTCTGGACTGGCGGCCACGTCAAAGCCGCACGCCTATTCATTTCACTGAAAGGTTGCCGAAAAAAGCTCCTTCGCTCCCGGCGATGGATTTTGCCCCGCATCTGTGGTTATCGTGCAACAAGCCGGTACCCGCACCGGCCTTCTTAGCAAGAGTTTGAAAGGAAACGGCCATTCCAGGCACCGAATCCGAGCGCGCGGTCCGCGAGCAGGGCAGCGGCTTCGCTCCGAAGTTCGACTCGGCCGGTCATTTGACGGCCGTCGTCCAGCACGCGGAAACTGGCGAGATCTTGATGGTCGCCTTCATGGATCGTGAGGCGCTCGAAAAGACCCGTGAGACGGGGCTTGCCCATTTCCACTCGCGCAGCCGGGGACGACTGTGGATGAAGGGCGAGACGTCCGGTCACGTGCTGCGCGTTCAGCAATTGCTGGTCGATTGCGACCAGGACGCGCTGGTAGTCAAAGCCTTGCCCGACGGGCCGGCATGCCATACCGGCGCACGCACCTGCTTCTACCGCGCGCTGGAAGGCGACGAGCTTCAGCACATCGATTGATCGACCCATGCCGATCTACACGCCCCCTGCGCGCGACACGCGCTTCGTCCTGACCGATCTGCTCGGCATTTCCGGTCGAGCCGAACTGGCTGTCGACGCCGACCTGATCGAAGCGATAATCGGCGAGGCCGGGCGCTTTGCCGCCGAGGTCATCGCGCCGCTCAACCCGGTTGCCGACCGGGAGGGCTGTATCCGCCACGCCGATGGTTCGGTGACCACGCCGAAAGGAATGCGCGAAGCTTATCGGGCTTACGTGGAATCCGGCTGGGGTACGTTGGCATTGCCCCAGGAATACGGCGGACAGGGCCTGCCCCACGTGCTGGCCTCCGTGATCGAGGAATATATCGATTCGGCGAGCCATGCCTTCAACATGTATCCCGGGCTGACCCACGGTGCGGTCGCCGCCCTGGCCGCCAAAGGCAGCGAGGAGCTAAAGGCGCGCTACCTGCCCAAGCTCGTGTCCGGTGAGTGGCTCGGCACGATGGCGCTGACCGAGGCGCAAGCAGGAACGGATCTGGGCCTCATCCGCACCAGAGCCGAGCCGAGGGGAGACGGCATATATGCCATCAGCGGAGAGAAGATCTTCTGCTCGGGCGGCGAGCATGACCTGACCGCCAACATCGTCCACCTTGTGCTGGCCAAGCTTCCGGATGCGCCGGAGGGGTCGCGCGGCATTTCGCTATTCGTTGTGCCCAAAGTGCTGCCCGACGGTTCGCGCAACACGGCGACATGCGGGGCGATCGAGCACAAGATGGGCGTACACGGCAGCGCTACTTGCGTGATGAACTTCGATGACGCGACGGGCTGGCTGGTTGGCGAGCCCAACGCCGGGCTGGCGGCGATGTTCATCATGATGAACGCGGCGCGCCTCTCGTGCGGCAACCAGGGCCTGGCCCAGGCGGAACTCGCTTACCAGTATGCCGTGGCTTACGTGACCGAGCGCAAGCAGGGCCGCGCTCCAGTCAGTGCTGCAGCGGCTGACCCCCTCATTGTGCACCCCGACATACGACGAATGCTGATGGACGCGCGCGCATTCACCGAGGGGATGCGCGCGCTGGTGCTCTGGACCGCGTTGCAGATCGACTTGTCCCACCGCGCGGACAACGAGGGAGAACGGGCAGCGGCCGATGCGCTGGTCGGCTTACTCACGCCGGTGCTCAAGGGTTTCGGCACGGACAAGGGTTTCGCCACCGCGGTAGCGATGCAGCAATGCTTCGGCGGGCACGGTTACATCGCGGAATGGGGCATGGAACAGATCGTTCGCGATGCCCGGGTGGCGATGATTTACGAGGGCGCCAACGGCGTCCAGGCGCTTGACCTGGCCGGGCGCAAGCTGGCGCGTGACAACGGGCAGGTGTGCGAGCGCTTCCTTGCGCTGGTTGAGGGCTCTTGCGAAGCAGCCGGCTCCGGTACACGCTTTATTGCGCTACCGCTGCGCGAGGCGGTGCACGAGGCGCGCGAGGCGGCGCGCTGGCTGATCGACAAGGCTCAGGCCGATCCCAACGCACTCGGTGCGGGATCCTATGCTTTTATGGAACTGCTGGGCACGCTGGCGATCGGGTGGATGTGGTTGCGGATGGCAGAGATCGCGGAGCCCCACGCAAGCGAACCCTTTTACTCGGCAAAGCTGGTCACCGCGCGCTATTATGCCGAGCGCTGGCTTCCCGAGTGCGCGACGATGCGACGCAAGGTTGAGGCGGGGTCAGAAACGATGATGGCCCTTCCCGTGGAAGCATTTGCGCGAGACTGACCGCTACGGCCAGGCGGGGAATAGTCCGTTCGGGTCGTACCGGCCTCGCAGTTCTTGCTGCCGCGCGAGGGCCGCGGGCGTGAAACATTCGGCGCGCCGAGCTGGCCCGGCCGTCAGATCGGCTTCAGCGACGTAACGGCCGGTGCGGAAGGGAGCGAGCGCCTCGTCGACCCGGCGAACCCACGCGCGGTTCGCTTCGTCATCGGCCGGATCGTCCCACAAGCCGTAGATACCCACCCCGGCGCCGGCGCTGATCGAGAGGGCAGCGTCTTGTGGCAAGGCGACGGGCGTGTGGCCTCCGAAGGCGACGATGTCGATCGTCGAGTCCGAGCTCGGCGCGGGAAGTTCATAAACTGTCAGTAGCAGGTCGCCGATCGAGGCATCACTCCAAAGGTGATCGGCCGCGACGCGCTTGCCCGAGGGCATCGGCGATAGCTTGAATAACCCGGTGTACGGCAGCGCTTCGCCCTTCGCATGGCCGATCATTCGGGCTGAGGGAGGTGGCGAGGTGAACGCCGACACCTTCTCGCGCGCCGCGGCTTCGTTATCGCCGCATGCCGACACGCGCAGTACGACCGCGTGTTCGCCCGTGTCCCAATGGGCGAACAGGAAGCAGCCGACTTCGGTCTGTGGCGGGGCGGTGGCCGTGGCGGCGGTCAGCCAGTCGGCCAGAACCGGCGCGCTCGACGCGGCGAAGGCGGCGCGCCATGCGTAGGCCGTCGGTGGCAGCGGATGAAGCTTGAGGTGAAAAGCGGTGACGGCAGCGAAGAACCCCGGTCCCGCGCCGCGCGCCGCCCAGAAAAGCTCTGCGTGCTCCTCCGGGCTGGCAATCACGATCCGACCATCCGCTCTGATCATCTCGATCGTCTCGACGTTGGCGCAGGCGGCGCCCCATTCGCCGGCGTTCCAGCCGAAGCCTCCGCCGATAAGGTAACCGCTAAGGGCGACGTCGACGCAATGGCCCACGGGAAACGCGAAACCCGCCTGCGCCAGACGCTCGCTAAGTGCGCCGCCCTCAACTCCCACGCCGACCCTGGCTGTGCCCGCTGCAGCGTCGATCTCGATCATGTCCAGCCCGCTGAGATCGAGCATGATACCGCGATCGCGCAAGACCGAGGCCTGGTAATTGTGCCCGCCGCCACGTGGCGACACGGTGAGGCCGTTTCGAATGGCGAAGCGGATGGTTTCGGCGGCTTCTTCAGCGGTGCGAGCCGTGACGATTGCCAACGGGCTGCGGGCGCGGGTCAACCGCTTGTTCCAGACGGCCCGGTCCCGTGCCGCGTCGAATCCGGCGCCGCCCGCCGATACGATTCGCGTCACATGAGCTTCGAGAGATTTGAGGGAGTCACTGTCCATGCGGGTCGTGCAACAAGCGCGCGGCCGGCAGAAGGGTTCCGTTGATGGTCGTGAGCGTCAGTGTTGCTGCACGCAGCGCAGTCGGCTCGACGTGCCGTCGGGTTTGAGCAGCCGCAGAAGGTCGGTGTGAACCACCTGATAGGCTTCGCCCTTGCGCGGCCCCGTGGTCATCTCGAGCCGGTCGCCGCGCCGCAGGTAAACTCCCACCCCTTGTGGGGAGCTGTAACGAGAGTCGGATTCGATCTTGAAATTGCGCTCGGGCTGAGGAATGCCGGCCTGCCCCGCGGCGTCGCCGGGGGTCTCGCAAACATAGGGTCCGCGCGCGACGGTATCGATCGGACCGTGCGCCTGGCTGTGAGCGAAGGCGAGCGAAGCGGCGACGGCGAAAAACGCCGCGAAGGGAAGCGAGCGGATCATGCGTGTTGCCATAGCATAACTGCGTTGCGCTTGCATGAATTGAGGTCAGCGCCTAGGGCGCGGCGCAATCTCCCGAACAGCTCCCATCAAGGCAGGCAGCGATGAAGATCAGCGGCGTGGACATTCGTCCCGGCAACATTCTCGAATACGAACGCGGCATCTGGAAGGTCGCCAAGATTCAGCACACCCAACCTGGCAAGGGCGGGGCGTACATGCAGGTCGAGATGAAGAACCTGCAGGACGGCCGCAAGACCAACGTGCGCTTTCGCAGCGCCGACACCGTCGAGCGCGTGCGGCTCGACACCAAGGACTTCCAGTTTCTCTACCACGACGGCGACATGCTCGTGTTCATGGATAAGGACGATTACGAGCAGATCAACCTGCCGGCCGACCTCGTCGGCGAGGCGGCGGCCTTCCTTCAGGACGGCATGGATGTCACGCTCGAAATGTGGGACGAAAAGCCGATCAGCGTGGCTTTGCCCGACCAGGTCGAGGCGACGATCGTTGAGGCCGATGCGGTAGTCAAGGGACAGACAGCTTCGTCAAGCTACAAGCCCGCGCTGCTCGACAACGGCGTTCGGGTGATGGTGCCGCCGCACATCGAAAGCGGAACTCGCATTATCGTCGACGTGTACGAGCGGACGTACGTTGGAAAGGCAGGTTGATAATGAAGAAAATTGCATTTGCCGCCGCCGCCCTGCTGCTGGCGGGCACGCAGACCCCCGCGTTCGCGCAGGCGAAGGCTCCGGCCAAACCGGCCGCGACCGAGGAACAGCAGACGCATGCGGTGCAGGCATTTGCCGTCATGTCCAGCGCGATGCGCTCGGACAAGGTCGGCAATGACGTCAAATCCGCACTGATGGGCTGCATCTATTCGAACAAGCTCGAAACAATCAGCGATGCCATCGACAAGCTGATCCTGGCGAACCCTGGCAAGGTCGACCGGAACAATCCCGATCAACTGCTCAGCGCCTTGGTCGCGGTATGCGGATACAAGCCGACTGGTGCACCCACAGCCTCTCCCCCGGCGCCGAGGCCATCCGCCGGCACGGCGCAGGGCCGCTGAGCGGGCGCGGGACGATCAGGACCCCTTCTCAATGGCGGTGATCAGCGGTCTCATTCGCGTGATGGAGCGCGCCGCGCGCAAGGCGGGAGGCCGCCTGCGGCGCGACTTCGGCGAGGTCGAGCACTTGCAGGTTAGCCGCAAGGGGCCGGCGGACTTTGTCTCCAAGGCCGACCAGACCGCTGAGCGGACGCTGTGGGACGAACTGCGCACAGCGCGCCCCGACTGGGGCTTCCTGATGGAGGAGGGCGGCGAGATTCCCGGCGAGCCGGACAAGCCGCGCTTCATCATCGATCCGCTCGACGGAACCAGCAACTTCCTTCACGGCATACCCCATTTCGCGATTTCGATTGCTGCGCAGGAGCCGGCGCTCGACGGCAAGGGGTCTGACGGATCGGGCTGGGGGGAAGTCGTTGCGGGGGTCGTCTACCAGCCGATCACCGACCAGACCTTCTGGGCCGAGAAGAACCGCGGTTCCTGGTTGCAGGACGCCCGGCTGCGAGTGTCCGGGCGAAGGCAGCTCGCCGAAGCGCTGATCGCCACCGGCGTTCCCTATCACGGTCACGGCGATTTCGACGAGTGGAGCAAGATCCTCTCGGCGCTAGGTCCGCAAGTGGCGGGAATCCGGCGTTTTGGCTCGGCCGCGCTCGATCTCGCCTGGGTGGCTGCCGGACGTTACGATGGTTTCTGGGAAAGCGATCTTTCGCCGTGGGACACGGCGGCCGGGTGTCTGCTGGTGCGCGAAGCCGGCGGCTTCGTCAGCGACTTCCGCGGGCGCTCGTTGCCGATCTGCGACAAGCAGCTGATCGCCGGAAACGACCCGCTCCATTCGCGGCTGCACAAGATCATCGTGGAGTCTCTGAAGGCCTAGCTCGCCGCGACCGGTTGTGCAGGGGCCATGCCTTCGCTAAGCGGCCTGCGCACAGAGCCCCTGTGGTGGAATTGGTAGACGCGCTCGACTCAAAATCGAGTTTCTTCGGAAGTGCCCGTTCGAGTCGGGCCAGGGGCACCAACTTTCCGGCTGTGGCGTTCCATTCCTTACTCGCGTCCGCTCACCGGGTTGCGGTAGTGGAAGGGCGGGCAGAAGTAGTCGGGAAAAACCGGATAGGGCTCGATCGGCTCATCGGGCGGGAAATCACCGAATTCGCTGAGCAGCGGGCTGACTTCCCTAGCCCAGCCCTTCTCGTAGGGTGTGTAGAATACCTGCCAGGCCTTGAGGCGGGCGATCTTCCACACGCCGCCTTCCTTGACGTATGAGTTCTCGTAGATCGCTTCACCCCACATCGCGTGATCGTCCATCTGGCCGACCATCATCAGCGCGCGAACCCGGGCGTTAGCGTGCAACCCGTCGGCATCGACATGGATCACCGGCTGCAGCTGCAAATGGTTCATTAGCAGCCCGCGCTTGGGCGGGCCGAAATGGCGCATATATTCGCGAATCCGCTCATGGCCAATGAAGCGGCCGCGGCCGTTGATTTCGAGCACGGCGTCACGCGCAAACAGATCGGCGACGTGCTCCCACTGGCTCTTGTCGACGTAGTAGCCGTAGGAGCGCTGCAGGTTGGCGATTGCTAAGTTGTCCTCGGCGGCTTGCGCGCGTTGTTCGAGTACATCGAGCCGGTCGCGCAAAGCGGCTACTTCAACTGCCAGATCGGCGGCGGACGGGGGGGGCTCCATGCCGCATTCCATGGCAGAAGCGGGTCCTAGATGCCAACTGGGAAAAGACCTCGCTAATCGCTCCCGCTCGCGCCGCTGCGCTGGCGCGAGGCGGCTGCAGCCGCCGCGATTTCCGCTGCCGTCGGTACTGCCGGATCGGCAGCCGCGCCGTGCAAGCTCGGGGTCTCATCGCCGTCTTAGGAATCCCGCACCGTCGGGTAATCGCCGAGGCCGATGCGCCGCTCGAACGCCGAGCCGGAGTAGGTTTCGATTTCGCGTGCGACTGAAGTTGCCTTTCGTGTGGTCGGCTGACGGCTGCCTCGGCGGCCACCGCCTGTTGCTTCTCGCCGTTGGCGAAGACCGCGACCAGCGCCGTGCATGCCACCGTCAGGATGGCAAAGTGTCTGTACATCTGCGCGGTAATGGCGGGGGTGGCGGTGCGGCGCATGGCAGCGTTGTAATTCGCGCGCGTTAAGGGGCGCCCGCCGGACCTGGTTGAGCCCGGGTTTCGGCCCGCCGTTTACCATCCTTGGGGGAACCCGCCGCCCGAGCGACGCGTTTCGCCGCCAATCTCAAACAAGGGGAATGTAATCATGGCCGAAGAACGCATCACCGAAGTCCAGTCGCCGACCGGCGAGACTCATACTCACACCACGGTTATCACCGACGGCGAACGCTCGGGCGGTGGCGGCGGCATGTTCCTGATCGCCCTCCTCATTATCGTGGCGCTGGTTGTCGGCGTTTGGGCGTTCAACAACTGGGGCGGGTCGGAAGCAAACAAGAACAACGCGATCGCCAACGCGGCCAACCAAGTAGGAGACGCTGCTCAGAAGGCCGGAAACGCGGCGCAGGATGCGGCAGATGGCTCCACTCACTGATTTCGAAAATCCCGCTGTTTCCGCGGGTTAGCGTACATGCTGTAAAATTTACCGACATTTCATCTCTTCGGCCTAATCCGGGTGCGTTCGCGAAGACTCGCGGACGTAGCCGGTGGGAGCGATGGTCCGCCTCTTCAAGCATTACATCCCGCACGCGGTGTTGCTGCTGGGCCTGATCGATTTCGCGCTGCTGCTCGCGGCCGGAGATCTGGCGTGGCACTTGCGCGCATCGCAGATCGGAATGGTGCCAGGGTCGCTGGTCGCGCGCCTGCCGCTCCTCCTGGCGTTCGCCGCGGTCACCCAGGGAGCACTGATCGCGGTCGGGGTGTTCGGCACAGATGCCTTGCGCTCGATGCGCTTTGCCGGCGCGCGCCTGCTTGTCGGGGTCAGCCTGGCGGTGCTGATGTTCGCCTTCATCGCTTTCGTGCTGCGCGGCCACACCTTCTGGCGCTCGACGCTCTTCTACGCGATGCTCTTCGCGATCGCTCTGCTGATGCTGAACCGGATTATTGTTGGCCGCGTTCTTGGCACCGCGACGTTTCGCCGGCGTGTGCTGGTGCTTGGAGCCGGCGCGCGAGCGTGGCGTATCCGCAAGCTGGCAGAGCGGCCGGAGAGCGGGTTTTCGGTTGTAGGATACATCGCGATGGGCCCGGGGCATTGCACGGTCGAACAGGCGATCCCGCGTAGCGCGATCGCCGACTTGTCGCACCACGTGCAGAATCTTGGCGCTAGCGAAGTCGTGCTGGCGCTGGAGGAAAGGCGCAATGCGCTGCCGTTGAAGGACCTGTTGCGGCTCAAGACCGCCGGGGTTCACGTCAACGACTTTTCGAGCTTCATCGAGCGCGAGACCGGCCGCGTCGACCTCGATACGCTCAATCCGAGCTGGCTGATCTTCTCCGATGGATTCTCGTCGGGACGGATGCTGTCGAGTGCTGCCAAGCGTGCGTTCGATTTGGTTGTCAGCGGCGTGGTGCTGTTGCTGACCTTCCCAGTGATCGCGCTCTTTGCGCTCATCGTGAAGCTCGACGGCCATGGTCCGGCATTCTTCCGCCAACGCCGCATCGGTCTCTACGGCGAGCCGTTCGAGGTCATCAAGCTGCGCTCGATGTGCATCGATGCCGAGAAAGGCGGAGCGAAGTGGGCCGAAAAGAACGATCCGCGCGTTACTCGAATCGGCAAGTTCATCCGCACCTTGCGGATCGACGAGTTGCCGCAAGCGTGGAGCGTTCTGTGCGGGCGGATGAGCTTCGTCGGTCCGCGGCCCGAAGTTCCGGCCTTTGTCGATGACCTGGAGGACAAGCTGCCATTCTATGCCGAGCGGCACATGGTCAAGCCGGGGATCACCGGCTGGGCGCAGGTCAATTACCCCTATGGCGCTTCGGTCGAAGACGCGCGGGCAAAGCTTGAGTACGATCTGTACTACGCCAAGAATTATACGCCCTTCCTCGACTTACTGATCCTGCTGCAAACGCTCCGGGTGGTCCTTTGGCCGGAGGGCGCGCGATGAGCGGGGTAATGCTCTCCGGCTATTTCCTGTCGGCAATCAGTTCGATAATCCTCGCCGGCTGGCTGGTGACGCACCGGGCGCGGTTTGGTGGCGCTTCGGTTGCCGCCGCAGCGGCGCTGTCGCTCTCCGCGCTCTGGGCAGTCTCGGTTCTGGCCAACGGCGCTGCCGGCATCGACCAGCAACTGTTGTTCAGCGCGACCAGCCTCGCGTGGCTGTGGGCGCTTTATCGTCTGTTCGTGCAGGACGGGCGTCACGCCAGCCTGGCGCCGATACGCCCGGTCGTTGCCGCGCTCGCGTTTGTCGAGCTGTTGCAAATCGCGCTGCTCGTGGCGGTGGCAGTTCTGAACCGGGCGGCGGGGGTCGATCCGTTGCAGCGCGTGATCATCCCCTTCCGCCTACTTATCTGCGCCGGGGCGCTGGTTCTGGTGCACAATCTCTACGTCGGCGCGTCTTCGCCCAACCGGGCGAACTTGCGCTGGCCCGCGGCGGCGCTTGCCGTGCTGTGGGTCTTCGATCTCAATTACGACACGGTGGCCTACCTCAGCAACGGTGTGCCCGTTGCGCTCGACGTGCTGCGCGGGTGCGTCCCACTCGCCATGGTCACCCTGCTGGCCATCGGCGCCGTAGCGGAAGATGGGCAGCAGACGTTTCGCCCCTCGCGTTCGTTCGCGTTCCGCTCATTCTCTTTGCTCCTGATCGGTACGTATTTCCTGGTGATGGTCGTGGCCTTGCGCGGGCTGGCGGCGATCGGCGGAGACTTCGTCCGTCTGGCGCAGATTGCCTTCCTCGCCATCGCCAGCGCGCTGGCTTTGGTGGTGCTGCCGTCGCGCAAGATGCGCGGCTGGCTGCGTGTCACTGCGATCAAGCACTTGTTCCAGCATCGCTATGATTACCGCGAGGAATGGCTGCGCTTCACCCGGACGATGGGCCGAGCCGGGCCAGGCGCGCTGCCGCTGCCCGAACGCGTGGTTCAAGCGGTCGCCGACGTCACCGACAGCCCCGGCGGACTGCTGCTCACCCCGGCAGAGGACCGCGGCCTCACGCTCGAAGCGCGCTGGCAGTGGCCCGATCCGCACGTTCCCGCGCAGGCGCTCGACGAGGTCGGCACGCGATTCTTCGCCGAGGCCGATTTCATTCTCGATCTCGACCAGTGGCGCGGCGCGATGTGCGAGGGCGTGCCGCAGGCGGCCGTCCCCGAATGGATGGCCGCCGTGTCCGACGCCTGGGCGATCGTGCCGCTACTGCATTACGAGCGGCTGCTCGGCGTGGTCGTGCTGGCGCGACCGCCGCACGTGCGCAAGCTCGACTGGGAGGACTTCGATCTCCTGCGCGTGGTCGGCCGGCAACTGGCGAGCTATCTCGCCGAGCACGCCAGCCAGGACGCGCTCGGCGAAGCCCAGCGGTTCGACGAGTTCAATCGCCGCATCGCTTTTGTGATGCACGACATCAAGAACCTCGCCAGCCAGCTCGCCTTGCTCGCACGCAATGCCGAAAAGCACGCCGACAACCCGGCGTTCCGCGCCGACATGCTGGTCACGTTGCGGAACAGCAGCGACAAGCTCAACGCCCTGCTCGCCCGGCTTAGCCGCTATGGCGCGCAAGGGCATGACGCGGTGCATCCGGTTGCGGTCGCGCCGATGTTGCAAAGAATCGTCGAGCGCTACCGGGCGCAACACCGGATCAGCCTGGTCGATGCAACGGATTGCTCCGTCGAGGCTCAGGCGGAAGCGCTGGAGCAAGCGCTGGTGCATCTTGTGCAAAACGCCGTCGAGGCGAGCGGCGAGGAAAGCCCCGTGGTCTTACAGGCGCGGCGCGAGGGCAACGAAGTCGCGATCGAGGTAGCCGATTTCGGATCGGGCATGTCGCCGGAATTTGTTCGCTCGCGTCTCTTCAAGCCGTTCCATTCGTCGAAGCCAGGCGGGTTCGGCATCGGCGCTTACGAGGCTCGCGAGGTTGTCCGGGCGATGGGCGGGCGGCTCGATGTCGAAAGCCGCGAAGGACTGGGAAGCCGCTTTACCGTGCGTCTGCCTTTGGCCGAGGCGGCCGAATTGATCCGAACCATGCGAGAGACAAAGGAAAAGGCGGCATGATGGCCGACGCGAAACAAAAGCCCCTGCCCAGGCTCCTCATCATCGAAGATGACGAGGGTCTGCAGGCACAGCTCAAGTGGGCTTACGACGATTTCGACGTCGTAATCGCCGGAGACCGCGCAAGCGCAATCGCGGCACTGCGTTCCGAAGAGCCCGCGGTGGTGACGCTCGACCTCGGCCTCCCGCCCGATCCCGACGGCACGAGCGAAGGATTCGCCGTGCTCGACGAGATCATGCGGCTCAAGCCTGACACCAAGGTGATCGTCGCCAGCGGCCACGGCGCGCGAGAAAGTGCGCTCCAGGCGATCCAGCGCGGGGCCTACGACTTCTATAAGAAGCCGGTCGATATCGAGCAGCTCGGCCTGATCGTGCGGCGCGCGCTCAACCTGCACCGGATCGAGGTGGAGAACAGAACCCTTGCGGACAAGGCGGGTGAGGGCAATCGCGTCCTCGGCCGGCTGATCACCGCGGCGCCCGAGATGATCCGCGTCGCCCGCACGATCGAGCGGGTGGCGAACACCAACGTTTCGGTCATGCTGCTCGGCGCGAGCGGGACCGGCAAGGAACTCCTCGCCCGCGGATTGCACGAGGCGAGCGATCGCCGGAGCGGGAACTTCGTCGCCATCAACTGCGCAGCGATCCCCGAGAACCTGCTCGAAAGCGAGCTGTTTGGCCACGAGAAGGGTGCCTTCACCGGCGCGGTCAAGACGACTGAAGGCAAGATCGAGCAGGCGAGCGGGGGCACCCTGTTCCTCGACGAGGTCGGCGACATTCCGCTTCCGCTGCAGGTCAAGCTGCTGCGCTTCCTCCAAGAGCGCACGATCGAACGCATCGGCGGGCGCCAGCACATCGCGGTCGACACACGAATCGTCTGTGCAACGCACCAGGACCTCGAGACGATGATCGCCCAGGGCCGCTTTCGGGAGGACCTGTTCTATCGCCTCGCCGAGATCGTAGTGAAGATCCCCGGCCTCGCTGAGCGACCTGGCGACGCGACCTTGCTAGCCAAAGCCTTCCTCAACCGCTTCGCCGCGGAGATGAATCCGCAGGTCAAGGGGTTCGCTCCCGACGCACTCGCGGCAATCGACGGTTGGCCCTGGCCGGGTAACGTGCGCGAGCTCGAGAACCGGGTGAAGCGCGCCGTGATCATGGCCGACGGCAAGCTCGTCACCGCCGAAGACCTCGATCTCGACGATGCCGAAGGCAGCGAGGCTGAAGCGTTAAACCTCAAGAGCGCGCGCGAGCAGGCCGACAGAAAGATGATCCGCCACGCGCTGGCACGCAGCGAAGGCAACATCTCGAGCACTGCCAAATTGCTCGGGATCAGCCGCCCGACGCTGTACGACTTGCTCAAGCATTATGATCTGCAAACCTAGCAGCGCCACATTCGCGGTTCTGCTGGCCTTGCTGGCGCTGCCGGCGCTGGCGGGGAGCCGTGACGATCCCTTGGCCGATGCTGCGGCAGCGATCGAGCGGGGTGACGGCGTGTCGGCCGAAGTCGCCGCGCAGCGCGCACTTACCCTAGGTCGCCCGCACAGCGCGGTCGATGCCTATCTCGGCGAAGCCGCGTTGTTGCAGGGTGACCGGGACGAAGCGCGCCAATGGCTTGCGCCCGCAGCGTTCGATGCCGCCAGCGCCCAGCGCGGCTTCCATGCGCTCGGCCGTCTCGAGCTGGCGGCGGGTCATTTCGGTCCCGCGGCCAAAGCTTTCGACCGCGCGCTTCAGGTCGGCAAACCGAAAGCGCGGCTGTGGGTCGACATCGGGCGCTTGCGCTACCAGGCCGGCGAGCAGCATCTCGCGGCTAATGCCGTTAGCAACGCGCTGGCGGTTGACCCCGACGAACCCAAAGCTCTCCAGTTCCAGGCCGAGCTCGTGCGCGATTCACGCGGCCTTGCGGCATCGCTGCCGTGGTTTGAGCGCGCCGTGCAAGTTGCGCCCACGAACCTCGAGGTGCTGGGCGAATACGCCGCCACGCTGGGCGATCTCGGTCGCTATCGCGACATGCTCACGGTCGCGCGGGCCATGGTCCAGATCGACCGGACCGATCCCAAGGCCTATTTCCTCCAGGCCGTCTTGGCGGCGCGGGCGGGGCAGGATGATCTCGCGCGCCGGCTGCTGTGGAGCACCAAGGGCGCCTACGACGACACTCCGGCCGGGATGGTGCTCGCCGGCGTGCTCGAATACCGCGCGGGAAGCACCGAGCTGGCGGTCGACAACTTCGCCAAGCTGGTGAGCCTGCAGTCGGACAACGACATCGCCGCGCGGATGCTCGGCCGGGCGCTGCTAGCGGATGGCGACGCGAACGAAGTCGTCGCCCGCTTTGCCAACGCGGCCGCGCAACCCGATGCGTCGCCTTATATGCTGACGCTGGTTGGGCGCGCTTACGAGCAGATCGATCGGCGCGATCTTGCCGCCCCGTTGCTCGACCGCGCCGCGCGCGCCGCCGATCCGCCGCTCGGCCCGCTTGCGCCGTCGGCCGACGGCGAACTGGCGATCTACCGCTCTGGCGACAGCGATCCGACGGGCGACGATGTCGTGGTGCCGATGCTGCGCCAATTGTTGTCGCGGGGGCGAACCGCGGAAGCCGCCGCCTACATCCCGAAATTGCGCCATCGTTACCCGAATTCGTCCGATTTCCAGGTACTCTCCGGCGACGCCGCCTTGCTGAGCGGCGACGCGGCGCAAGCCCTTGTTCTGTATCGCTCGGCCGCCGAAGTGCGCTGGACGCCGACCGTGGCCGAACGCATCGCGGCGGCCGAGACGCGGCTTGGCCACGAAGACCTCGCCGAGGCGGAGCTCAACGCCTACTTGTCGCAGCACCCGCAAGAGTGCGGCCTGGCCGCGCTGGTCGGGCGTGCCGCTGCGGCACGCGGCGACTGGACTCGCGCAGCGTTGCTGCTTGGTCATGCGGCGCAGCTGCCCGGCGGCGCGAACGATCCGCGGCTGATCGCCGATCTCGCCGAAGCGCAGATGCACCTCGGCGACGGCGAGCGAGCCCTGGGCAACGCCCGGTTTGCGTACGCATTGCAGCGCGCCAGTCCGCGCACGACGCGGGTGCTCGCCGCCGTGCTTTCGGCGGCGGACAAGCGTGCCGGCGGCGCCGAAGTCCTGCTGGCCAAGGCGAGGGCGCTCGGGGACGAGCCGGTCCTCGCGCTGCGCTGACGCTGGACAGCCGCCGCCGCCGCGGGCACCTCGGCAGGCGATGCCGCTTCGACGAATCGACCCGCTCGTGCGGCTTTTGCTGGTGGCGATCGTGCTCGCCTCGGTCGTGCCGGTTACCGAGAAGTGGCGCGGCGTGGCGCAGGGGGTCTCGAATGGGGCGGTGTTCTTACTGTTCCTGCTCAACGGGCTGCGGCTGCCGCGCGCCGAGGTGATCCGCGGGATCGGCAATGTGCGCTTCTTGCTGCCGCTGGTTGCCTGGTGCTTCGGCGCTATGGCACTGGCCGGCTGGGGCTTGTCGCTGGTCGTGGGGCCGTGGCTGCCGCCATTGGTGGCGCTCGGCTTCCTCTATCTCGGCACGTTGCCTTCGACCGTGCAGTCGGCGACCGCGTACTGCTCGCTCGCCGGCGGCAATGTCGCGCACTCGGTGGTCGCGGCGGCACTGCTCAACATTCTCGGCGTGATTGTCACTGCACCGCTATTCTCGCTGATGGCTGGGAGCCACGCGGCGGCGTACGACCTTGGCGGGCTGGAGAAGGTCGCGACGATCCTGTTGTTGCCGTTCCTGCTCGGCCAGGCGGCGCAGAACCGCTGCGGGCACCTCGTGCGCGAGCACCGGACGCTCGCCACCTGGATGGACCGGACCTCGATCGCTATCGCGGTCTACGTCGCCTTCTCGGGCGCGGTCGAGGAGGGCCTGTGGACCAAGGTGGGGCTCGGCGAGTGGGTGGTGCTGATCGGTGGCGTCGTCGCGTTCCTGGCATTCGGCTTCGGCGGCGCCTGGCTCACCGGCGGTCTCGCCCGGCTCGAGCGCGGCGACCGCATCGCCCTAATGTATTCGGGGGCGCAGAAGAGCATCGCGATGGGCGCCCCGCTGGCGAGCGTGCTGTTCGGACCCGCCACCGCCGGCCTCGTGCTGCTGCCGGTGCTGGTCTACCACTTGCTGCAGCTTGTCCTGTCGGCTCCGCTCGCGACCCGCCTCAGCCGGACCTAGCTTCGCGCCGGTTGTGGCGGACGGACCACAGCAGCGAAAAGCCGATCAGGATCGCCCCGATCAGCCCGGTAACTGTCTCGGGTATCTCGACCTCGGCGGACAGCAGCATGATCACCGCCAGCGCCAGGATCGCCCAGAACGCGCCGTGCTCGAGGTAGCGGTATTCGGTCAGCGTGCCCTTGCGCACCAGCATCACCGTCATCGAGCGCACGAACATCGCCCCGATCGACAGCCCGAGCGCGATGATGACCATGTTGTTCGACAGCGCGAAAGCGCCGATCACCGCGTCGAAGCTGAACGAAGCGTCGAGCACATTGAGATAGAGGAACCCGCCGAGCCCGGCGTTGACCAGCGCCCCGGCGTTGCGCAGCCGGTCCTCGCGCTTCTTCATCAGCGTGCCGAGCCCGTCGATCGCAATGAAGGTAACGATGCCGAGGATCCCGGCGATCAGGAACGTGTGGTTTTCAGGCGCCGGAAGCTGCGTCGAGACGACCCACAGGGCCACAAGCAGCACGCCGATTTCTGCCGCCGGAACGGTCGAGGCGCTCGACAGGAACCGCTCGACCGTGCGCACCCAGTGCACGTCTTTCTCCTCGTTGAAGAAGAACTTGAGGCCGACCATTCCGAGAAAGGCGCCGCCGAATCCGGCGATGCTGCCATGCGCCGAGGAGACGATTGCCTCGTAGCGCGCCGGCTCGTCGAACGAGAGACGCGCCGCCTCGACCGGACCGATCCCGGCGGCGACCGCGACGATCACCAGCGGGAACAGCACGTACATGCCCCATACCGCGATCACCATGCCCCAGGTCAGGAAGCGCTTCTGCCAGACCGGGTCCATTTCCTTCAGCACGGTGGCGTTGACCACCGCGTTGTCGAAGCTCAGCGAGACCTCGAGTACCGACAACACGAGGACGATCCACAGCGCCTCGGCGAGACCTTCGACGGAATGCGTCTGCGACCAGCCGTACCACCCGGCCAGAGCGAAGGCGGCGAGGGCGAACAGGATCGATCCGCGGAAGTGACGCAGCATGGTCAGATTACCGTCCGAAGTTCGCTATGTTCACACGTGTTGCGCATTGAGAGTAACAAGTCCGTGATTGCGTTAAGGAAAGATTCCATTTTTTCTGACGAAGTCGACACCGTTGACAAGGTCTTGCGGAAAAACTCCGTGGCACCGCGGGCCCGGCGGATTCGAACAGGAGAAGAGAGAGATTGCCCCTTCGTCACGCGCTTCGACGTGGCATGAATCGCATCGTGTAGGAAAGCGTTTTCGCCCGCGGACGCCTGCAAGGCGATGCGGCTATACAGCGCCGAACCGATCGCTAGACTTGGCCGAGAGGGGAGAGAGTCCATGAAAATCGTCCTTGCGCTGTGCCTGATCCTTTCGCCCGCGGCCCTCGCGGCGCATCCGGCCCACGCGACCGCCCATGCGGCTCCGGCTTGCGATCGCGAGTGCCTGCGCGGCAAGATCACCGAGGTGCTTTATGCCTTCGTCGAGCATGACGTCGGCAAACTGGCTATCGCTCCGACGCTTCGCGTCACCGAAGACGGCGTCGAAAAGCCGCTCGACAAGCTCGGCCTCGCGCGTTCGGTGACGAAGCTGCGCGGCTACCGCCAGGACATCCTCGACGAACGCGCGGGCCAGGCCGTCGCGGGCGTGATGGTCGAGGAAGCCGGTGCGCCGATCCTGCTGGTGGTGCGGGTCAAGGTCGACAGCGAGCGGAGGCTCAGCGAACTCGAGCTGGTGGCCACGCGCAGCCGCGCCGACGGGATGATCTACGCCATCGACGCCTACAGCGGCGCCCCGGCCAAAGACATGAACATAGTCCCGCGGCCCGAGCAGCTCGCCACGCGCGAACAGGCCATCGAGATCGCCATGCATTACCCGCGCGGCCTCAGCAACGCGCAGACCTTCAACGCGATCGGCACGCCCTTCGCCAAGGACGCCTATCGCGTCGAGAACGGCGCCCTCATGGCGGGGCCGGGCTGCAGGTTCGCGCCCGGCTGCGAAGACATCGGCAACCAGTCGCTGGCGATATTCAAGCAGCTCGGCCGGGTGACGGTGCGCGACATCGTGGTCGACGAGCGCATGGGGATCGTCATTATGCGCCTGTCATGGAACCAGCGCGGCCCCGGCTCGGACCGGCTGACGGCGTGGGAGATGTTCAAGATCTACGACGGCCAGATCCACATGGTGCAAGCCTGGATGCGCGTGTTTCCGCCGGCGCTGGACCTGGGGGGATGGCCAATTAGGGCAGGTATCACGCAGCCGTGACAGGCGCGGAGCGAGCGTCCGCATTCGACCCAAAGGCGACATTCGCCGGGGTCACGGGAATATCGGCTTCGCGCCAAACTAAGCCGTCAGCGAACGGATCGCGGTTCGCGGAACCGGCCGGTACGTCGCTCGGTCGGGCGGTTCCCCGCCACTCTTCCGATGTATCAAGCCGCGCCGCTTTTCCTTCGAAGCCTTGCTGTAAACCGTCGACTGTGCCCATCCCATGCAGGCTCTGCTGCAACATGCGAATAATTCTGCGCATTTCAATGTAGATCTTTTCGCACGTCTCCAGGACGATCTACAATCGAAAAGAAAATTTACTGAAGTAAGGCTCATAGCAATATATGTATTTCGGAGAGCCACGATGAAGTATGATACGAGAATCAGCATCTGGAGCTACCAGAATGCAATCATATCTCTTACCATGTATGTCAAACGCATGAAGTTCGTTATCGTTTACGTGCGTGATGCCTGAATCGATAGAAAATCGGTGGAACGCATCGCGTACTGCCCAGAGGTTTTCATGAAGTTCGGGCAATAGTTGGCTGTTATGCGAATCAGAGCATCCACCAACCCACAATATTATTGCAATAAAGAACCAACCCTTCATTCGATCAGCTCCTCTGGAGCGTAACAACTAAAGGTATTACGGCCTGCATCTTAGGCAACGATCGGGAGGCCGAGATCGTCCGCAGTTTCGATGTCACTCTGCTTGCCGCTACGTCGCACGCCGAAAATCCACTTTCGGCCCATTGCGGACATTCAGCGAATGTCCGCTTTCGACCCTTTGAACTCGATCCAGATGTCCGCAACGCAATGCAGACGCCCCTGAGGGTCCCGGAGGGCAGGGGGAGCAGGAGCGCCTGCACCGCTGGTGTGGCCTCGCCCGAGCCCCGGCGCGATACGGAATTGACCGGAGAACCAGGGCCGACGGCTTAGTTGCGGGGAGGACCCGTTGGAGTTCGCTGAGCTGATGCGGACATTCAGCGAATGTCTGCTTTCGACCCAAAGCAGACATTCGCGGAGTGTCTGTTTTCGATGAGTTCGTGACATTGACGGCACCACTCGGCTCCAGCCATTGTTGACCTGGCCCCCTGACACCCCATGCATGGAGAAGCCATGAACACCACGAACCTTACTCGGCGAGATATGGTGACCGGTATGGTGGCGACGTCGGGCGTCATGGCGAAACCGGCCGTCGCCACCCACCAAAAAACATGGCACTCGCGTTGGACGCCGGTAGATGCAGCGATTGATCGGGCACTAGAAGCACGTGCAGTTCCAGGTGCAGTCGTCATGATCTGCAAAGGCGACGAGACACTTTACGCACGCGCCGCCGGCCGAGCTAACTTTGAGACCTCAACTCCGATGGCGCTAGGCTCGGTTTGCCGCATCGGGTCTGTGACCAAGCAGTTTACGGCGGCCGCGATCCTGTTGCTTGCGATGGACGGCAAGCTGTCCCTCGACGATCCCTTGTCCCGTTTCATACCGGAATTTCCGAAAGCGGATCGGATTTCGTTGAGGCGAATGCTCAACCATACATCCGGGCTCGGCAACTACACCTCGGTCAAACTTGAGCAATTTCTCCAGGACTCACGCCTCGATTATGACGAAGGCGCCCTTTTGAAAGTTATCGAGGGCACCAATCCCTTGTTCCTATTCGACCCCGGCGACGACTGGAGTTACAGCAATAGCGACTACGTTTTGTTGGGCATCGTCGTAAAGCGGGCATCTGGGCAGTCTTACAAAGCGTTCTTGCGCTCACGCTTATTTGCACCACACGGACTGAGCGACACCTCAGCAGACAATGCTTCCGACATCGTTTTGAACCGAGCTTCCGGCTACAGTCCTGACAGCAATACGCCAACGGGGTTCCGCAACGCCTCCTTTATCAGCATGACGTATCCCGGCGGAGCTGGAGCGCTGCGCTCCACGGCACCTGACCTTTGCCGCTGGAGCTCGGCGCTGCATAGCGGGAAGGTGCTTCGTCGCGAGGACCTCAAGGCTATGCTGACACCGGGCACCCTCAGTGACGGTAGCGTGCCTAGAGCCAAAAGAGCACCCGGAACGCCGAAAATCCTGTACGGCTTTGGCGTCGGATTGGATCGAGTCCGAGGCCATTTCGAGGTGGCCCATCAGGGCGGCATTCAGGGCTTTTACGCCGACCTTCGGACCTACCCCGAGCTGGGAGTGACGTTCGCAATATTGATCAACGGAGACGGGATCGCAGGCGCCAAGCCGAGCGGCACGATCAGCTCGGCTATACAGAACGTGCTGCTGGCATGAGGTCAGCGGTGAACGCACCTTCAGGGTAAGGCGCTGGGCACTTTCAGGAGATGGAAGTGCTGGCGGCGCCAGGGGCCCCCAGCTACTCCGCCATAGCAGACGTGATGCTGGTGAACGGAGCGGCAATCTTGGGGCGCCCAGCATCGGGCTCCGAGCGCGACTGCTTGACGCCGCCGCTCACCGGCCCAAGCGACCGCCGAATGTCCGCTTTCCACCCATTCCGGACATTTGTCCCGCAGGGCGGCGCCGGACCGCGCCCTTTCACTGCGGCTTGTGGCAGCGATCGAGGAGCCGGACGCTATTCGGGAGGATAGACCTGATCCGCCCCCGGGAAGCTGCGCTCGCGCACTTCCCTGGCGTAGAGCTCGGCGGCGGCGGAAATCGTCTCGGCGATCGAGCCGTAACGCTTCACGAAGCGCGGCACGCGCTCGAACATCCCGAGCATGTCCTCGGTCACTAACACTTGCCCATCACATTGCGCCGACGCCCCGATGCCGATGGTCGGGATTTCGAGGCTTTGGGTCAGCGCGATGGCGATCGGCTCGACAACGCCCTCGATCACCACCGCGAATGCACCCGCATTCTGCACTGCCTGGCCGTCGGCGACGATCTTCTCGTGCTCCTTCAGGTTACGGCCCCGCGCGCCGTAACCGCCTAGCGTATTGACTGCCTGCGGCGTGAGCCCGACGTGGCCCATCACCGGAATGCCGCGCTGGACGAGGAACTCGATGGTCTCTGCCATCGCGGCGCCGCCTTCCAGCTTGATGGCCGCGCAGCCGGTCTCCGCCATGACCCGCGCCGCCGAGGCATAGGCCTGGGCCGGGCTCTGCTCGTAGCTGCCGAACGGCATGTCGACGATGACCAGGCTGTGATAGCTGCCGCGCACCACCGCGGCGCCGTGGGCGATCATCATCTCGAGCGTGACCTGCAGCGTTGTCGGCAGGCCGTAGATCACCTGGCCGAGCGAATCCCCGACCAGCAGCACGTCGCAATGCGCGTCGAGCAATTGCGCCTGGCGCGCGGTGTAGGCGGTCAGCATGACCAGCGGCTGCGCGGTCTTGCCGTCGACCTTGCGCTTGCGGATTTGCGGCACGGTGAGCCGCCGCATCGGCTGGGGCGTAGGGTGGGCGCGGCTCGTCGAGGTGTCGAGTTGGTAGGTTGTGGACATGAGCGGTGTTTATAGGTCCTGACAAACTGGGGGAAGCCCGCGTGTTTAACCCTTGTCTTGCCTAGCTATCCCGCTAGCCTTCGTCGCCATGCACAGGGCGCGGCCTTATGCCGCCGCCCGTCCAGTGATAAGAGGGGAACACCTCAGATGATATTCGATCGGGTCAAATCGCTCGACGCCATTCTCGCCACCGCCGAAAGGAAGTCGCTCAAGCGCTCGCTCGGCGCTTTCCAGCTTACTCTGCTCGGCATCGGCAGCGTGATTGGCACCGGCATTTTCGTTCTGACCGCCTCCGGCGCGCAGAAGGCTGGCCCGGGCCTGATGCTGGCCTTCGTCATTGCCGGCCTCGTCTGCATCGTCGCGGCGCTGTGCTATGCAGAGATCGCGGCGATGATCCCTGTGGCCGGCAGCGCGTACACTTACAGTTATGCGACCGTCGGCGAACTGCTCGCGTGGACGGTCGGCTGGGCGCTGATCATGGAATACGCCATCGCCGCGGCCGCTGTTTCGGTCGGCTGGTCGGGGTATTTTTCGGGCACCATCCTGCACGGATTCTTCGGTGTAAACCTGCCGCCCTGGCTCGCCGCGGGGCCGCTTGCCTTCGGCGGCGCGGCGGGCGGGTTCATCAACCTGCCGGCGTTCCTGATCGCGCTGCTCGTCACCGTCCTGCTGATCATCGGCACCAGCGAGAGCGCCAAGGTCAACGCCGTGCTCGTGCTCGTCAAGATCACCGCGCTGACCGTGTTCATCGCGCTGACCTATACGAGCCCGCATTTCTCGGCGGCCAAGTTCAATCCGTTCCTGCCGGCGGGCGTGTTCGGCGGATTCGGTACGGGCGTGGGCGCGGTTGGCGCGGCAGCGACGATCTTCTTCGCCTATGTCGGGTTCGATTCCGTTTCTACGGCGGCCGAAGAGACCAAGAACCCACAGCGCAACGTGCCGATCGGCCTCGTCGGGTCGCTGCTGATCTGCACCGTGTTTTACATCCTCGTCGCCGGCGGGGCGATCGCCACGCTCGGCGGGCAGCCGATCATGGGGCCGGGCGGAGTGCCGTTCCCGGCCGGCTCCGAAGAGCTCGCCCGCCAGTGCGCCTTGCCGCAATACGCGCAGGAGCTGGTATGCTCGAAGGAAGCGCTGGCACACGTGCTGCGCTCGATCGGCTTCTCGACCGTCGGCAACATGCTCGGCATTGCCGCATTCCTGGCGCTGCCCTCGGTCATCTTGGTGCTACTCTTCGGCCAAACGCGCATCTTCTTCGTGATGAGCCGCGACGGGCTGCTCCCCGAAGTGCTGTCCACGGTGCACCCGAAGTTCAGGACGCCGTATATCGTCACCGCGATCACCGGCGGCCTGGTGGCCATCGGCGCGGCGTTCTTCCCGGTCGGCCAGCTGGCCGACATCTCGAACGCCGGTACGCTTTACGCGTTCATGTTCGTGGCGATCGCACTTTTGTTGCTGCGCAAGACCGATGCCGGCCGCCATCGCCACTTCCGGGTGCCGGCGGCATGGTTGATCGCTCCGCTGACGATCGCGGGTTGCGTGTTCCTGTTCTTCAACCTGCCGAGCCAGGCGATGCTGTTCCTCCCGATCTGGGGCGCCATCGGGCTGGTGATCTACTTCGGCTACAGCCGCGGGAAGAGCCATCTCGGTCGCGGGCTCGTCGAAGTCCATGAGCCCGAATATGCCGATATCAAGCCGGACATTCCCGGCATCGACTGACGATTTTCGGCCAAACAAAAGGGGCGCCTGTCTCGCGAAGGGCGCCCCTTTTGGTTGACAGAGAGATCTCAGAGCTGGCCGAGCATGTGCTCCGCGCTCGAGACGTTGAAGTCGCCCGGCGCTTCGACGTTGAGCTCTTCGACCACGCCGTCGTTGACGATCATCGAAAAGCGCTGGCCGCGCTTGCCCATGCCGAAGCCGCTGCCGTCCATCGTCAGGCCGAGCGCCTCGGCGAAATCGCCGTTGCCGTCGGCCAGCATGGTGATCTGGTCCGAGCCGTTCGCCTTGTTCCACGCCTGCAACACGAACGCGTCGTTGACCGCGGTGCCGACGATCTCGTCGACGCCCTTGGCCTTGAGCTCGCTCGCCTTGTCGACGAAGCCGGGCAGGTGCTTGGCCGAGCAGGTCGGCGTGAAGGCGCCCGGCACCGAGAACAGCGCGACCTTCTTACCCTTGAAGTATTCGCCCGACTGGACCTTCTGCGGCCCCTCCGCGGTCGCCTTGACCAGCGTCACGTCGGGCAGCTTGTCGCCCTTTGCAATCGTCATCTGAAAGTTCCTTCCTGCTCCGTCCAGCGCGCTAGATAGAGGTTCGCTAGCGCCATGCAACCGCGTGGTTGGGCTTGCCGAGAGGGTATTGCAGCGTATATGGGCGCCGGAACCTGGCGACGCATGGAGCCCCGGCGCGCCTCCCACCCGCATTTTGCAGGAGAACAGCCCGTGGCCACCGCCGTTGCCGAACACGACTACATCGTCAAGGATATCGCCCTCGCCCAGTACGGGCGCGACGAGATCGCCATCGCCGAGACCGAGATGCCGGGCCTGATGGCCACGCGCGAGGAATTCGGCGCCTCGAAGCCGCTCAAGGGCGCCAAGATCACCGGATCGTTGCACATGACGATCCAGACCGCGGTGCTGATGGAAACGCTGCAGGCGCTGGGCGCGGAATTGCGCTGGGCGACCTGCAACATCTTCTCGACCCAGGACCACGCCGCCGCGGCGATGGCCGCCGCCGGCATCCCGACTTTCGCGATCAAGGGCGAGAGCCTCGCCGACTATTGGGATTACGTCGGCAAGATCTACGACTGGGGTGACGACGAAACCTGCAACATGATCCTCGACGACGGCGGCGACGCGACGATGTTCGCGCTGTGGGGCGCGCGGGTCGAGGCCGGCGAAGACCTGTTCGAGCCGACGAACGCCGAGGAAATCGAGTTCGTCCGCGCGCTCAAGGATTTCCTCAAGCGCAAGCCGGGCTACCTCACCCAGACCGTCAAGAACATCAAGGGCGTCTCGGAAGAGACCACCACCGGCGTCCACCGGCTCTATAGCCTGGCCAAGCAGGGCAAGCTGCCGTTCCCGGCGATCAATGTGAATGACTCCGTGACCAAGTCGAAGTTCGACAACCTTTACGGCTGCAAGGAATCGCTGGTCGACGCGATCCGCCGCGCGACCGACGTGATGCTCGCCGGCAAGGTCGCCTGCGTCGCCGGGTTCGGCGACGTCGGCAAGGGCAGCGCGGATTCGCTGCGCAACGGCGGCGCGCGCGTGCTCGTCACCGAGATCGACCCGATCTGCGCGCTGCAGGCGGCAATGCAGGGCTACGAGGTCGTGACGATGGAAGAGGCCGTGAAGCGCGCCGACATCTTCGTCACCGCCACCGGCAACGAAGACGTGATCACCGCCGAGCACATGAAGGCGATGAAGAACATGGCCATCGTCTGCAACATCGGCCACTTCGACAGCGAGATCCAGATCGCCGCGCTCGACAACTACGACTGGAAAGAGGTGAAGGCCGGCACCGACGTGGTCACCTTCCCCGACGGCAAGCAGATCATCGTGCTGGCCAAGGGCCGCCTGGTGAACCTCGGCTGCGCCACCGGCCACCCCAGCTTCGTGATGAGCTGCAGCTTCACCAACCAGGTGCTCGCGCAGATCGAGCTGTTCACCAAGGGCGGCGAATACGACAACGACGTCTACGTGCTGCCCAAGCACCTCGACGAAAAGGTCGCCGCGCTGCACCTCGGCAAGCTCGGCGTCCACCTGACCCAGCTTAGCAAGCGCCAGGCCGACTACATCGGCGTGCCGGTAACGGGGCCGTTCAAGCCGGATCATTATCGCTATTGATCTAATCCCGTCCCGTATGCGGGAGGGGATAGTCAGCCCCATTGCATCGCGCTCGCGCTGCCCATAGCTGGGGCGAATGGAGATTTCATCCACTGCGCTGGTGCTGCTCGGCCTGCTGCTCGCGGGCTGGACGTTCGGGGCGGCCTGGCTTGCGCTGGCCGCACGCCAGCGAGCGCGGCAGGCGAAAGCCTCGCGCTCGACGGCGCGGCGGCTGACGCGGATGATCGACGATTCTCCCGCGGTGCCGATGCTGGTCAAGGCCGACGGCAAGATCGAGGCGCCCGAGCGAATTGCCGCATGGCTCGGGCTCGAGCGGATGCCGGGTTATCTCAGCGAGCTGGCCGGCGAGGAAGAAGGTCTTTTCGCGAGCGAGCTGACCGAGCTTACCGAAGCCGTACGCAGGACACAGAAGACGGCCGCGTCGTTTCGTATGGTCGTCACTCCGATCGGCTCGGGGCGCAGCCTCGCGGTGCGCGGGCAGCTCGCCGATCCGGTGATATCGCCGACTGGCGCGGCGCTGCTGTGGTGGTTCGACTTCTCTGAAAGCCAGGGCGAGCTCACCCGGCTGCGCGCCGAAACGATGCGCGCGCAGGGCGATTTCTCGGCGCTGGTCGGGCTGATCGAGGCGGCGCCGATCCCGATGTGGTTCCGCGGCCCGGACATGAAGCTGCGGCTGGTCAACAGCGCCTACGTTAAGGCGGTCGGCGCGACCGACGCCGAGACCGTGGTCAAGAAGCAGGTCGAACTGATCGAGCGCGTCGACGGGCTGACCGCATCGCAAGTGGCCAAGCAGGCGCGCGACAAGGACCTGCCGGTCGAGCGGATCGTCCAGGCGACCGTCGGCACCCAGCGCCGGACCTTGCGCATCAGCGACTTGCCGCTCGGCGGTGACGGCGTGGCCGGCTACGCCATCGACATCGAGGAGATGGAGGAACAGGGGCGCGAGTTCCGCGCCTTCCGCGAAGCCCAGCGATCGATGCTCGACCAGCTTTCGATCGGCGTCGCGCAATTCGACGGCGACCGCGCGATGGCGTTCTCGAACCAGCCCTTCCAGCGCATCTTCGCCCTGCCGGCCGCGTGCCACATCGATCCGCCAAGCTTCGACCGCTTCCTCGACATGGCGCGCGACGAAGGGCGCTTGCCGGAAGTGCGCGACTTCCCGGCGTGGCGCCGCGAGCTGGCCGAGTGGTTCATCGCCGGCGCGGCGCAGGAAGAGGCGTGGACCCTGAGCGATGGCACGCACTTGCGCATCGTCGCGCAGCCGATGCCCGACGGGGGCCTGGTTTTGATCGCGGAAGACCGGACCGAATCGCTCGCGCTATCGGCGACCCGCGACACCTTGCTGCGGACGCGGGCGGCGACGTTCGACAGCCTGTTCGAATCGCTCGCGGTGTTCGCGCCCGACGGGCGGCTGCAGTTGTGGAATCGCCGCTTCTGCAACATCTGGGGGCTGCCCGAAGATTTTCTCGACGGGCATCCGCGGATCGACGCGGTGCTCGAGAAGATTGCCTCGAAGCTTGCTCGCCCCGGCCAGCGAGCGGCGATCGGCGAGGTCGTGCGTGTCGCCACGCTCGACCGCCAGCAGCGCGGGGGGCAGGTGCATATGTCCGACGGCCGCACGCTCGAATTCGCCGGCGTGCCGCTGCCCGACGGCAACGGCCTGTTGACCGTGCTCGACATCACCGATTCCAAGAAGGCCGAGGACGTCCTGCGCGAACGCGCCACCGCGCTCGAGGAAGCCGACGCGGTCAAAACCCGCTTCCTCGCCAACATGAGCTACGAATTCCGCACCCCGCTGACCTCGATCGGCGGCTTTGCCGAGCTGCTGCAGAGCGGCGTCGCCGGCGAATTGACGCCCCAGGCCCACGATTACCTCGCGGCGATCCTCTCAGCGGTCGACCGCTTGCGCGGGCAGATCGAGAGCGTGCTCGACCTGACGCAAAGCGAAGCCGGTCTGCTGCCGATCGCCACCGAAGAGGTCGACCTGCTGTCCTTCGTCACGAACGTGGTTCGCGAGCGCGAAGAAGCGATCGAGGCCAAGGACCTCGCCCTCGACCTGCGCGGCGACAAGGGCGCTGGACTGGTCCAGGCCGACACGCGCCAGCTTGCCCGAGCGATCGGCAACCTGCTCGACAACGCGATCACCGCGACTCCCGAGCGCGGCCGCATTCTGGTGGCGCTCTCGCGGCACAAGAAGGGCGCGCGGGTAGTCATTTCGGACAACGGGGCGGGGATGAAGGCGAGCGAGCTGGCGCGCGCGCTCGACGGCACCCGGGTCGCCGCCGACGGGAAGCCCGATTCGCGCCGCAGCGGCCTCGGCCTGCCGCTCGCCCGTCAGCTGATCGAGGCGCACGGCGGCCGGCTCGAACTGCAGAGCGAGCCGGGGGCGGGCACCACCGCGACCATCTGGCTGCCGTGACAATCGACTTGCCCGACCTCGCAGCGATGGATCGTCTTGGCGCGCGCATCGCCGCGCAGCTTCGGCCGGGCGACGTCGTGGCGCTGTCGGGTTCGCTGGGCAGCGGCAAGACGACGCTGGCCCGGGCGATCATCGCCGCGCTCGGCTACGCAGGCGAGGTGCCGTCGCCGACCTTCACGATCGTCGAGACCTACAATCTCGATCCGCCGCTGGTGCACGCCGACTTCTACCGGCTCGAGCGGCCGCGCGAGGCCGAGGAGCTGGGGCTCGACGACTATCGCGAGGGCGCCGCGCTGATCGCCGAATGGCCGGAGAAGGCAGGCGGTTTCGCGCATGAGCCGGTCTGCCTTTCGATCGCGCTCGAAATTGCGGGAAGCGGGCGCAAGGCGATTGTCGAAGGCGGCGCGGATTGGCATGGGCGCATGCCATGAATGACACGTTGCCCGAAGGGCTCGACGAATTTCTTGAAATCGCCGGTTGGGGCGGGGCGGAGGTAGAACCGCTCGCCGGCGACGCCAGCTTTCGGCGCTACTTCCGCGTCCGCGACGGCGCACGCAGCGCGATGCTGATGGACGCGCCGCCGCCGCACGAGGATCCGAGGCCGTTCCTCGACGTGGGCCGATGGCTTGCCGACCATGGCCACCGCGCGCCGGAGATTCACGCCGAAGACCGTTCGCGCGGGCTCGTGCTGATCGAGGATTTCGGCGAGGACCGGATGCGCGACTGGCTCGACGACAATGCGCACGCCGAGGAAGAGGTCTATGCCTGCGCGATCGACGCGCTGGTAAGGCTGCACAACTCGCCGCCCGGCCCTTTCGCCCCCTACGACATGGAAACCTACCAGCGCGAGGCCGGCCTGTTCACCGAGTGGTATTGCCCGGCGATGCGGCTCGACGTCGATGCGGAGAGCTATCGTGCGGCCTTCGAGGACGTTCTCAGGCCAATGCTGCCGCGGCAGAACCCGGGCGTGACCGTGCTGCGCGATTATCATGCCGAGAACATCATGTTGCTCGACGGCGGCCACCAGGGGCTGATCGACTTCCAGGACGCGCTCGTCGGCCATCCGGCCTATGATCTCGTCTCGCTGCTGCAGGACGCGCGGCGCGACGTTTCGCCCGAGCTCGAGCGGACGATGCTCGACCGTTATCTGGCGCAAGTCGACGCGGGCGAGCACTTTGAGGCCGACTACGCCCGCCTCGGCGCGCAGCGGAATGCCAAGATCGTCGGCATCTTCAGCCGCCTGTGGAAGCGCGACGATAAGCCGCGCTACCTCGCCTTCATTCCCCGCGTGTGGGAGGCGATGGAGCGGGACCTGAAGCATCCCGCGCTGGCACCGGTCGCCGATTGGTTCGCCCGGAACATTCCGCAGGAAATCCGCGACACCGGCGGCGGGGAAATCCAGTGAGCGAGCTCGCGTCCGACACCGCGATGGTGCTCGCCGCCGGTCTCGGCAAGCGGATGCGGCCGTTGACCGCGAGCCAGCCCAAGCCGCTGGTGCGCGTCGCCGGGAAGCCGCTAGTCGACCATGCGCTCGACCGGCTCGCCGAGGCGGGCGTTGCCAAGGCGGTGGTCAACGTCCACTATCTTGCCGACACGCTCGAAGCCCACGTGTTGGCTCGCGAGGCGCCCAAGGTCACCGTGTCGGACGAGCGCGAGATCCTGCTTGAAACCGGCGGCGGGATGGTCAAGGCGCTGCCGGTGCTGCCCGACCCGTTCTTCTGCATCAACAGCGACAACATCTGGCTCGACGGGCCGAAGGACGTGTTCCGCGACTTGTCCGACGCGTGGGACGGCAAGCGCATGGATGCGCTGCTGGCGCTGGTGCCGCATCGCGGGGCGCACAATTTCCGCGGCAAGGGCGATTTCAACATGGACGCGACGGGCCGTGTCACGCGCCGCCGCTCGGGCCGGATCGCCCCGTTCATCTTCACCGGCATCCAGCTCGTCAGCCACCGCCTGCTGCGCGATGCGCCGCAGGGTCCGTTCTCGACCAACATGCTTTGGGATCGCGCGATCGAGCAAGGGCGGCTGTTCGGCGTCGCCTTCACCGGGCAATGGTTCGAGGTCGGCACGCCGGAGGCCATTCCCGCGACCGAAGCCGCGCTGAGGGAGGGCTGAGGCGGAGCTGATGGCGGCTCGCCAGCCCGAGGTCTATTCGATCGCCGCGCACCGCGGCTTCGCCGACGCGCTCGTCGCCGGGCTACTGCCGCGCTATTCTGAGCCCGAGGTCGGCCTCGCCCGCCTGGCGCTGCTGCTCCCGAGCACCCGCGCGGTGCGGGCGGTAAGCGAGGCTTTCATTCGCTTGAGCGGCGCGGGCCTGCTGATGCCGCGGGTGGTGGTGGTCGGCGATCTCGACCTCGACGAAACGCTCGGGCCCTTGCTCGATCCGCTCGGTGCGGGCGCGGCGATTCCGCCGGCGGCCGATCCGACGCGGCGGCTTTTCAAGCTGGCCGAATTCGTCCCGGCAGCGCTGGCGGCGCTTGGCCGCGAGGCGCCACGCGGCGCGGCGCTGCTGCGGATGGCGCAGGAGATCGCCCGGGCGATCGACCGGCTGCTGGTTGAGGACATCGATCCCGAAGCCCTGTTCGGCGAGCGGGTGAAGCAGGTGCTCGCGGAAATGTCCGAGCATTGGCTGGCGAACACCCGGCTGTTTGCCGCCGTGCACGCGATGTGGTGCGACGAGCTGCGCGCACGCGGCGAGATCGACGCGGCGGCGCGGCGCAATCGGCTCTTCGCCCACGCTGCCGAAAGATGGCGCGCCGACCCACCGGCGACGCCGATTGTCGCCGCGGGGGTGACAAGCGCGGCGCCCGCGCTGGCCGAGTTGCTGCGCGTCGTTTCCGAGCTGCCCGAGGGCGCGGTGATCCTGCCCGATCTCGACCTGTCGATGCCGCCCGAGGTGTGGGACGAACTCGGCGAAGCGGGCGCGCCGGACAGCGAGACTCCGCTCGCGCGCGGCGACGCGGTGACGCATCCGCAGTATCACCTCAAGCTGCTGCTCAACCGGATGGGCGTTGCGCGCGGCGAGGTCGAGCCGTGGCACCGCGCCGGGCTCGGCAAGGGCCCGCCTGAGCGCAGCCACGCGATCTCGAACCTGTTCCTGCCGCCAGAGGCAAGCAAGGCGTGGGTCGATCTGCCCGCCGACAGGCGGCGGCTTTCGGGTGTGCGCCAGCTTGAGACGGGCAATCCCGAGGAGGAAGCGCAGGCGATCGCGCTGCTGGTGCGCCAAGCGCTCGAGGAGCCGGAAAAGCGCGTTGCGGTGGTCACGCCCGACCGCGGTCTCGCGCGCCGCGTGGTGCATCACTTGCGCCGCTGGAACATCGAGGCCGACGATTCCGCCGGGCGGCCATTGTCGCAGACCGCCGCCGGGCGGCTCCTGCTCCTCCTCGCCGAGACCGCAGCCGAAGAAGCCGCGCCGGTGGCGTTGATGGCGTTGCTTGAGCACCCGCTGGTGCGAACAGGCGAGGGGCGTGGCGGCTGGCTCGATAATGTCCGCGCCCTCGAGCTCAGGCTGCGCGGCCCGCGCCCGGCGCCGGGGTTGGCGCCGCTGGCGGAGATCGCCGCCAACGCGGAAATCGAGCCATGGTGGAGAGGCGTCGCGGCGGTTCTCAAACCGTTGATGGTTCAGGACCGCCAGGCGCTGGCACGATTGCTCGATGTGCTCGTGGTCGCGGCGGAAGCCCTTTGCGGAGAGGCCATCTGGTCGCGCGAAGACGGCCGCGCCTTGTCGGCGATGGTCGAAGACCTGCGGCTGCACGCCGGCGAGACCGGCTTCACGATCGATCCCGCCGAACTGCCTGCTGCGCTGCGCGATGCGATGGAGCGCGTCGCCGTGCGTCCACCCTATGGTGGACACCCGCGCGTCGCGATCTACGGCCTGCTCGAAGCGCGCATGACCCGCGCCGAGCTGGTTGTCTGCGCCGGGCTCAACGAGGGCACCTGGCCAGCGACCCCGTCGCTCGACCCGCTCCTGCCGCCCGCGGTGCTGCGCGCGCTCGGGGTGCCGGGGGCGGACTTCCGCATCGGCCTTTCGGCGCACGATCTTGCCGGCCTGCTGGGCGCACCCGAGGTAGTGCTGAGTCGCTCGGCGCGCGACGCGCAAGGGCCGGCGATCCCGTCGCGCTTCCTGCTGCGGGTCAAGGCGCTGCTCGGCCGAGATCTCGGCGAGCGGCATGAGGAACGCGAGATCGTCGCGCTTGCCCGCGCCATCGACGATGGCGAGCCGGCGCAGCTCTATCCGCGCCCCGAGCCGCGCCCGAACGCCGAGCAGCGCCGGGTGCGGATCAGCGTCACCGCGCTCGACCGCCTCCGCTCCGATCCGTACCAGTTCTACGCATCGTCGATCCTCAAGCTGAAGCAGTTGGACCCGCTCGACGCCGAGCCGTCGGCCGCCTGGCGTGGCACCGCGGCGCATGAGGTGCTTGAGACCTGGCACAAGACCCGCCGCCCGATGGCCGAGGTCGCCAACGAAGTGCTCACGCGGATGAACCACCATCCGTTGATGCGCGCGCTGTGGCGTCCGCGGCTGGTCAAGGCGCTCGAATGGGTCGAGGCGGAAGTTGCCGCCAACCCCGAGCGGGTTCCGACGCTGTTCGAAGAATGGGGCGAGATCGAGCATCGCGGGGTCAAAATCTTCGGCAAGGCCGACCGCATTGACAAGTTCGCCGACGGCACCCTGGCGATCGTCGATTACAAGACCGGCGGCCCGCCGAGCGCGCAGCAGGTGATCGACGGCTTCGCCTTGCAACTCGGCACGACCGGCCTGATGGCCCAGCGCGGCGGTTTCGAGAGTTTGCAGGGTGAGCCCGTTGCGTTCGAATACTGGTCGCTCGCCAAGTCGAACAAGAGCGTGACCGGGTTCGGTTATATCAAGACTCCGATCCTGGGGCCGGGCACGACAAAGGGCATCGTCCTCGAAGACTTCCTGCCCGAGGCCGAGCGTTATCTCGACGAGGCGCTCGACAGGTGGATCCTCGGCGACCAGCCGTTTACCGCAAGGCTCAACCCCAATGCGCCGGGATACGACACGTACGACCAGTTGATGCGGCTCGACGAGTGGTTGGGGCGCGACGAGTGAGCGGGGACGTCCATCGGCTCGAGGGCGAGCAGGCGCAGGCGGTCGACCCGCGCGACAGCGTGTGGCTGTCGGCCTCGGCCGGAACCGGCAAGACGCAAGTGCTGTCGGCGCGCGTGCTGCGGCTGCTGCTGCGCGAGGATGTCGAGCCGAGACAGATCCTGTGCCTCACCTTCACCAAGGCCGGCGCCGCCGAGATGGCGACACGGGTCAACGAGGTGCTGGCGAACTGGGTGCGGCTGCCCGACACTGATTTGTCCGAGCAACTCGCGGCGATCGGCGAAGCGACCTCGCCCGAAGTTCGCCAGCGCGCCCGGGCGCTGTTCGCCCGTGTGCTCGATTGCCCGGGCGGGGGTCTCAGGATCGACACCATCCACGCGTTCTCGCAATGGCTGCTCGCGGCGTTTCCGGAGGAAGCCGGGCTGATCCCCGGCACCAAGCCGATGGAGGACCGCGATCGCGAAGTCCTCGCGATGCGCGTCCTTGCCGACCTCTTGGTCGAATGGGAAGAACGAGGCAAGACCGCGCTGCTCGATGGCCTCGAAATGGTCAGCGTGCGCATGGGCCCCGACGGTGCGCGCAAGTGGCTGATGCGCTGTGCCGAGGCGCGCGATGCGTGGCTTGGCCCGGGCGCGTGGCAGGAACCGCTGGGCGATCGCGTGCGCGGGCTGATCGGGCTGCCGCGCGATGCCGGACCCAAAAGCCTCGCCGGTTTGTGCAACGATGATGCGTTCGACTGCGCCGCGCTCAAACGCTGCCTCGAAGTCAACGCCGCCTGGGACACGCCGACCGCGCAGAAGTGTATCGATGCGATCGAAGAGTGGCTCGCTGGACATCCTGCGGCGCGGGCCGAAGGCTGCGATGCGCTGTTCAGGGCGCTGTTCACCAACGAAGGCAAAGTGCGCTCGCTCGCGTCGCTGCAAAAGCTCGATGCGAATTACGAAGGCATGGCCGAGCGAGTGCGCGCATGCCTTGACGCCGTGCGCGAGCAGGTCGCGTTGCTGGCGCTCGCCGACCTGCTCGTACCGGCACTCACCGTCGGCCGCCGCTTCGCGCTTGCGTGGGACGAGGCGAAGACGCGCGAAGGCCTGATCGATTTCGACGACCAGATCCGCCGGGCCGCCGCACTGCTATCGCGCTCCGATGTGTCCGACTGGATCCGCTACAAGCTCGATCGCCAATTTGATCACATCCTGATCGATGAGGCGCAGGACACCAACGAAGCGCAGTGGTCGATCATCCGCGCGCTGACCGAGGAATTCTTCGCCGGCGCGGGGCTGCGCGACAACGAGCTGCGCACGGTGTTCGTCGTCGGCGACTACAAGCAGGCGATCTTCCGCTTCCAGGGCACCAGCCCGGAGAACTTCGAGATTGCCCGGCGCCATTTCGCGCAGGCCATGGCGGACGCTGCGGCAATCAACCTCGACGTGCGCCAATTGCGCAACCTCGGCCTCGGCCGTTCGTATCGCACGGCCAAGCCGGTGCTCGAGTTCGTCGACGAAGCAATCGCGGCGATCGGGCATGAAGCGTTCGGTCTCGACCGGCCGCCAGGCCCGCACGTCGGCGACGATCGGCCCGGTCTCGTCGGCCTGTGGCATCCGGTCGGCGGCGAGAGCGAGGAAGAAGCCGAGGAGGCGGAATCGGCCGATAGCTGGTTGCCGGGGCCGGAACGGGCGATGGCCGACAACATCGCCGCGCAGGTCAGGGCTTGGCTCGACGAGGGCTTCCCGCTGGTCAAGGGCGAGAAGCGCAACGCCGGGCCCGGCGATATCATGGTTCTCGTTCGCAAACGCCGTGAGCTGGCAGGGCTGATCGTGGCAAGGCTCCACGCTGCTGGCGTACCGGTGGCGGGCGTCGACCGTCTGCGCCTCGGCGCGCCGCTGGCGGTGAAGGACCTGATGGCCGCGCTGCGCTTTGCCGCGCAGCCGCTCGACGACTTGAGTCTCGCGTGCCTGCTGGTTTCGCCGCTGATCGGCTGGAGTCAGGAGCAGCTGCTCGAATTCGGCTACCGCCCGGACAAGGTGCGCCTGTGGGATCACTTGCGGCGCAGCGCTGCGCCCGAGGCCCGGCGCGTCGCCGACGAGTTACGGCGATTGCTTGCTCAAGCCGACTTCGAGCCGCCGCAGGCACTGTTGCACTGGATGCTGGTCGGCCCGTGGCAAGGACGGCGCAAGCTCGTCGCGCGGCTCGGGCGTGAGGCTAACGACCCGATCGACGAACTGCTCAATGTCGCGCTCGCTCACTCCGGCTCGCACACGCCGAGCCTTGCCGGGTTCATTCACTGGTTCGATGCGGGCGAGGGGGAGTTGAAGCGCGAGGCGGGCGCCAGTGCGGGTCTGGTGAGGGTCATGACCGTGCACGGCTCGAAAGGCCTGCAAGCTCCGATCGTCATCCTTGCCGACGCGACCGGCAATCCCGACCGTTCGCCGACACGTGGGCTGACACTGCAGGAAGACTTGCCGGGCGGCGGCGGGCGGACGCTGCCGATCCTCGACCTGTCGAAGGAGGAGAAAGTCGGCCGCGTCGCCGCCGCCGAAGCCGAGGCTGCTGCAGCCGATCGCCAGGAGCATTGGCGGCTGCTCTATGTCGCGATGACCCGCGCCGAGGAAGCGCTGTTCATCGGCGGCGCCTTGCTCGGCCGCGAGACCGAACCCGCGCCCGACAGCTGGTATGCCCGACTGGCGCCGCTGATCGCGGACGAACCGCAGGCCGACCCGATCTGGGGCGCGCGCCAGGAGCGCGGGGAGCGCGCCGCCGTGATCGTGCCGCGAAGCGGTGCGACCGGCGAACCGCGACGCGCGTTGCCGGTCTGGGCGAACACCCCGATCGGTCCCGAACCGCGTCCCCCCCGGCCCCTTGCACCCTCGTCGGCGGGGCAGGACGAAGGGTACGACCCGCCGTTCGCGCCCGGCGCCGATACCTTTGCCGCGCGGCGCGGCGTGCTGATCCACAAGCTGCTCGAACGCCTGCCTGAGCTGGACTTCGGTGAGCGCGAGGGCAGGGCGCGCGATTGGCTGGCGCGGCAAGCGGCCGATGTGCCCGAAATTGAGCGCGAGGCAATGCTCACTTCGGCGCTGGCGGTGCTCGCCGCGCCGGGCTGGTCGGAGATATTCTCGCCGGCGGCGCTGGCCGAAGTGCCGCTCGCAGCGACCGTCGGCGGGCAGGTTATCGCCGGCACGGCCGACCGCTTGCTGGTCGAACGCGAACGCGTGCTGGTTGTCGATTTCAAGACCGCGCGCCGGCCGCACTCGGGTCTTTCCGATGTGCCGCTCACCACGCTCAAGCAAATGGCAGCTTATTCCGCCGCCCTGGCGGCGATTTACCCGGGACGGCGGATCGAGGCGGCCGTCCTCTACACGCAGGCGCCGCTGCTGGTGCCGATCCCGGCCGCATTGCTCGACGAGCACAAGGCCGGATTGGTGGGGATTGAGTAAAGCTTTCCCGGATGAGCCGTTGCAACCGCAGGCTCCCGCCTTAGATTGATCCGACACACGAAGGAGCTTCTCCGATGCCCACCAAAGCCGTCACCGATGCCAGCTTCCAGACCGACGTGCTCGACTCGTCGACGCCCGTGCTGGTCGATTTCTGGGCCGAATGGTGCGGTCCGTGCAAGATGATCGGTCCTGCGCTCGAGGAAATCGCCGACGAACTCGCCGGGCAAGTCACGATCGCCAAGATGGACATCATGGAGAACCCCGAAATACCGGGCAAGATCGGCGTCCAGTCGATCCCGCTGATGGTGCTGTTCAAAGACGGCAAGCCGGTCGCGCAAAAGCTCGGCGCCGCCCCCAAGAGCCAGCTCAAGGGCTGGCTGGAAAGCGTGATCTAGACGGGCAGGGCGGCCAGCCGCTCCGCCATATCGTCCCACAGCGCCGGGCTGGCCGCGCCGATCAGGCCCGGCCGCTGCCACTCGTCCACGCGATAGGCCGAGCCATCGGGCCGCGCGGCCTTGCCGCCGGCCTCGTTTACGAACAACACGCCCGCCGCGTGGTCCCAGGCGAGCGTGCGCTCGAAGATCGACACGTCGTTAACCCCCAGCACCAGCCGCGGATACTGCTCGGCAGCGCACCGCGGGATGTCGACCAGCGCGTAATGCGGGGCGATGTGCTGGCGGATTGCCTCGCGGCGGCTTTGCTCGACGAAGACCAGTGAGATCGCCGCGATCGGCGTCTCGGCGCCGCTCGACCGCGCTTCGACCTTCTCGCCGTTGATGAAAGCGCCCTTGCCGCGGTGGGCGACGCAAAAGCGGTCGCTGAGCGGATCGTAGAGCCAGCCCGTGTGCGCCTCACCGCCTGAGGCCATCGCCAGCAGGATGCCGAACGGCGGCTTGCCGGCGGCGAAGTTGTTGGTGCCGTCGAGCGGGTCGACGATCCAGCAATCGCTGCCGAGGCGATTTTGCACCGCGGCGTCGGCATGCGCGGCTTCCTCGCCGACGATCGGCAATCCCGGAATGATTTTGGCCAACCCTTCGGCCAGCAACTGCTCGGCCAGGGTATCGGCAACAGTGACCACATCGTCGGTCGCCTTGGCCTCGACCTGATGCTCAGCGAGCGACTTGTAGTAGGGCAGGATGGCCTTTTGCGACACGTCGCGGAGCAAGTCATGCACCGCCTGGTGGAAGGCCATGATGTCGCTCACGAGCGGTAGTCGGCGTTGATCGCGATGTAGCCGTGGGTGAGGTCGCAGGTCCACACAGTGGCGTGGCCTTCGCCCAGTCCGAGATCGACTTCGACCTGGATCTCGCGGCCCTTGAGGTGGGCGGCGACCGGAGCCTCGTCGTAATCGGCGAGCGGCTGTCCGTCGCGCGCCGCCCAGGTGCCGCCGAAACCGATCGACAGCTTGTCGCGGTCCGCCGGCTCGCCCGCCTTGCCAACCGCCATGACCACGCGCCCCCAGTTGGCATCCTCGCCGGCGATCGCGGTCTTGACCAGCGGCGAGTTGGCGACGGCGAGCCCGATTTTGCGCGCGCTGTCATTGCTCTCGGCGCCCGTGACGCGCACTTCGATGAACTTCTGCGCGCCTTCCCCGTCGCGCACGACGAGCTGGGCCAGCTGGCGGCAAACGTCGTGCAAAGCGGCGGCGAAGGCATCGGCGCCCGGATCGTCGAATGAGGCGAGCGGAGCGTTGCCCGCCTGGCCGGTGGCGAACGCGAGCACGGTGTCGCTGGTCGAGGTGTCGCTGTCGACGGTGATGCAGTTGAAGGTGTCGCCCGCCGATGCGGTCAGCAGCCGCTGCAGGAATTCGGCCTCTACCGCGGCGTCGGTGAAGATGTAGCCGAGCATCGTCGCCAAATCGGGTGCGATCATGCCACTGCCCTTGATGATCCCGGCGAGGGTGACCGTGCGGCCGGCGACCACCGCGGTCGCCAGCGCGCCCTTTGGAAAAGTATCTGTTGTTTCAATAGTTGCGGCAGCCTCTTGCCACGAACACTCAGGCGCTGCGAACACTGCCGCCACGCCATCGCGCGCCTTGTCCTTGGGCAACGGCACCCCGATAACGCCCGTGGATGAGACGAACACGTCGCTCGGCTCGCAGCCGAGGTGCTGGGCGACTTGCGCCATGATCTGCTCGACCGCCTCGCGTCCGCGATAGCCGGTGAAGGCGTTTGCGTTGCCGGCGTTGACCACCAGCGCCCGGGCCCGGCCGAGCCGGACCTGCTCGCGGCCCATCTCGACCTCGTAAGAGCAGCACACGTTGCGCGTGAACACGCCTGCGACCGCGGTACCCTCGGCAAGCTCGACATAAGTCAGGTCGCAGCGATCCCAGTCCTTGTAGCGCGCGCGGGCGACGCGCGGCGTGACGCCGGCGATCGGCGGAATGGCCGGGAAGGGCAGGGCGAGCGGCGAGCGTTCGAGGTCCATGGCGCTTCGCGCATAGGCAATCGCGCGGTGGGCGACAATCGCCGTTCGCTTTACAGAGCCTCGCGCGTGGGACATCCTGCCCTCATGAGGATGTTCATTTTTGCACTGCTGGCGATTTGCGTGGCCACTCCGGCCACCGCGAGCAAGCCGCATCCCGCCGTTCCGAAGGGCAATCCCGCCTTGTGGGTCGATACGTCCGACTATCCACCAAGCGCGCTGCGTGAGGACGGACAGGGCGTGGTACGATTCCTCCTCGACATCGATGCGACCGGCGTGCCGGTCAAATGTACGGTGATCCAGAGCAGCGGGCGCGCCGACCTTGACGATACGGCTTGTCAACTGATCACCGAACGTGCGCGGTTCGAGCCGGCGACGGATTCGCATGGGAAGCCCGTCGCTGGGACTTTTGCCAATTCCGTTAGATGGCAAATCCCGCAGGACCGCCCGGCGCCGATGCCTGGCGAATTGGTGACAAGTATCGTCATTGAGAAAGACGGCACGGTCTCATCCTGCACCGTTGACAAGGCCACGGGTCAGTTCGAGGCCGTCCGCACGCAGATTTGCAATCGTACGGAGCACTTCGATCCGATTGTCGATTCGGACGGAAATCCGGTTCGAAAACGGATACGGAGTTCGATGAAGATCGAGCGCGAGGACGTTCCCTAGCGGCGCGTGAGCAGCGCCTTGGCGATCAACCGATCGGAGCCGGCGCAAAGCGCTTCCCCGCGATGGACAATTGAGCGGATTTCGCTATCTTGCCCGCGACATGTTGCGCCAATTGCTCACCCTCCTTGCGATCTTTACCGGGCTGGCCGCCGCCGCCCCGGCGCAGGCCATGCCGGTGAGCGACGTCGCCAGTGTCAGGATCGTCGCTGCCGCCGAGCTGACGGCAAAATGCACGCTGCCGAGCAGCGGTCCGGCCTACACCCCCTCGGTTCCGCTCAGGGATAGCGTGAAAGCGCCGTGCCCCAGGCCGCGGCCGCCGATCGTGCTGCCGCCGGTAATGCTCCGCGTCGACCGTTCGCTCGAATAGCCAAACGTCCGCGTTGATCGTTTAGCTACGGCCGCGCCGAGCCGCGCGGCCGCTCACCTCGTTACAGCATCAGGAATTCGTCATGCTCGGCACGATTGCCAAAGCCATTTTCGGGTCGGCCAACGACCGCTACGTCAAGTCGCTCGATCGCACGATCGCCACCATCAACGCGCTCGAGCCGCAGATCCAGGCGCTCAGCGACGCCGAGCTGCAGGCGCAGACGCAGAAGTTTCGCGACCAGCTGGCCGACGGCAAGTCGCTCGACGACATCCTTCCCGAAGCTTTCGCTACCGTGCGTGAGGCCTCTGTCCGCGTCCTCGGCATGCGCCACTTCGACGTGCAGCTGATCGGCGGCATCGTGCTTCACCGCGGCGAAATCGCCGAAATGAAGACCGGCGAGGGCAAGACGCTCGTCGCGACGCTGGCGACTTACCTCAACGCCATCGAGGGCAAGGGCGTCCACGTCGTCACCGTCAACGACTACCTCGCCAAGCGCGATTCCGAATGGATGGGTCGGATCCACAAGTTCCTCGGCCTGACGGTCGGCGTGATTGTGCCCAACCTCGGCGAAGCCGAGCGGCGCGAGGCTTATGCCGCCGACGTGACCTACGGCACCAACAACGAGTTCGGTTTCGATTACCTGCGCGACAACATGAAGCACGAACGCGACCAGCAAGTGCAGCGGCCGTTCAACTTCTCGATCGTCGACGAGGTGGACTCCATCCTGATCGACGAGGCGCGCACGCCGCTAATCATCTCCGGACCGACCGAGGACAAGGCCGATCTCTACATCCAGCTCGACCAGGTCGTGAAGGCGTTCGAGCCCGAGTATTACGAAGTCGACGAGAAGGCCCGCAACGTCAGCCTGACCGAGGAAGGCAACGAGGAGATCGAGCGTCGCCTCGCCGTAGCTGGGCTACTCTCCTCCGATAACCTTTACGACGTCGTCAACACCCAGGTCGTCCACCACCTCGACCAGGCGCTGAAGGCCAACATCATCTTCAAGCGCGACATCGACTACATCGTCAAGGACGGCAAGGTCGTCATCATCGACGAGTTCACCGGGCGTATGATGGAAGGCCGCCGCTGGTCGAACGGGTTACACCAGGCGGTCGAAGCCAAGGAAGCCGTGCAAATCGAGCCCGAAAACCAGACCATGGCGACGATCACCTTCCAGAACTATTTCCGCATGTATCCCAAGCTTTCGGGCATGACCGGAACCGCGGCGACCGAGGCGGCCGAGTTCTGGGAAATCTACAAGCTCAACGTCGTCGAGATCCCCACCAACGAGCCGGTCGCGCGGATCGACGAGGAAGACGAGTTCTACAAGAACACCGCCGACAAGTTCCAGGCCATCGCCAAGTCGATCAAGCAAAAGCAGGAGATCGGCCAGCCCGTTCTGGTCGGTACTGTCTCGATCGAAAAGTCGGAGTTGCTTTCGAGCTACCTCGAGAAGGAAGGGGTCAAGCACGCGGTGCTCAACGCCCGCTTCCACGAGCAGGAAGCGCACATCGTCGCGCAGGCGGGCCGCCTTGGAGCGGTGACGATCGCCACAAACATGGCCGGCCGCGGTACCGACATCCAGCTCGGCGGCAACGTCGAGTTCCGCATCGAGGACGAGCTCAAGGACCTCGAGGAAGGCCCGCAGCGCGAGGCCGCGATCGCCCAGATCAAGGCTGAAGTCGCCGCCGATCGCGAGAAGGTGCTCGCCGCGGGCGGCCTGTTCGTGCTCGGCACCGAGCGTCACGAAAGCCGCCGCATCGACAACCAGTTGCGTGGCCGTTCGGGCCGACAGGGCGACCCGGGCCTGAGCCGGTTCTACCTCTGCCTCGAGGACGACCTCCTGCGCATCTTCGGCCCGGACACGCTGTTCGCGCGGATGATGAACTCGAACCTCGCCGACGGCGAGGCGATCGGCAGCAAGTGGCTGTCGAAGGCGATCGAGACCGCGCAGAAGAAGGTCGAAGCGCGCAACTACGAAGTCCGCAAGCAGGTCGTCGAATACGACAACGTGATGAACGACCAGCGCAAGGTGGTCTACGAGCAGCGCTCCGAGATCATGGACAGCGAGCGCGTCGACGACGTGGTCGTCGACATGCGCCACGATGCGATCAATGCGATGGTGGGAACCGCCTGCCCGCCGGGTTCATATCCCGAACAGTGGGACGTCGAGGGCCTCGCCGCCAAGATCAAGGACGTTCTCGGCATCGAGGTTCCGCTGCAGGATTGGCTGCGGGAAGACGCGGTCGAGCCCGAGATGATCGACCACCGCCTGGTCGAGATGACCGACAAGATCATGGCCGACAAGATCGCCGAGAACGACGAGACAGTCTGGCGCCAGATCGAAAAGCAGGTGCTGCTCGACCGGCTCGACTATCACTGGAAGGAGCACCTCGCGACGCTCGACGCGCTGCGCCAGGTGGTGTTCCTGCGGGCCTATGCCCAGAAGCAGCCGATCAACGAGTACAAGCAGGAAGCGTTTGGGCTGTTCGAGAACATGCTCGAGACGATCCGCGAGGACATCACGCGCATCCTCCTGACCAGCCAGATCCGTATCGCTCCGCAGCAACCGATGGGCCTGCCCGACTTGCCCGACTTCCTCACCGGCCACATCGATCCGTTCACAGGGATGGACGATTCGGCGGACAGGGACGGCTCGGCGCGGATTCCCGAACTGTTCGGTGCGCTCGGCGCCACGACCTTCGCAGCGGCGGAAGCAGGCGGAGCGGATCGCGATAACCCCTACGCGGGCATGGACGTGAGCCGCAACGCGCCATGCCCGTGCGGCTCGGGCAACAAGTACAAACACTGCCACGGCGCTGCGGACTGATCGGCACCCTCTTGCTGCAATCGTAACGACTGTTAGGATTGCGGCCGAGAGGGATGGCGCGAATGAAGATCACGAAGCTCGACCTGCCCAAATGCCAGGTCGGCGAAGGGCCGGTGTGGGACGTCGCCGAGCAGGTGCTGTTTTACATCGACATCGTCGCGATGGCGGTGTTCCGCTGGGACCCTGCCTCGGGCGATCTCAAGCGCTGGCAACTGCCCGACATCGTCGGCTCGATGGCGCTGCGAGAGGAGGGCGGGGCGATCGTTGCCCTCGGCTCAGGCGTGCATACCCTCGACCTGGAGACGGGGGCCGTCGCGCCGCTGGCGCTGCTCGATCCGCCCGACCCTGATGTGCAACTGGCCGACGGCAAGGTCGACTGCGCTGGACGCTTCGTGTTCGGCACCAGCCACCGGGCGATGAAAGAGCCGAAGGGCGGGCTCTATTCGCTCGACCGCGGCAAGTTGACGCGGCTCGACAGCGACATCCACCTCGGTAACGGGCCGTGCTGGTCTCCCGATAGCCGCACGCTCTATCACGCCGACAGCTTGCGCCACCTGATCTACGCCTACGACTACGACCTTGAGACCGGCGCCGCGACCAACCGGCGTCCGTTCTTCGACAGCTCGCCGTGGGGCCCGATTCCCGATGGCGCCACGGTCGATGCCGATGGCAATCTCTGGTCCGCAATTTGCGAGGGCGGGGTCGTGCTGTGCCTCAATCCGCAAGGCGAAGTGGTGCGCGAGGTCGCCTTCCCGACGCGCATCCCGGCGAGCGTGATGTTCTTCGGACCGGACCTCGACCGGCTGTTCGTCCCCACCATCGACCCTTCGTTCATCCCCGGCCGCGAGGCCGCGCCCGAGGACGGCTGCTGCTTCGTCATCGACGGGTTGGGCGTGCAGGGCCTGCCGGAGCCGCGCTATGCCGGGTGAGATCGACTACAAGCGCATGCTGCCGCTGATGTTTGCGGTGTTCGTCAACATCGCCGGCTTCAGCCTGATCCTGCCGCTGCTGCCGTTCTACGGCAAGCTGTTCGGGGCCGGAGCGTTCGAGATCGCGCTGCTGTTCGCGGCCTACAGCCTGGGCAATGTGGTGGGCGAGATCTTCTGGGGCCGACAATCCGACAGGTGGGGCCGGCGCGCGGTGCTGGTGACGACCACCGCCTGCGCCGCTGTGGCCTACGTGGCGTTCGCCTACGCGCCGAGCTTGTGGTTCGCGATTGGGATTCGCGTCGTCAGCGGCTTCTTCGGCGGCACGCTCAGCGTTGCCCAGGGCTTTCTCGCCGACGCATCGCTGCCGGAGAAGCGCGCCAAGGCGATGGGGCTTTTCGGCGCAAGTTTCTCGCTCGGTTTCGCGTTCGGACCGGTGATCGGCGGGCTGCTCGCCGGCAAGGGCGAGAGTCTGGCGGACTTCCACGCGCCGATCCTCGCCGCCGCGGCGTTGGCCGCGACCACCGCGATCTGGTCGCTGCTCGTCCTGCGCGATGTCCGCGCACCGCTTGGCAGGGCTGCGCCGCTGCCGCGCTACGGCGAGGCGGTGCGTTACGTCACGAACCACGGCTTGCTGTTCCGGCTGTTCGTGATCTCCTTCTTCGGGATTGCCGCCTTCGCTTCGATGGAGGCGGTGTTTGGCTTGTGGACCAAAGCCAACTTCGGTTGGACCCCCGAGACATTGGGCCTGGCCTTCATCGCTATCGGTGCCGGCGGGCTGATCGTCCAGCTGTTCTTCCTCCACCCGCTGGTGGTGCGTTTCGGCGAGGGGCGGGTGATCACGGGCGGCCTCGTTGTCCTGGCGGGGTCGATGCTGCTGCAGCCGATCCTGCGCGAACCCTATGTCGCCGTGCTGCTGATGGGCACTTTGATGATGGGCCACAGCCTGGCGTTCCCGACCTCGGGTGCGCTCACCAGCCGCACCGCGCCGCCCGAGCGGCAAGGGAGCGTGATGGGCCTGTTGATGGCCTCCAACGCCTTCGGGCGCATCGTCGCTCCGCCAGCGTTCGGGCTGATCTACGACCTCGGCCACGATGCGCCGTGGTACGCCGGCGCGGTGATGATCGCGATAGTGGTGCCGGTGGCGCTGCAGGTTGTTGCGCGCGAACGAAAGCCTGTCGGCGCGACCGGCTAAGGTTCTTGCCTTGGCGCGCGGTTGGGTTAGCATCGCGCGTCTGTCAGGAGGGTCACGACATGCCGCAGGACGATGAGTCGCCAAGCGACCTCAAGCATGAGCTAGCGAATGAAAAAGCCAAGACCAGGGCTGCACAGCACCTGCTTAAGCGCGCCGCCGAGGAGATCGAGGATCTCGTCGAGGCCGATTGCGAAGAAGCGCAGAAGAACCATGCAAGTCAGGCCGCCGAGCGCTTTCGCCAAGCCGCCTCGATGTAATCGCCGGCCGCAATGACGGCCGGCAAACCGGGAGAGTTGCCATGAGAAAAGCCTTCGCCTTTGCCGTTACGCTTGCCCTCGCGACATCCAGCCTTGCCGTCAGCGCGGCAGCGCAGGCGCCCTCGACAGCAATCACGGCAGCGGTTGCGGATTCGCTGCGCCCGGCGGCCGACACCGCGCGCGACGTGCACCGCAAGCCCGCGCAGATCGTCGCGTTCGCCGAGGTCAAGCCGGGCGACAAGGTGGCCGAGCTGATGCCCGGCGGCGGCTACTACACGCGCGTCCTGGCCAAGACCGTCGGGCCCAAGGGCCACGTCTACGCGCTGGTACCGACCGGCTTCGCCAACCGCCCAGGCGGCCTCGACGCGCTCAAGAAACTCGCCGCGCAATACGCCAACGTCACCATCGTCGCCACCGACCTCGCCAGCTTCAAGCTCGACACCCCGGTCGACGTCGTGTGGACGACCGAGAACTATCACGACTTCCACAACGGCCCGACCGCCAACATTCCCGGCCTCAACGCAGCAGCTTTCGCTGCGCTCAAGAAGGGCGGGGTCTATTACATCGAAGACCACGCGGCCGCCGCCGGTGCCGGCACGACCACTACCTCGACACTGCACCGGATTGATCCGGCGGCGGTGATTTCCGAGGTCAAGGCGGCGGGGTTCAAGCTTGACGCCAAGTCGAACCTGCTCGCCAATCCCGCCGACGCACACGACAAGGCGGTTTTCGATCCCTCGATCCGCGGCGAGACGGACAAGCTCGCGCTGCGCTTCAGGAAGCCGCGCTGACGCCTGGGCATGGTGTCTGGAAAATGGCTCCCCGAGTTGG
>DATIQN010000039.1:0-78457 GCA_035470785.1 Croceibacterium sp. | reverse complement strand
GGGGTGGGCGTGCTTGAGCGCCTTGGACACGTGCACCGCGCTCACCAGTTGGGGACCAGGCATCGCGGTAATTGCGAAGAGCCGCACTGGATCGCCTTCGCCGTGCTCGGTCAGGCGCGCTACCTCGGCGACGACATCCATGTCAGGTAGGTTTTCATCTAAGACTTCCCAGCTCGTTCCGGCCGGTAGAGCCGCTCCTATGGCCATGAGGCTGAGCGGAAAGCGGCGGTTCTGCGGGCGGGTCGCGCGCGGGTTGATCAGGACGATCATGGCATTGTTGCCAACCACACGTCGAACCGGGACGGCCGGCGTCGGCCTGTCAGCCACGCCCGCACGGGTCGTAGCTCGTACCATAGCGGATATCTCACCCGAAGCCGGCGCCAGGCCAGGGAGCTCTCACGTTCGAGCGAGGCCCGCGTGAGGAATTCGATGCAATCGAGTGCCGCGAGACCGCCTTGGCCGCGCTTCTCCGTCACCATGGCCTCGCCATCTGCGCGATGGCGGTAAAATGGGCTGTCGGCCACAGCCAGCACACCTCCGGCGCGGATGCAGCGTCTGGCTTCCGCGAGTGTCGCGGACAGGTCCGACGCGTAGTGGAGCGACGCGTTGTAAACCGCCAGGTCCGCTGTACCAGTCGGCAGCGGCAAGCTGTCGAACGAGGCAGTGAGCCGCTCGAACCTCTGAATTTCGGCGAGTTCTTCCGCAGCGCCCAGCCCATCGACGTGATCGTTCCGCACGTCGATCGCGGTGCACCGATGACCTGCGCAGGCGAGCCGGTAGCTCAACCACCCGTTTCCCGCGCCAAGGTCAAGTACGTCAAGATGGCGGCCGAGCCGATTGGCAAGTGGGACAACGACCCGTGCGACGAGTGTCTCGAAACTCCGCGCTCGGACAGCCCACTGGGCCTTAAGAGGACCTTCGGCTAGATACGGCAAGCTCTGCAAGGCCTGGCCCAAATAGGCACGGCCTTCGCTCGCTCGGTAAGCAGCGTAGTCTTCGCGGAAACGTTCCAGTGAAGCCGGGATTGCCGTCATTCGAGCGCTCCGGTGCGCTCGAAACGGTAGAGCACGTGGTCTCCGAACGCGGCCAGCGGTCGTGCTAACACGGTATCGAGCGCCTCAAGGACTGACAGCACGCGTGGATGACGGGATATCCAGGGCTCCGCCGCGCTCGGAGGGACGAATAATCCGATCGCCTTTTTGCCGACCAACCGAAAGTGCGGCGCCATCGCATGTTCGATGTCACGGCGACGGTAGTAGCGCACTTTGAATTTCCTGCCCCGAAGAGATGCGGGTACCGGACCTTTCTTCAATCGTCGGAAGCATGCCGTGAAGCGACCGCGAGCAGCCTCGACGATGCATTCACCCGGGCTCCACGTCCCGAACAACACAAGCACAAGTTCGCCGCCCGGACGGACCAGTCGGCCTAGCGCGGCACCCACAGGGGCAAGATCGCGCACGCAGTTCAGCGCGGCGAAGTTCGAAAAGGCACCGTCGAAGCGTTGGCCTCTATCCGCCAAATTGCCGAGGTCCTCGGCTGCGATAGCCTCCACTCGTTCAAGTCCGACCTTGCGGGCAGCCTCGGCGATCATTTTTGGGGACGCATCGGTCACGTAGGCATCGCGCCCGTTTCCCAGCAGCCACGCCGCGTCGGTTCCAGTGCCGCCACCGATCTCAAGCAGGCGTGACCCGGCCGGAAACGCGGCGAGTAACTCCTTGCGCACCGCCGCACGTTGGGCGGCCACGCTCAGCAACGGGTCGAACTTGGCATCGAAGTTGCTGGCCATGGCATCGAACGCCAGGGCAGCAGGGCTGAGAAAGACGCCCATGTCAGGCGGTCCGCTTCATCTGGCCCGGGGCCGTGCGGTGCTCATGCGCCCGGGCTGCGAGGTCTGCCCACTCGTGTTCTTCATGGCGGCGCAAATCCACGTCGCGGTGAAGTGCATCCCTGACCAGGCGGTAAAATGGGGTATCGAAAGTACCCTGGAACAACATTGCGAGATCGTCTGTGTCTCGCCAGTTGCGCTTGGGCCCTAGTTCGCCGGCCATCCGATCGTGAAATACCGTTCCTGGCAGTGGGTAGGCTACCGATACGCCGATGTCGTCGGGAGCTTCTTCACGCACGAGATCTCGCGTCAGAAGGATGTCTTCCCACTCTTCAGGGGGGTAGCCGATCTGGAGGAACCAGCACGCGCGTATCCCCGCGTCCCTGAGATTGCGCGTAGCGACGCGAGCGGTATCGACGTGTGTCCCTTTATCCATCGCGTCGAGCACACGTTGGGATCCCGATTCGACGCCGAGCCACACCTCCTGGGCGCCGGCTGCCGAAAGCGCGGCGGCGGCGGACTGGCTGATCAGGTTAACCCGCGACTGTATGGAGAACGGCAGTACAGCGCCCTTTCGCTGCACTTCTTCGGCAAATTCGGCGATCCATCGTTCGCTCATGCCGAAGATATCATCGGCGAACCAAACGTGATCCGGGGCAATTTCGCATTTCAGCTGGCGCAGCTCTTCGGCCATCGAGGCAGGCGAACGCTGGCTGTATCGGCGCCCAAACGTAGGCTTGGCGCACCAGTTGCAAGTGTACGGGCACCCGCGTGACGCAACCGCGTTCCACGAAAAGTAGTGGTGCTGGCGGCGCCACGCCTTTCTGTAGCTGTCGGCGTGGATCAGGTCCCACGCCGGAAACGGTAGCGCGTCGAGGTCCCGGGCCGGCGCCCGAGCGCCCGTTCGCCTGGCTCCGCCTTGGCCATCTGGAATTATCAGGCCCCTTAGCAACGAAATGTCCGCATTGGCCTGTGCGGCGCGCGTGAATTCTTCTGCGGCAAATTCCCCTTCGCCCGTAAGGACAGCGATCGCACCGGCAGCGAGATAGAGCCCGGGATGATCGACCGCGTCGGGCGAGCAGACGGCGACCCGCCAACCTTGGGCGCTGGCGCTCGTGATCATCGCTAGCGCGTCGACGCGCCGGTCTTCGGTGCACATCTTGGTCAGGAAATTGAAGTTGTCCTCGATGAGAAGAAGGACTGAGGGTTCGATCCGGGAGAGCCACCTCGCAAAGTCGTCGGGCCCGTCCGCGAACGTGGCGTCGAAGATGGTTACTCGCTCCCCCGCCTCTCGCAGCATGGCCGCTGCCAGCATGGTGGTCAGCGGTGGGTATGGCTTGAGCCGTTCAAGCTGCTTGGCGTCGCGATTGAGATAGAAAGAATGAGCCAGAATTACCAAGGCGCGCTCCCTTCACCATCCGCGTCTCTTTGTACCGAGCCACCTCGGCTCGGTTCAAAGCTTGAAGTCAGGACATCGATTGAACCGGAGACACGGGCACCTGCCACCAAGGTTCAAGCGGAGGAGGGCCGACCGGTTGGCTCAAGGGCAATTGCGAGATCTGGATGCCCTGACCCCTAGGACGACAATCGGCGCCCCCGACGACGCGGAGCCATCCTCTGTTCTCGACTTTACGCTCCTTGGACGCAGCTTGCAGGTGCGGATCTTCGGAGACTGCGCCGCGTTTGATCTGCAGGCAGCATTGGCCCCGTGGGAGGCACGGCTGGGCGAAGTGCAAGAACCTCTCCAGCTGAACTTGTTCGTCCGCGGCGAGGAAGAGGCCGGGCCCGCGAGATTACGCGTCAGGAACGGCCGTTTGACGCTGCGAGCTCGCGGAGCCCGGGGCGTAGCCTTGGCGAGACGGCGGATGGCCTCGTGCGAAGTCTCCGTACCTTACGTGGCTTCATTAGACCGGCTGCGGTGCGAGATCATAGAGCCGCTCATCCTGTTCCTCGTCACTCGAGACGGACGCACGCCGTTTCATGCCGCGGCAATCTCCGACGGAGACGGTCTCGCGGTTCTACTCGTAGGCCCGAGCGGAGCGGGAAAGAGTAGTCTGGCGCTCGCAGCGCATGAGGCGGGCTGGACCGTGCTGAGCGAGGACACGGCCTATATCCAGATCGACCCGTCCCTTAGAGTCTGGGGCTGGCCTGGGCCCGTCCACCTGCTTCCCGGAAACAAAGCGGCGCGCGGGCATCCCCTTCGATTGCGCAATGGCAGGCTGAAGCACGCCGTTCCGCTCGCCCAATCCTCCGAGCCACCACGCTCTTTCGAACAGGCGGTGGTGTGCATTCTCGAACGAGGCACAGACGTTGGTTTGACCAGGTTGACGAGCACAGAAGCCAAGAACCTGATGCCGCAGACCGAGGCGGGCTTCCGTCTCCTCGATGCCGACATTCAGGTTGCGATGGATCGACTCGTGAAAGTGGGCGCTCTCAAGCTCACGCTGTCGGCGGACCCGGCTGAAGCTATTGCGCTTCTGGATGCGAACCTTGGTGAAATCCGGAAAATCTTCGGCGGCGCTCCAGCGTGATTGCGATACGGAGCTGGGCTCGGTCGCGCATAGTGTCACAAGTGGGCGTGCGGGATGCGATTGCCATCGTACTCGTGTGTGTCGCCTGCTCCTCTGCCTATGCCTGGGGGCTACGCTACTATTCTGACGACTATCTCTTCCTGGTCCCGCTGAGGACCGCCGACGACCAGAGCTGGGTGGGCCTTTACCGCGCCATTGCAGCTATGCCCTTCGCCGCGGTTCGGCCGGGTCAGATCCTGTGGTATGTTGCGCTTCACAAATTCGCCCACGACAGCGCGACCGTCTCTCACATTGCGAACCACATGGTGTTCGCGCTGTCGGCCGTGCTGCTCCAGGTGTTCCTCCGCAGAATCCCCGCGACCCGAGTGGCCGCATATTACCTTACGCTGCTATATGTCTGCTTACCCACGTTCAGCGTCGCGAAGATGTGGTACGCGAATCATCAGGCAGTCATCAGCCTGGCGTTTTTCGCGCTGACCTGCTGGCTCGTTGCCATCGTTGCGACGGGACCTGACAGAACTCGCTGGCGCCTTGTCCCGCTGGTGGCCCTTACTGCGGCCGCCGGAAACCTATTCTACGAGCTCTTTGCGATCACGGAGCTGTTCGTCCCCCTCTTTGTGTGGTGCGCACTTCGAACCCCCGCACGCGCATTTCCGAGCGATCCGGGTTTCGTTGGCACGACGGTTGCCATCGGCATTGGATTCGTCGTGAGTACTGTCCTCAAGCTCAACTACCACTATGGATTTGACCTGCCGGCCGATGCCCAAGCCGTGCCTGCCTACGCGCACCGAGCAGCCGCGATGTACTATAGTGCGGCTAAGACCACGTTCTGGACGTTAGGGTTCGCTTCCGCCCGAGCGGCGCTCGGGTTCTTGCACAGCTCCTACCTGCAACCGACATCGCTGATCGCCCCGCTGCTTGTTCTGGCGATTATCGTCGGCCGGGAGCTCCTTGCCCGGTTGGATAAGACGAATCCTGCAGAGCCCGAAGCGTCAGAGGCGTGCGCGGCGTTCTATTGGATTGCTGGTATAGCCGCCTTCGTCCTAGGCTATGTTCCCTACCTGACCAACTTCCTCTATTCTCCGAAGCCATGGGGCGAGGGCAATCGCGGCAACATCGCAGGCGCGTTGGGAGCTGCGCTGCTGTTCTATTCCGCGTACCGCTGGATGCGCCGGCGCACGCCTGTTTCAGCCTTCGCATTGCTTGCCATGTTTTGCTTTATCGGCGCGTTCCTGCAGGTCGCTGTCGGCAAGATGTGGGTTCGTGCAGCACTTATGCAGGATCGGGTATTGGCGCGCTTCGACATGGCGTCTCAAGGTGTGCCCGATCGCGCCTCAGTGCTGATCTACGGTTCCTGCCCATACTATGGCGCGGGACCGGTTTTTCCCTACGGTTGGGACATTGCGGGGCGCGAGCGCATTGCAACCGGTCGCCGGCTCACCGCTGCCATTGTTCTGCCTGGGATGCAGTTAACAGAGTATGGTGTTGCCACGCCGCAGGGCCGATGGACTCAAATCTATGCGTATCGCAATTTGTGGATCGTGGATCTCGGTGAATTAGGGCATACCGAGCTTACGGATCTGTCCGCTGCGCGGGCCTATTTCTTGCAGCACCCTTTGGCTCGTTCCGTCACTTGCCGATTTGATTTCGGCGTGGGCAATTATCTCGTGGAATGATCGGCGAGCGACTGCAAAGTGTAGTCTTCAGCGGCAACATATAGATCGCAATGTACCCGCCCTCGGCATCTGGATTTTGCGCTTAATCGGATCACTTTCCTCGCGGCTCTAGGGCGAGTCGCGTGCCTTGGGATATGGCGTCACGTGGAGCGAGCTCAGGTCAGCTTTGAGGGGCTCACTTTCGTTTGAAGGGGCGGACATAGACAGTGCTTACTTGAGCGGCCGTTCACCACCCATTGCGGACATCAGGCACTGTCCGCGCTGACACCATGAACCTAATGCCGGCCCATGAACCGGAATGCAGGTTAAGGGACACTAAGGGGAGCACAGGCTTTCAAGGCCGCGAAGGATGACGGAGGGACTTCAGATGACGTTTCGAAGATCGTTCATCAGTCTGGCGGTGGCCAGCCTCGTTGTTGGTTCGACAGCGGCCGCCGCCGGGCCGGTGGCCCGTGACGTCCGTTCGGGCTCGCGCGCGGCCCAATCAGACGATCTGGCAGGCATCGGCACGTTTGGGATCTTGCTCGGTGTGCTGATAGCGGCTGGATTGATCGCGATCATCGCAACGAATCACAATAACATGCCTGCCAGTCCGTAGTCGGCCGATTGGCTAACGAGAGACAGCAGGTTGAGCGCAACAGCCCCGGCATCCCCCCTGACCCCTGTTGCGCAAAGGAGTGGGCCCCCGATAACGATCGAGGGCCCGCTTCCAGTTCAGGGTTCGCAGATCGACAGCGCGCGCTCAGGCGAATGTCGGCACTCCAGCCATTGCGAGCGTCCGAGCGAGCCTTTGGGGCTGCGACACTGCGGGCAGTTGAAGCTTTTATGGGTCTCGCCGCGCCGTTCAGCGTGACGACACCGCCGATCACCTAGGCAGGCCGGCATGAGTCGTAGGATCGCCTTGCTCGCTTCCCTCGTTATCATCGCGGCCGCTCCGGCGCTGGCGCAGATGCCACCCGCAGACGCATGGGAGATCGGCCCGTGGGTAGACGGGCGCAACTATTCCGAAGGGATGCCGGCCCATCCGCGCCCTGCAGCCGGCGGCGCGCTCGTGTTCGACCTGCCCATTGCTGGGCGAGGTCAGATAGACGCAATGACAACCGCGGTTGGCCCGCTCATTGGCGCGCGACAGATCACGCTGCACTATCGGATCGACGCCGCTCCAGGCACGCAGTTCATCGCCGACGAGACACCTAGAGAGCCTGCGACGGTATCTTTCTATTTCCAGCGGCGCGGCGACAACTGGAGCGGGAGCGGGCGCTACGAGTCCTACCGCTGGTATGTGCCGGTGCGGGCGGTAATCCCGCTAGCTGCTGGGGAGCGGACTGTGACCGTGCGGTTAGACGAGGCCTGGACCAACGTTTACGGCCGGCCGAACACGCAAGATCCTGAGGGCTTCGCTGCGGCGCTGGCAGAGACATCCGAGATCGGCATTGCGTTCGGTTCTGCGTCTCGTCGGAGCCACGGCGTCTACGCGACTGGGCCAGCAAGCTTTACGCTGCTCGGTTTGAAGATAGATTAGATCACTCTCGCCAAGTTGGCCTTCCGTCCATCGCGGACCAAAGCCGTGAGCCTACCCCGATTGTCGGTCGATCGCTTCGTCTCGGAGACTAATTCGCTGCTCACGCGTGCGCCTCAATTGCCAAACGAGGATCAGTGTGACGGCCACGGCTAGAGTGTCAGCCAGCCAGTCCATGATGTCACAGTCACGATGCAGCGCAGGAATGTTCTGAACGACCTCGATCAGAGCGCCCATGAACGACAGGCGCTCGCCAATGCGCGACAGGCTCGCGTGCGGGAAAGAGGCCGCGGCCAGCGCTGAAAGCGTCACAAATGCCACGATATGCTGGATCTTGTCGTCAGGATTGCCGGGTACCGAAGGCGGATGCGGGAGCCAGGCCATCACCAGAGTGAACAGGCCAGCCGCCACGAAGGTTGCCCTGAGGAGCCACAAGCGTTTGGTCATCAGCCGCGGAGGTAGCGCGCGCCCCGAATGAAACGCAAGACGACGGTGGCGTCCAGCGCTGATCAGGCGGAGATAATGGGCGATTGAATGGCCAGTGACGGCTTCGATCGCGCAAGCCGGCCCGTTCCGCACCTTGCGCGCACACCTCTTCATAGGAGAATAGTGCTGGCGAGTGGCGGGGCGGGTCGTTGTCCCGGTCGTCACCAAGGCCTGGTATCTAGTCTCACCGCTTCGCGCTGTAGCCCATCGGGCATGTACTCGGTGAGCACCCACCGCCAGTGGGCAAGCTGGTACTTCACGAACTGGCTGAAGCTGTCGTCAGGTTCCTCCATCGCTTGACCGATCCCGCCGCGGCGCATTTGTGCTCGTTCTTCGGAAAGAGCACGACCGGCCTTTTACCAGAAGACGAGAAGACGGTACCATCCGCCAGCGCGAAGTAGGGCTCGTTCCATCCGATCCGGTCGATCAGCGGCTTGGCGGGATAATCCTTTAGCTCGGCTACCTTATCCCTGCACTGTTTCCATTCGGCGCTCAGCAAAGGGAGGCCGCGCGCCTTCGGATGCACAGAGCTTCGCCGCCGCCGCCGGTGAATCCAGCGAGCGAGGTCCACGTAACCTTACCTGATGCGACGATGCGAACGTACGGTGTTCCATCCGGAGCCGTTGCGCCGATAACTTTGATCCGGACCGGGGGCCTGTACTCTTTTGGTCTTTTCGATTTTTGCATTTTGAATTTCCTTTCGTGCGCCCGAAAAAGCGTGGCGCAGGAGAAATTCATCAAGCTGTTGCGTTTGTGCGGGGCTCCCCGATTTCCCCGGATTCCCCGCATTCGGGAACATGCAGTTGGAGCTAACCCCCGGTCGACGTTCGTCACTCGACATCCATTCGGTGGGGAATGCAGGATGATCGAACGCTGCTCCTCGGGCCGCATGTTCATTTCTTGCGGGATTCACGCCTGCGCTCGAGAAAGCCGCTAGCGCTGCTCTGATCAATCGCCGCCAAAGCCCCGTCGGCGATCAGCTCTTTGGCTTGGCCATCGCCCTGAACATGAGCGCAGCGTCATTGCGAAATTCATCTGCGCCTTTGCCAGTGATATCGCGAAACGACGGCCTCGGCCGTTTCGGATCGGGTAGAGCTTTGTGTTGAGGTCGCCTTTGGTCCCGATACGTGAAGGAACAAAGCCCCGTAGGCTCCCCGCCAATCGGTGCGCTACAGTGTGCCGCGTCGGACCATCGGCCCCAAGGAGTTGTCGGCTCTGGCTGCGAACGTGGCGAAAATCTTGTTGAACGGGCGTAGCCGTCTCTAACGTACGGATCGGTTGTAGCTCGTCACGTGCAGGTCATATTCCTCGGGCGCATCGCCGCCACTTCAAACGGCTTCGGATGAGGAAAAGTGATGCCCGAGATCACTCGGCGGTCATCGAGCTCGGCCTTCGCAACACAGCTAGAATTATGGCGCCTATGCCGTGCATAGCGCCTTAGGACCTAAGACGGATCACTGCGGATGGGCAACCCCACGACAAGGTCGCGGGAAGCAACCGGCACGACATCAACGATCAGATCTATGCAGCTGGGCTTTGAGCCAATTACGCTCATTGCTTCGGATCCGCCGATCCAACGCTCGGCACGTTATGCCAGCGCGATGTCCGGCGCGTCTTCCTGCTTCATGCCGATGACGTTGTAGCCGCCGTCGACGTGGTGGATCTCCCCGGTCACGCCCGAGGCGAGGTCCGATAGCATGTACAACCCGGCGCCGCCGACATCTTCGATCGTGACGTTGCGCCGCAGTGGCGAATTCAGCTGGTTCCACTTGAGGATGTAGTTGAAGTCGCCGATCCCGCGCGCGGCCAGCGTCTGGATCGGACCAGCCGAGATCGCGTTGACGCGGATGTTCTCCGGTCCGAGGTCGTTGGCGAGGTAGCGCACACTGGCCTCGAGCGCCGCCTTGGCCACGCCCATCACGTTGTAGTGCGGTACGACCTTCTCGGCGCCGTAATAGGTCAGCGTGAGGATCGACCCGCCGTTGGGCATCATTGCCCGAGCGCGCTGCGTCACCGCGACCAGCGAGTAGGCCGATACGTTCATCGTCATCAGGAAGTTGTCGAGCGTGGTGTCGTAGAATTTCCCGCGGAGCTGGCTCTTGTCGGAAAAGCCGATCGCGTGGACCACGAAATCCAGCGTGTCCCAGCGCTTCTTCAAAGTCTCGAACGCCGCGTCGAGCGCGGCCATGTCGGATACGTCGCAATCGAACGTGAAGTCGGACCCGAGCTGCTCGGCGAGCGGGACCACGCGCTTGGCGAGCGCCTCGCCCTGGTACGAGAACGCCATCTGGGCGCCGTGTTCGTGCAATTTCTGGGCGATGCCCCAGGCGAGCGACTTGTCGTTGGCGAGGCCCATGATCAAGCCACGTTTGCCCTCCATCAGACCCGTCATGCGCTACGCTCCTCCCCTTCCGTCTCGTCTGCAACTACCGCCGCCCGGGCGCGATTGTCAGTCTGACCGATCACGTCCTGATGCTCCTCGGGCGTCTCGGCCAGCGCCGCGTTGAGCTCGGCGCCCATAACCATCCCTAGGCCGACGAGCCAGAAAAAGAAAAGCGCGATCATGAAGCCGGCGAGGGAGCCGTAAGTGAGGTTGTAGCGGAACACGGTGCGCAAGAGCGGCGGCAGCGCCAGCGCGACGAGTATCCACCAGACCGTCACCAGCAACGCGCCGGGCCACTTGGGGTAGCGCGGCTGCCGGTAAGCATAGGGGGTCAGCGTGTAGAACAGCAGGTAGAGCGATCCGTAGAGCCCGAACGCCGGTACCAGGCGCGACAGCGCGAGCGAGCTGATCAGGTTGCCGAGGTGCGGGTAATAGGCGTCGATCACTTCCTGCGCCGCGCCGATCACGAGTTGCGCGATCAGGCTTAAGAGCAGCAGGATCACCGCGGCGATGATGATCCCGGTCGAAAGCAGACGGTATTTCCAGAACGCCGCCGTGTGCTCGGTGCCGTAGGAGCGCCGCAGGATATCGCGAATCGTTTCGATCAGGCTGCCGACGGTCCACAGCCCGACGAGGCCGCCGACCCACAAGAGCCAGCCGGTGCGCGCCTGGATCACGGTACGGGCGACGGGGCCGATCACATCGCCGACCACTGGCGGCAAGGCAAACAGCACCGCGTTGATGGAAGCGGCGCGCTGGCTTTGCTCACCGATCAGCGAGAACAGCGCCGCGCCTGTGATGAAGAACGGAAAGATCGCCAGCACCGCCATGTAGGCCAGGTTACCGGCGTGGATGAAGCCGTCGTTGTAGGTCCCGATCACGACCCGCTTGAACACCCGGAAGAAGCGCGTCCCGGGCCCAACGGCGTCGTAAACCTGCTCCTGGAACCCCGCCATGTGCCGCAGCGCGGCCTTGCGGCGGGCCTCGGGCGAGAGATCCTCGACCGGAGGGGCGTTCTTGTCGATATCGGGGATGCCGTGAAGCGCCATCGTTACAGTTATGGCCAGCCCGGCGCGGGCTGTCGAGTTTGCCGCGGACCTTGGCTCAAACGCCGAGCTTCGCGCGCACGTTGCGCGTGTCGCGCCAGCCGTCGAGCTTGCCGGCCAGCTCCGTCACGTCGTCGGGCAGCTCAATCTCGAGCGTGACCAGCTGGTCGCCGCGGCCGCCGCCCTTCTTCGTGAAGCCCTTGCCCTTGAGCCGCAGAACCTTGCCCGAGCCCGAACCGGGCGCGACGGTGAGCATCACCGCACCGTCGACCGTCGGCACCTTCACCCTGGCGCCCTGGATCGCTTCGTCGAGCGTGATCGGCAGCTCGAGCCGCACGTCCTCGCCGTCGCGGCGAAAGAAGGGGTGCGGCTCGATCATGATCGTGACCAGCGCGTCGCCGCTGCCGGCCGGTCCCGGCTCGCCTTTACCCGAAAGGCGCATCTGGGTTCCGTCCTCGATCCCTGCGGGCAGCTTGAGGTCGATCGTCTTGCCGTCGGCCAGCGTGATCCGCTGCGGCTTGAGCGCCGCGGCATCGGCGAACGGCACCCGCAGCCGGTACTGCACGTTGGCGCCTCTGCGCGGCGGCGGCGGTGGGGGACGACGGCCGCCGCCCATTCCGGCTGGTCCGCCGGTGCGGCCGCCGAACAGGCCTTCGAAGATGTCGCCGATGTCGAGGCCTTCGGCGCCACCGAAGCCTTCGAAATCCTGCGCCGAAAAACCTCGCGCGCCGCCGGCACCGGGACGAAAGCCGCCGCTGCCCATGCCGAACGGCATCGCCGGGTTGCCGTCGGCGTCGATCTCGCCGCGGTCGAACTTCGCCCGCTTGTCGGCGTCGGACAGCAGGTCATAGGCCTTGGTGACGTCGGAAAAGCGCTCCGCCGCCTTGGGATTGTCGGTGTTGCGGTCGGGGTGGAGCTCCTTGGCGAGCTTGCGGTAGGCGGACTTGATGTCCTTCTCGCTCGCGCCGCGCGCCACGCCCAGGGTTGCATATGGATCGGCCATGGCGTGTTAGCTAAGTGCAACAGTCTCCGGGCGCAAGCAGCGCTTTCCTACATCATTCACCGAGTCTAGGGCTGCGACATGGAAGCCGGTCAGAACGAAATCGCCGAAAGCGATCCGCTCGCGCTGTTCGATGTCTGGTTCGCCGAAGCGCAGGCGAGTGAGCCGAACGACGCCAACGCGATGGCGCTCGCGACCGCCACGGCCGACGCGCGGCCTTCGGTGCGGATGGTCCTGCTCAAGGGTCACGGAGCCGACGGCTTCGTGTTCTACACCAATGCCGAGAGCCGCAAGGGCCGGGAAATCGCCGCCAATCCGCACGCCGCGCTACTGTTCCACTGGAAAAGCCTGCGCCGGCAAGTGCGGATCGAGGGACCGCTGCACGAGGTGACGGCCGCCGAGGCCGACGCCTACTTCCACTCCCGACCTCGCGTGTCCCAGCTCGGCTCCGCGGCGTCCGACCAGTCGCGCCCGCTCGATTCCCGCCAGACCTACCTCGATCGCGTCGAGCGGCTGGCGGTCGAGTGGGCCGACCAGGATATTCCCCGTCCGCCGCACTGGACCGGCTTCTGCCTCGCCCCCCAAGCGATCGAGTTCTGGCTCGACCGTCCCAACCGCCTCCACGAACGCCGTCGTTTCACGCGTGCCGGCGAGCGCTGGACGAGCACGTTGCTCTATCCATGACCGACGACCTCGCCACCCGTGCTCGGCTCACCCGCAGTGCCGCGTTCGCTTCGATCACGATGGCGTTGCTGCTCGCGGGGCTGAAGATCTGGGCGGTGCTCAAGACCGATTCGACGGCGATGCTCGGCAGCCTCGCCGATACCGGGCTCGACCTCATCGCCAGCGTGGCCACGCTGGTCGGCGTTTGGGTCGCGGCCCAGCCGGCCGACCGCGAGCATCGCTTCGGTCACGGCAAGGCCGAGGCGCTGGCGGCGATGTTCCAGGTGGTGCTGATTTCGCTGTCCGCGTTCGGACTCGCCTTTCGAGCGATCGAACAGTTGCTCAGTGGCCACCGGGTGGCCGGCGCAAGCGAAGGCATCCTTGTGTCGGTGATCGCCATCGCCGCCACGTACGTGCTGTTGTGGTGGCAGCGACAGGTGATCCAGCGGACCGGCAGCGTCGCAATCAAGACCGACAACGTCCACTACAAGTCCGACCTGTTTCTCAACATGGGCGTGATCGCTGCGCTCGCGCTCGACCACTACGCGGGGCTTGGCGGGGCGGACCCCCTATTCGGCCTCGCCATCGCGGTCTGGCTGGCATGGGGCGGTTGGCGCGCTTCGGCGGAGGCGCTCGACCACCTGATGGACAAGGAATGGCCGATCGAGAAGCGCGAGCAGTTTCTCGCCGTGCTCGCGAAACATCCCGAGCTCAAGGGCGTGCACGACCTGCGGACCCGCACCAGCGGGGCGCACGATTTCGTCCAGTTCCACGCGATGGTGAACGGCGGCATGACGGTCGCCGAGGCGCACACGGTGATGGACGAGCTCGAGGAACGCATCGAGCGCGAGTTTCCTGGGGTCGAGGTGCTCATCCACCCCGATCCGGAAGGGCTGGTCAACGAAACCGGCTCGGCGGCTGAGGAACTGCTGCCGGGCCTGGCGGAGAGCCACTAATGAAACTTCCGTATTGGCATGTCGACGCCTTCGCCTCGCGCCCGTTCGCCGGCAACCAGGCGGCGGTCATGCCGCTCGACGAATGGTTGTCCGACGAGGTGCTGCAGGCCATCGGCGAAGAGAATAATTTCGCCGAGACCGCCTTCGTCGTGCGCGATACGACCGGCGCGGCCGACTGGGAATTGCGCTGGTTCACGCCGGAGCTCGAAATTCGGCTATGCGGTCATGCAACGCTCGCCTCGGGCCATGTTCTGCTCGGCCGCGACGGCGGCGAGCGCGTGACGTTCCGCACGCGCAAGGCAGGGGTTCTCGAAGTGCGGCGGATGGCGCAAGGCGGGTACGAGCTGGCCCTCCCGACGATCGCGACCGAACCCAGCGCCTGGCCCGAGGCCGCCGCGCTACTTGGCTCGCCGCCGCTCGAGGTATGGCGTAGCCCTGACCGTTACAGCGTGTTCCTGTTCGCCGACGAAGCGCAAGTCCGCGCGCTCCGGCCCGACGTAAAGGGCCTCGCGAGGATGGGCGACGACCAGTTCATCTGCACCGCGCCCGGTGAACGAACCGACGTCGTCAGCAGGGTGTTCGTGCCCGGCGCGGGGGTCGACGAGGACAGCGTAACCGGCTCGGCCCACGCCGCGCTGACGCCGTTCTGGACCGCCAAGCTAGGTCGCAACAGCTTCACCGCGCACCAGGCCTCGCGACGCGGCGGCGACCTGACGTGCCGGCTCGATGGCGCGCAGGCGTGGCTCGGCGGCGAGTGCGCCACGGTGGTCGAGGGGACATTCTACCTCGAAGGGTAAAGCGCGGCCACTTTGGCCAGCGCCCGCATCAGCGCCGGCCGGTCCTTGTCGTCGGTCTTGCCAAGGCGGACGATGGTCAGGTCCTGCGACGGCGAGACGATCACGTACTGCCCGAGATGGCCGTTGAGCGCGAAGGCGTCCTTCGGTCCTTGGCTGGCGAACAGTTCGTCGCGCTTGCCGCCCGAAGGGCGATTGAGCCAGGTCATCGCCCCGTAATCGGGCGCGTGCGGGCTCGGCGTGGTCATGAATTCAACCCATGCCTTGGGCACCAGTTGCGCGCCGTTGACCGCGCCCTTGTGCCGCAGCATCTCGCCGAACTTGCCCCAGTCGCGCGCGGTCGCCCAGATCATGCTGCCACCGATCAAGGTTCCCGCGGCATCGAACTCGGGTGTGAATGAGGGCGCCCCGAGCGGACCGGCCACGCGCGATTCGAAGAAATCGGCGACGGCCTGGCGGCGCGCGTCGGGCTTGGCGCCAGGGGCCAGGATACGGGCGGCGATGTCGGCCAGGATGACGCCGGTTGGCGTCGAATACGTGAAGACCTTTCCGGCCTCGTGCTCCATCGGCTGCGCTTCGGCCCACGCGGCCATGTCGTCGCGCCCGTCGCGGAACAGCATCCGGACCTCGCCCGAATCGTAGATCGGCTCGCTACTTTCCTTGTGCCGCAGGCCCGAGCGCATCTGCAGCAACTGCCGCAGCGTGATGTCGCCGCGCGGATCGCCGGACCGCTGCCACGCCGGGATCGGCGGAGAATCGTCGAGCCGCAACCGTCCTTCGGAGACGAGCACTCCGATCAGCACGCCGGTGACCGTCTTCGACATCGACCAGCCGAGGAACTTGGTGCGAGCGCTATACCCTTTGCCGTAACGCTCCGCGGCGATCGCGCCGTCGTGGAGCACCAGCACCGCGCGCGTCTCGCCGATGCCTTCGCCTGTGAATAGCGCATCGACTGCGCGGGCGAGCTTCTCGCGCGGAACGCCGGGGTTCTTGCTCACTGCCTTGAGCGCGGCAGGCGACAGCGGCGGCTCCTTCGGCGCTGTACCGCCGCAACCCGCCAGCAAGAAGGCTGGCAGCAGCAGAGCGGCGAGGCTAGGGAAGGCGCGGCGCGGCATTGGCGCGCTTCCATCTCCCAGGCAGGAGCGCATGGCAACCGCAAAGACTAGAGGATCGCGCAAGCGGCCGACGTGGCTCAAGGTCGCGCTGGTCCTCGTGCTCGCGCTTGCCGCGCTCGGCTGGCTCTACCGCGAACCGCTCTACGGTTATGCCGAGACCGGCGCCGCGGTCGGCGCGCGCAACGCCTGCTCATGCCGTTATATTGCCGGGCGCACCCTGAAAGACTGCAAGAAGGACTTCGAGCCGAGGATGGAGGCCGTGTTCCTCAGCGACAACGAGGATGCCAAGAGCGTGACCGGCTACGTCCCGCTGATCGCCAGCGAGACCGCGCGTTACCGCAAGGGTTACGGCTGTGTGCTCGATCCCTGGCGCGAATAGGGCGCGGTTTCCTCGATCCACCCGCCGCCGACCACCCGGTCGCCGGAATAGATGACTGCCGCTTGCCCTGGGGCGACGCCGAATTCCGGCTGATCGAAACGGATCGTCGTCTCCGCGCCATCACCCAGCGGACCGTCGAGAGTCACAGGGACCGGCTTCGCCAGCGAGCGGACCTTGGCGGTGAGCGGACCCTCGGGCGGCGGGCCGATGCGATTGGTCTCGCCGATGCGGGCGCTGCCCACTGCGAGCAACCGCTTCGGGCCAACGCGAACCTCCGCCGCCGCGGCATCGAGCGCGACAACGTAGAGCGGCTCGGGCTGGCCGCCGATCTCGAGGCCGCGGCGCTGACCGACCGTAAAGTGGATCACACCCGGATGCTCGCCGAGGAGATCGCCGCTTTCCGCGTGGACGATCGAACCTCGACGAGTTCCTTCGGGGCGCACCGCCTTGACGATGCGGGCATAGTCGCCGTCGGGCACAAAGCAGATATCCTGGCTGTCGGGCTTGGCGGCGACCGATAGCCCGAATTCGCCGGCGATCCGGCGCACCTCGTCTTTTGGCAAGCCGCCGAGCGGAAAGCGCAGGTAATCGATCTGCTTTTCGGTTGTAGCGTAGAGGAAATACGACTGGTCGCGCGCCGGATCGCGCGCGCGCCAAAGCTCGGCTCCGGCAGGACCGATAATCCGGCGGACGTAATGACCGGTCGCCAGGCAATCGGCGCCTAACTCCCTCGCCATCCGCAACAGGTCGGTGAATTTGGGTCCCATGTTGCAGCGAATGCACGGAATCGGCGTACGCCCGGCAAGGTAATCGTCGGCAAATCGCTCGACCACTTCCTCGCGAAAGGCGCTTTCGTGATCGAACACGTAATGCGCGAAGCCGAGCCGGTCGGCGACTGCGCGCGCGTCGCGGATGTCGTCGCCCGCGCAGCACGCGCCCTTGCGCCCGGTGGCGGCGCCATAATCGTAAAGCTGCAGCGTGATGCCGATCACTTCGGCTCCTGTGCTGGCGGCGAGTGCGGCCACCACCGAACTATCGACGCCGCCCGACATCGCCACGACGATCCGGCAATCGGCGGCGGCGCGCGGAAGATCGAACAGCGCGGCGGGATTGTCGAGGATGGCGGCGTTGGTCATTGCGCGGCGCCCATACACCGCCCGATCGCAGACGGCAAAGGCACGCTGGCGCCGTTTACCTCGCCTAACGTAGAGTAAATCGCAGCTTTACCCGATCTTGACGCTTGACCGGCTAAGGCGGGCGAATGTTCGAAGGCAAACTTCCCGGCAACGCTGCCAAACGGACCCCGTTCGACGCGAGCGGCGGCGGCAACGGCACCTTGCGTCCTGTCTCGTGGTCCGACCTGGTCGCGCGATTCGACGCAGTGCGCGAATTGCGCGCCGAAGTCGGCAGCGGCGAGACGGGAGGAGGTGCCAGCTTCGACCCGGAATTTGCTCGCCACATCGCAGAGATCGGCGATGCCAAACCGGACATTAACCTAGATGATTTAGCCAATGGCAAAGCCGCCGACGGCATGGCCCGCCCCACTACGAACGGCGCCGCGAGCGACGACCCGAGGACATAATGATCGAGAACCAGAAAATCCGTGCCGCGCAAGTCATCGGCCCTCTGGGCGAGCCGCTGACGATTGCCGACTTGCCGGCTCCCGAAACCAAGCGGTGGGTCGTCCGTCGCAAAGCCGAAGTCGTGGCCGCGGTCAACGGCGGCCTGCTGACGATCGACGAGGTGCTCGAGCGCTATAACCTCACGCTCGAGGAATTCGCCTCGTGGCAGCGCTCGGTCGACCGCTCGGGCATGCAGGGCCTGCGCGTAACGCGCATCCAGCACTACCGCGATCTCTACGAACGCCAGCTGAAGTACTGACCGGTCCGGCGAGCCGGCCCGAGCTCACGTGTCCCGCGCCGCCCGCTGTGTGGCGGCAGGGAACGCATTGCCTGCACTACGGTTTATCCGGGACAGAGCGCCTCGGCGCGGAGAACAAGAGGACCGGATTATGGGCTGGATTGTGGCAATTATCGTCGGCGGCGTCGCCGGCTGGCTGGCCAGCATGGTTATGGCTCGCGATGGCTCGATGGGCATTTTCTGGAACATCATCGTCGGCATCGTCGGCGCGATCATCGGCAACGCGGTCATCGCACCGCTGATCGGTATCGGCGGGACGATCCAGACGTTCAATCTCGGCGGCTTCATCATCGCCATCATTGGCGCGATCGTGCTGCTGGCGATCGTCAACCTCGTCCAGCGCGGACGAGTCCGCTAAAGCACGCCTTAGACTGCGAATTGGGGCGGGTCCGCAAGACTGCGGGCCCGCCCTTTTCGTTTACGACAATTTATTACTCGTCGGCCCCCAAGCGCTTTTGATAGAAGCCCCGATTGCATGGCCCGGGCGCGCACTCTATGCGCCAGCCCGGGAGCGCCGGCTTTTGTGTGCGGCGCGCGCTTAACTGTGATATGGCCGCGCTCCGTCCGGCCAGCGGGGCTCTGACTAGCAATGAACTACGAGACGACGATGGCGGATTTGGGCGGGGCGCCCAACCCGCTGGTCGATGAGATCGAGATTGACGGAAGCCGCGCGCGACGCCGGCGGGTCATCATGGGCGCCATCGCCGCGGTCGTGTTGCTGGCGCTCGCCGCGTGGATGATGTCGCGCGGAGCGAGCGATAGTAACGCTCTCAAGTCGTCGAACACCAGCGCCACGCCGACCGTTTCCGTGGTCGAGCCGGGCCAGACCACCATCACCGGCCTCATCAATGCGACTGGCTCGCTCGCCGCCACGCACGAGGTTGCCGTCGGCGTCGTCGGTGAGGGCGGACGAGTAATCGCGGTGCCGGTCCAGATCGGCGATTGGGTTCGCCGGGGCCAGGTTCTCGCGGTGATCGATCGCTCGGTGCAGAACGAACAGGCAGCCGGCTCCGCTGCACAGATCCAGGTCGCGCAGGCTAATGCCCAGCTCGCGCAGTCGAATCTTGACCGTGCGCTCAAGCTGGTCGACCGCGGCTTCATCTCCAAGGCGGACGTGGACCGGCTGACTTCGACGCGCGACGCCGCCATTGCGCAAGTCAAGGTGGCGCAGGCCTCGTACCGCGAGCTCCTCGCGCGCAACGCGCGGCTCAATATCGTCGCGCCGGTCTCGGGCCTCATCCTCGACCGCAAGGTCGAAGTCGGCCAGGTGCTCGCCGCCGGCTCAAACGCGCCCTTCACGATCGCCCAGGACGGCCAGATGGAGTTGCTGGCCAAAGTCGGCGAGGACGATCTCGGCACGATCGCGGTCGGAGCGACGGCTCAGGTAACCCCGGTGGGGACCGACAAGGCCTTCACCGGGCAGATCTGGAAGAAGGAGCCGACGATCGACCAGACCGACCGCCAGGGGATCGTCCGCATTGCGCTGCCGTACGATCCGGCGATCCATCCCGGCGGCTTTGCCTCGGCGGTGGTCCAGGGTGGCACCGTGGTTGCGCCGCGCCTGCCCGAAAGCGCGATCATGTCCGACGAGAAAGGCAATTACGTTTACGTCGTCGGCCGTGGCAACAAGATCGAGCGGCGGGCGGTGAAGACCGGCACGGTCACCGACCAAGGCACCGCCATCGTTTCCGGTCTCTCCGGAACCGAGCGCGTGGTCCTGCGCGCCGGCGGCTTCCTGAATCCGGGCGACACGATCCGGCCCGTGCTGTCGAACAAGCGCTAGGGCGCCCGGCCGGGTCATGAATTTTCGCAACATATCCGCGTGGTCGATCCGCAATCCGATCGTCCCCATCGTCTTTTTCATCGGTCTGACGCTCGCCGGGCTGGTGGCGTTCAGCCGGATGGACGTCAACAACGAGCCCGACATCGATTTCCCCGCGGTCAACGTCACGATCGTCCAACCGGGCGCCGCGCCGACCGAAATCGAAACCCAGATTACCCAGAAGGTCGAAGCGGCGGTTCGCTCGGTCAATGGCGTCGACGAGATCCAGTCGACCGCCAGCGAAGGCAGCAGCAACACCACGGTCACGTTCGTCATCGGCACCGACGCCAACAACGCGGTGAACGAAGTCAAGAATGCGATCGACCAGGTGCGCGGCGAACTCCCCGACGGCATCCTCGAGCCGCAGGTGACCAAGATCCAGGCCGGCGGCAACGGCCCGATCGGTTATTTCGCGGTCAGCGCCGAGGACATGACGATGGAGCAGCTCAGCTGGTTCATCGACGACACGATTTCGCGCCGACTGCTGTCGATCGAAGGCATGGCCACCGTCAGCCGGGCGGGCGGGGTTGACCGCGAGATCCGCGTCGTCCTCGACCCGGCGAAGATGCAATCCCTCGGCGTCACGGCCAGCACGGTCAACCAGGCCCTGCGTTCGGTCAACACCGCCGCCGCCGGCGGCAGCGCGCAGATCGCCGGCTCGCGCCAGTCGGTTCGCGTGCTCGGCAACGCCGATACCGCGCTGCAGCTGTCCAACACCCGCATCAGCCTCGGCGGCGGCCGTACGATCCGGCTCGACCAGATCGGCCAGGTCTACGACGGCTTCTCGGAACAGACCTCGATTGCCAAGATGAAGGGGCGCCAGGTCGTTACCTTCGGCATCGAACGCGCCAAGGGCGCGTCGGACGTCACCGTCTATGACGCCGCGATCAAGGAACTGAAGGCGATCCAGGCGGAAAATCCCGGGGTCAGCATCACCCAGGTCTATACCAGCGTCGACTATACCAAAAAGCAGTACGAGACCTCGATGGAGGCGATGATCGAGGGCGCCATCCTCGCGGTCATCGTCGTCTTCCTGTTCCTGCGCGATTGGCGTGCGACGATGATCTCCGCGCTGGCGATCCCGCTGTCGGCGATCCCGACCTTCTGGTTCATGGACCTGCTCGGGTTCACGTTGAACGAGCTCTCGCTGCTCGCGCTGAGCCTGGTCGCCGGCGTGCTCGTCGACGACGCGATCGTCGAGATCGAGAACATCGTGCGGCACATGCGCATGGGCAAGAGTGCCTATCAGGCAGCGATCGACGCCGCCGACGAGATCGGCCTCGCGGTCGTCGCCACCAGCCTGTCGATCGCCGCGGTGTTCCTGCCGGTCGGCCTGATGCCGGGTATTTCGGGCCAGTTCTTCAAGAACTTCGGCCTCACCGTCGTTGCCGCGGTGCTGACCAGCCTGGCTGTCGCGCGGATGATCACGCCGATGGTCGCGGCCTATTTCCTCAAGGCCAAGGGCCACCAGGCGCATGGCGAAGGGCCGATCATGGACCGCTACATGGCGATCCTCAAATGGACCCTGAACACCGAGAAGGTGACGGCCTACCGCGCACGCTACCAAGCGGTGCCGTCGGAAGGCTGGTTCGGCCTCGTCGAGTTCGGGATCTTCGTCCTCTACCTGGCCGTCGCGTACCTGTTCGTCCACTTCGGCGGGACCTTGCTGCCACATGCCGGCGCGCCGGTGAAGGCCGCGCTGTTCATCGCGGGCCTGGTCCTCGTGCGCTTAATCACCGGCCCGATCTCTCATTTGTTCGGACCGCAGTTTGCCGATTGGCACCTCTATTACCGCACCATCGTGCGCTCGCGGTACCGCGACCACCGGGCGTGGATGTTTGGCGCGGGCGTGTTCGCGCTGACGGTTACGACTTTGCTCCTGATGTACATGCCGCAGCAGTTCCAGCCGATCACCGATTCCGACACCAGCCGCCTTAATATCGAGATGGTCCCGGGCACGACCATCGAGCAGACCGAGGCGGTGGCCGATCACGTGACGGCGATTCTCGAGGGCCAGACGGGCGAGGTCGACCGAGTGCTCGAGCGGATCAACGAGGGTCAGGCGCGGCTGTTCATCGTTCTCAAGCAAAACCGCGCGATGAAAAGTCCGGCGTGGGAACGGAAGCTGGCGCCAGAGCTGCAGAAGATTCCCGACGCGCGGGTCACGTTCGCGTCTCAGAACAACGGCGGGACCGGCCGCGACATTTCAGTCATGCTCACCGGATCCGATCCCGACGTGCTCAACCGCACCGCGCAGACGCTTATCCAGCAGATGGCGAGCATTCCGGGCGCCGTCGCGCCGCGCATCGCCGCCGACATGCAGCGACCCGAGCTGGTCATTGTGCCCCGGCTCGACCTCGCCGCGCAGCTCGGCGTGACGACCAGCGCACTCAGCCAGGCGATCCGCATCGCCACTCTCGGCGAAATCAATCAGAACGCGGCAAAGTTTTCGCTGTCCGACCGGCAGATTCCGATCCGCGTGGTGCTCGCCAAGTCTTCGCGCGAGAACATTGCCACAATCGAGAACCTGCCCGTGCCGACCGCCGTCGGCGGATCGGTGCCGCTGAAGCGCGTCGCCGAGATCCGCTTCGGCGCCGGGCCGACGCAGATCCAGCGCTTCAACCAGGCGCGGCGCATCTTCGTCGGCGCCGATCTGGCTCCCGGCGCGGTCAGCGGCCCGGTGATGAACGCGATCAAGGCGTTGCCGATCATGAAGAACCTGCCCGCCGGCGTGTCAAACAAGCCGGTCGGCAACGAGAAGTGGCAGGGCGAGCTGATCCAGAACTTCATCATCGCGGTGATCTCCGGCGTCCTGCTGGTGTTCGCTGTGCTGGTGCTGCTTTACCGCCGGTTCGTATCACCCTTGGTCAACATGACATCGCTGCTGCTGGCGCCGCTCGGCGGCCTGCTCGCGCTGGCGATCACCGGGTACCTCGGGCCCGATCATCGCCCGAACCCGATCTCGATCTCGGTCTACATCGGCCTGCTGATGCTGCTCGGCATCGTTGCCAAGAACTCGATCCTGCTGATTGATTTCGCGATTGAGGAGATGGCCTCGGGCGTGCCCAAGCGGCAGGCGATTATCGACGCCGGGCACAAGCGGGCGCAGCCGATCCTGATGACCACCGTGGCGATGACCGCCGGCATGGTGCCGACTGCGCTGTCGCTTTCGGGCGACGCCGCCTGGCGCGCGCCGATGGGCACCACGGTCATCGGCGGCCTGCTGCTTTCGACGATGCTCACGCTGCTCATCGTGCCGGCAGGGTTCAGTCTGGCCGACGGGCTCGAGAAGCGCCTCGGCCCGTGGCTGCGCCACCGGGTTCTGACCTACCGGCCCGAACACAAGCACGAGGGGTCGGCGGAGGGTTATCCGGCCGAGTGATGGACCCCGTCGCATGACCGGTCCGTCAACCCCGTTGGTGCCATTTCGCACCCCGCCTCCGCCCGATCGCGCCCGGCGGATGCGCCGCGCCGCGACCGGCCTCCTAGTCGCGATGGCCGCGCTGTTCGCGCTCGCGCGCAGATTGCAGGGCACCAACCCGGCGTGGGACTGGGTCCTGGCCTTTACCGAGGCGGCGATGGTCGGCGGCCTTGCCGACTGGTTTGCGGTCACGGCGCTATTCCGTCACCCGCTCGGCCTGCCGATCCCGCACACCGCGATCATTCCGGAGAACAAGGATCGCATCGCCGATACGATGGCGCGTTTCCTGCAGTCGAACTTCCTCATTCCACAGGTCGTCGCCCGGCGCATGCGGGCAATGAACCTCGCGCGCACGCTCGGCGATTTCCTCACCAGGCCAGGGGCCGACGAGGTCTCACGCATTCGCGGCGGCGCCGGCGAGCTGATCGCCGAAGTGTTCGAATCGCTCGATCCCGAGCGGCTGGGCGGACAAGTGAAGTCGGGGCTGCTGCACCAGCTCGAGCGGCTCGAGGTCTCGCCACTGCTCGGCCAGATGCTCGGCGCGGCTATCGCCGACAAGCGCCACCTGCCACTCCTCGAATCGCTCATCCGCTGGGCCGGGCTGACGCTCGAGGACAACGAAGAGATGGTCCGCCAGATCATTCACGAGCGGGCCAACGCGGTCGTGCGCTGGACCGGCCTCGACGAGCGCCTCGCGAACTCGGTGATCGACGGGCTCTATCGCCTGCTGGCCGAAGTCCTGGTCGATGCCGACCATCCGCTGCGCCGCAAGGTCGAGCAAGGCCTCGAACAGCTCGCCCATGACTTGCAACACGACGCGGCGATGCGCGCCAAGGTCGAGGGAATGAAGCTCGACCTCCTCGCCAATCCCGCGCTCGGCACGTGGTGGACCGGCGTGTGGGAGCGCATGCGCGTGGCGCTGATCGCCGCCGCGCGCGACCCCAAGGGCGGCCTCGCGGGGCCTTTCACCAGCATGCTCGGCGAGCTTGGCGAGGCGCTGCGCAAGGACACAACGCTGCAGCGGCAGGTCAACCGCTTCGCCCGGCGCACCGCGGTCGGCGTGGCGACGCGCTATGGCGGACAGATCGTCCAGCTGGTCTCGGAAACGGTACGCCGCTGGGACGCGCGCACGGTGACCGACCGGATCGAGAACGCGGTCGGCCGCGACCTGCAGTTCATCCGCGTCAACGGGACCCTGGTCGGCGGACTTGTCGGCGTGGCCATCCATCTGCTTAACGCGCTGCTGTGACGGGTAAGCCTTTCCTGACCACCGATCGGCTCGAGCTGTGGCAGCCGCACGAAGCCGACATGCTGGCGATGCACGAGGTCGTGCGCGATCCGCGCACCAACCGCTTCCTCGGCCCGCGCGCGCAGTTCAGCGATCACGCGGTACGCTTCATGCGCAACGCCGGCAGCTGGTTCCTCTACGGCTACGGCGCGCTGATGCTGCGCCTGCGCGGGCAGGAACAGGTGATCGGCAATTGCGGCGTCTTCCACACCTTCCGCGGGCTCGGCGACGACTTCGACGACCATCCTGAAGCTGGCTGGATCGTCGGCGCCGAGCATGTCGGGCAAGGGCTTGCCGGAGAGGCGATGCGAGCCGTGCTCGACTGGTTCGACCGCGAGCACGGCCCGCGTCGTATCGTGTGCATGATCTCGCCGGAGAACGAGCCGTCGATCCGGCTGGCGGCCAAGCTCGGCTTCGTGCCTGTGCGAGAAACAGCGCTACCGGACGGCGCAATTGTGCGCGTGTTCGGGCGCGCCCGCCCCTAGCGCCGCCCGCCCGGTAACGGCGGCCCCATCGACATCGGGCTGCCGATCCAGTAGCCGGGCATCGGCTGTCCGGTCGCGTCTTTCGCCGGCGTGAACTTGGCGTTCGCCATTGCCGCGGCGCAGATCTTCTGGTTGGTCGTCGCCTCGAGCGTCGCCCAGTGAATGGTACACGAAGTCGCCTTGCCGGTCGCGTCGACCATCAGCCGTACCTGGTTCGCGCCGCCGCCGAGCTTGCCGAAGTCGCCGAAGCCGACCGTGCCTTGCGGCAGCCAGCCCACGCCGCCCTTCTCGGGGATGGCGGCAGCGGTTTCGGTTTTCAGCTTCGCAGGATCGAGGCCCCAGCTCTTGGCGAGATCGTCGGCGCAGTCCTGCAGGGCCTTCACCGGGGCGGAAAGGTCGCCAATGTCAACTTGCACCGGCGCGTTGAGACCGTTGTCGAGGACCAGGCCGGTCATGGTCTTGGCCGTGGCCTGTTCCTTGCCGCGATCGAATGGCGCGGGCGGAGCCGTCGGCTTCACCGGGGCCAGCATGAACGGCCCGAGGTTATAGTACTGCTTGCCTTCGGCGGTCGTCGAATGCGTGTAGCGCGCCTTCCGTTCGGGGTCCGACGGCGTGAAATGCCAGCCGATCTCCTCGGCGCTGCGGAACGGCTTGATCGCGTTCGAGATCATGACGAGGCGCGCCGTCGGACCGGGCTCGATCCGCTCCACCGCCATGGCCAGATCATCCTTGCCGTCGCTGAACGTGCGTGACAGCCGGCAATAGTCATCGCCGTAGTCGAGCGCCCACTGGCCCGCCGGCTTGAACGCAGTGGCCGCATTCTGTGCCGCGGCCGGCAGCGGTGCGGCGGCCAGCCCCGCGACGGCAACGTATGACGCAAACGTAGCAAATCTCATGAGCCTCTCCCTTGCGCAGGAAGACTATGCAGCTTTGGGGGAGGGTCAAGCAGCCGCGCACACGGCGCGACGAAGTGCGACAAAGAATTGTGATCAGCTTTGCTGCGAAAGACCGAGCTCGAGCCAGCGGGCAAAATTGCGGACGGTTCCCTCCCAATCCTTGGGGAATTGCGGCCACTCCTTCGGATCGGCTCCGTACAGCTCGGCATAGCGCGGCATCCAATCCAGGTGCGGATCGCCGTCGTCGATCGGCAGGTCATTGGACAGATGATCGTCCGGGTGCGGCGTGAGCTGCCATCGTTGAAGGTACTCGATCATCGCGAACCACACGAACTCGGCCGTTTTGGAATTCACGTCACGGCTAAGCATCGCGATGAACTCGCTCTCCGTAGGATTGGGTCGCCGTTGACGAGTGCGCGCGACCATCCGCTGGGTAATCCGGTGGGCCTTCGCGAAAAGGACGCCGACAAAAGCGGCTGCGAGAAGTGACAGGACCAGCCAGTCAGGCAACGATCTTCAGGCTCGCGCTTCCGTCACGCCGGCGCTGTTGTGGCGCAAGGCAGTCAACACCGTCTCGACAATGTCCGCTGCGTTGAGGCCGGCTTCGTCGTACTGCTTTTCGGGCGCATCCTGGTCGAGAAACAGGTCGGGCAGGCGCATCGTGCGGATCTTGAGGCCGGCGTCGAGCAGCCCTTCGTCGCTGGCGAGCGTCAGGACGTGCGCGCCGAGGCCGCCGATGCTGCCTTCCTCGATTGTCACGACCACCTCGTGCGTGGCCATCAGCTTGCGGATCAGCGCCGAATCAAGCGGCTTGGCGAAGCGCAAGTCGGCGACGGTGGTCGAAAGCCCCCTGGCCTCGAGCTGGTCCGCGGCCTTGAGCGCTTCGGCAAGGCGCGTGCCCAATGAAAGCAGTGCGACCTTGCTGCCCTGGCGAACGATCCGGCCCTTGCCGATTTCCAGCTTCTCGGGTGTCTCGGGCAGCGGAACGCCGACTCCGTTGCCGCGCGGATAACGAAACGCGATCGGTCCCTCGTCGTGGCACGCCGCGGTGTAAGTCATGTGGACCAGCTCGGCCTCGTCGGCCGGCGCCATGACCACGAAATTGGGCAGCGTCGCGAGATAGGTAACGTCGAAGCTGCCCGCATGGGTCGCGCCGTCGGCGCCGACGAGCCCGGCGCGGTCGATCGCGAAGCGCACCGGCAGGTTCTGGATCGCCACATCGTGGACCACCTGATCGTAGGCGCGCTGGAGGAAGGTCGAATAGATCGCGCAGAACGGCCGCATACCTTGCGCGGCGAGCCCGGCGGCGAACGTCACTGCGTGCTGCTCGGCGATGCCGACGTCGAACGCGCGATCCGGGTGCGCGGCGGCGAACTTGTCGACCCCGGTGCCGCTCGGCATCGCTGCGGTAATCGCGCAGATCCGCTCGTCGCTGTCCGCAAGCCTGGCCAGCGTCTCGCCGAACACGTTCTGGTAAGCGGGTGGGCCACCGCTGGCCTTCTTCTGCTCGCCGGTGATGACGTCGAACTTCTGCACGCCGTGGTACTTGTCGGCGCTGTTTTCGGCAGGCGCGTAACCCTTGCCCTTCTGGGTCACGACGTGGACCAGGATCGGGCCTTCCTCGGCGTCGCGGACGTTCTCGAGCACCGGCACGAGCTGGTCGAGGTTATGCCCGTCGATCGGGCCGACGTAATAGAACCCCAGTTCCTCGAATAGCGTGCCACCGGTGACCAACCCGCGGGCGAATTCCTCGGCCTTCTGCGCGGTATCGTGTGCGCGGCGCGAGATCCGTCGGATCGCCTTCTTGGCGAAATGGCGCAGGTGCAGGTAGCTCGGGCTTGAAACCAGCCGGGCGAGATAGCCCGACAGGCCGCCGACCGGCGGGGCGATCGACATGTCGTTGTCGTTGAGGATCACGATCAGGCGATTGCCGGCGGCCTCGGCGTTGTTCATCGCCTCATAGGCCATGCCCGCGCTCATTGCCCCGTCGCCGATCACCGCGATCGCCTTGCCCGGCTTGCGGTTCAGCTTGTTGGCGATGGCAAAGCCGAGCGCGGCTGAGATCGATGTGGAAGAGTGCGCCGCGCCGAACGGATCGTATTCGCTCTCGCTGCGCTTGGTGAAGCCCGACAGGCCCCCCGCCTGGCGCAGCGTGCGGATCCGGTCACGCCGGCCGGTGACGATCTTGTGCGGATAGGCCTGGTGGCCGACATCCCACACCACCCGGTCTTCGGGCGTGTTGAACACATAGTGCAACGCGACCGTCAGCTCGACCACGCCGAGCCCCGAGCCGAGGTGGCCGCCGGTGCTGCCGACCGCGTCGATCATCTCGGTGCGCAACTCGTCGGCGAGCTGGCGGAGCTGGCCTTGTTCGAGCTGGCGGATGTCCGCGGGGATCCGAACCGTATCGAGCAGCGGTGTTACGGGACCTGACGTCATGTCCGGCGCTTACACGGGCAAGTCACGCGTGTCGATGAACGGCGGGTGATGTTTGCCTGAGCAATTGCTGAGCTAGCTCGCGCAATCGTTGCACAACCCGCGAAGCTCGACCACCGGGCGCACGTCGGCAAAGCCGTGGCGGCGCCCGGCCTCGCGCAACGCGTCGGTCAACTTGTCGTCGTCGAGATGGAGTGCTTGGCCGCAATCGTCGCAGATCAGGTAGATGCAATCGTGCCGGCAGCCGGGGTGGGTGTTGACGAGGTAGGCGTTGGCGCTCTCGATCCGGTTGGCGAGGTTGGTGCGCACGAACAGGTCGAGGATGCGGTAGACGCTGTTCGCCGCCACCCGCCGGCCGCGCCGCTTGCCGAGCTCCTCGGCAACGTCGTAGGCCGAAGCCGGCCGGTCCTGGTCGGCGAGCGCGGCGAAGACGTCGGCGCGCATCTGCGTCCATTGTTCGCCCGCGGCTGTGAGCACGTGCGCGGCCTCGGAGACGAGCTTGTCGCCCGAATGTTCGCGATGAGAATGACCGGCCATGCGCGCGATATAGGGCGCGACGCGCCAAGCGGCAATCAGCCGGTCTGGAACTTCGGGCTGTAGAGCGAAGGATAGAGTTTCTTGAGCGCTTCGACCTTGGGCGCATCCCAGGCCCGAATGTAGGGATGGCTCGGATTCTTCTCGGCAAAGTCCTGGTGATAGGCTTCGGCCGGGTAGAACGGCTTGGCCGGGGCGATTCCGGTGACGATCGGCGCGCTCCACTTCCCGCTGGCCTTCATCTGCGCGAGATAGGCGGCGGCGACCTCGCGCTGTTCAGCCGACAAGGGCACCAGCGCGGCATTGTATTGCGTGCCCTCATCGGGTCCCTGGCGATTCTTCAGCGTCGGGTCCGCGACGACCGAGAAGAACACCTGCAGCAGCTGGTCATAGCGGACGACCTTCGGGTCGTAGGTTACCTTGACCGATTCGCGATGGCCAGTGGTGCCGCTGGAGACCTGTTCGTAGCTGGGGTTCTTGGCGTTTCCGCCGTCGTAGCCCGAAATGGCGCTGTGCACGCCCTTGACGTGACTGAACACGGCCTCGACGCCCCAGAAGCACCCACCTGAAAAGATCGCCGTCTTGAGGCCAGCCGTTTCGTGCGCGACGCGCTTCGCGGCAGGAGCCGCGACGACGCTTTCGGCAGCACTTGCAGGGCTTTGGCAGGCGGTTGCGGCGAGCGCCGCGGCGGCAATCAGGAGCTTGATTCGCATTCCGGACTTATACCAGATGCGGAACGAAATGGGCAGCCATGACCAGCGACGTTATTCCAAAGCCGAGGAAGAAGGCGCGATAAAGGTCGGATTTGAACAGGCCCATCAGGGAAACTTTCTATGCGTTCGCGTGATTGCCTCTCCGGGCTAGGGGCCATGTCCTTGCAAAAGGTTGAATGGCCGAGCCGCTTGCCGTTCATTTTCCTGTTTGAGCGATAGACCGCGCGGTTCCTGCGACGAAGCGCGGGATCGGTCAGTGCCGGAAGTGACGCATGCCGGTGAAGACCATTGCCAGGCCAGCCTCGTTCGCAGCGGCGATGACCTCGTCATCACGCAGCGACCCGCCGGGCTGGATCACCGCGGTGGCGCCCGCTTCGGCCGCTGTGAGTAACCCGTCGGCGAAAGGAAAGAAGGCGTCCGAGGCGACCGCGCTGCCGATCGTCTTGGGGCCCGCCCAGCCGAACGCTTCCGCTGCTTCGCGCGCCTTGATCGCAGCGATCCGCGCGCTGTCGCGGCGGTTCATCTGCCCGGCGCCGATGCCCGCAGTGGCCCCATCCTTTGCATAGACGATCGCGTTCGACTTGACGTGGCGTGCCACCGTCCAGGCGAACAGGCAGTCCTTGAGCTCCTGCTGGGTCGGCGCCCGCCTGGTGACCACCTGGAGATCGGCAGGCGTGATCGCGCCTTTGTCGCGGCTCTGGACGAGCAGTCCGCCGGCAATCGGCTTGACCAGCAGGCCGCCCCGGCGCGCGTTCGGCAGCTCGCCGACGAGCAGGAGGCGAAGGTTCTTTTTGCGCGCGAATGCGGCCCTTGCGGCCTCGTCTGCACCGGGCGCGACGACCACTTCGGTGAAGATCTCGCAGATAGCCTCGGCGGTCGGGCCGTCGAGCGGGCGATTGACCGCGACGATGCCCCCGAAGGCCGAAACGCTGTCGCACTGGAGGGCGTCGGTCCACGCCTGCAGCAGGGTCGACGCCTGAGCCACGCCGCACGGGTTGGCGTGCTTAACGATCACGACCGCCGGGTCGCCGTCCTTGAACTCGGCGATGAGCTCGAGCGCCGCGTCGGCGTCGTTGTAGTTGTTGTAGCTCAGTTCCTTGCCCTGGACTTGCTCGGCTTGCGGCAGCCCAGAGCCGTGCGGGCCGAGCGGTTCGTAAACCGCGGCCATCTGGTGCGGATTCTCCCCGTAGCGCAGCTCGGCGAGCTTGCGCCCGTTGAGCGCGAGCATATCGGGGAACATCTGGCCCTGATCGGCGAACGCGAACCACTGACTGATCATCGCATCGTACGCGGCGGTGGCGGCGAAGGCTTTGGCCGCCATCTTCTTGCGAAATTCGAGCGTCGTTGCGCCGTCGTGTGCGGCGAGCTCGTCGTACAAGGCGTCGTAGTCGGCGGGATCGGTGAGTATTGTCACATAGCGGTTGTTCTTCGCCGCCGAGCGGACCATCGACGGGCCACCGATATCAATATTTTCGATGATCGTGTCGCGGTCGGCCCCGCGCATAACGGTTTCCTCGAAAGGGTAGAGGTTGACCACGACCAGGTCGATCGCGCTGATGTCGTGCGCCTCCATCGCCGCCTTGTGCGCGGCATCGTCGCGCACGGCGAGCAGGCCGCCGTGGATCGCCGGATGAAGCGTCTTGACCCGCCCGTCCATCATCTCCGGAAAGCCGGTGATCTCGGACACGTCGCGCACGTCGAGCCCGTCCTCGCGCAGCGCGCGGGCGGTGCCGCCGGTCGAGACCAGCTCGACCCCCGCCTTGGCAAGCTTGCTGCCGAGAGCGGCGAGACCGCTCTTGTCGGACACGGACAGCAGCGCCCGCCGTATAGTCACGTCAGTCATGTCAGAACTCAGCCCAGTTTCTTGAGCAGCCAGGAAAAGCTTCCCCCGCCGCGCGATTCCATGCCTTCTATCACCAGTTGCTGCACCGGGTGAGGGTGTCCGTCGCCGTCGACCCACAGGCTTTCGTCGATCGCTACTTCGCCCGAGACCGACAGGAACTGCCAGTAGCTGCCATCGGGGAGCGCCAGGTGCACGCCGCGCTTGCTGTCGGTCAGCGTGGCCTCGATCCCAGGGCCGAGGTGGAAGCGTATCGCGTAGGGGATCTTGCCGCGCTTGGCCCTGCGTCCGGCGGGAACGAGCAAGTCCTCCCCGCGCAACTCGGTACCGTCGTCGCGCAGCATCAGGATGCGACGGTGGATCAGCCCGAAACGGTGCGCGTAGCCATCGTGGCTCGCCTCCAGCCGTGTCGCGGTAGCCTTGCCGCTTTCGATCAGGCGGCGATCGACCTCGACCTCGCCGACGCCGCTGCCGAGCTTGCCATTGATGAGCACCGCCGTCGAGTTGGCTTCGCTGAGCACCAGCGTCGAGTGCGCCGCCGTTCCGCGCAGGCCCTGGTCGATCCGAACCGGAACCAGGCCGCCGGCAAACGCCGCGCCACCGCAATTGACGATCAGCCGCTGCGTCCCGTGCGACATCTCGAACGCAAGCGTCGAGGCGCAGCCGAAGCGCGTATGCCGCGCGAGCGGGGGCGGCGCGGCATCGAATTGCAGCACGCTGCGTCCGGCCGATATCCGCTGGTACCCCCACTGGCGCGCGTCGCGCAGCGGGCGCCCGCGAACGCCGCTCGCCTTGACGAGCGCGGCAATACGCTCGCCAGAAACCGCGCCCGCGCCTTGCCAGTTGCCGAGCCCGCCGTCGGCATGGAGCAGCGTGAGCAGCGGCGGCACGAGCATCCGCTCCATCGTCTCGATCGCCTGCGGCGGGTCGCGGCGCGTCGCCCGGTAGCAGGCGCCGAGCTGGACCAGCAGCGCGATCGCTTCCATCTGGTCAAGCGGGCTACGCGAAAGCACACCGCCATCGTCGCCGACCAGCTCACCCAGCGTGCGGACCAGCCCGGCTTCGCCGAACAACCGCCGCGGCTTGCCGTCGGGGAGCAGCAATCCCGCTGCCACAATCGCGCACCAGCCGGCAAGTTCCGCCAGGCGATCGTCGCCTTTGCCTACGTTGCGGTCGAGCCAGCGGGCAGTCTCCGCCAGGGCCGCGAGCGTGCGGCGGCGCAGGCGCTTGTCGTTTCCCGACAGAAGCAGCGGCGCATGGACCAGCCAACCGATCACGCGGTGCCCGGCGTGCCCGATCTTCCAGGCCGTACCCTTGCCTGGGCGAGGATTGGCCTCGAGCCAGGCCGAAAGGATGCGCTCGGCGGTGGGCGCGCCTTGCTGGCGCGGCGCGCAGGCATCGAGATCGGCGAGCCAGGAAAAGCCGTGGATCGTCCGCTCGAATGGTGGCGTCAGCCGGGCCACGGGGGAGAAATCGACCTGCCCGATGGGAGCCTTGACCCCATGGATCAGGAAGTGGCCGGCGCGCAGCGCCATTCCGCCGATACGGTCTCCGGGCAGCGGGTTCTCGACCGTTGCCAGCAGGCGCGGCGCAGCGCGCTTGCGGAACGGAGCGACCAGTGTCGGACCGGGAACGCCAAGCCGGTACGCCAGTCGAATCAGGCGTTCGCCGGCGGTCGTCGCGGGCGGCGCGAAATCGCCCAGCGCGAGCGCCCGGCCCGGCTCGACCCGATCGCCCGCTGGCTGCGTTGCGAGCGGCTCGGCCGGTTTGGGATCGAGCGGGATTGCCATCGGTAGTCCTTCCGCCGGCTCTCCCCTTTCCAAGGCAAGGCCCTCAAGCGCCAGCCGCGGCTGGAGCAGGGACTCGCTCATGACGCGGCTGCTTTCAAGGCGGCGATGTTGCCGGCATAGGCCGCTGGGCCACCCTTGAAGCTGGCCGACCCTGCCACCAGCACGTCGGCCCCGGCCTCGACACACTGCCGCGCGGTCTCGGCGGTTATTCCGCCGTCCACTTCGAGCCGTATGTCGCGCCCGGCGCCGTCGATCATCTTGCGCACGGCGGCAATCTTCTTGAGCTGGCTGGCGATGAAGCTCTGCCCGCCGAACCCGGGATTGACGCTCATCACCAGCACCAGGTCAACCTCCTCGATCAAGTAATCGAGCATCTTTGCCGGCGTGCCGGGATTGAGCGATACGCCGGCCTTCTTGCCGAGCGCGCGGATCGCCTGGAGCGTGCGGTGAATGTGCGGCCCGGCTTCCGGGTGTACGGTGATGATGTCCGCACCGGCCTGTGCAAACGGCTCCAACCAGTTGTCCGCCGGGCTTACCATCAGGTGCACGTCGAACGGCTTGGCGCTGTGTGGCCGAAGGGCTTTCACCACAGCAGGACCGATGGTCAGATTGGGCACGAAATGGCCATCCATGACGTCGACGTGAATCCAGTCGGCGCCGGCCGCGTCTATCGCCCGCACTTCCTCGCCGAGCCGGGCGAAATCGGCCGACAGGATCGATGGCGAGATGAGCGGTGCAGACATGGCTCCCCTTGAGGCCTTAACACCGCCCACCGGCGCAACAAGCGCCGCGCTGCCCTTTTCCACACAGCAGGCGCTGTCGTGCGCTCTATGAAGAGGGCGTTCAACTGAACGGAGGAGAAGCGCATTGGCAGGGCAGTCGACCATCCCGCGATCAGCATCTTCAATCTCGGCAGGCCGGGCATCGACAAGACCGCGTTCAGCGTCGGCGGCAGCGTCAAAAGCGTAGCCGTCGAGATGCGCTACTTCTAGGCCTCAGCGACCAATCGGCGCACCAGCGCGAGATCTTCGGGCGTGTCGACATCGATCGCCGCACGCCCGTCCTTTGCCGGCACCAGCGCGGCCGTGACGCCGAGCGTTGCGCCCAAACGCGCGATTGCCGCGGATAGGGTCAGCTTCCCGCGCCAATAGCTCCATAAGGTGCCCAAGCCCAATCGCCGGGCGATCCGCCATGGCCGCTTGCGATCGGCCTCGACTTGCTTCCAGGCGGTGATCGCGCGTCCCGCATTTGGGTTGGCAAGCAGGAACAGGTTGCAGCCCGACCACTGCCCGTCAGCGAAGCTAAGCCAGGTGCGGCGCGTGTCCGGCGCCGCTCGTTCGACACGGTCGCGTTCCGCAAGCAGCAGCCCCACATCCGCTGGGCCGGGCGTCCCTTCGACCAGGTCCTTGATCCATCCAGGCTCGAGCAACGGATGGTCGCCAGTGGTCACCAGGAGCGGCGCGCCGAAGCGCTCGAACGCCAGGCCGACGCTTTCGCTGGGGCCGCGCGCGGTCGGCAGCAAAGTGGTGCCCAGCCGCAAGGCTTCCGCCTCGACCGCCGGGTTGTTCGCCGAGACGGCGATTTCGGCGACACCGTATTCCCTGAGCGCGTGGACGACGTGTTCGAGCAGGGTCTGGCCGCCGACGATCGCGAGCACCTTGTGCGATACCCCCTCGATTGCGGCGACCGGATCGGACGCTCCGGGACGCGATCCCGCGAGGACCAGCGCGGTAAGCCTCACCGCGCGGTCTTCCGCTGCCGCCAAACGCGCCACACGACGCCTGGAGCCGCAAGCAGTGGATGGCGCTCGCGCCAGGGTGTTACTTCTACCGCAACGCCGGTGTGGCGTTCCACTTTCCAGGCCGCATAGCGCGCCGCCCCGTCAAACGTGGTCGCGGCGCGCACCAGACGGGCGGCGTTGAGCAGCTTGCCGAGGCGTCGCCGGGGCCTCCACCAGGCGAGCAACCGGCGGCGCGCGGCCGGGTCGATTCGAGGGGTAAGCGTCGAGCCGTCCTCGCCATACGCCAAGCCGGCGGAGTCAAGTGCAGCGGGCAGCAGCCCCTGGAAATGGTCGCGATTGGCCGCGAGTATTGTGTCCTCGCGTCCGGATGCCTCGACCCGCAGTTCGGCACGATATGTCGCCCGGAACAGCGCGCGCCAGTATTCGTCGGCTCGTCCCTGTGCCGGACCGAGGGCCACAGCCAGCCGGGCCGCAGTGCGCGCAGCGGCAGCAATCGCCTCCCTTACCGCGGCACCGGCGGCAGCGTCATGCTGCCAGACGAGCGCGCACGGCTGGACAAAGCGCGTCCAGATCGTCGTGTCGAGCGTGGCTCCGTTAGCCGCTTCGGCAAACTTCGCCAGGGTCATGGTCGCGATCTTGGCGCGCAGCGTCATGCCTTCGGCATTCCACTCGCGATACGACACCCGCGGCCACAGGCCTTTCTCGGGCTCGCCCGGCAAGAGCACGTAGAAATCGAGAACGCCATCAAGCGAGCCAGTGCGCAAGTTCGAGCCGTAGAACAGTGCTGCGAGCGCCCCAGCCTGCTCGCCGAGTGCGCGGGCCTGTGCTGCCACCGCCGGTTGCACCTCGCGCTCGAGCATCGCGGCGATGCGCTGCTCGAGCGTCTCGCTCACGGAACCACGAAGCGCAGCTCGGGGCCTTGCGAAACCCGGTAAGCGCCGGCCGGAAACGCCTCGCCATCGAGGATGAAACGGTCTTCCAGCGTCATGAGGTAGCTGTCCGGAACGCCCCAATGATAGCCGAGCCTCTCGGGATCGCGTGGCTGCCGGCCGAACGCGATTCGGGGAACTTGCAGCAAGCTCTTACGCTCCGGGCGGTCGAGAACAACGAACTTAAGACCCTCGCGTATCGCGCCGAACGGTTTGAGTCCCATGGGGAAATTTTGCAGGGTCGACGAGAGGAAGATGTAGCGTTGTTCGGCGCCACCCGCGATCGGATTGCCGAGGTCGTCGGTCAGCCGGATCCCCGTCTTCTTTCGCCAGCCGTTGCCGCTGCCGGCGAAGAACGCCTGCGCGAGCGACCAGAATGTCGTCACCAGCACTGCCAGCGCGTTGAACGCGCCCCAGCGGTGCGCCGACTGGCCGAGGCTGATTGATCGGGTGAACACACCGGCGCCGAGCATGAAGCCTTGAACTCGCGCGCTTGGGTCCGCGGCTTCGGCCACGACGAGCGTCCGGCGGCGCGCGAACCTGCCGGCGTTCGCCCGCTCGAGTGCGCGATCGAGGTCCCACAGCGGCGAAAGACCGAGGTCGGCGGCCAGCGCGTTGGTCTTGCCCTTGGGCATGACGATGAGCGGCGGCCAGTCGTCGCCGAAGACCGAGGCGCCGCAAGTCAATACGTCGCGCACGGTGCCATCGCCGCCGTCGATCGCCAGGAAGTCGATCCCGGCATCGGCGAATCGGGCGAGGACTTCGAACAGTTCTTTGCGCTTGAAAGTTGTCTCGATGATCACTTCAGCCTGCGCGGCCTGTTCAGGCGCCAGGCCCTTGTTGCGAAAGCTGCGCGGGTTGCGAATGACACCCACCAGCGGAACCGCGCGCGGTTCGCTGCCGCCAATGCCGCCCAGGGGCACCGCTCCGCGCAAAGCTTGCGGCAAGCTGTCAAAGGTCTTGATGGGATGGCTCATCTGATTGAAGTCTAGCGCCGTGCGGCGCACGGTGACTAGGTAATTTCCCTTCCTCGCCCGTGCGCCAATTTAGTGTGCCGTTGCCGAACTTGAAAGGGGACCGTAAGCGCTCTCGCCGCATGATTCACGCTGAGCCTGCACTTGCCTTGGAAACCGTCGGCGCCAATCCGACGCGCCTTTGGGGCCTGGCCATGGCCGAACGCAACGGGCGCATCGCCCGCAACGCCGGACTTGGCGGCCGCGGCGTGCCGGTGCTGCTCGCCAACGCGGACGTCGCTGCGGATCCCGCCTGGTTCGGCCACGTTGCCCGCCATCCGGGGCTGGTCCTGACGCTCCGTGGGGTCCCCGCGCTCGCCCACGCTCGCGACGAGCACGAGGCGGCACTGATGCGCCAGGCGATGCGCGAGGGAGCGGCCCCGAACGAGCCGGAGCGCTTCGAATTGACCGCTTACGAGGACGGCGGCGCGATCGAGAACCGGGCTCTGCGCAAGCGCGAGCGGCCTTTCCTGATGGAGCTGCGCCCCGACACCCTGCGGGCGATTGAGCGGGCGAGCTATGTCGGCGCCTACAAGGGAGTGACCGATCTCCTCACCAAGTACCTGTGGCCGGAATGGGCGCTGTGGCTCACCCGGCTGGCCGCCTGGCTCGGGCTGAGTCCAAACACCGTGACAGCAGTCGGATCGGTCCTGTGCCTCGCCGCCACCATCGCGTTCGCCTTCGGGCATTATTGGCTGGGGCTGGCGCTCGGCCTCGTGTTCATGGTGCTCGACACAGTCGACGGAAAGCTCGCGCGGTGCACGATTACCTCGAGCTGGTGGGGCAACGTGTTCGACCACGGTCTCGATCTCGTGCATCCGCCGTTTTGGTGGTGGTTCTGGGCAACCGGGCTCGCGCATGTCGGCCTGGCGCTGTCCGACAGCCTGTTCTGGTGGGTCGAGGGATCGATCTTCGCCGGCTATTTGGTCCAGCGGGCGATCGAGGGCGCCTTCATCACTTCGTTCGGCGGGATTCACATCCACGTGTGGGAGCGCTTCGACAGCCGCTTCCGGCTGGTCACCGCGCGGCGCAACCCCAACATGGTGATCTTGTTCGTCGCGCTGGTGTTCGGCCGGCCGGATCTCGGCATCGTCGCGGTCGCGGTGTGGACTGCCGTGAGTTGCCTGGTGCACCTCATTCGGCTTTTCCAGGCCCTCGCCCGCAAGCGGCGCGGACTCCTGGTCACCTCCTGGCTGGCGGACGCCTAACCGTTGAAACCCGGCTCGTGCTCGGTGCGCCAGACGGCGATATCCTCGGGCCGGTCAACTTCCTGCCAGAATCCGGCGCTGCGTTCGATCGCGGCGACCGGTAGGCGTCGCGCCAACCGATCGAGGATATCATGATGGTAAGCGCCCGCGCCGTTGCGCTCGGCGATGAGCGCTTCGAGCTCGAGGGTATAATCGGCATAACCCTGTGCTGCCAGGACGAGTCCGAGCGAGCGGTGTGTCGCCTCCCTCTCCGGCAGGGATTTGGAAACCGCGCGAACCGCGCCGCCGTCGGCGCGAACGAGCATGTCGTCATACGAGGCTGCGGCGATCGGCTCGACCACCAGACCGAGTCCTGCGCCGCGCGATACCAGCGCGGCCGCGACAATCTCCGGATCGAACAGCGTGTCGCCGTTGAGCAGGCAGAACGGCGCCTGCAGCCGGTCGCGGGCGATCCACACGCTGCCGACGCTGCTGGCGACTCCCCAGAACGGATTGAAGCGAGTTTCGACCTCGAGCGGCTGCGGCCGGCGTAACGCTTCATCGACCTGCTCGTGGCGATATCCCGTCACCACCAGCGCGCGCTTCAGGCCTGCCGTCGCCAAGGCCACCAACTGGCGCTCGAGCAGGGTTTGGCCGCCGACCTCGACGAGACACTTGGGAATTGTCGCGGTGACCGGAAGCAACCGCGATCCTTGCCCGGCGCTGAGAACGATGGCCTGTTCGATCATGCGGCACGGGCTCTACGGTCCGCTGGTGAAGGTGGCAATGCCGCAGCGACCGCGATGCTTGCAAGGCGCGGCGCGCTCGGCCACAGCGGGGAGAGATGGTTACCGCGCGCAACGGCCTCCGCGAGCAGTCCCCCCTGGCGCGGATCGTCGCGAATACGGCCTGGCTCCTCGGCGGCCGAAGCGTCGGCGGCATCCTCAGCCTTGTCTACATCGCCATTCTCACGCGTTCGCTGGGCCTCAAAGCCTTCGGCCACTTCTCGCTGATCTTCGGCACCTCGCAGGCGCTGATTGCGATCGCCGGGTTCGAAACCTGGCGGATGGTCGTGCGCTACGGCGCCGAGCACGTTCATGGCGAGGACTGGGCGGCGTTCGGCCGCCTCAGCCTTTTTGCAGGCTTCCTCGATGTCGCGGGAGCCGTCTTCGGGACGATTCTCGCCTACATCGTGTTCTTCCATTTCAGCCATCTGCTGCATCTCAATCACCAGCTGATCCAGACAGCATTCTGGTTCAACGTCGCGGCCGTGTGGGCGCTCGTGTCGGCACCGACGGGAATCGTCCGGGCACTCGACCGGTTCGACGTTGCGACCTACGTCGAAGCAGTCGTGCCGTCCGGACGCCTCGTCGCGGCAGTGGCGATCTGGCTGACCGGACCGAGCCTTGCTCGCTTTCTCATTGCATGGGCGGCGATCGACCTCATCGAAGCAGCGCTCTACTGGTTCATGGCAAAGCGCCTTTGCCCGCAGGCGGTTCGCCTCGCGCACCTCGGTGGCTGGCGCCGTGCTCTGCGGGAGAATCCGCGGATCACACGGTTCTTCTGGGTTACCTACGCAGGGGCGACGCTCGATGCGCTGCTCAAGCAAGGCCCGCTGCTCGCGGTCGGTTTCTTCGTCGGCACCAAGTCGGCCGGCCTGTTCCGCCTCGCGCGTCAGCTGGCGCAAAGCCTCGGCAAACTGGCGGGCATGCTGACCCGCGCCGTCTATGCCGAGATCTCGCGCGCCAGGGTCGCCTCCCAAGCGCACGAGTTTCGCCGTCTTGCCTATCGGACGACGATGTTCGCCGGCGTGGGTGGATTAATCGTGGTCCTTCTTGCCGTGCTGCTCGGCGGCACCTTGATGGACGTGCTCGGTGGCGATGCCTTTCGCGGCGGGGGCAGCCTGCTCGTGCCGCTGGCAATTGCCGCCAGCTTCGAGCTCGCTGCGGTTGCCTTCGAGCCGGTGCTGCACGCGACCGGCCACCCGCAGTATTCGCTCACCGCGCGCTTCGTAGCCGTCGTGGCGGCCGCCATCGCGTTGGCAGCCTGGGTGCATCCCTATGGGGTCCACGGTATAGCCTGGGCGGTCGCGCTCGGCGGGGCGGTGGGATATCTCACGCTGGGCGCCCTGGCGCGCTACACTCTTGGACAAAGCGACAAATCACCGCCGGCCGTCGATCCGGCGTTATGATAACCTGAGGATTGGCACGATGCTGACCGAAGCCCTGCTCGAAGACGCCCGCGGTATCGCCGGCCGCATTACCGCGCTGCGCCGCGCGATCCACGCTGAGCCCGAGCTCGGCCTCGAAACGCCCCGTACGCTGGCCAAGGTGCGCGCGGAGCTCGCCGACTTGCCGCTCCAATGGCGTGAAGGGCCCTCATGCACCGGCGCGGTCGCAGTCCTCAACGCCGGCAAGGCAGGGCGCAGCGTGCTGCTGCGCGGCGACATGGACGCGCTCCCGATGGACGAGGAAACGGGTCTGCCCTTCGCCTCGACGCTGTCGGGCCGGATGCACGCCTGCGGGCACGATACGCACACTGCGATGCTTGCGGGCGCGGCGCGCATCCTTTCAAACCGCGCCGGCGAGTTGTCCGGGGAAGTCCGCTTCATGTTCCAGCCGGGCGAAGAAGGCTTCCACGGAGCGCGCTTCATGCTCGACGACGGACTGCTCGATCCGTTGCCCGAGGCCGCTTTTGCCCTGCACATCATGCCCAATGCGCCGCACGGGATGATCGGCAGCCGCGCGGGCACCTTGCTCGCCTCCGCCGACATGCTCGAGATCGCCGTCGTCGGCCGCGGCGGCCATGCCTCGATGCCGCACGATACGCGCGATCCTGTGCCGGTCGCCTGCGAGATCGTGCTGGCGATGCAGACGATGGTCACGCGGCAGTTCGACGCTGCGGAAGCGGTTGTCGTCACCGTCACGCAAATGGATTCGGGGAGCGCGCACAACGTGATTCCCGATCGTGCCCGGCTGAAGGGCACGATCCGCACGCTCACACCCGATCGGCGTGCCGCGGTGCGCGAGGCTATCCACCGCGTTGCGGAGCACATCGCCGCAGCGCACGATTGCACAGCGGAAGTGACGATTACCGAAGGCTTTCCGCCCACGGTCAACGACGCGCGCGCCGTGGCACTGGCCGAAGCCGTGGCGACGGCGCTGCCGGAGGGCGTTTTCATGCACTTGCCGGCACCGATTATGGGCGCGGAGGACTTCTCTTACGTGATTGCCAAGGTGCCCGGGATGATGGCCTTCCTCGGCGTGGCCGAAGCCGGCGCCGACTGGCGTCACTGCTGCTCGATTCACTCGAACCGGATGATGGTCGACGAAACGGTCCTGCCGCGCGGCGCAGCCTTTCTCGCCGGCTGCGCCACACGCTTCCTCGAGCGAGGGTGGGGCTGACGGCACTCAACAGCGCTAAACTCTTGATTCAAAGGATAGGGTAAACTGCGAAGGCATTATTAGCACTTCCGCAGGCAAATTCGGGCAAACATCGGACCGGGACTAGCCGGCAAAGGGCGCCGGGAATGGGAAGTTTGCAAATGGCGCTTTCGGCCAACGAAAATCTAGGCATGGGGGTTCTACCCGCTCCGGCGGCTGCCGCCGCCGATCACCGCGCCGCCAGTCGCTACACGCCGATGATCCGCACCGGCAAGATTACCGCGGTAACGGGCGAGTTCCTGTGCGTCGTCAGCGACATCTCGGCCACCGGTGTCAGCGTGCGCCTGTTTCATCCATTGCCGCGCGACGACGCGCTCAAGCTCGAGATGCCCAATGGCGAAGAGCTGGCGATCGAAACGGTCTGGGAGCACGACGGGCGCGCCGGCTTTCGCTTCGCGCTGCCGGTTCACCTGCCGCGCGTCCTTTCCGGACACAGCACGTGGCCCAAGCGGCCGATCAGGCTCAAGCTCGACATGCCGGCAAAGCTCGCCGGACTGACCGGGCGGTTCGATGCGACGATCCGAAATATCTCGCTTCAAGGCGCGCAAGTCGAATGCGCCACGCGGCTGGCGATCGATCAACGGCTGCGGCTGTCAAGCAAGGTGCTGCCCGAGATCGTTACCAAGGTGCGCTGGCGCAAAGGCCAGCATTACGGCCTCGTTTTCGACAACACCTTCCAGTTCGCCGATCTGGCGCGCATCGCCGCGCTCGCCCAAGGCATATCGCTCGAGCAACATCACGCCTAACGCGCCGTCAGGCGGGGCGGAACTTCATCCCGTCCCCGTCCATGCAATAACGCAGTCCGGTCGGCTTGGGGCCGTCGTTGAACACGTGCCCCAGGTGCCCGCCACAATCGGCGCAGTGCACCTCGGTGCGCGGATAGCCCAGCTTGAAATCGGTCGTCGTGCCGATCGCGCCCGGCAGCGGCTGCCAGAAGCTCGGCCAACCGGTCCCGCTCTCGAACTTGGTGGCCGAGGAATAGAGTTCGTTATCGCACCCGGCGCACAGAAAAGTGCCCTTGCGGTGTTCTTTGAGCAGGGGTGAGCTGAACGGCGGCTCGGTCCCCTGTTCGCGCAGGATATAGTACTGCGCCTTGGTGAGCCGCTTCTTCCATTCGGCGTCGGTGTAGGAAACCTTGAAGCCCTTGGCCTGTGCGGGCGAACCGCACGCGGTAAGGAACGAAGCTGCCGCGCCGACACCGAGCCAGGTGAGGGCAGTGCGTCGGGTTTGCGGTTTGTCGATCATGGCGCTGACTCTATGAAGGTTTTCGAGAACCGTTGCTGAACGAATGCTATACCTGAATCCCCGCCGGTTCCGCAATCGCCGGCGCCTTGCGCCCACGTCCGCGCTGGCGCTTGACCGGCTGGGGCCCCGATTTCATCACCCTTCGGCGGAACAACCGGGCGCCGAGGCGAACCGCGATCAGCACCCACAGCGCCTGCCAGCCGAGCGCAAGAACGTGCGGCCAGATAGCCGGCTCTTGTGCCGCCCGCGCGAGCATCGCGAAGGGTGAACTCAGCGGGAAGGCTATCGCGGCGATCTCGACCGGCTCTCCCGGATGGGCCATCGCGTATCCCGCGAAAAGGAACAGCAAGACCTGCGACATAGTCACCGGCATCGACATCGTCTGCACCTCGCGGACGGTCGTTGCCATCGAGCCGACGGCGAGGAAAATCGACCCGAGGAGCAGGTAGCCCATCGAGAAATACGCCACGCCGAACAGGAAGAACAGCGGCCAACCCACCCCCGGCGTGGTCAGGTTCTGGAAGTTGGCCATGCCGGCGATCGCAACGTGTGTGTCCGACAGTGCGACGAGGGTGCCGATGACCGACGCCCACACCGCAACGCCGACGAGCGACACGCCGAGCATCGCGAACAGCTTGCCGAGGAACAGCGCGTCGAGCGGGATAGCGGCGGCGAGGATTTCGATGATCTTGTTGGCCTTCTCCTCAACGAGGTTCGACAACACCATGCCCGCGAGTAGAATGATGAGCATGAACAGGACCAGTTGCCCGGCTTGGGCGGTTCGCAGCAGCGCCCGCTTCTCGCTCGCCCCGCTTGTGGCGACCGTGACGGTGACGACTTCCGGATAAGCGTTCGGCGCGTGCTTGAGCGCAGTCGCCGCAAGCAGGCTCACGTTGCCGCGAAACAGGTCTATCAGCCCATTTGGTGCGGTCAGCACCGGGGCCGCCGGCGAGCCGGTTATCACCGCCGCGACATTGCCCTTGCGCTTGTCGAGGTCGGCTCGGGGGTCATAAGCCTCACCCGGCGCCAGCCGCCGAAGCACGCGCAGCTGCGGCATGTCGTCCCCCAGCACCGGTTCGAGCTCCGTCTGTGCCCTCAGCATCGCGTCGACATCGGGCGATGTCATGGCGATGCCGATTTCCGGTGGACCCGAGCTCCGGTCGACAGCGCTGCCGATACCTCCCGCAAGCCCGCCGACGATCAGCGGGAAAAGCGGCCCGAGAAGGAAGAAGAAGAATGCGCGGCTGAACAGGATCGCGGTGAAATCGCGCCGGGCGATCACCCATGCGGCGCTGAGCAGCGACAGACGAGACTTGGGCACGGCGTCCATTATTGCAGACCCTCCGCCGGGCTTTCTTCCGCGAGCGCGCGGGCCGCGGCCTCACCGGCGATCGCGACGAACGCATCGTGCAAACCGGCGCGTTCGATCGACAGCGACAGGATGCCCGCGTCGCCTTCGATCAGCGCGCGCAGCAGTGGCTCGATACCGCTTTCGGGCAGCGCGAAATTCCAGAAATTGCCTTCCTGCTGCGATCCTGCGGGCAGTGCGTCGCGCCAGGGGCCGTCGCGGTGGCGGGTTTCGAGGCGAACTTGCGGCGGGATGCGGTCGCGCGCGGCGTCGACCGAGCCGGCATAGGGCACCTTGCCTCCCGCGATGATCGCCACGTTCTCACACAGGCGTTCGGCGTGGGCGATGACATGGGTCGAGAAGATCACGGTGGTGCCTTTCTCGGCCAAGTCGCGCAGCAGGCGTTCGAGTTTGCCCTGGTTGATCGCGTCGAGCCCGGAAAATGGCTCGTCAAGGACCACCAGGCGAGGCTCGTGGACCAGCGTGCCGAGCAGCTGCACTGTCTGCGCCATACCTTTCGAGAGCTGGCGGATTTGCCGCTCGGCGGCGAAGCCGAGGCCGTGATTTTCGAGCAGCTCGCGCCCGCGTTCGCGGCCGACCTTAAGCGGCAACCCGCGCAGCGCGCCGAGGAAGGCGATCGCCTCGAAGGCTTTCATCGACGGATAGAGCCCGCGCTCTTCGGGCAGGTAACCGATCAGCCGGGCGATGTCCTGCGGCCGCTCGTGCCCGAGCACGCGGCGCGTGCCTTCGTCGGGGTCAATGATCCCGAGCAGCATGCGCAGCATCGTCGTCTTGCCCGCCCCGTTCGGGCCGAGCACGCCGTAGATCGCGCCCTCGGGCACTTCGAGGTCGATCCCGGCGACCGCGAGCGTGCCGTCGAAGCGCTTGACCAGCCCGCGCGCCTCGACGGCGAGCGAGCCGGCGGCGTTGCGGGCGAGGGGGGCTTGGCCTAGCGCTGCGTCCATCCCGCGGCCGGTACACGGCGCGGGTAAACGCGAGCAAGGGTGATTGTGGTTAACGCGGTGGACACCGATGAGCTCAGACAGCGCCTGATCGCCAAGGCGCATGAGCTCGGTTTTGTCGCGATCGGGTTCGCTCCGGCCGAGGACGATCCGCTGCGCGCGCGGCGCCTGCAGGAATGGCTCGCCGCCGGTCGTCACGGCGAGATGGACTGGATGGAAGCCCGCGCCGACGTGCGCAAAGGTCCGCAAGCGATGTGGCCCGAGGCCCAAAGCGTGATTGCGCTCGGCATGAGCTACGCGCCGGAGGCCGACCCGCTTGCGCCGGCCGCTCATCCTGAGAAAGCGCGGATCTCCGTGTACGCGCAAGGCCGCGATTACCACGACACGGTCAAGAAGGCGCTTAAGGCGCTGGCGCGGTGGCTGGTCGAGCAGGCGCCGGAAGCCAGCCTCAAGGTGTTCGTCGACACCGCGCCGGTGATGGAGAAGCCGCTGGGGGAAGCAGCCGGGATCGGCTGGCAGGGCAAGCACACCAACCTCGTCAGCCGCGAGCACGGCAGCTGGCTGTTCCTCGGTGCGATCTACACTACGTTGTCCTTCGCTCCGGATGTGCCCCACGAGGACCTCTGCGGCAGTTGCGATGCCTGCCAGGTGGCGTGCCCCACCGACGCGTTTCCGGCACCCTACAAGCTCGATGCGCGTCGGTGCATTTCGTACCTGACGATCGAGCACAAAGGGCCGATTCCGGAGGAATTCCGCAAGGCGATCGGCAATCGCATCTACGGCTGCGACGATTGCCTGGCGGTATGCCCGTGGAACAAGTTCGCCGACGCCGCGCACCGGCACCGCGACTTCCTGCCGCGCGCGGAACTGGTCGCGCCAGACCTTGCGGGCCTGCTCGCACTCGACGACGCCGCGTTCCGACAGAAATTCTCAGGCTCGCCGATCAAGCGCATCGGCCGCAACCGTTTCGTGCGCAATTGCCTGATCGCGGCCGGGAACAGCGGGGAAGCGGGTTTGATCGCACAGGTCGAGCCGTTGATCTGTGACGATGACCCGGTCGTCGCCGAGGCCGCGCGCTGGGCCTTGGCGCGGCTTACAGCATTGCCTTGAGTTCGATCTCCGTGTCGAGCAGTTGCTCGGGCGGGATCGCCGCGCGGTCCTCGATCAGCCGGCGGCCTTGCGCGTAATCCTTGGTGCGATTGACGCAGTCGAGCGCGATGACGCGGCCTTCCTTGAGATAGATCACCGAGAAGCTGCGTGTCGCGGGATCTCCGCGCAGCACGGTAGCGTCGTGGCCGAGGCTGAGGCCGACGGTCTGCAGGCGCAGGTCGTACTGGTTCGACCAGAACCACGGCAGCGCGTTGTACGGCTGCGGATTGCCGCAAATGGTCCTGGCCGCACAGGTGGCCATGTCGTGCGCGTTCTGCACGCTCTCGAGGCGGATCACCGCGCCCCCCGCGTAAGGGTTGGCGTGCGCCGCACAGTCGCCGATGGCGTAGATATCGGGCAGGCTCGTGCGGCAGAACTGGTCGACCTCGACCCCGTTGCCGCCGGCCGCGCCGGCGACAATGAGCGGCCCCACCGCGGGAACGACGCCGATGCCGACGATGAGCATGTCGCATTCGAGCGTTTCGCCCGTGGCCAGCGTGACGCCGGTCACGCGATCGCCGTCACCTTGGAGTGCTGCGACTTCGACGCCAAGTCGCACGTCGACACCGTGGCGACGATGTTCGGCCTCGTAAAAGTGCGACAAGTCCTCTCCGGCGACGCGGCTGAGCACGCGTTCCTGCGTTTCAAGCAATGTGACCTTGCAGCCGAGCTTCGTGAGTACCGCCGCGGCCTCGAGCCCGATGTACCCGCCGCCGATTACGACCACGTCCTTCGCGCCGGCCTCGAGCTCGGCCTTGAGCCGGTCCACGTCGGCCTTGTCGCGCACCGCGTGAATCCCGCCGAGATCGGCGCCCGGGCATGACAGCCGCCGCGGATCGCCGCCAGCCGCCCACACCAGCGTGCCAAAACCGACCGTTGCGCCGCCCGAAATCGTCAGCTCCTTGCCGGCGGGGTCGACCTTGGTCACGGCACTGCCGAGCTGCAATTCGATCCCCTTGCCGCCCCAGAAAGCCTCCGGGCGGATCAGCATTCGCTCGAACGGTTTGTCGCCGGCGAGGTACTCCTTCGACAGCGGCGGCCGCTCATAAGGCGGCTCGGGATCGCGGCTGAGCATCAGGATCGAGCTGGCAAAGCCGTTCTGGCGCAAGGCGATCGCCGCCTGGGCACCGCCGTGGCCGGTGCCGACGATCACGAGATCGGCGCTGCTCATGCGCATGGGCTTGGCGAAATCGCGCCCCGCGTCAAGCACGGATCAGCGCTTGAGGACGCTCCGTGCCTGGCTGGCGATCTGCGCCAGCATTGCGGGGGCGACTGGCGTGGCAGACTGCGCGCGTGCGACCATCGCCCGGAATTGCCGGATCGGCGCGGCATATGTCGCCGCCCAGGTGTCGATCACGCCGAGCAAGTCCTGCTTCGCCTGCTTGCGCCGCGCGAGCGAACGCAGGAAGTCGAGCCGCATCTGCTGGAAATCACGCGCCAGGCCGGCGACGAGCAGGCGCTCCCACGGATCGGACGGGCTCATCACTGCGGCGGTCGATTGCGCCCAGTCGAGTCCGAGCCGTGCGCCGAGGTCGACAAACGCGCGTGCGAGCAGCTTGGGCGCGATATGGCTGTCGCGCGCCAATCCGGCGAGGCCAACCGCCCCGTCCATCTCGAACAGCCGCGCGACCATGCGCGCCAGACGTTCGGGCGCGCCCCTTTCGGCCAGCTCTAAGGCAATGCGCTGCGCGTGGTCGCGCGTCTCGTCCTCGAGAAGCTCGTCGACGTGCGCGTCGAGCTCGGTAACGCCGGGCTTGAGCTCGGCGATCGCATGGCTTGGCGGCACCATCGCGCCGCCTGCGCGCAACAAGTCGGCCATGTGGCTGCGCAAGGCGAGCGCGGCTTGCTCGAACAGCGCGATGCGCGCGGTCTCGGGCATTTTCGCCGTGTCGAGTGCGTGCCACACCTCATCGAGCCCGAGCAGCGCGCTCGCCGAAACGAACGCGGAGCACGCTTGGTCGAGGCTCGCCCCTTCCTCCTCGGCCAGCTCGAAAGGATGGATTAGGCCCATGCGATTAACGACCTTGTTGGCGACCACCGTCGCCACCAGCTCGTTGCGCAATCGGTGATGGAGAATGCGGCTCTTGAAGGCCCCGTGCATCTCTTCGGGGAAATCGCCGAGCAGCAGCGGTTCGAACGCGCTGTCCTGAGCGAGGTCGCTCGCTTCCATCGCATCCTGCAGCAAGAGCTTGGTAGTCGAAAGCAGCACGGCGAGTTCGGGACGGGTAAGGCCCCGGCCTTCCATCGCCCGGCGAGCGAGCGCGTCGCTCGCGGCGAGGCCTTCGGTCTTGCGGTCGAGCGCCCCGCGATCCTCGAGCGTTTCGATCAACCGGGTCTGCGACAGGACCGCCTTGGCGCCGCCGGTCTGGGCGATCGAGAGGGCGAGCGCCTGGAGCCGGTTGTCCTCAAGCACGAGGTCGGAAACGCTCCCGGTCATCGCGGCAAGTAGGGCGTTGCGGCGCGGCTCGGAGAGGCGGCCGGCGCGTTGCGCGGCGTTGAGGGCGATCTTGATATTGACCTCGTTGTCCGAGCAGTCGACCCCGGCCGAATTGTCGATGAAGTCGGTATTGATGCGCCCGTCATGGAGCGCAAACTCGATTCGGCCCGCTTGCGTCACGCCGAGGTTGGCGCCTTCGCCGATCACCTTCGCCTGTACCTCCTCGCCGGTCACGCGCAGCGTGTCGTTGACCGGATCGCCGACTTGCGCGTCGGTCTCCGTCGCGGCGCGAACATACGTACCGATGCCCCCGAACCATAAGAGGTCGACCGGCGCCTTGAGGATGGCGTTGATCAACCCGTCGGGATCGAAATCGCGCCGATCGGTGCCGAGTGCGGCGGCGGCTTCCTTCGAAATCGCGATCCGCTTGAGCGTGCGCGGGAACACGCCGCCGCCCTTGCTGAGGACCTTGGCGTCGTAATCGGCCCAGCTCGAGCGAGGCAGGCGGAACATCCGCTTGCGTTCGTTCCAGCTCGCGGCCGGATCGGGATTGGGGTCAAGGAAGATGTGCCGGTGGTCGAATGCGGCGACCAGCTTCAAGGTCTTCGACAGCAACATGCCGTTGCCGAACACATCGCCCGACATATCGCCGCAACCGGCGACACGGATCGGCTCGGCCTGCACGTCGACGCCCATCTCTAGGAAGTGGCGCTGGACGCTCATCCACGCGCCGCGCGCGGTGATGCCCATCGCTTTGTGGTCGTAACCGTTCGAGCCGCCGCTAGCGAAGGCGTCGCCGAGCCAGAAGCCATGTTCTTCGGCAATTGCGTTGGCGATGTCGGAGAACGTCGCGGTGCCCTTGTCGGCGGCGACCACGAAATAGGGATCGTCGCCGTCGTGGACCACGACGCAATCGGGATGCACGACCTTGTCGTCGACTATGTTGTCGGTCAGCGACAGCAGGCTGCGGATGAGCACCTGGTAGCTCGCGCGGCCCTCCGCAAACCATGCGTCGCGGTCTACCGCGGCGTCGGGCAACTGCTTGGGATAGAACCCGCCCTTGGCGCCCGTCGGGACGATGACCGCGTTCTTGACCCGCTGCGCCTTCATCAGACCAAGGATCTCGGTGCGGAAGTCGTCGCGCCGGTCCGACCAGCGAATACCGCCGCGCGCCACCGGTCCCGCGCGCAAGTGAATGCCTTCGACTCGGCGCGAATAGACCCAGATCTCGCGCCATGGAACCGGCCTGGGAAGGCCCGGCACACGAGCGGAATCGAACTTGAAGGCGAGCGCCTCGCGCGCCGCGGGGGCAAAGGCGTTGGTCCTGAGGATCGCGCCGATCGTTGTCCAATAGAGCCGCAGCAGGCGGTCGTCGTTGATCGCTGCGACCTGGGCCAGGCCCTGGCGGATCGCTTCGTTGGCCTCGGCGCCCGCGGCCTGGCGCTCACCGCCGAAGCCCGGGTCGTGGCAAACGTGGATCAGGTTGATAAGACCGCGCGTGACTTCGGGCGCGGCGCGCAGCGCGTCGACCACGGTGAAGATCGTGAACGGCAAACCGGCCTGGCGCAGGTAACGATAGAACGCTCGCAGCCAGTTGGCCTCGCGCGCTTCGAGCGCCGTACCGAGAACCAGGCGGTTGAACACATCGTCCTCGGCGAGCCCGTTAAGCACCGCCGAGATCGCCAGCTCGATAGCGTCGGCCCGGGCGAGCACGTCGGCCGAATCGTCGCCGCGGTGGAGCTGAAGCTTGAAATCGTGCACAGTCGCACGCTCGCCGCCGGCAAGCTCGGTCGGCAGCTCGGACAACACGCGGAAGCCGAAATTCTCGAGCGCCGGCACAGCGTCGGACAGCGGCATCGAGCCGCCTTGCTGATAGATCTTGAGGCGCAGTTCACCGGGCGCGTCGCCGTCGAGCCGGTAGAGGCGGGCGTCCCGGCCAAGCGGGCGGTCGGGATCGAGCGGGGCGAGGTGGCGCAAGCGTTCGATGTCGCGCGCCGCTTCCGCGGGGCCGAAGGCGCTGCGATAGCTCTGCGGGAAAGCCTCGGCATAGCGCGCGGTGAGCGCGGTCGCGCGGCCCGGCTCGACGGTCTTCGCCAGCTCACCCTCGACGGCCTCGCTCCAACCCCGCAGCATCACCTGCAGGCGGCGATCGATCCCGGCCTGATCGGGCGCGGCGTCATGGCCGCGAAAGTCGAGCACGTAGCGCAGCATCGCGAGATTGCCGCCTTCGACGATCAGGCTCCAGTCGAGCGTCTCGGCCCTGGTCTCCTCGACGAGCAGCGCCTGCACTTGCGCCAGCACTTCGGTCGAGAGGGTGTCGCGCGGCAACCACACGAAGGCGAACAGGTGCCGCGCCAGCGGCGCCGCGACGAGCTCGAGGCGCGGGCGCGGGCGGTCCGCTAGCGCCATCATGGTCGTGGCGACGCGGGTCAGGTCGGAGTGCGAGAAGCCGATGACCAGGTCATGCGGCAACGCGGTCAGCGCGTGGATCAGCGCCTTGGCATCGTGGCTCGAAGGGGCGAAAGCGAACTCATCCATCGTGGCGACGAGCTGGCGCCGCAGCACCGGCACCTCGCCGGGCGGCGTGGCCAGCGCGGCGCTGGTCCATACGCCCGCATGCACTGACAGCGCCGCGACGCGGCCCTTTTCGACCAGCGGCACGATGAACAGGTCGAGCGGGACCCGCCGGTGGACCTTCGACAGGCGGTTGGCCTTGACGATCAGCGGGCCTGGCGCCTCGCTCGCATCGAACCAGGCAAAGGCGCGGGCGTAGCTGTCTTCTGCCAGAAGCTCGCGCGTGCTCTTGCGGCAAATGCCGAGCGCGTTCGTGGTGCCGCCCGCGCGCTTGCGGGTTACATGACCGAGCAGCGTCAGCATTCCTCCGCCGAGCCAGCGCAGCAGCGCCGCGCCTTCGGGATCGGCGATCGAGCGGGCGTCGGCTTCAATCCGCTCGGTCATGGCCGGCCAGTCGGCGATCGCCGCGCGCACGTCGCCCAAAGTGACCTCGAGCGCCTTCTCGAGCGCGCGGCGGTCCTTCGCATCGACCCGCGCGGTCTCGAGATAGATCATCGATTCGCGCTGCTGGCTCGCGGCGGGGAGTGCGACCAGCGCGGCGTGCGATCTTTCGACCGGCACGATCGGGTGGACCAGCAAGTCGATCTCGAGGCCCTGCGCGGCAAAAGTCGAGGCAACCGAATCGACCAAGAAGGACATGTCGTCGTTGACCACCGCGACACGCATCACTCGTCCGCCCGGTGCGCTACGCACCAAAATCGACGGTTCGCCAGCGGCGCGAACGAGGGCGGCTTCGAGCAGGAATTCGGCGGCTTCGCTCAACCGCTCGTCCGGCAACGCCGCTTCGCTGGGCAATAGCGAATCGGCCATCCGTTCGCGCAGGTGGCGGGCGAGCGCTTTTTGCGACTTCGAAAGCTTGGTCTCTCCCTCGCCGTCAGCCGCCATGTCCGACCCGCCCTTCGTTACAATTGAAACGACTTTGCGCGTCCCTTTAGGCGCGCTTATGTCACTCGGCAACGGCCTGCATCGTCAATTCGAGCGAACGGTGCCGTGCCGCCGGATCGAAGGTCGCGCCCGAAACGATGATCTCGTCGGCGCTGGTCCGCTCGACGAAGCGGGCGATCTTGGCGACCACGGTGTCAGGCGAGCCGACCGCGCGCGCGACCGATAGCCGTTGCAGCATCGCCTGCGCGGATTCGGGGAGCGATTGGCGATAGCCGGGGATCGGCGGCGGCAGCTTGCCCGGGTCGCCGCTGCGCAAGCGCACGAACGCCTGGTCCTGCGACGAGGCGAGCAGCTCGGCTTCCTCGTCGGTCTCGCCGCAGATCACTGTCATCGCGGCCATCGCGTGCGGCTGGACGAGCGCGGCGGACGGGCGGAACTGGGTCCGATAGGCCGCCAGCGCGGCGTCGAGATGGTCCGGCGCAAAATGGCTGGCAAACGCGTACGGCAAGCCGAGCTGCGCGGCGAGCTGCGCGCCGAACAGGCTCGAGCCGAGCATCCACAGCTCGACCTTTGCGCCGAACCCCGGCGTCGCCTGGATCGGCAGCTCGACGTCGCCGGTGATTAGCGCGCGCAACTCGACGACGTCCTGCGGGAAGTATTCGGCGGCGCGGTGCAGGTCCTTGCGCAGCGCCTGCGCGAGGATGGGCGCAGCCCCTGGTGCGCGGCCGAGCCCGAGGTCAACCCGGCCGGGAAACAGCGCGTCGAGTGCGCCGAATTGCTCGGCGATGACGAACGGGTTGTGGTTGGGAAGCATGATGCCGCCCGCACCGATGCGGATCGTCTGCGTGCAGTGGCCGATATGCGCCAGCGCCACCGAGACCGCGCCGCCTGCGATGCCCGGCGAGGCATGGTGCTCGGCGACCCAGAAGCGCTTGTAGCCTGCCGCTTCGGCCGCCGTCGCGAGCTTGCCGGCTTCGTGCAAAGCCTCGGAAACGCCGCTGCCTTCACGCACCGGGATGAGGTCGAGGACCGACAGCGGAATCATGGCGCGGTACCGCCGATCTCGGCGAGATAGGCCCTGGCGCTCTTCGCTTCAGGTCCATCCGGAGCCAGCGCCACGACCGCGTTCCAGTTCTTGCGCGCAGCCTCGCCGTTGCCGGCCAGCTCGGCGATAACGCCTGCCTCGAGGCCGATGGCGGGGTCGCTTGGCGCGAGGCCCGCCGCCGTCTCGATCTGCGCTTGCGCCGACTTGAGGTCGCCCGCCCGCCGCGAAAGTGTTGCCGACAGAAGCCAGACGTCGGGGTCCTGCGGGGCGTCGGCACGCGCCTGCTGCAGCGTCGCGGCGGCGTCGTCATTCCGGCCAAGGCCGACGAGCGCGCGCGCCTTGTCTGCGCCGATCGAGCCTGCAAGCGGTTTGTCGTCCGCGCGCTCGGCATCGGCGACGGCGCTTTCGAGGTCCGTGAGGGCAATAGCGTTATCGTTCTTGGCCAGCGCCGCGTTGCCGGCCATAGCGCCGAGCCGCGCGCGGACTGCATAGTCGTTGGCGAGGGCCGCATCGCGCGCGGCGACAAAGGCGTCGTGCGCAGCATCCCAGCGCAACAGGCTGACATAAGCCTGACCGAGACACTGCTGCGGCAGCGCCCTTCCCGCGTCGTGCGCTTCGTTCAGCCACAGGCTGGCGGTGGTGATCGCGGTTGCCGGGTCTGTGCGAGCTTGTTGAAGGCATTCGGTCAGCCGCGCCTGCTCACCCGAATGCGGCGGCGCGGTCGCGGCCACGACCGCCTGGGCGACGAGAAGGGCAAGGGTGGAGAGGGTCATCGGCAGCAGCCTTCAGGTCAATTCGGCGACGGTGCGCAGGAGCAGTGCAATGTCCTGCTCGCGCGACAACCGGTGATCGCCGCCCTTGACCAGGGTGACCTGCACGTCCTGTGAACGCAAGGCCGCAGCGAGCCGCAGCGAGATCTCGGGCGGCACGTCGCTATCGTCCAGGCCATGGAGCAGCCTGACCGGTCCGTCGAAGGGAATTGCGCCGTCAAGCACATGGAGCGATTCGCCGTCGGCCCAGAAGCCCGGGTGCACCAGCGTCGGCTCAGGGCCATAAGGATTATCCTGCCGCAGTGTCTTTCCGGCCGCCAATTGCGCCTTTTGCCTGTCGTCGAAACCCCAGTCGGTGAAATCGGGCGCGGCAGCGATGCCGACCATTGCCGCGACGCGCTCGCCCAGGCGCCGAGCGGCAAGCAGCATCAGCCATCCGCCCATCGATGAGCCGACGAGGATGACCTGCCCGCCGAGCCTGGCTTCGCTGAGGGCAACGACTTCGTCGCACCAGCGAGTAAGCGTGCCTTCGGCGAACTCGCCCGAGCTTTCGCCGCAGCCGGAATAATCGAGCAAGAGGCAACCGCGGCGGTTACGTTCGGCCCATTCGAACAGTGCAATGGCCTTGCTGCCCGCCATGTCCGATTGGTATCCCGGCAGGAACACGATGGCGGGCTGGATTCCGGCCACCTGGCGGAAAGCAATCCGGCGGCCGTCGGGCAAGGCATGAAGACCAGTTTGGCGCACCTCCCGCTTCATGACGGCTGCAACGGGCCGCGGCAAGATAGTGCGCAACTGGAAAGCGCGCTCGTGAAACAGGACCATCGTGCTCGCGAGCGCGATGCGCACATTGCGCCAGCTGGTCCAGCCATTGATGTACTCGAGGTCCGCCTGAAGACGCGCAGTGACGTCAGTCTCCAGTCCGGTCGCGCCACGGAATCCGGGAATTTGGGCCAGACCGGTCAGGCCCGGACGCAGCAAATGCCGTTGCCTGTACCGTGGATCAACATATTAAGCGGCGATCCAGCATCGTCGATGATCAAGATTCAGAGGGTTCGGACCTCAGTTGCGACCAATCCAGTCGGCCGCGGCGCTGAAATGCCGTTAATGCGGGCCAAGCGAGGAAAAGCGCGATCGCGAAGACTCATCCTCTTATCTGCTGACTTCCAACTTTACGAGTAATTGCAGACAGTTCTTGCGCTAACAGCATCTCAGCCGAACCGCTGTTCGCCAGCACCGCGCGATGGGTCGCGGCAAGTCTCCCTACGAGTCTATCGAGTCGCTTCCCGCGCCAGAATATCATTTGTGTCTTGAGATCGCCGGCATCGCGCCAGAAGACGCGCCCAGCGCGGCGTTCGCTCTCGATGAACTCGCCGACGTTGCCGCGTTGGCCAATTCGCGCTGCAAGCTGTGCCAGCTGAGCGACTCGCCGCTCGAACGCCAGCAGGACGCCGACCGGATTGAGTGGCAGTTCACGCATGCGTCTGAGCTCGCCGGCGAGTTCGGCGGTAGCCCCCGACAGCACGGCGTTGACCAGCGGCGCGAAGCCCTCCTCCTCGGTAACCGCCCCGATCGCGTCGATGTCTTCGCGCCTGACGGGGCGCGGCGCTTGCGGACTGGCATCGCAATAGAGCGCGAGCTTGGCGATTTCCGATTGGGCCAGCCGCAGGTCGAGCCCGGATGCGCGCGCGATCCGTTCGTGCAAGTCGCCGGTCATCTTGAGCCCCGCCGCCCCGGCCATCCGGCTGACCTCACTGGTCACTTGGCTCAAATCCGGCGGATAGAACATCGCCACCAGCGCATCGGCGCGCTTCTCAAGCAGCTTGGCGGTCCGCGCCTTGTCGGTTGCAGAGGCGGCAACAACCAGCACCGGGCAGGCGCCGTCGCCTTCTCCGGCGTCGATCGTCTCGAGCAGCAGGCGCACCCCGTCGTGGGCGTCGTCGCCGGTGGCGCGGACGCAGATGTGCCGCGCATCGCCGAACAGCGAGCTTGAGCGCGCCTCGTCGCTGAGCCTGGTGGGGTCTGTGCGCAGTTCGCCGCCGGATAACTCGACCCGTTCGCCCGCGTCCGGCAGTAGCGCTGTGATCGCCGCTGCCGCGGCCGCCGATCCGGCCTCGTCCGGACCACAGAAGAAGAAGATACGGCACTCGCGAGCGGCTCGCGGCGCGGCCTGGCGAAAGTCCTTCTGTGTTGCTTTCACGATTTTGGCGCGCGCAAGACGAGCGCGAGACGAGCGATGATCTGGTCGGCAACCTCGGTCGACAGGTTCTCGAGCGCGGTATTCTCGGCGGCAATGGTCGCATACTCGCTCGAAACGACGTCGATCCCTGTGTCAGAGCCTGCGGTCGCATCGAGCACGATGTTGCCGCTTGCGAGATCGACAAGCTGGTAGCGCGCGCGCAGTGTGCGCCGCTCGCGGCTCACAGTGTCGTCCCTGATCAGGCCGAGACCCTCGAGCTTGTCATCGAGCAGCACGTCGAGCCGGTAGCGCGCGGCGCCGGGAACTCCCGACTGCCCCAGCCGGTCGTTGAGCGCGTTGCGCACCAGCCAGCCGCTCTTGCCCTGAATGGGGGGTACCTCGACCGCCGCAAGGCCATGGGCCACGGCGCCGTCGCCGCCGCCGGCGTACATCGGCGAAAGACCGCAGCCAGAAAGTGCCAGCAGCACCGCTAGGGGAAGGGCGAGGCGTCTCATGTGACGATGTTCACTAGCCGGTCGGGCACGACGATAACCTTGCGCACTTCTGCCCCGTCGAGCGAACGCTGAACCTTCTCGCTCCCCAGCGCAAGCGCTTCGAGCGCCTCCTTCGATGCGCCCTTGGGCGCGGTCAGGGTGTCGCGCAGCTTGCCCTTGTGCTGGATGGCGATCGTCACTTCGTCTTCGACGAGCAGCGCCGCGTCGGCTTCGGGCCACGGCGCGTCTGCGACAAGGCCCTGTTCGCCCAGTGCCGCCCAGCCTTCTTCGGCGAGATGCGGCATCATCGGCGCGGCAAGCAGCAGAACGGTGCGAATCGCGGCGTTGCGATCGGCCGAGGGCGCGGCCTTGTCGATCGCACTGGCAAGTTCGTAGATCCGCGCGACGGCCTTGTTGAATGCGAGCGCCTCGATGTCGTCGGCGACCGCGGCGATCGCCTGGTGTGTCTTGCGCGCCAGCGCCTTGTCCTCGCCGCTCGCGCCGGCTTCGGATTGCCCGAACAGCCGCCACAGCCGCTGGACGAAGCGCCAGCAGCCCTCGATCCCCGCTTCGGACCACGGCAAATCTCGCTCGGGCGGGCTGTCGGAGAGCATGAACCAGCGCACCGCATCGGCGCCATAGCGGGCAACGATCTCGTCCGGGTCGACAGTGTTCTTCTTCGACTTGGACATCTTGATGACGCGCCCCACTGCAAGCGGGCTGCCGTCCTTCAGCGTCGCGCCGGCAGCCGTCCGGATGACGTCCGACGGACTGTAGAATACCTCTCGTCCGTCCTGTTCGCGCGAATAGGTCTCGTGCGTCACCATGCCTTGGGTAAACAGGCTGGCGAAGGGCTCGGTCACCTCGAGCTTGCCGATGCGAGCGAGCGCGCGGGTCCAGAAGCGGGCATAGAGCAAGTGCAGGATCGCGTGCTCGATGCCGCCGATGTACTGGTCGACCGGCAGCCACCGGGCGACGACCTCAGGATCGAACGGACGGTCGGCGGGCTGGCTGGCGAAGCGCAGGAAGTACCACGAGCTGTCGACGAAAGTGTCGAGCGTATCGGTTTCGCGCGTCGCCGCGCCGCCGCACTGCGGGCAGTGCGCGTGCTTCCACGTCGGATGGCGCACCAGCGGATTACCGGGCTTAGAGATGTCGACGTCCTCGGGCAGCTCGACCGGCAGCTGGTCCTTCGGCACCGGCACGACGCCACACCTGTCGCAATGGATGAACGGGATCGGCGTGCCCCAGTAGCGCTGGCGTGAAACGCCCCAGTCGCGCAGGCGCCAGACGGTCCTGCCTTCGCCCCAGCCGCCGGCCCCGGCACGGGCGATCACTTCCTTTTTCGCCGCATCGACTGGCATGAAGTTGAGGAAGTCGGAGTTCACGCACACGCCGTCGCCTGAATATGCTTCGGCGAGCGGCGCGTCGGCTTCGGCTGCGCTCGGCGCGATCACCCGGACGATCGGCAGGCCGTACTTGGTCGCAAAATCGAAGTCGCGCTGGTCGTGCCCAGGCACCGCCATGATCGCCCCGGTGCCGTATTCCATCAGCACGAAGTTGGCGATGTAGACCGGCAACTCGGCGCCGGTGAACGGATGGATCGCCTTGATGCCGATGGCGTACCCCAGCTTTTCGGCGGTTTCGAGCTCGGCGGCGGTGGTGCCGCCCTGCTTGCACAACTTGATGAATGCTGCGGCTTCCGGGTCCGCTGCCGCCGCAGCCTGCGCGATCGGGTGGTCGGGCGCCACGGCGACGAAGCTCGCGCCGAAGATCGTGTCGGGCCGCGTCGAATAGACCTCGACGAAGCCGTCGTCGGACAGCCTGAAGCTGAACTGCAGCCCCTGGCTCTTGCCGATCCAGTTCTCCTGCATCACGCGGACCTTCTCGGGCCAGCCGTCGAGCTTATCGAGCCCGTCGAGCAGCTCCTGCGCGAAGTCGGTGATCTTGAGGAACCACTGGGCGAGCTTGCGCTTTTCGACCGGCGCGCCCGAGCGCCAGCCCTTGCCGTCGATCACCTGCTCGTTGGCCAGCACCGTCTGGTCGACCGGGTCCCAGTTGACCGCGCTTTCCTTGCGATAGACCAGCCCGGCTTCGTAAAGGTCGATGAACAGCGCCTGTTCGTGGCCGTAATAGGCGGGGTCGCAGGTCGCCAGCTCACGGCTCCAGTCGAGGGCGAAACCGAGGCGCTTCAGTTGCGCCTTCATGTTGGCGATGTTCTGGTAGGTCCAGCTGCCCGGGTGAACTTTCTGCTCGATCGCGGCGTTCTCGGCCGGCATGCCGAACGCGTCCCAGCCCATCGGGTGGAGCACCTCGTGCCCGCGCATCCGCTTGTAGCGCGCGATCACGTCACCCATCGTATAGTTGCGAACGTGTCCGATGTGGATGCGCCCCGAGGGATAGGGGAACATCTCGAGGATGTAGCTGCGCGGCTTTGCACTGGCATCGTCGGCGCGAAAGGTCTGCGCCTCATCCCAGGCACGCTGCCAGCGTCCGTCGGCTTGCGACGGGTCGAATCGGGTCTCGCTCATGGCTTGCCCCTAAGCGAAATCAGCCGATGTCGGAACGCCTGAGGTCGCGCGCCTTGGTGAGGATGATGTCCTCGAGCTTCTGCACGGTCGCCGCCTGCACCGGCGCTGCAACCCAGTTGCCGTTTACCAGCGCTTCGCGACTGGCGACGACACGCAGCGCATCGGCGCGCAAATCCTTGTCGAGGATCGAGACCGAAATTTTGACTCGCTCGTTCGGGTTGCTCGGGTTCGAATACCAGTCGGTGACGATCACGCCGCCTGCGCTGTCGGCCTGGGTAAGCGGCATGAACGACAGGGTCTCGAGACTCGCGCGCCAGAGGTAGGAGTTTACGCCGATCGACGTGACCGAGGTCGAGGCGACTTCGGCGGCACGGTTCACTCTCTTGTGCGTGTGCGCGCATCCCGCGAGCGCCAGGCCGAGCGTGGCGGCGAGAGCGATAGCGGCAGCCGGACGAAGGGCCAGGCGGCGAGAAGCTGTGGTGGAGTTCGTCGGAAAAGCCATTCTCGGTCCTGTCATGCTGACGGAAACGTCCGTCCGTGAGCGCCTCTATAGCCTGCCCGCCGCGCGCGACAAGGTGGCGCGGGCGACGCGGCGGGAGCAGTCCGTGAATGGCGGTCCGGGCCGTGAACCGTGGCTTAACCGCAGGCGATTCTGTGGACGCAATGCAACACCATGGAAAAACAAAGAGTCGATTCGGAAATCAACGCTTTGCGCGAGACGCGCGCTATGCCTATCGTTGCCAGACACTCCTAGGCGTCTCGTCGAGTCTGTATCGGTCAGGAACCGTTCAGGGCGGGGGGCGTCAAGGTAGGTGAGGCACTCGCTCGAAGAAAGTCGTGGGGATGATGGGGCATAAGCGGATCAGCAGCAAACGGGGCGGTTTCACCGCGGCCGTCGCGGCTGCCGCGCTTGTCCTCACCGGCGTGCCCACCGCCGGCTTTGCGCTCGATGCCTTCGGTCGCCAGACGCTGCACTTCGCCAGCGGCGATTTCTCCTTCACGCCGGCCTCCGTCGATCCCAAGCTCGCCAGGTTCGTTGCCGAGCGGGCGAACGGCGCCGCGCGCATGATGCGGTTTACACCGGCGGGCGTGGCCGATCGCGGCAAGCGTTCGCTGACGGTCGCGGTTCGGGTTGACGAAGAATCGGCGCAGGCCATTCAGGTTCGTTCGGCGATCGCGGCCGCGCAGGACCAGATGTCGGCGACCGGCGCGGTGCATATCGTATCGGCGCGCTACAACCTCGGCGTCTTGCGCGGCTACCAGAGCTTCGCCCAGCCGACGGTTTTGTCCAAGAACCTGTCGGACGCGGCGATTCCGGACCTGTCGAGCTTCAAGCCGGCACCGGTGGGCCGCGGGGAACCGAGCCGCCTCGTCTCGCATATCGCGCTCGCTCACGAAGATAAGCCGGGTGTCACCCCGCGTACGCGCGACGCGCTGGGCGCCCAGTCTCTCGACGTTGCCACCAGTTATCGCCTGACCCGCAACCTCGATGTCTCGGCAGGCCTGCGGTATTCGCAGGATCGCGACCGTATCGCACCGGCCGAGCCGGCGGCGCAGGACAGCCAGGCGTTTTACGTGGGAACCCAGTTCCGCTTCTGACGCGCCGGTCCGGTTTGACAGCGAAACCCCGCTTCGGCGGGGTTTTTCTTTGCGCGTGCACGGCACCCCGCCTAGTCTCGTGCGTGGAGATATAGTCACAGAGCCTAAAGGAGAATCTATGTCACGCGTCGCGATCGTAACCGGCGGCACTCGCGGTATTGGCCGTGCCATCAGCGAAATGCTCAAGGCCGACGGATTTACCGTGGTCGCGAACTATGCCGGTAACGAGGAAAAGGCGCGCGCCTTCTCGGGCGAGACGGGCATTACCGCCTACAAATGGGACGTCGGCGATCACCAGGCGTGCGTCGAGGGATGCGCCAAAGTCGCCAGCGAAGTCGGACCGATCGACGTGCTGGTCAACAACGCCGGCATCACGCGTGACGCCACGCTGCTCAAGATGAGTTTCGAGGATTGGTACGATGTCATGCGTATCAATCTCGGCGGTTGCTTCAACATGGCCAAGGGATGCTTCGCGGGGATGAAAGAACGCGGCTGGGGCCGTATCGTCAACATCGGCTCGATTAACGGCCAGGCGGGGCAGTACGGCCAGGTCAATTACGCTGCGGCCAAGAGCGGCATCCACGGTTTCACCAAGGCGCTGGCGCAGGAAGGCGCGCGGTTCGGCATAACCGTCAATGCCATCGCCCCAGGCTACATAGACACCGATATGGTCGCCGCCGTACCCGAGAACGTGCTCGAGAAGATCGTCGCGCGCATTCCGGTAGGCAGGCTCGGCCATGCGGACGAGATCGCTCGCGGGGTTTCGTTTCTGTGCTCGGAAAACGCCGGGTTCGTCACTGGCTCGACGATGAGCATCAACGGCGGCCAGCATATGTACTGAGGCGTACGTTCTCCGGACGCTGCTACCAACCAGGCCTGCGTACCGCGAGGGCGTTTTCGGTCCAGTACGGGGTCTGATGGCGGAAATTCGCCTCGGCGAAAGGCTGCGGCACCGCTTTGTCATTTTGTCCCGCGGGGGCAATTGCTTGGCAAAGCCTGGACTACGGTATCCTCGAAGGGTGAAGTTCCGGACTGGACCGGCTTGCCTTCATTGGCCGTGACCACCTCGGCGCATCGCCTCCTTCACGGGTGCTGCTAGCCAGCGAAACGAGAGTGTCCGCATCATGCTTGCGCGCAAGCGGTTGAATCGCGGAACGGCGGCTCGGGTGGGCGTCACGACAGCGTTCCGCAAAGCAGTCGCGACCCCCAACAAATGTTCTCACTTGCGTGAAAGCGCGTAGAGGCCTGCGCGGTCGCGGTCGTCACCCCCAACCACAGGTTGCGAGCGGCGCCGCTGCGGCGATATACCGATGTGTCTTCGCCGCGCGAGGAGCCTGGGCGCGCATCGGACCCACACGATTGCAAAAGGGATGTCCGTATCAACACCCGCACCGAATCTGACAGCATGGGCGAGATCGCCGTACCCGCCGAACGGCTGTGGGGCGCGCAGACTCAGCGCAGCCTGGAGAACTTCCGCATCGGCGGCGAGCGGATGCCGTTGCCGCTGATCCATGCGCTCGGCGTAATCAAGGCAGCGGCGGCGCGGACCAACCGCAAGCTTGGGCTGCTCGACGGCAAGCTCGCCGAAGCGATTGAAGCCGCCGCGAACGAAGTCGCCGAGGGCCGGCTAGACGGCGAGTTCCCGCTCGTCGTTTGGCAGACGGGGTCGGGCACGCAGAGCAACATGAACGCCAACGAGGTGATCGCCAACAAGGCCAACCTCGCGCTCGGCGGGCAGCTTGGCGCCAAGAGCCCGGTGCACCCCAACGACCACGTCAACATGAGCCAGTCGTCGAACGACACCTTTCCCAGTGCGATGCATATCGCCGCAGTGCGCGAGCTTGCCGGCACGCTCCTGCCCGCGCTACGGGCGATGCACGGCGATTTGGCGTCGAAAGCGCAAGCCTGGAACGCAATCGTCAAGATCGGCCGCACGCACACGCAGGATGCGACGCCGCTGACGCTGGGACAGGAATTTTCCGGCTATGCGCGGCAAGTCGAAGCGGGGATCGAACGGATCGAGCTGGCGCTGCCCGGGTTATACCAGTTGGCGCAAGGAGGTACTGCGGTGGGAACCGGCCTCAACGCGCCGAAGGGCTTTGCCGACCTCGTCGCCGCCGAGATCGCCGAAGCTACAGGGTTCTCGTTCGTCAGCGCGCCGAACAAGTTCGAGGCGCTAGCCAGCCAGGATGCGCTGCTGTTCGCCCACGGCGCGCTCGCCTCGCTTGCCAGCGCCCTGCACAAGATTGCCAACGACATCCGCCTGCTCGGTTCGGGCCCGCGCTCTGGCCTTGGCGAGCTTGCGCTGCCGGCTAACGAACCTGGCTCGTCGATCATGCCTGGCAAGGTCAATCCGACCCAGTGCGAAGCGCTGACGCAAGTCTGTGCGCAAGTGTTCGGCAACCAGGCGACGATCCAGTTCGCCGACAGCCAGGGCCAATTCGAGCTCAACACCTATCGCCCGGCGATGGCCAACGCGTTCCTGCAGTCTGTGCGCTTGCTGGCCGATGCCACCGTCAGCTTCACGGGGCACCTTCTCAAGGGCCTTGAGCCGCGGCGGGAGAACATCGCGGCAGGCGTCGAGCGCTCGTTGATGCTTGTCACGGTGCTCGCACCGACAATCGGCTACGACAAGGCGGCCAAGATCGCCAAGGCCGCACAAGAGCAGGGCATCACCCTGCGCGAGGCGGCACTGGCGAGCGGCGCCGTGAGCGCCGAAGACTACGACCGCATCGTTCGTCCCGAAGAGATGCTCGGCCCCGACCGATGAGTGCGGTTCCGTACCATCCGCCGGTCAAACGCTCGGTAGAAATCGCCGGGCACAAGACCTCGATCAGCCTCGAGCCGCTGTTCTGGAACCTGCTGCGTGACGCTGCCGCTCGCGAAGGCCTCCCCGTGAACTCGCTGGTGGCGCGCATTGACGAAGAGCGGATCCGCGCCGCGACGGCTCCCGGATTGGCCGGCGCCATCCGCGTTTGGCTGGTTGCGAACGCGCTGGGTCAGTAGTTCGAGGGAGGATCCGAGGCGGGAAAGCTCTGATCGACTTCCTCGTCGGTCTTCGACCAGGTGCGCTTGGGCTTGTCGGCCATCGCATGCGGCCCTGCGTCGCGCACCTTGGCGAAATTCTCGTCGCTTGCCTGTCCGTCAGCAAATGCGGCGGGCGAATCCGATTTGCCTTGTTCGAAATACTTGTAGGCGACGTAGCCGAGGGCTCCGAGCGCGACGAGCTTGAGCATGGCCATGATGATCCTCCTTTGGCTTTGCCTGCCTCAACGCGCGGTCGCGGCCTTGGGTCCTGCCGGCCTGGCTCGAAATGTGCCCGGTTGGCGGCGGCCGGCGCCATTGACGGCATGCCCTTGGCAACCGTATCGCCGCGCCTATGAGCAGCAGAAACCGCAAGCCGATCCGCAAGGCGGTGTTTCCGGTCGCCGGCCTGGGCACGCGCTTCCTGCCGGCGACCAAGGCCATTCCCAAGGAGCTGCTGCCGATCGTCGACCGGCCGCTGATCCAGTACGCGGTCGAAGAGGCGCGCGAAGCCGGCATCGAGCAGATGATCTTCGTGACCGGTCGCGGCAAGACTGCGATCGTCGAACACTTCGACGTCGCATACGAGCTCGAGGCGACAATGACAGAGCGCGGCAAGGACCTCGGGATTCTCGACGCGACACGCTTTACTCCCGGCGATATCATGACCGTGCGCCAGCAAGTGCCGCTCGGCCTGGGCCATGCGATCTGGTGTGCCCGCGCGATCGTCAGCGACGAGCCGTTTGCCATCCTGCTTCCCGACGAGCTGATGGTCGGCACGCCTGGCTGCATGGCGCAGATGGTGGAAGCCTATGAGGAGGTCGGCGGCAACCTCATCAGCGTCCTCGAAGTACCGCGCGAAGAGGTCTCGAACTACGGTGTGATCGATCCAGGTGAGGCTCGCGGTGCCCTCATCGAGGTGAAAGGCCTGGTCGAGAAGCCGCCGGTCGAACAGGCGCCGTCGAACAAGATCGTCTCCGGCCGCTACATCCTCCAGCCTGAGGTGATGCGCACGCTCGAAGGTATGGAAAAAGGAGCTGGCGGCGAGATTCAGTTGACCGACGCGATGGCCCGGATGATCGGCACGCAGCCGTTCCACGCCGTAACGTTCGCCGGGCGCCGCTTCGATTGCGGCAGCAAGACCGGCTTCGTCGAAGCAACGCTCGCGCTGGCGTTGGAACGCCCAGACATGGGCGCCGAAGTTCGCGCGATCGCCGAGCGACTGCTTGGCCGATAGCGCCTAAGAAAAGGGCGGCGAAATCACTCGCCGCCCTGTTCGCTATCCGTCCAAGGAAACTCTATTCGTCATTGCCTCCGCCGACCGCAGTGGCATTGGCGGAAATGGCCAGCGTGCCCATCTGCATGTAGGGGGTCGGATCAACCGCCTGACCGCTGATGCGCACTTCATAGTGCAGGTGCGGTCCGGTCGAACGGCCGGTGGTGCCGACGTAGCCGATCACGTCGCCCTTGTGAACGACCTGGCCCGCGACGACGTTGTATGCCGAAAGGTGACCGTAGCGGGTCTCCATGTTGCCGCCGTGGGCGATCTCGATGAAATTGCCGTAGCTGCTGAACCAAGAGGCTTTCTCGACGACCCCGTCAGCTGGAGCGCGGACCGGCGTGCCCGAAGCTACTGCCAGGTCGAGACCCTCGTGCATGCGCATGCCGCCAAGAACGGGATGCTCGCGCTCGCCGAACGTGCTGCTCAGACGAAATCCCTGCACCGGGGCGATCGACGGCACCGCGACGACCGGCTGCGCGCCGGCGATTCCCCCGCTCGTTCCGTCGAGCTTCTTCCAGCTCGCGAACAGTTGGGTGAATTCCTTGTCGCCCTGACCGAGCGGGCCGGCTGCCTGGCCCCTGATGGCGCCCGAGATTTGCGCTGTCGCCACCGAGCTCGTCGCCGGGGCATCATTGGCCAAGGCCGGATGAGCGGCAATGGCGCCGGTTGCGATAGCGAAGCCTGCAACGGCGCGGATGACCCGGTTGAAACGCATTCGACCTATTCCCCGTCCTACCCGGCCGCCCCTGACCGGTGACACACACCAGAGGCTTTCCGCCTCGCGAAGATTTTTTGGAGATGGTCGGAACCCCCCGCCCGTCTCGCTGGTTGGGAGGTATCGGGTAAAAAGTTAACTACGCAACACTCGCCAACCAAACGAGCGATAAACCGGCTGCGCTGCGCGGCGAGTCGTTGAATGGTGGCTTCAAATCGGTTCGCAAGCGCCAACTTTGCGAATTTTACCGAAATTCCAAAGGCGGCTGGGCGCGCGTACGCCACACCTTGTGGAAACATCGGTCGTCTGTCGCCGACCTGCGTTCGAATAACAGATGATTCGCGGCGTCACTCGCAGGCCGGCCCCTTTCGTCCTCGGGCTGATGAACCTGCCTTCGCGACCGAGCGAACAGTAAGACTCTCAGCGATCGTCCCAAGCTTCGCCAGGCTAACAAGCGCATATGTCCGGAACGGAGGCTGCCGCGATCAGGACGCCGCCCGAGCGGCGGCGAGCACTTCTTCGGCGTGGCCCCTGACTTTCACCTTGCGCCAGACCCGAACGATTCTGCCTTCGGCATCGACCAAGTAGGTGGTGCGCTCCATGCCCATGTATTTGCGGCCGTACAGGCTCTTCTCGGCCCACACGCCAAGCGCTTCGGCGAGTCCGTTCGCTTCTGCATCCGACGCAAGCGGCGCGACAAGGCCATATTTCGCGGCGAACTTCTGGTGCCGCTTGGGGGGATCTTTGCTCACTCCGAGCAGTGCGACGCCAGCTTTCTCGAACTCGCCGGCCAGTGCCGAGAAATCCTTGTTCTCGATGGTGCAACCCGGCGTGTCGTCCTTCGGATAGAAGAACAAGACGAGCTTGCGACCGCGGAAGTCGGAGGGCCTGATACGGGCGCCGTTGGGCGTTTCGAGCGCGACGTCTGGAAGCTCGTCGCCGATATCGGGGCGGGTGGTCATGTCCTGTCCTCCAGCTGCTGGCCGAAAGTCTCGGCCCAGGTTTCTGAGATGGCGTGGCGCGCCTGTTCCACGGCGCGCAAGAGCGCGGCAAAATCCCTTGCGCCGCACGCTGCTGCTAGAACTTGCCGCGCCCCCTCAGACGGCAGTTGGCTATCGGGTGCGAGCAATCGTGCGGCAACAAGCAGGCGCGTGAGCAAGGCATGGTGCGTGCCGAATGCGGTCGGCAGGAGGCCAGCGCCAGTCAATTCGCCAATGGCGGTGCCCAGGTCGGGGCTGAGGCCGATCCGTTCGCGCAACTGCAGGAAATGAACGATGAATTCGCAATCGATCAGCCCGCCTCGCTGCAACTTGGCATCGAGCGGCCCTGTCGACCGCTTGTTCGCGGCAATCTCGCCGCGCATCTTGAGAACGTCCGCACGCAGTGTCCCTGGGTCACGTTCCTGCCGCAGAACATCGTCGATGATCCGTTGAAGCGCGGCTTGATTCTCGGGCGAACCGACCAGCGGCCGGGCGCGAGTCAGCGCCATGTGTTCCCACGTCCAGGCATCCTCACGCTGATAGCGCGCAAAGCTGTCGAGGCTGACCGCCAGCGGCCCTTGTGTACCTTGAGGTCGCAGGCGGGTGTCGATCTCGTAGAGCGCGCCCGCGGCGGTTGGCACGCTCAGGGCCGCAGTGACGCGCTGCGCCAGGCGGTTGAAATAGAGCGACGCGGTCAACGCCCGTTGCCCATCGGATTCGACCCCGATGTCGCCGGAGAACAAGTAGATCAGGTCGAGATCCGATGCATGTGTCAATGCGCCTCCGCCAAGACGTCCGAGGCCGAGAATTAGCAAGTTGCCGCCACGAATGCGCCCGTGCGCCGTCTCGAATTCTGCGATCGCCGCCGCGGCGCCTGACGCCAGCGCCGCTTCAGCAACGCGAGCGAGGCCCGCCGCTATGTCCAGTGGATCATGTTGGGCTTCGACCAGTTGCACGCCGAGCGAAAATCGTGCTTCTCCAACGACTTGGCGAATTCGATCGAGCCGCCGCTCGTAATCGGCGGGCGCCTGGCGCATCTGTTCGGCGAGTTCCGCTGCCGGACCGGGCAAATCGAGGGCGCGGGTATCGATAAGCGCATCGAGCCATTCCGGGTGCCGGCCCAACCCTTCGGCAAGCGGCTCTGCCAGGGCCACGATGCGCAGTACCTGGTCGAGCAGACCCGGACGTGCTTCGAACAGCCGGAACAGGTTGATCGCGGTCGAGACGTGCTCGAGCACGGTCTCGAGGCGGTTCATCGCCCGGTTTGGATCCGGGGCGGCGGCGAGCGCCTCGACTAGCACGGGCCGCAAAGTGGCCAAAGCAGCCCGCGCTTCTGAACTGCGCAGCGTGCGCAAGGTGTCGCGCCACTTGTCGATTCGCTCCTCGACGAGAGCGACGGTCGCGCTGTCGCGAGCGGGGCGCGTGGGCGGACGCTCGCTGGAACCGGTCAGCAGGGTGTCGTACCGCGCCGCGACGCCCGCGGTGAGCGTCCGCAACTCGTCGATCAGCGCTGCGCCGTCGGCCAGCCCGTCGAGCTGCGCGACGTTGTCGATTGCCGCGGGTTCCCGAGGGAGCGAGTGGGTCTGGCGATCGTCAACCATCTGCAACCGATGCTCGATCGCTCGAAGCCGGTCGTAACTCTCACCGAGCATGGCGGCATCCTCAGGCGCGACGATCCCGCCCTCGGCCAGGGCATCGAGCGCCGCCCGCGTGCCGCGTACTCGCAGCGCGGGGTGGCGGCCACCGTGGATCAGCTGCTGGGTCTGCGCGAAGAACTCGATTTCGCGGATACCGCCGCGCCCGCGCTTGAGGTCAAACCCCGGGCCCGGCTCGCGCGGGCCCTTGTGGTGATCGCGAATCCGCGCGGTCAGCCGGCGGATCTCCTCGAGCGCCGTGAAGTCGAGGCTGCGGCGCCACACGAACGGGGTGATGCTGGCGAGAAAGGCCTCTCCTGCGGCGACGTCGCCCGCCGCAGCTCGCGCGCGGATGAACGCGGCGCGCTCCCACGCCAGAGCGGAACTTTCGTAATGCGTCAGCGCCGCGTCAAAAGAGATCGCCAGCGGGCTGACTTCGGACGCGGGTCGCAGCCGCAGGTCGACGCGAAGGACGTAGCCGTCGGCCGTCTGCTCGCTCAGCAGCGAGAGAAGCGTGCGGGCGTAGCGCTGGGCGGCTTCGGCCGGATCGTCGCGCTCGCGCCGCGGCAGGCGCGCGGGATCATAAAGCAGGATCGGATCGATGTCCGAGCTGTAGTTGAGTTCGCGCGCGCCCTGCTTGCCGAGCGCCAGCGCGGTAAAGCCGTCAGGCCCGGCGTCGGGCACGCGCCGACGGATCGCCTCGGCGATCGAAGCCTCGAGCGCGCGGTCGGCGAAGTCGCTCAATTCGTGCATCACGCGCGCCAATGGGAAGGTCCCGGCGAGGTCGCCGATCGCCAGCGCCACCGCCAGCGCCAAGCGCTCGCGCCGCAGTGCCGAGCCGACATCGTCCCCGGCGGAAAGCGCGCGGGCATGGACCAGGGCATCCTCGCCCCGCCCCTCGGCAAGCATCGTCTCGAGTTCGGGCTGGCGGTCGAGGCCGAGCGCGAGGAACGGCGCGTGCGTCCGCGCGCGCGCCAGCGCGCCTGCCCAGTCCGCTTGCAGGATATCGGCCATCGGGCATCACCTGCATGGGCAGCGCGGCAAGGGCAAGGGGCGCTTGTGGCGCGGCGACCGCTTTGCCAAGGGGAAAGTCCGCGTTTCCCCGAGGATGCCGACCCGATGACAACACCGCTGCCGATGCCGGCCGAGTTTGCCGAGCAGGAATGGATCTGGATCGGCTTTCCGCACGATGCCTCGCTGTGGGAAGAGTCGCTGGTGCCGGCGCAGGAACAGATCGCCGCCTACGCCAACGCTGTCGCCGAGACCGGGCAGGAGGTCCGGCTGGTGGTCCACGACGGCGCCAACCAAGCGCGCGCGCGTGAGCTGGTGAGCGCATCGATCCTGCTCGAGCGGCACCCCTATGGCGACATCTGGCTGCGCGACACCGGGCCGCTGGCGCTGTTCGATGCCTCGGCTCGCCGTTTCGCCCGCAAATTCCGCTTCAACGGTTGGGGCGGCAAGTACGACGACATGGAAGGCGACCAGGAGGTCGGTGCGTCGATGGCCGAGGCAGCCGGACTGCCGTTATCGGAGTCCGACTGGATTCTTGAAGGCGGGGCGATCGACACCGACGGGACGGGCCTGGTCGTAACCACGGAGCAATGCCTGCTCAATGGCAACCGCAATCCCGGGCTGTCGCGGGCAGACATCGAGGAACGGCTGCGGCTGGAGCTGGGCTTGCGCGACGTCCTCTGGCTCGGCGAGGGCCTCGTCTGCGATCACACCGACGGGCACGTCGACAACCTCGCCCGGTTCGTCGCCCCGGGCGAGCTGGCGGTTCCCGTGGCGACCGGGCCCGACGATCCCAATGCTGCGATCTATGCAGATGCTCGCGCACGCGCGCGGGGATTCGGTCTGATCGTCCGCGACGTTCCCTCGCCCGGCCGGATCGAGGCCGGTACCCAAGTCGAGCCGGCGAGCTACATGAACTTTGCCATTTGCAATGGCGTGATCGTGGTTCCGACTTACGGCACCATTCACGACGCCGACGGCGTGGCCGCAATCGGTGAGTTGTTCCCCGACCGCGCGACGATCGGCCTCCCCGCCGACGCCGTTCTCACCGGCGGGGGCAGCTTTCACTGCGCCAGCCAGCATGTTCCGAAGCGGCCGCGTTAGGACTTCGTTAGCGATTGTGGCGGACAACCTCCGTCATGACCCGCGCTATCGCCTATGCTCGCCAGATCGCTGTCGATCGAGCTGAAGCCGCTCGCAGGATCATCGTCGCAGCCTGCGCGCTGGCGCTCATCGCCGCCGGCCAGGTGCTGCCGTTCTGATCAGCGCAAGTCGGGCGGGCTTGCCTCGCCCTTCAGCCACTCGATCGCATCGTCGACGCTGAGCACCCGCTGCTGCTGCTCACCCAGTGTGCGCAGCGCGACTGTACCTTCCTCGGCCTCGCGCTTGCCGACGACCAGCATGTGCGGAACCTTGGCCACCGAGTGCTCGCGCACCTTGTAGTTGATCTTCTCGTTCCGCAGGTCGGCATCGGCCCGCAAGCCTGCGGCCTGCAGCTTGGCCAGCACCTTGTTGGCATAGTCGTCGGCGTCGGAAACGATCGTCGCCACCACAGCCTGCACCGGCGCCAGCCACAGCGGCAGCTTGCCGGCATAGTGTTCGATCAGGATGCCGATGAACCGCTCGAACGTGCCGAGAATCGCGCGGTGGAGCATCACCGGCCGGTGGCGTTCGCCGTCCTCGCCGACGTACGATGCGTCGAGCCGCTCGGGTAGCACCGTGTCGGTCTGCAGCGTGCCGACCTGCCAGGTGCGCCCGATCGCGTCGGTCAGGTGGAACTCGAGCTTGGGCGCATAGAACGCGCCTTCGCCGGGCAACTCTTCCCAGCCCCATTCCGCCGTATTGCGACCGGTGCTGGCGACCGCGTCGCGCAGCGACTGCTCGGCCCAGTCCCACATCTCTTCCGAGCCGAAGCGCTTCTCCGGGCGCAGCGCGAGCTTGATCGCGTATTCGTCGAAACCGAGTTGGCGATAAATCGCGTCGAGGAGGTTGCAGAAGCGCGCGACTTCCTCGACCAGTTGGTCCTCGCGGCAGAAGATGTGCGCGTCGTCCTGCGTGAACTGGCGCACGCGCAGCAGGCCGTGCAGCGCGCCGTGCGGTTCGTTGCGGTGGCAGCAGCCGAACTCGGCCATGCGGATCGGCAAGTCGCGGTACGACTTGATGCCCTGCTTGAAGACGAGAATGTGCGCCGGGCAGTTCATCGGTTTGAGCGCCATCATTTCGCCGGTGCCGCTGATCACCGGACCTTCGCCTTCGGCGTCGGGCACCTCGTCGGGCACCGCGAACATGTTCTCGGAATACTTGCCCCAGTGGCCGGACTTCTCCCACTGGCGCACGTCCATCAGTTGCGGGGTCTTCACTTCCTCGTAGCCCGCGGCGTCGAGCTGCCGGCGCATGTAGCGCTCGAGCTCGCGCCAGATGAGGTACCCCTTGGGATGCCAGAAGCAGCTGCCCTGCGCCTCGGCCTGGAAGTGGAACAGGTCCATTTCCTGGCCGAGCTTGCGGTGGTCGCGTTTGCCCGCTTCCTCGAGCCGGAAAAGGTGGGCATCGAGCTGCTTCTTGTTGAGCCAGCCGGTACCGTAGATCCGGCTGAGCATCGCGTTGTTCTGGTCGCCGCGCCAGTAAGCGCCGGAGACACGCGTGAGCTTGAAAGCCTGGGGATCGAGCTTCCCCGTGCTTGCCAGGTGGGGCCCGCGGCACATGTCGAGCCAGTCGTCGCCCGACCAGTAGACGGAAAGCGCGACGTCTTCTGGCAGCTCGGCAGCCCACTCGGCCTTGAAGGTCTCACCTTGCTGCCGCCAGCGTGAGATCAGCTGTTCGCGGGTCCACACTTCGCGGCGCAGAGGTTTGTCGGCGGCGATGATCTCGCGCATCTTCGCCTCGATGAGCGGCAGGTCTTCTTCGGTGAACGGCCCCCGTCCGCCAGGCGCGAAATCGTAATAGAAGCCGTCCTCAGTCGACGGGCCGAAGGTGATCTGCGTGTCGGGCCACAGCGCCTGCACCGCTTCAGCCAGCACATGCGCATAGTCGTGCCGCGCAAGCTCGAGTGCGTCGGCCTCGTCGCGGCTAGTGATCAAGGCGAGTTGAGAATCGCCTTCGAACGGGCGCATGATGTCGCGCACCTCGCCGTCCACGCGAGCGGCGAGAGCGGCCTTGGCGAGGCCCGGGCCGATCGCGGCGGCGACGTCCGCAGGTGTCGAGCCGGCAGGCATTTCGCGGACCGAACCGTCCGGAAGACTAATCTTGAGAAGCTCGCTCATTGACCCCGCAGCTCGTAATGTGCGGCACGCAATGGCACAAGGCGAGGCGCAGAGGAAGGCGCGCTTGATGCCAATTCCGCCTCTCGATCCCTCCAGATTCGCGACCTCCGCAGAAGCCTCAGCGTTGGCTGACTATTCCTGAACTTGCGACTGCAAGACTGGCTATACGGATCAGAAATGAGACTAATGTTCGAGCTGAGCGCGGTTTGTGTCCCGCGCGGCCAGTTGCTTTCCAGACTCACTCCGGCAACTCGACAAGAACGTGATTTCTGTGACTGAGGTGTTTGGCGCCATTCATATTTTGAACTGTCGAAGACGAGCCGGAGTCTTGAACGACTTGCGGGGTTCGAGGGGGTTGGGAGCTTGGCGAACGGTCCGGGAACCAGCAAGCTCGCGCCGCTACCCGGGACATCTTGGCAAAGGGATTATTAACCAGCCCTAGGTAGAAGCCCGTTGCTGGCTGGTGTCAGTGCGCTTTCGACCGAGGGACTTGTGACATGAGTATTCTTTCGAAACATCGGCAGCTTCGAGGCAGGCCTGTCGTCGCATTGGGCGTGGCTCTCTTCGTCGCGCTCAACGGCGCGCAAGCGTGGGGCGCAACTCAAGGTTCGCTCGGTGCAACATCGCAGGGCAGCATTGCAATCTCAGCTTCTGTTCCCAGCCGCGCTCGCATCACAGGTCTGACAGACGTCTCGTTTGCCAACCAAGACCCAAGTACCGCGGCGTCAAGCGCGCAAAATGTCTGCGTGTGGAGTAACACCGCTACGAATGGCTACACGATCACTGCGACCGGAAGCGGTACCAGCAGCGCGTTCACCTTGACCAATGGCGCCGGCATTGTCCCGTACTCGGTCGAGTGGGCGGCCACGAGCGGTCAGACCTCGGGGTCCGCGCTTGTCGCCGGAACGGCGAGCTCATCGCTTACGTCGGGCGCGGTCAACCAGACCTGTTCAAGTGCGCCGCTCGCGTCGGCCAGTCTGATTGTCAAGATGAGCACTACGGATCTCAGTACGATGATTGCCGGGAGCAGTTATACCGGAACACTGACACTTCTCGTAACGCCGCAATAGCTCATTCACTTTCGCATATCACCTGCCCGCCCGGGTTCCAGTCGCCCGGTGCGGGCTTCTTGTATTCGCTAACTCAATCTTAACCACGCCTGTTCATACCGTTAACCATGACGTACGGGAGTTCCCCTATTGCCGCCCTGATCATGGGGGTGATCGTGGCGGTGGCGTGGCCATCGCCCGCTCTTGCGGCGACAGGCAAGGCGCGGGTCGCCGGACTGAGCGACGTCTCCTTCGGCCTGATCGCGGGGACCGCCGATCAAGCCGCCAGTCAAAGCGTGTGCGTATTCAGCTCTACCACCACGGCTGGATATTCGGTGACCGCGACCGGTAGTGGCACCGGAGGCTCGTTCGCGCTTACAGGCGGTCCGGCACTGCTGCCGTATGACGTTCTGTGGTCAGGCAACGCCAATCAGAGCAGCGGCGCGGCGCTGGTTGCCGGCGTCACGACGTCCGGCTTCACGTCGCTGGCGACCCAGCAGACCTGCAACAGTGGGCCGAGTGCCACCGCCAGCCTGACCGTGATCATTCGCGCCAGCACGCTCAGCGCAGCGAGCGCGGGATCATACTCTGGCACGCTGCAGATTACGATCGCGCCGGAATGAGGAAGCGAGTCCTGCACGATCGGCGCCGATCGGCCGTCCATCTGCGCGCCCTCGCCTGGGGCTGGACGGTCGCTGTGGGGGTCGCCCTGCCCGCGCCTGCCGCGGCTTCGAGCGCTCCCGCCATCACGGTTGGCGAGCCCGCCGGCTTCGCAGATCTCGGCGAGCAGTCGCTATTGGTTGACGTTTATTTCGGCGGCGTGCGGCGCGGCGAGGCAATTGTCGCGGTGACGCCCGATAGCGTGCGGATCGCGAATCCGGAGGCGCTGCTTGCATTGCTGCCAAACGTGTCGGATCGGCAGGCCGTGGAAGCTGCGCTTGCAGCGGCCAATCTTCAAGCCAACTCCGACCGCGCCTGTTCGGCAAGTGCCGACCGAGAGACTTGCGGCCGGCTTTCGCCTGAAATCGCTGGGGTGATCCTCGACCGCGATAAGTTGCGCCTCGACGTATTCCTCAACCCACGCTTCCTCTCGGTGCAGGATAACATCGCAGAACGCTACCTACCCGCCCCGGCCGGAGGGTTGTCGATGATCAACGCGATCGGCGCGGTGCTGTCCGGTAGCGCGGGCACAGAGCGCGACTACTATAACCTGCAGGACCAGCTTGTTCTGGCTGACGGTCCGCGGCGGCTGCGGGCGGATCTGACTTACGCCAGCCGTTATGGGCTCCAAGCCGAGCAGCTCGCCTTCGAATGGGACCGGCCGGAGGTGCGCTATTCGGCCGGAGCGCTGTGGGCCCCAGGCAACGACCTAACTGGCCGGCGTAAGCTGCTCGGCCTCGGCGTCGAAACCCAGATCGACACGCGCCTTGATAGAGACAAGATCGTCGGTAGCCCGATCGTGGTCTATCTCGACCACCGCGCGCGGATCGATGTTGTGCGCGATGGCCGGGTGCTCAACTCGGCGACCTATGAAGCCGGTAACCAGCAAGTCGACACCTCCAATTTGCCCGACGGATCATACGAAGTCGTGCTGCGGATTGACGAGCCTGGCCAGCAAACTCGCGAGGAACGGAGGTTCTTTACCAAGAGCAGGCGCATACCGTCGCTCGGGCGAACCGACTTCTGGACCTACGGAGGCGTGTTGATCGACGGCGATCATACCGGCTCGCTCGAGCCCTCTCGCCATCCGTTCCTGCAGGGCGGAATCGTACGCCGGTTAAGCGAATCCTGGGCGCTCGAAGGTGAAGTTCAAGCGACTGACCGGGGCGGCTCCGCCGAATTTGGGGCGACGTTGCTAACGCGGCTGGCGCAAATTCGCGTTGTCGCCGTCGCGGACCTTGATGGACGGTATGGGGCCATTCTTCAGGCCGCCTCAAGCGGGACGTCGCGCTTCAATTTCAATTTCGACATGCGGCACATCGAAGGACCAGGGATTGGCGTTTTCGCTACCGGAACAACCGCCCCTGCTCGTGTGGTTGGGGATTCCATCGGTACGCCCGACCTTCTTCTGCCGAGTGGCAGTTATTCGCAGGCCGGCGGCGTCTTATCGTATAGCATTTCGAATGTCCGCTTCCTCGGTGTGCTCTCCTATCGCGACGCGAAGGCGCAGGCGCCAGTCTACAGTTTCGGGCCATCGCTCCAGTGGGATGTCCTGCGCCAGGGCCCGTTTACGCTCACCTTGCGCAGCGATATGGCGATGACCGAACGCGGCACCTCGGCCTTCGCCGGCGTTTCGCTGCGGCTGCTCGGCGCGCGCACCTCGGTCACCGCGCTCGGCGGCGGCAGAACTTCGAGCATGAGCGACGACGACCTCGGTGATGGTCCGGTCGCTTCGCTGGCCGGAAGCTGGACCGCGAATGCCGCTGGCGGCGAACTGGCGGTGGGCGCCGGTATCGATCACCAGCCCCGTGAGGACGACTTCGTGCTCTCCTCCGAATTCCGTCATCCAATGGGTACGCTGTCAGGCGACTTCGTGAGCAGCGATAACGGTCCCGGCCCGCGCATGTCGCAATACAGCGTTGGCCTGCAGACCACGATCGCTGCCGGTGGTGGGGCCGTCCGAACTGCCGGCAAGACCACGACCGGCAGCATAATTGTCGTCCACGTCGACGGCGCTCGTAACGACGACCGTTTCGAGGTCTTGGTCAACGAACAAATCGCCGGCATGCTCGTGGGTAACCGGCCCCTCACCCTCGCGCTACCGACCTATCGAGCGTATCAAGTGCGCATCCGGTCGACGGGGAAAGATTTGCTCGCCTACGACAGCTCGCCACGCAGCGTCGGCCTCTATCCTGGCGGCGTCAGCCGGCTCGAATGGAAGGTCGCGCCGGTCATCATAAAATTCGGTCGCCTGGTCGCCCCCGACGGCGCCCCGATCACCCATGCGTCGATCATGGGGAAGGGCGTATGGAGCGAGACTGACGACGGTGGCTTCTTCCAGATTGTGGTGGCCGACGACGCCGAGCTAACGGTGACGCTACGCGATGGTCGCTCTTTCGCGACGACACTGCCGCGCGGCGCGGCCAAAGACGGCATTGCACAGCTCGGCTCGGTCGCCTGCTGCGGCGACAGAGGGATCCAACTCGGCACTCTTGCGCAGCTTGGCCCACTTGGGGAGGGAAAGACCAAATGAAAAGTACAACCCCGATGTGCGCGGCGCTTGCTCTCGCTGCCGCGTTCGGCCTTGGAGGCTGGGCGCACGCCGAGATGGTGCTCAGCCAAGTGATTGTCGACCTTCTGCCTGGCAAGCCGCCGCGCGACGACATCGAGGTATTCAACGACGGGCCTGAACGGATGTACGTTTCGGCTGAACCCTTCGAGATCCTCAAGGCCGGTACGCCTGACGAGCAGCGGGTCCCCTCTCCCGCCGATCCCGAGCAATCTGGCATTCTCGTCACGCCGCAAAAGCTGGTTCTTGCGCCAGGCGAGCGACGGACGGTGCGTATCGCCGCGATTGGCGCTCGTCCTGCCATCGACCGCGTCTACCGCGTGGCAATCAGGCCTGTCGCCGGACCGATTAGCGCCGACCAAAGCGCGCTCAAGGTGTTCGTTGGATACGATGCACTGGTTCTCTTCCGTCCAGCACAGTTCACCGGCGATCTTGCCGGCGAGCGCAAGGGCAGGTCGCTCACGCTGACCAACGCAGGCAACACCGCGCAAGAGCTGTTCGACGGCAAGCAGTGCGATGCCGTCGGCAAGGACTGCCGTCCCCTACCCGCCAAGCGCCTCTATCCCGGTGTCGCTTGGCAGCAATCTTTGCCTTTCGACACGCCGGTAACTTACAAGGCTGCGATCGGTACGATCATTCGTGAGCGCACCTTCTGAGCGACCGTCTGCGGTTTCCTAGGCATCCGATTTGGATGTTGAATTCGGATTCGCTAATTCGCTGCTCCGGGGCGCCAGGAAGACTGGCGCAACTGCATGTACCAAGGCGGGACAATTCAATCACCGCTCCTTGAGCAACCTCATAAAATGATCACATCATCGTTTGAACGCAGCCGTATTCCGAATTTATCTAGGATTACCATTGAACAATTTAGAGAAAAACTGGTGATCGTTTTAAAGAATGATTACCGATACGAAACGCTGCAGGCTCCTTTCACGGAAAACATTATTAGGACTAAGAATCTCTGGTCATAGTCAAAAGAGTGACGCGAGGTGAAGGAACAAGAATGCGCATCGTGATGATCGGCACCGGTTACGTCGGCCTGGTCTCCGGCGCGTGTTTTGCCGACTTCGGGCACGAGGTCACGTGCGTCGACAAGGACGCGGCCAAGGTCGAGGCGCTTCTCGCCGGACGGATCCCGATCTTCGAGCCCGGACTCGACGAGCTGGTGGCGAACAACGTCGCGGCCGGACGGCTGCAGTTCACGCTCGACATCGCCGAGGCGGT
>DATIQN010000038.1:0-11584 GCA_035470785.1 Croceibacterium sp. | reverse complement strand
AGCGGTAGGCAGGCGAGCGAGCTGCGCGTGTTGAAGGCGACGATTTGAACGGGAAGCATTGCGCGGGCGAACGCGCCGAGCGGCGCCCGTCCGGCCAGCAACGCCACGACATAGGCGAATGCCGTCAGGATCAGCATCAGCGAGCTGTAGAGCGCAACGTAGTGCGCGATGCCCCACAGCAGCGCCGCGCCGCCGGTGTTCGTCGCCACGAGGATGAAACCGGCGACGCCGATAGGCACCAGCGCGATGACCCAGCCGACGACCAGGAACATCGTCGCGGCGAGTCCTCGAGAACCGCAACGATCGCGACGTTGCGCTCGCTGCCGATCCGCGCCAGCGCGGCGCCGAACACGAGCGCGAAGACGAGTACCGGCAGGAGCGAGCCGCTCGCGGCGGCGGAGACGATATTGGTCGGCACCGCGCCCAGGATCATGTCGGCGACAGGCAAGTGGGGAACCGCTACGGGGCCTCCGCCGGCGCTGCGCATCGCCCCGGCGATCTCGGGCGTCACTGGCGACAGCGCGAGCAGGATCGGCGTGAAGACGATGCCGACGAAGACTGCAAGCAGGTAGAGCGCCAGGACGACCACGATCGTGCGCCGCGCTACGCCCTCGCTCGCGGACAACCCTCCCGAGCGAACGAAGGTGGTCGAGAGCAGTGCAAACACCAGCGGCAGGATCGTCATTTGCAGCGCCGCGAGCCAGAGCCTGGCGACGACGTCGGCGCTAGCCACTACGGTGTCGCTCCATGCCGTCTTTCCAGGGGTGGGGAGCGCGAGCCCAGCCGCTGCACCAAGCACGAGGCCGATGACGATCCACCCGGCGAGCGGAATCCTTTTCAGGCTTTTAGGCACAGGCCGGTCGAATCCTAATCGATCCGTGCTGGCACAGCAGGGCCGTTGTATGAAAGCGGTTTCTGTCCAACAACACGCGCGTCGCAAGGGGGCCGCGCGTTGGGTCGAACGGTCGACGCGGGACTCAGCCCTCGACGTGCTCCGCGAGCACCGTCAGCCCGTTCTCTCCGACTTCGGCGAAGCCGCCGCGAACCTCGATGCTTTCGGGCGCGGCGCCCTCGGTGCGATACACCTGGACCGCGCCGTCGCGGATGGTCGACATTACCGGCGCATGGCCCTCGAGCACGCCGAACTCGCCCTCGGTGCCGGGGACGACCACCATGTAGACGTCCTCCGAGCGGACGAGCCGGGCCGGGGTGACGAGTTCGAAGTGAAGGGCCATCGCTATTAGGCTTCCTCGGCCATCTTCTTGGCCTTTTCGACCGCCTCTTCGATGCCGCCGACCATGTAGAAGGCGCCCTCAGGCAGGTGGTCATATTCGCCTTCGACCACCGCCTTGAAGCTGGCGACCGTGTCTTCGACCTGGACGAACTTGCCCGGGATGCCGGTGAAAACTTCGGCGACGTGGAACGGCTGGCTGAGGAAGCGCTGGATCTTGCGCGCGCGGGCAACGACCAGCTTATCCTCTTCGGAGAGTTCGTCCATGCCGAGGATGGCGATGATGTCCTGCAGCGACTTGTAGCGCTGGAGGGTCTCCTGGACCTTGCGCGCCGTCTCGTAGTGCTCCTGCCCGACGACCGCCGGGGTCAACACGCGGCTGGTGGAGTCGAGCGGGTCGACCGCCGGGTAGATGCCCATTTCCGAGATCGCGCGGTTGAGCGTGGTGGTCGCGTCCAAGTGAGCGAACGAGGTCGCCGGCGCCGGGTCGGTCAAGTCGTCCGCGGGGACGTAGATCGCCTGCACCGAGGTGATCGAGCCCTTGGTGGTCGAGGTGATGCGTTCCTGCAGGTTGCCCATGTCGGTCGACAGCGTCGGCTGGTAGCCCACCGCCGACGGAATGCGGCCGAGCAGCGCCGACACTTCCGAGCCCGCCTGGGTGAAGCGGAAGATGTTGTCGACGAAGAAAAGCACGTCCTGGCCTTCCTCGTCGCGGAAGTATTCGGCCATCGTCAGGCCCGAGAGCGCGACGCGGGCGCGGGCGCCCGGCGGCTCATTCATCTGGCCGAACACGAGGGCGACCTTGGAGCCTTCCGGCGTCGGGTTGCCCTCGGCGTCCTTGGCAATGACGCCGGCGTCGAGGAACTCGTGGTAGAGGTCGTTGCCCTCGCGGGTGCGCTCACCCACGCCGGCGAACACCGACACGCCGCCGTGGCCCTTGGCGATGTTGTTGATCAGCTCCTGGATCAGCACGGTCTTGCCGACGCCGGCGCCCCCGAACAGGCCGATCTTGCCACCGCGCGCATAGGGCGCGAGCAGGTCGATGACCTTGATGCCGGTGACGAGGATCGAGCTTTCGGTCGACTGGTCGACGAACAGCGGCGCGGCCGCGTGGATCGGGTTGCGCTTGGCGGCATTGACCGGACCGCGCTCGTCGATCGGCTCACCGATCACGTTGACGATGCGGCCGAGCGTCTGCGGGCCGACGGGCACCGAGATCTGTTTACCCGTGTTAACCACTTGTTGACCGCGGGTGAGGCCTTCGGTCGCGTCCATGGCGATCGTGCGCACCGTGTTTTCGCCGAGGTGCTGGGCGACTTCGAGCACCAGCCGGTTGCCGTTGTTGTCGGTCTCGAGCGCGGTGAGAATCGCCGGCAGATCGTTCTCGAAGGTCACGTCGACGACGGCGCCGATGACCTGGCTGATCGTGCCGTTGGTGGTCTGGTTGAGGACTGCGGCGGTGGCCATTTTAAGTTCCTTGGTCTGTAATTCTTAGAGCGCTTCGGCGCCGGCGATGATTTCAATGAGCTCGGTGGTGATCGCGGCCTGGCGGCTGCGGTTGTACTGGATGGTCAGCTTCTGGATCAGCTCGCCGGCGTTGCGGGTGGCGTTGTCCATCGCGGTCATCGACGCGCCTTGCTCGGACGCCTGGTTTTCGAGCAGCGCGCCGAAGATCTGCGTCTTGAGGTAGCGCGGCAGCAACTCGGCGAGAATCTCCTCCTCGTCGGGCTCGTACTCGACCGCCGCGGTGCTGGTGTCGGCGACGGCAGGAGCCGGGACCGGGATGATCTGCACCCGCGTCGGGTCCTGCGTCAGCGCCGACTTGAAGGTGCTGAAGAACAGGTGCGCGACGTCGAACTTGCCGGCCTCGAACATCGCCATCAGCTCGTCGGCAATGCGGGTGGCTTCGGCAAAGCCGGGCTCACGCACATCGGTGGTGTCGAACATCTGGGCTATGTTGCTGGGGTACGCGCGGCGGATCGGCGCGCGGCCCTTACGGCCGACGAGGTAGAAATCGACGTCCTTGCCCGCGGCCTTCAGTTCCTTGGCCTTGGTTAGCGCCGCGCGGACGATGTTCGAGTTGAACGCGCCGGCGAGGCCCTTGTCGGAGTTGGCGACCACCAGCAGGTGCTTCTGGTCCTTGCCGGTACCGGCAAGCAGCTTCGGCGCGCCGTCGCGGCCGATCACCTTGCCCGCGAGGCTTGCCATGACCGCGCTCAACCGCGTGGCATAAGGCCGCGCGGCTTCGGCCGCAGCCTGTGCCTTGCGCAGCTTCGCCGCCGCGACCATCTGCTTGGCCTTGGTGATCTTCTGGGTCGACTTGACCGAGTTGATCCGGCCCTTGAGTTCCTTGAGCGATGCCACGGGCTATCCTTAGGCGAACTGCTTGGCGAAAGCGTCGAGCGCCTTGACCAGCTTGCCCTTCGTTCCGTCCTCGAACGCCTTGGTGCCGCGGATTTCCGTGAGCACGTCGGCATGCTCGGCGCGCATGAAGCTGAGCATCGCGGCTTCGTATTCGACCACCCGGTCGACTGGGACGGTGTCGAGATAGCCGTTGGTGCCGGCGAAGATCGACACGGTCTGCTCCTCGAACGGCATCGGGCTGAACTGCGGTTGCTTGAGCAGCTCGGTCAGCCGGGCGCCGCGGTTGAGCAGCTTCTGCGTCGAGGCGTCGAGGTCCGAACCGAACTGCGCGAAGGCGGCCATCTCGCGATACTGCGCGAGCTCGAGCTTGATCGAGCCCGAGACCTTCTTCATCGCCTTGGTCTGCGCGGCCGAGCCGACGCGGCTGACCGACAGGCCGACGTTGATCGCCGGGCGGATGCCCTGGAAGAACAGGTTGGTCTCGAGGAAGATCTGCCCGTCGGTGATCGAGATCACGTTGGTCGGGATGTAGGCCGACACGTCGCCCGCCTGGGTCTCGATGATCGGCAGCGCGGTCAGTGAGCCGCTCCCGTTGGCGTCGCTCATCTTCGCTGCGCGCTCGAGCAGGCGGCTGTGGAGGTAAAACACGTCGCCGGGATAGGCTTCGCGTCCCGGCGGGCGGCGCAGCAGCAGCGACATCTGGCGATAGGCAACGGCTTGCTTGGACAAGTCGTCATAGACGATCACGGCGTGCATGCCGTTGTCGCGGAAAAACTCGCCCATCGTGCACCCGGTGTAGGGCGCCAGGTACTGCAGCGGCGCCGGCTCCGAAGCGGTCGCGGCGACGATGATCGAATACTCCATCGCGCCGTTCTCTTCGAGCGTGCGGACAAGCTGCGCGACGGTGGAGCGCTTCTGGCCGATGGCGACGTAGATGCAGTAGAGCTTCTTGCTCTCGTCGCCGCTGGCGTTGATTTCCTTCTGGTTGATGAAGGTGTCGATCGCGACCGCGCTCTTGCCGGTCTGGCGGTCGCCGATGATCAGCTCGCGCTGGCCGCGGCCGATCGGGACCAGCGCGTCCAGGGCCTTGAGGCCGGTCTGCACCGGTTCGTGGACCGATTTCCGCGGGATGATGCCAGGCGCCTTGACCTCGACGCGGCGGCGCTCGTCTGAAACGATCGGGCCCTTGCCGTCGATTGGGTTGCCGAGCGCGTCGACCACCCGGCCGAGCAGGCCCTTGCCGACGGGAACGTCGACGATGGTGCCCGTGCGCTTGACGCTGTCGCCTTCCTTGATCTCGGCGTCCGAGCCGAAGATCACGACGCCGACGTTGTCGGCTTCGAGGTTCAGCGCCATGCCCTGTACGCCGTTGGCGAACTCGACCATCTCGCCGGCCTGGACCTTGTCGAGCCCATGGATGCGGGCGATGCCGTCGCCGACCGACAGCACGGAACCGACTTCGCTGACTTCGGCTTCGGTGCCGAAGTTGGCGATCTGGTCCTTGATGACCTTGGAGATTTCAGCGGCGCGGATTTCCATTTTCAGCCTTTCATCGCTTGCGCGAGGGAATTGAGACGGGTGCGGATCGAGCCGTCGATCCGTTTCGACCCGACGGTGACGACCAACCCGCCGAGCAGGTCGGGGTCGACGCGGGTCTTGAGCTTGACGGTGCGGCCCTCGCGGGCACGCAGCTTCTGCTCCAGCGTGGCCAACTGCTCATCGGTCAGAGCATGGGCGCTCGCAACCTCGGCGGTAACCTCGCCGCGCTGGGCGGCGGCGATCGCGTGAAACGCGCGGATCATCGCCGGCAGGTCGGCAATGCGGCGGTTCTGCGCGAGAACGCCGAGAAAGTTCTGGGTCAGCCCGGAGAGGCCGAGATAGCTGCCCATTCCAGCCAGCACCCGGCCGATCTGTTCGCGGCTCACTTCGGGATTGCGGATCAGCGCGCGCAGCTCTCCCGATTCGGCGAGCGCCTCGCCGAGCCGGTCGAGATCGGACTCGACTGCGGTGACCGTGCCGGCCTCGCTCGCGAGGTCGAACAGGGCGCTGGCGTAACGTCCTGCCAGGCTGGCCTTAATACCGGCGGAAAGCTCCACGCGAGGGGGTCCTCTTGGGTCAGAAGAAACAGAAATTTTCGCCTGCCTTCGCGGGCGCGCAGAAGCGGCCCCGGCAAGGCTGGCGCGCCCCTATCATCGGCTTTGCTGCGATGCAACCCGAGTCCGAAGCTACGGCTTTCCGGCGGCTGCTGCAGGAGCCGAAGCGCCGGCCGCACAGTGATAGACGAGCCGCTCGTTCGGTTGGGCCGGCAGCAGTGACAGCACCGCGGCCTGCTGGGTGCCCAGGGCTTGCGCGGCGTCGTTGCCCGCGCCGCAAGCCGGGGCCTGGAACTTGCCCCGTGCCTGGCGAACCGCGGCCATCACATCGCGGTCTAGCAAGTAGCGGTCCATGCGGTATTCGCCGGTCGCCGGGTCGAACGTGTTCACCGAGACGCTCGCTTCGTCCTGCGGAGCGAGCACGCGGGTCCAGGCGCCGCCCGAGAAGCCGTATTGCGTGCGGCCGTTGACGCAGCCGTCGTCCTTCCAGTCGAGCGGCACGGTCGGGTTGGCGGCGCCGATGATCCGACTGCGCTCTGGAACCAGCGTGCACACCAGCGCTCCGGCGGATTGCGGCGTGGGGATGGCGCCGTGGTTTTCGGCCGTCATTTCCTTGCGCAGCAGATCCTGCAGCCGTTCGTCGCCCTCGGCGAACGGCGGGCGCGAGAACCAGGCGATGCCGGCGCCGACCAGCGCGATAACGGCCACCGCGCCGCCGATCTTGGTGCGCCTGTCCTCCTCGTCCTTGTACGACAGCCAGGCGAAGCCGGCGCCGCCGAGCGCGACGAGCAAGAGGACAAGTGCCAGCGCCATGCCGTTGTCGCGCTCGTCGAGAATCTGGAAATCGATCTGCCGGCGCGCTTCCTCGCGCCGCTTGGCGATTACTTCCTCATCGGCCCGGGCTTTCGCGTCCGACGCGACCTTTTGCTCCTCGGCGCGCTGGCGCTCCTCGGCGTCGAGATCGGCCAAGCTACGGCAAGGCTGGTCGTTGATCTGCGGGGTGATGTCGTTGGCGCGCAGGAACGGCAGCAGCTCGCGGGTCGAGATGGCGAAATAGAAGCCCGCGTCGGCGCCCTCGCTTTCGGCGCCGAAGCTGTTGACCCCGAGCACGCGGCCGCAGGCATCGAGCAGCGGCCCGCCCGAATTGCCGCGCGCGATCGGCGCGGTGTGCAAAAGGGTGTCGAATTGACGGCTCGGACGGCGGCCGGCGAGCGAACCGCTCGATTCGACCGGCGGCTGGGCGCGGAACAGGTCGGACATGCTCAGCCCCTGCGCGCGGTCGACGTTCTGCGGATAGCCGACCGCGACCACGGCGCCGCTCTCGGTGTTCGGATTGCCCGAGATCGTCAGCGGCGGTAGGCGCATCGGCTTAGTCGTGGCGATGAGCGCGAGGTCATTGCGCGGGCTGACCGTGACAATCCGACCGTAGACGGCCTCACCTCCGTCTGACGGTACGATCCCGATGAACAGGGTCGGGTCCTGCTGTGCCTGTTCGACCACGTGCGAATTGGTCACCACGCGTTCGGGCGCCACGGCAAACCCTGTGCCGTGCGACACCGGAACCAGCTGGTCGCCTTCCTTCTGCACGATGATAACCCGGACCACGCCGCGCGCTGCCGCGTCGATGTCGGACGGATCGGCCTGTGCAGGAGGCGCCGCGAACAGCGTCAAGCAGGCGAGCAGGGCAGCGAGGCGGCGAAGCATTGCGCGGCCTCTACGGCAGTGCGGGTTTTGAACGCAAGCAGCGGGAAGCGAAGCCTGTTCAGGCGTGCCAGAGATAGGTCATCAGGAAATGGAGATTTGCATGACCTATCTGATCAAAGGCCTGCCGCGAGCCCGCTTCGAGCCGCTGCTCGCGTTGAGCGATGCGGAGCTGGCGGCGCGTGGCGCCCGGCGCGTCGTCGCCGATGCCGTTTTCGGTTTTCCCTGCCGCGTGAGTCTCGAAGACGCAGCGGCGGGCGAGGCGCTGATCCTGCTCAATCACGTCAGCCATGACGTCGACGGGCCCTATCGCGCGACCCACGCCATCCTCGTTCGCGAGAATGCGCAGGAAGTCGCGCCGCTGGTGGATCGCATCCCACCGGTATTCGAACGGCGCACGCTGAGCCTGCGCGCGTTCGATGGACAGGGCGATCTCGTCGCTTCGCGCGTCGCCGGACCCGGCGAGCATGACGGCGCCATTCGCGACCTTCTGTCCGACCCGCGAGTCGACCACATCGACGCGCACAATGCCGGGCATGGCTGTTTTTCCGCCCGCATCGATCGCTATATGGAGGCGGCATGATGATCGATGCAGAGAAAGCCTGGCAGGCGTTCAGCCGCCGCGACCGCGCGTTCGACGGGCGCTTCGTGATTGGCGTGCTGACGACCGGGATCTATTGCCGCCCCTCGTGCGCCGCGCGCCAGCCGCGCCGCGAGAACGTGCGCTTCTTTGCCGATGGCGGCGAGGCGCAGGCGGCGGGATTGCGCGCGTGTAAGCGGTGCCTACCGGACGAGGTCGCACGCGACGAAGCGGCAGTGTTGGCAGCGATCGACGAAATCAAATCGAGCGAAGGCGCGCCGCAACTGGCCGAACTCGCCCAGGCAGTCGGTTATTCGCCGACGCATTTCCAGCGGGTGTTCACGCGCTCGACAGGGCTTTCGCCCGCCGCTTATGCCCGCGCCTTGCGCGAGGAGCGGGCGCGCGAGGCGCTAGCCAACAGCGGCTCGGTGACCGAGGCGATCTACGAGGCGGGCTTCGAAGCCCCCTCGCGGTTCTACGATTCGATGGAAGGAAAACTGGGCATGGCACCTTCGGCGTGGGTCAAGGGCGGCGAAGGCGCGACCATCCGCTGGGCCGTGGTCGAGAGTTCGCTCGGGCCCATGCTCGTGGCCGCGACCGAGAAGGGCGTCTGTCGCCTCTCGTTCGGTCGGGGACGTGAGGAACTGGAACGGTTGTTCCCTAAAGCCGAGCTGATCGAAGGCGGCGAGGACTTCGCGGCGCTTGTGCAGCGGGTGGTGGCGGCGGTCGACGATCCGGCGAGCGGGCGCGACATTCCCGTCGACGTTCGCGGCACCGCTTTCCAGGAGCGCGTGTGGCAGGAGCTGCGCCGAATCCCTCCCGGCGAAACCCGCTCTTACTACGAGATCGCCGCCGCCGCGGGCAATCCCAACGCCGTGCGCGCGGCGGGGTCGGCCAACGGCGCGAACCATGTGCCGGTGCTGATTCCCTGCCACTGCGTTATCCGTTCGGACGGCTCGCTCGGCGGTTACGCCTACGGGCTCGACATCAAGCGCAAGCTGCTCGCCAGGGAGGCCAGAACGTGAATTCAAATCTGCGGAATCGCTTTGCCGAACTCCACAAGCCCGGCGATCCGATCCTGCTGTACAATGTCTGGGACGTCGGCAGCGCAAAGGCGGTGGCCGCGGGCGGGGCGAAGGCGCTTGCCACCGGTAGCCATTCGCTGGCCGAGGCCAATGGCTACCCCGATGGCGAGAAGATCCCGTTCAACCTGTTTCTCGATTGCATCCGGCGCATCGTGCAGGGGGTCGACCTTCCGGTCTCCGCCGACTTCGAGGGCGGCTTCGCGGTCGATCCGGCGCGGCTGGCCGATCACGCGCAATACCTGGCCGAGACGGGCGTTGTCGGCTGCAATTTCGAGGACCAGGAGGTCGGCGGGCCGGGCCTGCACCCGATCGAGCAACAAGCCAAGCGTGTCGCCGCCGTCGTCGGCAGCGGGTTGTGGGTCAACGCGCGGACCGACCTGTTCCTGCGCAAGCTGGTCGCCGGGGAGAATCCTAACGACCGGTCGCTCTTCGACGAGGCGCTCGAGCGAGCGCATGCCTATGCCGAATCCGGAGCGCGCAGCTTCTTCGTGCCCGGCGTGAGCGATCTGCAGCTGATCGCCGACATCTGCGCCGCATCGCCCTTGCCGGTGAACGTGATCAAGCCCGCCGATCACGACGTCGCCGCCCTGGCCGGAGCCGGGGTTGCGCGGATCAGCTGGGGCCCGCGTCCGTGGAGCTGGGCGATGGCGCGGCTGACCGAGGAAGCGAAAGCGCTTTATCGATAGGACTGGGGGTTTGGTGGAGCGCGCGCTCGACGCTCGGCGGGCCGCGTTCTAGGCTGCCCGGATGGACGGGACTCCCGCACTTTCGGCCCGGCCGAACCTCGCCCTGCGCATCCTGCGCTTCCCGGTAACGCTGATCGTCCTCGAAGCGATCATCTTCATCCTCATCGGAGGCTCACTCGAAGCCTCGAGCGCGGCGCAGCACATGGGGATGCCGCCGGCCGGCTTCTTCCTGTTCGTGCTGGCGGGCTCGGCCATCCTGATCCTGGTCTGGAAAGCGTTCCGCCGCTGGGTCGAGGGCGAGCGCGACCACGAGTTCACGTTTCCGGGAGCCGGCAAGGAACTGGGCGCCGGGCTTCTCGCCGGGTTCCTCTTGTTCACGCTGATGACCGGACTGGTGGCCTTGCTCGGCGGCATCGAGATAGTCGGCACGCGGCCCTTCGCAAAGACGCAGTTCTGGGAGTGGGCCGCGCTGGGCGTGGCCAGCGGCATCTTCGAGGAGACTCTGTTCCGCGGCGTGCTGCTGCGCCAGCTCGAGCGGCTCGTCGGCACATGGTGGGCCCTCGCGGCCACTTCGGTACTGTTCGGCGCGGTGCACATGATGAACCCCGACGCAACCTGGACCGGCGCGATCAGCATCATGGTCGAGGCGGGTATCCTACTCGGCGCGGCTTACCTCTACACCCGGCGGTTGTGGCTGGCGGCGGGCTTGCATGCGGCGTGGAACTTCACCCAGGCGTGGGTCTTCAGCGTGCCGGTCTCCGGGACCGGCGAGACGATCGGCATCCTCGTGACCCGGCGAACGGGGCCCGAGTGGCTGACCGGCGGCGACTTCGGCCTCGAAGCCTCGCTGGCGGCGGTGTTCGTGGCGACCGTCGCCGGCGTCTTCCTCCTGTGGAAGGCGCACGCGAAGGGAACATTCGTCGTGCCGATCTGGCGGCGCTCGGCCGCCTAGCCGCCGGGTTTGGTACTTGTGCCCGGCGTCTTGGCCGGAGCGATGCGCCAAACGACGTTGCCAACGTCATCTGCGACAAACAGCGCACCACCGGACCCAAAGCCCACCCCCACCGGTCGCCCATGCGCCTTGCCGCCCTCGACGAACCCGGTCGCGAAATGCACCTTCTGCCCGGATGGCCGCCCGCCCGTGAAGGGCACGAACGCCACCTCGTAGCCGTTGAAGACCGTGCGGTCCCAGCTGCCGTGCTCGCCGATGAAGGCTCCGCTGGCGTAAGGTGCCGGCCAGTTCGCGGGAGCGAAGGCCAGCCCGAGCGGAGCGACATGCGAGCTGAGCGAATAGTCGGGCGGGATCGCGGCCTTGACCTTGTCGGGCCGCGCCGGTTTCACACGAATATCGACATGGCCGCCGTAATAACTCCACGGCCAACCGTAAAACGCGCCGTCCTTCACCGAAGTCAGGTAATCGGGCACCAGGTTGTTGCCGAGTTCGTCGCGCTCGTTGACCACGGTCCACAATTGACCGGAGTCGGGATTGAAAGTCAGCCCGTTGGGATTGCGAAGACCGGTGGCGTAGGGGCGCTGGGCTCCGCCCGGCAATTCGACCTCGACAATTTGCGCGCGGCCCTTCTCGGCCTCGAGACCGTTCTCGACGATGTTGCTGTTGGATCCGATCCCCGCATAGAGCTTGCTGCCGTCAGGGCTGACGACGATGTCTTTGGTCCAGTGATGGTCGATCGGCGGCCCGGGCAGTTCCGTGACCAGCCGACCGGGGCCTGAGACGCTGGTCTGTCCTGGCGTGAAATCCCATTCGCGAATGGCATCGGTCTCGGCGACGTAGAGCTTGCCGTTGCTGACGGCGATGCCGAACGGCGAGTTGAGCTTGGGGATCA
>DATIQN010000037.1:0-43852 GCA_035470785.1 Croceibacterium sp. | reverse complement strand
GCCATGGGTGCGCCTGCACTACGTCTACCCCTACCCCCACGTCTACGCGGTGATCCCGCTGATGGCCGAAGGGCTGCTGACCCCCTACCTCGACATCCCGTTCCAGCACGCCACCCCCAAGGTTCTCAAAGCGATGAAGCGCCCAGCCAACGAGGCCAGGGTGCTCGAGCGCATTCGTGAGTGGCGCGCCACCGCCCCCGATCTCACCATCCGCTCGAGCTTCGTCGTCGGCTTCCCCGGCGAGACCGAGGACGACTTCCGCTACCTCCTCGACTGGCTCGAACAAGCGCAGCTCGACCGAGTCGGCGCGTTTCGCTTTGAGCCGGTCGAAGGCGCCGCCGCCAACCTGCTACCCGACCCGGTGCCCGAGGCCGTCAAGGAAGAGCGCTACGCCCGCCTGATGGATGTCACCGAGCGGATTAGCGCCGCGAAGCTGGGCGCCAAGGTTGGCCGCACGCTGCCCGTGATCGTCGACGAAGTCGGCGAGCCCGACGAGGACGGCGATATCGGCGCGACCGCCCGCAGCCAGGCCGACGCCCCCGAGATCGACGGCCAGGTATTCCTGCGCAACGTGCCCGCCACCCTCAAGCCCGGCGACTTCGCCGAGGCCATAATCGAGGACGCCGACGCTCATGACCTATTCGGGGCTCTAACCCGCTAATAAACCAGCAAGCGCCGAGTGCGCTGCGCCGGCAGAAGCGTCACACCGCTTAACCCACTCTATTCATCCTGAAAGCGACAACCCTGAACGGAACCTGCCAGCGCTGTGCGGGTTTGGTTCAAGCACGTCGTTACAAAACGACATCAATGCCCCGCGAATCGCCTAGCATTGGGGCCGGGCCGAGCGGGCAGCGGAGATTGACCATGAACACGTTCAAGAAGATCCTGATCGGTACGGCAGCCGGCGCGGCCGCGCTCGCCACTGCCGCTCCGGCGGATGCGCAGAGCTATTATCGCCACCACCATCACGGCGACGACGCCGCGGTCGCAATCGGCGCCGGCATCCTCGGCCTGGCGGTCGGCGCGGCGATCGCGTCGGGCAATAACGACCGGTACTACGACGGCTATTACAACCAGCCGTATTACAACGGCTATGCCTACTACACCCCGGGATACACGACGTACTACTACCCGCAGACCTACCCGTACTACGACGGCTACTGGTACAACGGCTACCAATACAACAATGGGTACTTCTACGATAGCCGCGGCTATCGCGCCTACGATCGTCACCAGTGGAACCGTTACTACGGCCACCGCGACCGCGATCATGACGGCGACCGCAACTACGGCGGCTGGGACCGCGGCCATTACTATCGCCGCTAAGCAAAGGCCTTTCGGCTAAATCCCCGAGACGCCGGGCCCGCAAGGGTCCGGCGTTTTCGTTTGTGGGGTGGCGGCAACTTCTCTCCTCCCGCTTGCGGGAGGGGTCGGCGGTGGGCCTGTCAGGAGTCGGTGTTCACGCCCATCCCTAGCCCCTCCCGCAAGCGGGAGGAGGACCTGAAGGGGTACCTACTTCGGGCGGTCCTTCGGACCGCTGGCGAGCGTGGTCACCTTGTAAATCGTCATCGCGTCGTTGCGCACGCCCTGCGGCGTGGCCCATTCCTTGCCGTCGGGATCGACCCCGCCCATCGCACCGGTGTAGAGCGTGCGCTTGTCGGGCCCGGCGAAGGCGAGCGTGATCGAGCGGCGCGGGACCGGGATCACTCCCAGTTCCTTGCCCGTGGGGGCGATCACGTGGATGCCCGCATCGCCGGTAACGTAAAGCCGCCCGGCGCTGTCGACTGCCATGCCGTCGCCGCCGAAGCCCTTTTCCTCGTTCGCCAGCGTGACGAAGTCGCGCCGGTTGCTCGCCGTGCCGTCTGGGGCGACGTCGAACGCAACGATCACCTGCTTGTTAGTGACGTAGAGCGTCTTGCCGTCGGGGCTGAGCGCGACGCCGTTGGTGAACATCCCGTTGCCCTCGGCAACCGTGCTGACCGTGCCGTCCGCCGCCACATGATAGAGACCGCCCTGAGTGTACCAGACGCCGCCGTGGCCGTCGGCCTGGATGTCGTTGAGCCGGCCGAGGCCCTTGCCGTCGGCGAACTTGTCCGCGAGCACCTTGTGCTCGGGGGCGAGCTGGGTGACGCGGGTGAGCTCCTTGCAATCGGCCTTGAGCCCAGGGTCAGTGCAGGTCCGCTCGACCGTGAACACCCGGCCTGCCGCGTCGACCGATACCGCGCCTGCGCCCTTGGCATAGGGGTAGGCGACCCAGGTCCTGCCGTCGGGCCACAGCTTCATCACTGCGTTGGCTTGCTCCTGCGCGAACAGCAGCGAACCGTCGGCCGCCGCGCTCATCCCGTCGGCGTTCATCGGGCCCTGCCAGATGCGCTGCCACTTGGCGCCATTGGCAATCACGCCGGGGATCACGGCGATAACCGCGGGCTTTTCGCCGGTCGGCTGCTGCTGCGCGGCGAGCGGCGCGGATAGCGCGAGCGCCAGGGCGGCGACGGCAATCGTTCTACGAAGTGTCATAAGTTCTCCCCTTCCGGTGCGGTTATTCGCCGCCGGCCTCGCCGACCTTCGACGGCGCGATGCCACTGTCGGTGCCGCACTCGGTCCGGTCGTTGTCGTAAGTGTCGTAGACCATCCGGTCGAACCCTTCGGCCGGCTGGTACGCGAGGTGCGCCGTCCACGGCTTGGTCAGCGTGGTCGGATCCTCGATCGTGATGTCGTTGACCAGGTGGTTCCGCTTGTCCATCCGGATGCGCTGGACGTAATGCGCCTTGTCGGACAGCGGCGGAGCGCCGTGGAAGTATTCGTGGGGGTTCTTCACTGCGATCGAATCGATCACCAGCGTGTCACCCTCCCAGTGGCCGATCGAATCGCCCCACACAGTTGGCCACAAGTCGTCTTGCGACGGATGGGCCTTGGCCATCCGCACGTCGGTCACGTCGCGGTAGGCGTTGACGATCATCACCTTGCCCCGCGTGACGAAGAACTGGATCGGCGCGTCGGCGTTCATCATCATCGGGAAGCCCCAGCCTTGCGCGCGGCAGTTGGCGGTCTCCGTTTGCCGCAGCGCCTGGCGGCGCTTGCCTTCATCGTTCCACGGCGCGCCGAAACCGAACAGCGGCCGGTTGAAACCGCCCGAAGGCGCGCTCTTTCCCTCGGCGCGCGCTTCGGTCAGGTTCTCGGGCAGGCCGCTGATGGCCGTGTCATTGCCTTCGGGAACCCACAGCCCGCTCCAGTCCGGCAGCTTGGTGGCGGCCGTGGCGCGGCTTCCCGCTGGAGCCTTGCCGGCCACCGCCGATCCGGCGACGAGAGCGAGCAGCGCAGGCACTGCAAGCCAGGAAACAGCCCGCATGGTCAGGACGTCCGCGCCAGAGACTTGCCGATCTGCTTGCCGTCGGCCGTGGCGGTAAGGACGATCCCGCCCGGGTCGCCGTTGCGCAGCGGGTTTATCGTCACGCTGATCTGGGAACCGGCCTTGAGGCTCGAGGGCCGCCAGCCTTTGGCGTATAGATACATCGGGGCGCCCATCTCCAAGCTCCACTCGGTCTGCTTGCCGGCGGCATCCTTGACCATCAACTGGATGTAGCAATGCGGATTGGTCCACTGGAACTGGCGAACCGTGCCGGTGAGAGTGACGGTCTTCGTCTGGTCGAACATCGCCATCGAATGGTGCGCCTGGACCGGAACAGCGGGCAGGCAAAGCGCCAGCGCAACGGCGCAGGCAATAGAAAAACGCATAAATCCAACTCCCGGGGGCGGGGACATGCCCTTGTTGACTCGGTCTATTCTGGCATCTCGCGAGCGGTTCGTCATCATCCGAATGACATCACCCGATTACCCGCTCGCGCGGCGCCAGGCGTAGTAATCGTCGATCGTTTTGAGTCGCCATTCGAGCGGCAGCGCGATCGGCTTGTTGTCCTTGCCGAGCTCCATCACGGTGATCTTGCCGGGCTGGAATTTCGGCCAGCGCGGCAGGCCGGGGCCGTTGGGATCGCCGGTCTTGGCGAAGTTAACCCAATAGCCCTGCAGTTCCTTGGACAAGGCGCGGTCCTCGTCGCCCCATGCCGGGCGGCCGGCGCGATGATCCTCGTTGGCGAACACCAGCGGCACCTCGCTGCCGTGGCCCGAGCCTTCGGGGTCGCCGGCGGTCGGCCGGTGGAAGTAATAGGCGTAGGCCGGCGACTTGCCGTATTGGGCCTGCAGCCGCGCCCAGGTGAACATGTTCGAGGTGAATGTCGTCTCGGTCCTCAGGTTCTTGGTCGAGCGGGCCGCTTCGACGTCGCTGGCGTGCGGGTAGGCGGTGAGGATTTCGTCGGCCTTGGCGCCATAGCCGTCGCGGACTTCCTTCTCGAAATCGGCCGGGGTGATCGTGCGGCGGCCACCGAACACCGCGGCCTCGTCGGACGTGGTGCCGATCAAGATCGGCACGTCGGCATAGCGCCCGTGCTGCCACAACAACGTCTGGTCGCCGGGGATGACGTAGCCGTCCAGCACCGGCCCGAAGCGCGGCGCGCTCTTGTCGCGCTGGGCGGCATCGAGCTTGTCGGCTGGCAGCGCGCGCGCTTCGGCAAGCGTGCTCGCGCCGAGCCCGGCGAGCCACGCCTTGTCGCTCGCCTCGGCCTGGGCCAGTAGCGGCACGCCGGCAGCGGCGAACGAGCCCGGCGGGGCGAAATTGGCGCCGCTTTCGGCGATCGCCCCGCGGAACAGGCGGCGGGCCAGCGGCGAAGCGACCAGCTCGCTCACCGCCATGCTGCCGGCCGAATGGCCCATGATCGTGACTTTCGCCGAGTCGCCGCCGAACTCGCCGATATTGTCGTGCACCCAGTGGAGCGCGGCGACGAGGTCGAGGAGGCCGAAGTTGCCCGAGCCGTGGCCGCTCTCGGCGCTCAGTTCCGGCGTCGCGAGGAAACCGAACGGGCCGACACGGTACGACAGGCTGACGAGCACCACGCCCTGGTGTGCGAAGTTGGCCCCGTCGTACATCGGTACGCTGGTGGCGCCCGAGTTGAACCCGCCGCCGTAGATCCAAGCGATCACCGGCAGCTTGTCGGCCGGTGTGTTCGCCGGGGTCCACACGTCGATGTAGAGGCAGTCTTCCAACTGCGCCGCAGCGCTACCCATCTGCGCGAGGATCGGGCCCTGTATGCAGGCCGGCCCGAACGCGACCGTGTTGCGCACCCCCTGCCACGGCGCGACCGGCTGCGGCGCCTTCCAGCGCAGGTCACCCACAGGCGGCGCGGCGAAGGGAATGCCCTTGAACTCGCCGATCCCGTCGACGGCCTCGCCCTGCACCGCCCCGGCGGAGGTCTGCACCTGCGTGATGGCCGCGTGCGCGGTCCCCGACATCAGCGCCAGCGCTGCGCCGAGCGCAACAAGTGCCTGTTTCATGCGGCTTTCCTCCCCGATCTTTTTTCGTTTCGTCGAATGTGGCGCACTCCCACGCCGCCGTCCAGCCCGCGAACGGAAACGCGCTTAGCGCGGCGTTCTCAAAGTGATCGAGCGTCGCGTCACGTCCAGTGGCGCGATCGAGTGCTCCCATTCTCTGCGAACCTCGCCCGAGAGCAGGTAGAGCGAGCGCGGCGGCAGCTCGACGCTGCGGCGCTCGCAGCCATCGGCGGTGCGGTGCCAGCCGATGCCTGCTCCGGGATCGTAGAGGATCAGCAGCGCCGCGACGAACCCGGCCGGGTCGCGGCCGACCTGCGGGGTGAGCTTGTCGCGCACCGCGACCAGCCATTCGAGGAGCGGCGGCGCTTCGTCCAGGAAGTGGCGGCTGAAGTCGTAGGCGGAGCCGTAGTGGACCGTCAGACGCTTGCCTTCCCACTGGCCTAACTTGAACCGCGCCAGCGGCGCCGCGTCGATGTGCGCGGCCAGCGCGCGCTACTCGACATCGCTTACCGTCTCGCCAACCCATTGCAATCCGGGCACTATCGGCGGCGCGGCGAACAATTCACCCTGATTAAGCATTTTGCCGATATAGGGAGCCGATGCACCAGGCGCTCGCCATTCTGACGTTCGATACCGACGGGCAAGGATTCCGCGAGGTTACCGACGACGTCAACAGCTGGATCCGCGCGACCGACATCCGCATGGGTCAGGTCACGCTGTTCTGCCAGCACACCAGCGCCAGCTTGCTGATCACCGAGAACGCCTCCCCGGCGGTCAAGCGCGACATCCTGCGCTGGCTCGACTTCGCCGCGCCCGAGGGCGACGGCTACGAGCATAGCTCCGAAGGGCGCGACGACATGCCGGCGCACGTCAAGGCGATGCTCACCGGCAGCGCGCTGACGATCCCGCTGGCCGACGGCAAGATGATGCTCGGCAGCTGGCAGGGCGTCTACCTGGTCGAGCACCGTCACGAGGCACACAAGCGCTACGTCGTGGCGCAGGCGATGGGCGACTGAGCGAAACCACCCCGCCGGCGATGCGTTGCCCCCGCGTGGCCCACAACCTCGACATTATGGCAACGTCCCCGCGAAACTGGTGACATTACCGCTTGCGGGAACCCGTGGCGGCGACGCATGGACGGGAGGGAAATGACAAGAGAGCCCACCGAATGAGCTTCACCGCCGACACGCTGCTGCTGTTCGGCGCTACCGGCGATCTCGCTCGGCGGATGCTGTTGCCGTCGCTGTGCGCGCTAGACGCCGATCACTTGCTGCCCGAGGGCCTGCGCATCGTCGGTACCGCGCGCTCGCCAATGAGCGACGCCGAGTACCGCAACTTCGCCCGTGCTGCGCTCGAGAAGTTCCTCCTCGCCGACCGGCGCGGGAGCATGGCCGATTTCCTCAACCGGCTGCACTACCAGCCGAACGACGTGACCACGCCTGAAGGGTTCGACGAGCTGGCCCAGGCAGTAGGCGATTCGAAGGACCGGCTGGCAATCTTCCTGTCGACCGCGCCGAGCCTGTTCGAAACGACCATCGAAGGTTTGCGTCGGGTCGGTCTAACCGGCGAAGGCGTGCGCATCGGCCTCGAAAAGCCGCTCGGCATAGACCTGGCCTCGAGCCGCGAGATCAACGACGCGGTCGCCGCGGCCTTCCCCGAGCAGCGCATCTTTCGCATCGATCACTACCTGGGCAAGGAGACAGTCCAGAACCTGCTCGCGCTGCGCTTCGCCAACATCCTGTTCGAACCGCTTTGGAACGCGACCCATATCGACCACGTGCAGATCACCGTGGCCGAGACAGTCGGCCTGGAGGACAGGGTCGATTTCTACGATCAGACCGGCGCCTTGCGCGACATGGTCCAGAACCACATGCTCCAGCTGCTCGCGCTCGTGGCGATGGAGCCGCCGACGAGCTTCGATGCCGACCCGGTGCGCGACGAAAAGGTCAAGGTGCTGCGAGCGCTGCGCCCGCTCAAGGCCAACGAGAGCGTCACCGGGCAATACCGCGGCGGTGCGGTCGGCGGCGCGATAGTCCCCGGTTACGACGAGGAGCTGAAGCGCGACAGCGGCACCGAGACTTTCGTCGCGCTCAAGGCGCACATCGACAACTGGCGCTGGCAGGGCGTGCCGTTCTACCTGCGCACCGGCAAGCGCCTGCCCGAGCGGGTGACCGAAATCGTCGTCCAGTTCCGCTGCGTGCCTCACTCAATCTTCACGGGCGCGAAAATGCAGCCCAACAGGCTCGTGATCGGCATCCAGCCCGAAGAGAACATCTCGCTGTCGCTGATGGCCAAAGTGCCGGGCCTTGACCGCGAGGGCATTGCGCTGCGCGCCGTGCCGCTCGACATTGCCATGCCCGACGCCTTTACCGGCACCCACAAGCGCATCGCCTACGAACGGCTGCTGCTCGACCTGATCGAAGGCAAGCAGACGCTGTTTGTCCGGCGCGACGAGGTCGAGGCGCAGTGGGCGTGGATCGACGCGATCCGGGCGGAGTGGACGCGCGAGGGGCTGCAGCCGAAGCCCTACGCCGCCGGCAGTTGGGGCCCGAGCGCGGCGATCGCGCTCGCCGAACGCAACGGAGTGAGCTGGCATGAGTGAACTCCATCCCACCGTCGCCCGGGTGACCGAGCGCATCGTCGAACGTTCGAAAGACAGCCGCCGGCGCTATCTCGACTTGATGGAGCGCGAGGGCAAGGCCCACGCCGACCGCAACACCGCGCTGCCGTGCTCCAACCTGGCGCACGGGTTCGCCGCGACGGGCGAGGATAAGGACTCGATCGCCGCCCGGGCGGGCCCGAACATCGGGATCGTTTCGGCCTACAACGACACGATCTCCTCGCATCAGCCGTTCGGCGCCTATCCCCCGCTGATGAAGGTCTGGGCACGCGAGGCCGGGGCCACCGCGCAAGTCGCCGGCTGCACCCCGGCAATGTGCGACGGCGTCACCCAGGGGCTCGACGGCATGGAGCTGTCGCTGTTCAGCCGCGACGTGATCGCGCTGTCGACCGCGGTCAGCCTTAGCCACGCGATGTACGACGCCGTGGCGATGCTCGGCATGTGCGACAAGATCGTGCCCGGTCTGCTGATCGGGGGCTTGAGGTTCGGTTACCTGCCGACGCTGTTCTTCTCCGCCGGGGCGATGCCGACCGGCATTTCGAACAAGGAAAAGCAGCGCGTCCGCCAGCTTTACGCCGAGGGCAAGGCGACCCGCGCCGAACTGCTCGCGAGCGAAGCCGCGAGCTACCATGCGCCGGGCGTGTGCACGTTCTACGGCACAGCCAATTCGAACCTGATGATGCTCGACCTGATGGGCCTCACGCTGCCCGGATCGGCCTTCATCAACCCCGGCACGCCGTTGCGCCAGGCACTAACCCGCGCCGGCGTCCACCGGCTGGCGCGGATCACCCGCAGCGACAACGCCTGCCGTCCACTGGCGCAGTGTGTCGACGAAAAGGCGATCGTCAACGCCACGGTCGGCCTGCTGGCGACCGGCGGCTCGACCAACCACGCGATCCACGTACCCGCGTTCGCCCGGGCAGCGGGAATTCGCATCGACTGGAGCGACATGGCCGAGTTGAGCCACGTCGTGCCTTCGCTGGCGCGGGTCTATCCCAACGGCGCTAGCGACGTGAACATGTTCCAGGCGGCAGGCGGGCTAGGCTTTGTCGTCCGCGAACTGCTGGACGCCGGGCTGGTCCATCGCGATATCATGACCGTGTTCGGCGACGACCTGTCCGCCTACGCGCAGGAGCCATGGCTCGACGGCGAGACGCTCGCCTGGCGCGATCCGGGACCCTCGGGCGACCAGACGATCCTGCGCGGAGCGGATAATCCCTTCCAGCCCGACGGCGGGATGCGCCTCGTCCAGGGCAACCTTGGCCGCGCGGTGTTCAAGACCAGCGCCGTCGATCCGTCGCGCTGGACGGTCGAGGCGCCGTGCCGGGTGTTCGAGACGCAGGCCGCAGTGGCGCAGGCCTTCGAGGCGGGCGAACTCGACCGCAACGTGGTGGTGGTCGTGCGCTTCCAGGGGCCGCGCGCCAATGGCATGCCCGAGCTGCACAAGCTGACCCCGGTGCTCGGCGTTGTGCAGGACCGCGGCTACAAAGTCGCGCTGGTCACCGACGGGCGCATGTCCGGGGCCAGCGGCAAGGTCCCGGCGGCGATCCACGTCAGCCCCGAGGCGCTCGAGAAGGACGGCGTCTGGGGCCCCCTCGCACTGCTGCACGACGGCGACGTGGTGCGCGTTTCGGCCGAGGACGGGACGCTCTCGACCAGTGCCGACCTGACAGGTCGTAAGCCCGCCCCGATGCGCGAGGTCGAGCTCGGCACTGGCCGCGAGTTGTTCGGAATGTTCCGCGCATTGGCCGACGAGGCCGAGCTTGGCGCCTCGGCGATGCTGGCGGAGGGTGGGCTATGACCCGTCTCGTCGCGGTGGACGTCGGCGGCACCCATGCGCGCTTCGCGCTCGCTTCTATCGAGAACGGCACGATCTCGCTGGATGAGCCGGTGACGCTCGAGACCGCCGACCACCGCGGCCTCGAAAGCGCGTGGCACGAATTCGAACGGCTTGCCGGCATCACCCTTCCCCGCGCTGCTGCTGTCGCGATCGCCGGTCCCGTCACGGGCGACACCGTGCCGATGACCAACAGCCCGTGGGTGCTGCACATCTCCGCGTTCCGGCGCGACGCCGGACTCGACGCGGTGACGGTGCTCAATGACTTCGGCGCCGTGGCGCACGCCGTGGCGCATGCGCCGGCCGACCAGCTTGTTCACGTCTGCGGACCCGACAAGCCGCTGCCCGAAAATGGCACGGTGAGTGTGATCGGCCCCGGCACCGGGCTCGGCGTGGCGCATTTCCACCGCTTCCCCGGCGGCTACCATGTCCAGGCGACCGAGGGCGGCCACATCGGCTTCGCACCGCAGGACGAGCTCGACGACACAATCCTCGCCGCGCTGCGGCACAAGTATGGCCGCGTGGCGACCGAGCGGGTGAATGCAGGACCGGGGATCGTGCCGATCTATCACGCGCTCGGCGGCGAAAGGCTCCCCGACGATCGGGCGGTCTGGCAGCACGGCCTCGAGGGAACGGACGCGGGGGCGGCGCTGGCGGTCGAGCGGTTCTGCGCATCGCTTGGTGCGGCCGCCGGCGACTACGCCCTGGCGCACGGGGCGAGCGCGCTGGTGCTGGCAGGAGGGCTCGGCCTGAAGCTGCGCGAGATCCTGCCCCGCAGCGACTTCGGGAAACGCTTCTGCGCCAAGCCGCATTACGAGGCGATGATGGCCGGGATCCCGGTGAAGATGATCGTCCACCCGCAGCCTGGTCTCTACGGCGCCGTGGCGGCGTTTGCGGCAGAGCACGGCTCATGAGCTCGATCGAACAGATCATGCGCGCCGCGCCGGTGATCCCGGTGCTGGTGATTGAGGACGCTGCCAGGGCGAAGCCGCTTGCCGAAGCTCTTGTCGCGGGCGGGCTCACGGTGCTCGAGGTCACGCTGCGCACGCCTGCGGCGCTCGACGTTATCCGCGAGATGAAGGCGGTCCCGGGCGCGATCGTCGGCGCGGGGACCGTGGTCAACGAGCGCCAGCTCGACGCGGCAATCGAAGCGGGCGCCGAATTCATCGTTTCGCCCGGCCTGACCGACCACTTCGGTCACGCGGTCATCGGCAGCGGCGTGCCTTACCTTCCGGGTGTGGCCACGGCGAGCGACATCATGCGCGGGCTCGACCTCGGGCTCACGCGGTTCAAGTTCTTCCCCGCGGAGGCGGCGGGGGGAATTCCGGCGCTCAGGGCCCTGGCCGCCCCGTTCGGCGAGGCGCGCTTCTGCCCAACCGGTGGGATCAGCGAAGCGACCGCGCCCGACTGGCTCGCGCTCGGACCCGTGCTGTGCGTCGGCGGCAGCTGGGTCGTACCGAAGGGCGCGCTGGACCTGAACGCGGTGCGCCAAGCGGCCGAACGCGCCAGCCGGCTGGGCGGTTAACACTCGAGCTTCGGGCGTCTCGCAGCGGGACGCGGTTCGATCGGGGCTGGCACTCGATGGTAAATCGGGCATTATCCATGTGATGAATTCTCTCGTGAAATGGATCGGCGGCGGAACGCTCGGCGTGCTCCTGATGCTCGCCTCGGCCGTGGTCACCGACCAGGCGCTGCAAGCGATGAATCCGCCGGCGTCCAAGCCGATCGCGACGGGAAAAGTGCTCACAGAAAATGACCCGGCGGTGACGGCGCCCGTGCGCGTAGCGCAGCCCGCCCCCAATCCGAAACCCGTCGAGCCGTTCACGATCAAGCGCATCCTGCCGATCGACGGGCCGATCAAGTACGGCCAGTGGTTCTGGGACGACAAGGGCGTGCCCCAAGGCCCGCTGGTGATCACCGTCGACCTCGACGCGCGCGTGCTGTCCGTCTTTCGCGACGGCTACGAGATCGGCGCGACCGCAGTCCTGCTCGGCACGAGCGCTCACCCGACCCCGCTCGGCACCTTCCCGATCCTGTCCAAGGAACGCCACAACGTCTCCAAGAAGTACGGCGACGCGCCGATGCCGTGGAGCCTGCGGCTGACCGGCGACGGCGTGGCAATCCACGGTGGGCACGCGGTCGAGCTCGGCTGGGCGAGCCACGGCTGCATCGGCGCGCCCAACCCGTTCATGACCAGGCTATTCGCCATCGCCAAGGTCGGCGACAAGGCGATCATCACCCGCGGCAAGCGCGCCGGGCTCGGCGATGCGCTCATAGCCATCTAACCGTATTGGCACACTTTGCTTGACATCTTGACGCTTATAGGTTAGTTATGCCCATGCTGGAGATCGGGCGTCAACGGGCCCGCCGCGGCGCTTCGGGCCGGAACATCCAGCCGCCCTGTTCCACGGTTGCCGCCACTCCGGCGACGTTGCCACCGGTGCCGCTTTCGAGGTCGTCGACCAGGCGCGAGACGGCCCCTCCGCGCGGACTGCCGCCGAAACCGGCGACGATCCGCGCCACGACTCGCAGGACCACGGCTCGCGGCGCGTCGGGCTGGAAGCGAACGCCGCCATCGACCACTGCGAGGTTCTCATCCAGCAGGCGCTCGACGATCCACTCGATCGCCTCGTCGGCCTCGGCAAGATGTTCGGCGCTCGCGGCGATCGCCTCGGGATCGAGCCAGTCGGCGGTCGCCAGCGCCTGCCGGATGCGTACGCGGTCGTAAGCCACGTCGGCGTTGCTCGGATCCTGCACCGGCTCGAGATCCGCGCGCGCAACGATCGCAGCCAGCTCGTCGCGGCGCCAATGCAGCAGCGGCCGCAAGAGGGGCAGCGTACCGCCGGGAACGGAGCCTCGCGCCCGCACCCCGGCCAACCCTGCGAGCCCGCTCGCGCGGTTGAGCCGCATGACCAGCGTTTCGGCCTGGTCGTCGGCATGGTGTGCGGTGGCCAGCGTGGTCAATCCTTCGCTCTCGGCCCAGACCGCAAGGGCGGCGTAGCGCGCGGTACGCGCCGCAGCCTGGACGTTGCCGGGTCCCGTCTCGATTTCGAGCACCGTGCAGGCAATATCGCGCGCCGCGCAAACCCGCGTGACCATCGCGCACTCGCCGGCCGCGGCGGGACGAAGCCCGTGGTTGACCGTTGCGACAGCAATGCGATCGGGAATCGCCGCGTGCGCCAGCAGGAGCAAAGCGAGGCTATCGGATCCGCCAGAGACAGCCAGCCCCACGCGCGCCCCTTCGGGACAGAGTCGGTCGAGCTCGGCGAGGAAGCGCGCCGCCTCGGCGGGCGCTACCCGCTCACTTGCAGGAGGCTTGCTTACGGTCCTTGTCATACTGGTCCTGTAGCCGCCCGGTGGCGAGCGCCGGATACTTGTCGCTGAACTCGGCAAGCGCCCGGCACGCGCGCGCGCTGTCCTTCAGCGCGAGCATCGACTCGGCGAGGTAGAGCAGGCTGTCCGACGCCCGCGCGCCGTTGGGGTCCTTCTGGTAGTTCTGCAGGAAGTAGGATGCGGCGACCCCGGGCTGCTTGTCGTCGAAATAGGCGCGCCCGAGCAGGTTGCGGCCATAGCTGATCTTAGGGTCCTTGGGGTATCTGTCGACGTAAAGCTTGAGCTGCTGCGCCGCCTCGGGGAAGAGCCCCGCTTCCCACAGCCGGAAGCCGTACGAATATTCGTCGTCCCCCGGGTTGCCGGTCTCGGGCTTCGCGATCGCCTGGACTTTGGCCAGCCGCGCGGCACTGGGCTTGCCGGCGGCCTTGGCGGCCACGGACTTGGGCGGATTATTGAGTGCGGGTGTCGGCCCGTCGGAACTCGGCACGGGAATCGCGCCGGTGGGCTGCACCGGCGCGGCGGACACGGTCTTCGCCTCGAGCGCGTCGACGCGCTTCTCGAGGTTCGACATCGCGTTTTCGTTGACCTCACTGCGCGCCGTCAGGCGGCTGAGTTGGGACTCGATCGAATCGAGCCGGTTGAGGATGTCGGTCATCGGCGTTTCGGCCGGGACACCGACCGGCGGCCGCACCGGAGCCGTCTGCGCGCCCGACGTGTCAACTTCGGGCGTGAAGTACTTCCCGTCGGACCCGGGGAAGACCTTGCGCTGGAGCGCCCGGACCTGGTCCTCGAGCTTGCGCACGCGCGCATCGTCGCTTTGTGCCGCGGCGGGGCTCGCGCCGGCGAGCACGCCGGTCAGCGCGAGCGCCGCCAGGATCGTGCGCAGTCCATGCCTCGGGGCCTGCCATCGGGTGAAACGCATCGAAATCCCTCCTCAAGTCGCTCGGCTGGCTCTTTCGCCGTGATCAGGCGAACCGCGGCTGAACGGCGCGCGCGAATGTGCCAAGGCGGGACTCGCTTGTCGAGGGATCGGGGCGGTCAGGTCGCTGCCGGCGAGGGGTTTTCCCCCGTCGGCGCAGCGCTCGGCTGCGCACGCGCGAGCAGCGCCTGCGCGGTCACCGGAATGTCCTTCATCACTTGTTGCTGCTCGGCGAGCTTGGGCAGCGACTTGCCGCCGACAGTGATCGCCAGCGCGTCGGGACGCCCGGTCCACAACATCGGTCCCTTGGCATCGGCCGGAACAGTGTAGCTTTCGCCTTGCGTCAACTGCTTCTGCAGCAATTGCTTGCCGCCGGCGTCGTAGAATTTCACCCAAACGCCAGGTTGGAGCGCGGTGAACACGACCGGGCCGGTGGCAACCGGCGCAGCCTCGGGCGCGCCTGCTGGCTTGTGGGCGGCCGGCTGAGGCTTCTGCTGCGCCGCCCGTCGCTGTTCCACCAGCGAGGGCAACTCACCCGCGGGCGCGAACATCGTGCGGAAGAAGAAGAAGCCGCCGGCCAGCAGCAGCAGGACCGCGAACGCGGCGAACCAGCCGAGCGCGCGCGAGGGCACGCGCGCCGGGTCTCCGGGCTCGAAGCTCGCAGGACGGTAGCCGTCCTCGCGCTGCGCATCGAGCTCGGCGCGAACCTCGGCCCCGACCTGGTCCTGATCGAGGCCGACTGCCTTGGCAAAAGTGCGCGCGAAGCCGACGGCGTAAGTGCGTCCGGGAAGCTTGCCGAAATCGTCGGCTTCCATCGCCATCAGGTGGCGTTGCGGAATGCGCGTTTCGGCGGCGACTTGCTCGAGCGTCAGGCCGCGAGACTCGCGCGCCGCGCGCAGCCGCTCGCCGATGCTGGCCGCAGGTTCGATTGTGGCGTCGTCTTCGTCCATTCCCGCTCCCGCTGGGGGTGTGGGTCGTTTGGCGATCCCATTGGACCGCCTAAAGACGGTCGCAACGGTCGCAAGTCAAGCTCGGCTCGTCGCGCGCCAGCCTCGCCATAGATGGTTAATCGACTTCTATCTCGTGTTCTACCGCCCAGTCGAACAGCGCCACGCGCATATCGGGCGGCGGCGTGGCCAACCAGCGCTTCATTGCCGCGCCGATCTCGGCGGTGTCGACCTTGCGCACGAGTTCCTTGATCGGACCGACCGCCGCCGGCGTAATCGACAGCCGGCGTATGCCGAGCCCGATCAGCGCCAGCGCCTCGAGCCGCCGCCCGCCCATCTCGCCGCAGACGCCGAGGTGCACGCGATGCCCGGCAGTGCCCTGGACCACACGGGCGAGGAACCGCAGGATCGCCGGACTGAGCCAATCATACCGTTCGGCAAGCCGCGGATTGCCGCGATCGGCGGCGAACAGGAACTGCGTCAAGTCGTTGGTGCCGATCGAGATGAATGCCACCTTCGGGATCAGCACATCGAGCATCTCGGCGAGCGAGGGCACTTCGAGCATGACGCCGTAGTTGATCGCCTCGGGCAATTTGTGCTTGAGCCGCTTGAGATAGCTCAGCTGGCGGTCGAAGACCTTCTTGGCCGCGTCGAACTCCCATGGTTCCGAAACCATCGGGAACATGACGTTCAGGGTCTTGCCTCCGGCCGCCTCGAGCAGGGCACGCGCCTGCGCCTTGAGCAGGCCTTCGCGTTCGAGCGCCAAGCGCAACGCGCGCCAGCCCATCGCCGGATTCTCGTCCTCGCGGCTGATCTCGCTGCTGAGGTAGGGCAACTGCTTGTCGCCGCCGATATCGACCGTGCGGAAGATCACCGGCTTGTCGCCCGCGCCGTCGAGCACGTCGCGGTAGAGCCGGGTCTGCCGGTCGCGCGCCGGCAGCGTCGCCGAAACGAGGAACTGGAACTCGGTGCGGAACAGCCCGATGCCGTCGGCACCGGTGAGGCTGAGCATCGGGATATCGTCACGCAGGCCGGCGTTCATCATCACCTGGATGCGCTGCCCGTCGCGCGTGAACGGCTCGACGTCGCGCAGCTTGGCGTATGCCGCCTGGCGCTTGCGGTTGATCGCAAAGCGCGCCTCGAACGCGTCGAGCACGCCCTGCGCCGGGCGCACGGTCAGCTTTGAGAAATCGCCGTCGAGCAGCAGCGTATCGCCTTCGCGAATGCGCCCCCGGGCGTTGCGCACGCGGCCGAGGACCGGAATGCCCATCGCCCGCGCGACGATCACCACATGCGCCGTCAGGCTGCCTTCTTCGAGCACCACCCCCTTCAGGCGCCGCTTGTCGTATTCGAGCAATTCGGCAGGCCCGAGGTTCTTGGCGATAAGGATCGAATCGCCTCGCAACCCTACGCTCGCCGCGGTGCCGAGCTGGCCCGAGACGATCCGCAGCAACCGGTTCGCGAGGTCCTCGAGATCGTGCATCCGGTCCGCGAGCAGCGGGTCGTCGATCTCGCGCATGCGCATCCGCGTGCGTTGTTGAACGCGCTCGATCGCCGCTTCGGCAGTCAGGCCGGAATCGATCGCCTCGTTGATCCGTCGGCCCCAGCCTTCGTCGTAGGCGAACATCTTGTAGGTCTGGAGCACCTCCTCGTGCTCACCGCCGACACCGAATTCGGCCTGTCCGGCCATGGTGTCGATCTGCTCGCGCATCTTGTCGAACGCGAGGTAGACCCGCTGGCGCTCCGCCTCGGTATCATCGGCGACGGTCTGCTCGATATTGATGCGCGGCTGGTGGAACACCGCCTGGCCGAGCGCGAGGCCCTTCACCAGCTGCAAGCCGTCGAGCACTTCCTGCCCGGTATGGTTGGTCGACAGTGTTCCCGCCGACTCGTCGTCGGCCAGGCCAGCGTTGTGGATCAGCTCGGCGAGGACCATCGCGACGGTCTGCAGCGCCTCGATTTCGACGTCCTCGTAGCGGCGCGGCTCGACGTGCTGCACGGTGAGCACGCCGATCGCGCGTTCGCGGCGAACGATCGGCACCCCGGCGAAGCTGTGGAACTTCTCTTCTCCGGTTTCGGGGCGATACTGGAACTCGGGGTGCGCGGTCGCCTCGGCGAGATTCAGGGTCTCGATGTTCTGCGCGATGGTGCCGGTCAGCCCTTCGCCCACGCCGAGCTTGGTGACGTGGACCGCGCCCTGCTCGAGCCCACGGGTGGCGAAGAGCTCGAGCATGCCTTCACGCAAGAGGTAGATCGAGCAGACCTCGCTATCGAGCGCCTCGCCGATGATGTCGACGACCTGGTTGAGCTTGCCTTGCGCCGATATGCGCGAGGCCATCAGCTCGTGCAGCTGGGTCAGGATCGAACGAGCGGCTGCGGCGGCGGACATGGCCTGCGCCTATCGCATCCGGCGCGATTTTGAAAACGTTACCTCCCGCCGCGAGCGACGGACACCAGGATCAGATGTGCGCCAGCGTTTCCTTGATGCGCAGCTTCTGCTTCTTGAGGGTTCGAAGGATCGCATCATCGGGGGCCGGTCGGCTCAATTCGTCGCGGAGCCGGGCTTCCAGACCTTCATGCTTGGCCTGAAGGGCGGCGATGTGCGTGGTGTCCATAGAGTGTTCTCCTGGTCTGCGTAGGTAGCCTTACGACCCCCGTTTGGCGCGACTCGGGACGACTCGAACGGTGCCCAAGCCGGGCGATTGTCATTAAAACATAACTCTCCTATTTCTTCAATTAGGGCGCGGCGAGCCGTGGGCTTACGACGGCGCGGCGAGAAAGGCCTGGGGAGTGAACGAAGAGGACCTACGCCGGCGGCTGACGGTACTCCGCACCGAGCATCGCGATCTCGACGCTGCGATTTCGGCGCTGATTTCTACCGACAGCCAGGACCAGTTGCAGATCGCCCGCCTGAAGAAGCGCAAGCTGCAGCTCAAGGACCAGATCGCGATGATCGAGGACTACCTGACGCCCGACATCATTGCCTAGCCGCGCGTCCCCGGCAATGCGTGTCTCGGCGGGACAAGCGGTCGCGGCGCGGGAAAACTATGGTTACCGCGCTGTGACGGGCACCGAAAGGGGTCTAGCTCCGTTGCACCATCATGGCCGAACCCGCCGACCTCAGTCCGACGATCATCGAATCGCTTTATTGCGAAGCGCTAGTGCTCGCCGACGAGGCCCGGGCGGCGTTCGATTTGTCGGGCCGCCTCGACATCGTGGGCGAGGACGAAGACCTGGCCCGGGTGGCGCTGAGCTGCGAGGCGTTGCGCACGACCACGCGAATGATGCACGCGATCGCCTGGCTGCTGAACCAGCGCGCACATTTCGCCGGCGAGATCAGCGAATTTCAGTTGCGCCATCACGGGCGCCTTCCGCCCGCCCAGCCGGAGAGCAAACGCGAGCTGCTCGACGTGCTCGGCTGGGAAACGCAGGAGCTGATCCGCCGCACCGAGCGCTTCCACGCGCGCATCGCCCGGCTCGACAAGGCGTGGCGCGATCGCTTTGCCATGCATCCCAGCGCAATCCACCACTTGCGCGATCGCATCGGCCGCGAGATGGGCGCGCGCTAGACCGCCGCCAGCGCGGATTCCCAGGCTGACAGGCGCGCTTGGCGCACCTCCTCGTTCATCGCCGGCTCGAATCGCCTGGTTCCGCCGATCATCGCCGTGCGAGCCTCGTCGAGCGAAGAGTGCAACCCGGCGCCGACCGCCGCCAGCATGGCCGCGCCCAGTGCGGTGGTCTCGACAAAGTCCGGGCGCACGACCGGTAAACCGGTAACGTCGGCGATGTCCTGCGCCAGCCAGTCGTTGGCGCTCATCCCGCCGTCGATTCTCAGTTCGGTCCACTCGGCGCCGTCGGCGGCAAAAGCCGCGGCAAGATCCTGCGTCTGATGGCTGATCGCTTCGAGCGCGGCGCGGACTAGATGCGCGCGCGTGGCGGAGAAGCTCAGGCCCGTGATCGCGCCGCGCGCCTCGGCGCGCCAGTGCGGAGCGCCGAGACCGGACAGCGCCGGGATCACGATGACGCCGGCGGTGTCGTCGACCGACCGCGCCAGCGCCTCGGTCTCGTCCGCGCGGACGATCATTTGCAAGGAATCTCGCAACCACTGGATCAGGCTGCCGGCGACGAACACCGAGCCTTCGAGTGCGTAACAACGCTCTCCCCCGAGCTGGTAGAGCACGGTGCCGAGCAGCCGGTGTTGCGAGCGAGGCTCGTTGCGCCCCTTGTTGGCGAGCACGAACGCACCTGTGCCGTAAGTCGCTTTCGTTTCCCCGGGTGCAAGGCAACCCTGGCCGATCGTCGCGGCCTGCTGGTCGCCGGCGACGCCGGTGATCGGGATCGGCGCGCCGAACAGCGACGTCGTCCCGAACTTGCCCGCATTGTCGACGACTTGCGGCAGCGCCGCTCGCGGCACCCCGAACAGGTCGCAAAGCTGTTGATCCCAAGTCGCGCCGGTCAGCGGCAACAAAAGCGTGCGGCTGGCATTCCCTGCGTCGGTCACGTGCCTCGCGCCTTCGGTGAGCCGGAACACCAGCCAGCTTTCGACGGTGCCGAACGCCAGCCGACCAACTTGCGCGGCCTCCGCCACCGTGGGCTCGTTATCGAGCAACCAGCGCATCTTCGTCGCCGAGAAGTACGGGTCGAGCAGCAAGCCGGTTGCGTCGCGCACCGCGTCTTCGTAGCCCGCATATCGGAGCTCGTCGCAAAAGTCGGCCGTGCGCCGGTCCTGCCAGACGAGGGCCCGTGCTAGCGGCTCGCCAGTCGTGCAGTCCCAGGCGACGATCGTTTCTCGCTGGTTTGTGATGCCGATCGTGGCGATGCGCTCCGCGCCGCCGGCCTGCTCGACCATTTCCCGTGCGCATGCGAACGTCTTGCCCCAGATTTCCGCTGCATCGTGTTCGACCCAACCAGGCTGCGGGTAGTGCTGGGTCAGCTCGCGCTGCGCGCTGCCGCGCAACTCGCCCGCGCGCGTGAACAGCATCGCCCGGGTCGAGGTTGTTCCTTCGTCCAGCACCAGGATCAGCGGGTCGGTCATTTCAATCCTCTCCCAGCCTCGCCATATGCGGCGGATGGCGATGCCCCCGCAACCCTGGCCAACCGGTGAGATCGAGCAGCTCGAACCGCTGGTGCGGCGCGTGCTGGCGCCGAACGGCTCGCCGTTCACTTATACGGGTACGCAGAGCTACCTCGTGGGCGGCGGCGAAGGAGTGGCGGTGATCGATCCGGGACCTACCGAGCCGGCCCATCTGGACGCGCTCGTTCGCGCCATCGACGGCGCTCCTGTGCTCGTCATTGCCTGCACGCACACCCATCGCGACCATTCACCCGCCGCCGCTCCGCTCGCCAAGCTTACCGGCGCCTCGGTGATCGGATGCGCGCCGCTGGTGCTCGAAAGCGACGAGCCGCGGGCCGACGCGCCGTTCGACAAGGATTACGCGCCCGACCGTGCGCTGCGCGATGGGGAGCAACTCACCGGCCCCGGTTGGACACTCAGGACGCTCGCTACCCCTGGACACACCTCGAACCACTTGTGCTTCGCGCTCGAGCAAACCGGCGCCCTCTTCACCGGCGATCACGTGATGGGCTGGTCGACCACCGTGGTTTCCCCACCCGACGGCGACATGGCCGCGTACATGGCCAGCCTTACGCTGCTCCACGACCGCGACGACCGCGTCTATTACCCGGCGCACGGGCCCGCGGTACACAACCCTCGGCAGCTTGTACGCGGGATGATCGGCCACCGCCGCCAGCGCGAGCGGCAGATTCTCAAACTGCTCGACCAGCAGCCGCAAGCCATCGCCGAACTGGTCCCGCAGATGTACAAGGGTCTCGATCAACGACTCTGGCCCGCCGCAGGCCAATCGGTGAAGGCGCACTTGCTGGATCTCGAACGCCGAGGCGCCGTGACCCGTTCGGGAGAGACATGGACGATCCTAACCTGATCAAGCGCGAAGCCGTCGGCGACCGCTTGCAGCACCCGCTTCACCGCGAGGTGTCACTTGCGCGGGTGCAGGCCCTGCCCTGGCTGCTGTTTATCGTCGTCCTGGCGCTCGCCGTATGGCTCGCGTGGAAGGCGTTCGGACCGGAGAAGCTTGGCGACCCGCTGGCCACCAGCCTCGTCGCGCTCGAAAAGCAGGACAAGCTGACGGTGTTCTCCGCACAGCTCTCGCCGGTCGTAGCGAGCGAGGACAGCCAGTTGTTCGGCGCGCTCAAGAGCCGCCAGGTTGCCGTAATCCCCGCGCGGGTCGACTACACGCTGGACCTGTCGAAGATGGACAAGAACCGCCTCGCCTGGAACGCGGACAGCCACACGATGAGCGTGCAGCTGCCGGCGCTCACCGTCGGCCGGCCGAACCTCGACGAGGGGCATGCGCAGTACCTACGCGAAGGCGTGTGGATTACCAACAACGCGCAAGCCCGCCTGACTCGTGACAACACCCGCCTCGCCGAACAGCAGGCGGTGCAGCAGGCGGCCAACCCCATCTTGATGGACCTGGCCCGTTCTGCCGCGCGCCAGGCGGTCGGACAGAACCTGTCGATCCCGCTGCAAGTCGCCGGCTACGGCGACGTGAAGGTCGATGTCCACCTCGACGGCGAACCCGTCAGCCCGCCGGCCAGTTGACATGTCGTACAGGAACGAGCCAACTTGCCCCCGTCGCTGACTGACTAGGGGGAGGCAGATCTTGGCTACCATCGCAGCACCAGAACCGTCAGCGGTACAGCGGGAACGAGCTTTCTTCTTCTACATGGCCCTCGCCGTCGTCGTGACGGTTCTCGCGGGCTTCGGCTTCTTCTTCGCCATCGGCGCTTCGAGCATTCATTCGCCGTGGTGGGTCCACCTTCATGCGCTTTCCATGATGACCTGGGTCGGGCTGTTCGTAACGCAGAATTGGCTGGTCTATCGCGGCAACGTGACGGCACACCGGACGCTCGGCCCGATCGCCGCCGGGTGGAGTGCGTGGATCGTCGTGCTCGGCTTCGTGGTGACGGCGAGGGACGTGAGCACGCACCGCGTGCCGCCGTTCTTCCAGTCCAACTATTTCCTGATGATGGACTGGCTGAACATGGTCGCCTTCGGCGGTCTGGTGTTCGCCGCCATGCGCCTGCGCAACAGGTCCGACTGGCACAAGCGGCTGATGCTCGGCGCAATGTTCAACCTGATCTCGGTGGCCTGGGGGCGGCTGACGCTGCCCTTCATCTTCGACCAGCGCGGCGTCTGGCTGGTGATGATCGTGCTGTTGGTCGGCTATTTCGGAGCAGGCATGCTTTACGACAAGCGCACGCGGGGCGCCGTGCACCCGGCGTATTTCTGGGGCGCCGGAACACTGGTCGGCTGGGTAAGCTTGAGCTTCGCGGTCGCCTCGCTGCCGCCGGTTCTCGCGCTCACGAAGTCGCTCGGCGGTTAAGGCCAACAAACCCGCGACATCGCCTGAGCGGCTTCCTATATGATGGGCAAGGAGGCCGCCCATGTCAGTCGAAACCAAAGTCCCCACCGGCACCGACCTGCGCGCTGAAATCGAGCGGCTGCGCAAGGAGCGCAATGCCGTCATCCTGGCGCATTACTACCAGAAGCCCGAGCTGCAGGACCTCGCCGATTTCGTCGGCGATTCGCTCGAGCTGTCGCGCAAGGCGGCCGACACCGATGCCGGCGTGATCGCCTTCTGCGGCGTCAAGTTCATGGCCGACACCGCCAAGATCCTCAGTCCGGAAAAGATCGTCGTACTGCCCGACATGGAGGCTGGCTGCAGCCTCGAGGACTCTTGTCCGCCGCACAAGTTCAAGGCCTTTCGCGAGGCGCACCCCGACCACATCGCGCTGACCTACATAAACTGCTCGACCGAGGTGAAAGCCCTCTCCGACGTGATCGTCACCAGCTCGTCGGCCGAGACGATCCTCAGTCAAATTCCCAAGGACCAGCCGATCATCTTCGGCCCCGACCGGCACCTCGGCGGCTACCTAAATCGGAAGTTCGATCGCGAGATGCTGCTGTGGCCCGGCGTGTGCATCGTCCACGAGGCGTTTTCCGAGCGCGAGCTGCTCAAGCTGATGGCGCAGCACCCCGATGCCCCGGTCGCCGCGCACCCGGAATGCCCGCCGCACATCATCGACCACGCCGATCACGTCGGCTCGACCAGCAGCATCCTGCAGTTCGCCAAGACCTTTCCCGGCGACACGCTGATCGTGGCGACTGAGCCGCACATAATTCACCAGATGGAAAAGGCGCTGCCGAACAAGACCTTCATCGGCGCGCCGGGAGCGGACGGCAACTGCAACTGCAACATCTGCCCATACATGGCCCTCAATACGATGGAGAAGCTCTACGTCGCCTTGCGCGACCTCGAGCCTCGGATCGAGATCGAAGAAGGCATTCGCCTCGCCGCCAAGCGGAGCGTCGACCGGATGCTCGAGATGGCCAGCGGCACGATCGGCCTGGGCGACCTCGGCAAGTTCCCGTCGGGCGACTAGTCCTCCGCCCCGCCCGGCTTGCGGTGCGGCTCGACGATCGCCGGCGGATCGCTCGCCGGGAAGCTTTCGTCGAGCGCCTCGTCGAGCAAGTCCTCGCGGTGCTTCCGGCCGCCGTCCTTGGGCTTACCAGGCTTTCTGCCAGCCATCGCTCCTAAGCCAGCGCTGCTTCGGTCTTGCGCGGCGCGGTTTCCCGCAGGAATAGTGCGATCACGAAGCCCAGGATCAGGCTGGCGATCGTGAACGTGAAGACGTGCTGGATGCCGCTCGTCCCCGCGATGTGTCCGGCGATGGCCGGCGCCACGCCGCCGCCGAACACCTCACCCGCGCCGATGACCAGGCCGGCCACCGAAGCCACCATGCCGATAGGCGCCGCCTCCGCCGCGACCGGTCCGGCGAGAATCGCCAGCGCCGAGAAGTTGAACAGCGCGGCGAAGAACAGCAGCCAGAACAGCACGGTCAGGTTGTCCGCGCCGGCCTGTGTGAACAGGTAGGTGAACACCGCCGCCAGGATATAAGACGCGAGGGTGGCGATCTTGCGGCCGACGAAGTCGGACACGGTCGGCATAGCGAACTGCCCGATGCAGCCGCCGAATCCGATCGCCGAGGTGACGAAGCCCATGTCCTGGATCGACAGGTGCAGATAGTCGGTCAGGTAGTTGGGCATCATCGCGCCCATGACAAACACCCCGCCCATCGCGCACATCAGCGTGAGCATGGCCAACGGCACGTTGCGGTGTTTGAACAGGTCGCCAAAGCTCGGGCGCACCAATGGAGCCGCTCCCACTGCGCGATGCTCCGGCTCGCGGACTACGAGGAACATCACGGCCGCCATGATCAGGCCGGGAATGCCGACGAGCATGAAGACCGATCGCCAGCTGGTAACCAGCAACAACTGGGTGGCGATAATCGGCCCGAGAGCGTTGCCGAACAGCGAAATCATGCACTGGAAGATGCCGTTGTTCATCCCGCGGCGGTTCGGGTGCGACGCTTCTACGGCGACTGCCACGCCGGTCGAAGCGACCGGCCCTTCCGCGAGGCCCATAACCGCGCGGATAGCCAACAGACTCACTAGGCCGCCGGCAGAGCCTGAGAGCGCCGACATGAGCGAGAACACGATTACAGCCGGTATGAGGACCTTGCGGCGCCCGACACGGTCGGACAGGAAACCCATGGCGAAAGCGGAGAGGCCCCAGAATACCGCCAGAATGCCGACAAGATTACCGAGGTCCTGGTAGGTGAGGTGCAGGTCACCCATTATCTTCGGGAACAGCACCGGCAGGATAAATCGGTCGAGGCCCACCAAGCCGAACGTCAGGCTCAAGACCAGAATGATCTTCCACTCGTAGCTGGTGTCCCAGCGCTTGCTCGCGGCGTCTTGCTGCATGTTTCCCTCTCCCTTGAGAGGCAGTCTAACAGCCGGGCCGAAAGGGTCTAGTCTTCGTGAAGGCCGAACATCAGCGCGCGGACATATTTCACCGGCGGCGAACCGTGGGCGAGCACTTCGTCGTTATAGCGCCGCAGGTTGAACTTGGCGCCCCAGCGCTGCTTTGCTTCCTCGCGCAGCGCCATGTGCTCCTCGAACCCGGTGAAGTAGCTCAGCAGTTGCACTGAGGAGAGCTGCGCGCGCAGCCACTTGCCGGCCGCCTCGCGCTCCTGCTGGAAAGCGCCGGTCATCATCAGGTCCATCGCCTGCTCGCGGGTCATGCCTTCGGTCTGGATGCCAATGTCCAGCAGCGTGTTGGTGATCGAGCGCAGGCGCATCTTGAGCATGGTCAGCGTGAACAGCTTGCCGTCCTCTGTCGCATCGCCGCGGAGATAGCCCTGCTCTGCCATCATGCCCTCGCCGTAGACCGCCCAGCCTTCGATGAACGGCGCCGACTGGAGCACTGCACGCAACGGATCGTTATTCTTGTTAGCGTGGTCGAGCTGGAGATAGTGACCCGGCATGCCCTCGTGGATCGAGAGGTCGTGGAGCATGTAGAGGTTGTATTCGGTCAGGAAGCTGGTCGCCTGCGCGTCGGTCCAGTCGTCAGGGATCGGCGAGACGGTGAAGAAGTTGGGCTGGTCCTTTTCGAGCGCGCCAGGCGCATCGTCGTAGGCGACCGAGTTGCCCTGGTTGAACTTGGGCATCGGCACGATCCTGACCGGCCCGCTCGGCATTCCGACAAAGCCTTTCTCGCGCACGAAGTCGGTCGCTTCAGCTAGCGTCTGCCTGGTCGTTTGCGCGAGAGTTTCGCGCGTCGCGCGCTTGGCATAACTCTTCGCCAGCGCGCATTCGATCGCCTGTTGCTGCGTGCCGTTGGCGCAGTCGGGGAAGGTCCTGGCCAGCCGCTCCATCTCCACGCGGGTGTCGGCGAACGCCGCTTGCGCCTTGGCCTTGAGCTCGGGCCGGATCATCGAACTCATCAGTTCGAACTTCATCTTGCGGTCGTAAAGCGCGGGGCCGAGCCGGAAATCGCCCCTGGCGTTTGGCACCAGCACCGTGTCGAGCCACTTCTGGTGCTCGGCGACGGCCGTCTTGAGATTGGCCAGGGCCGCGTCGAAGCGCGAGCGCGGCACACCGCTTCGCTCGACCTCGGGCAGCAGCGTGGAGTCGACGATCTCCATGATCCCGGCGTTCTGCTTGGCGACCGTTTCGGCATAGACCTTCGGTACACGCTTGGGATCGAGCTGCTTGCGTTCCTCGGCGAGGAAGCCCGGCAGCTCTTCCATTCGCGAGACGATCGACTGAAACCGCTCCGGCCACGGCGCGAAGTCGCGCGCCACGAGCAGGTAGAGTGCATCGGACGCGGTCGAATTGTAGTACTGCGGGTTCCACGCCCAGGTCTGCAGCGTTTGGGTGTCCCACAGATCGTATTCGACGGCATTCTTCAGCAAGGCATAGTCGACCTGGTTATCCGGCGTCAGGAGGTTCCGGTCGATTTGACCCAGGTTGCGCAACAACTTGTTGTCCATGACGACCCGGTTGCCGCGGGCGCGCGCATCGACGGCAGGGAGCATGCCGTCATAGCGGTGGTCACCCAGTTGCGTGGCTGCAACCGGATTTTGGGCGGTCAGTTCGTCGACGTAGGTGCGGCCGAGCCTTTCGAACGCCAGGTTCGCGTCGGCCGCGTTCGCATGCGCCAGGGCCACGGATGGCGCGGTATCGGCGCCGGCAGGCGGCGTCTGAGCGGTAGCACATCCCGCAACCAGCAGGACCGCAGCCAGCGCCGTGGATCGTATCGCCATCCTCATGTCTCCCATGCAGGCGGATTATCAGGCGCATCGGCCGGCGTCGAATCGTCGGCGACGCGGGCGATCACCAGCGCGGAAGCCAACAAGGCCATGCCGAACACGTCGATCCAACCGAGGGTTTCGCCAAACGCCAGCCATCCTGCGAGTGCGGCAATCGCCGGCTGGGTCAGCAGCGCAAGCCCGATTGCCAGCGGCGAGAAGTGCCTGAGTGAATAGACGAGCATGCCCTGGCCGATGATCTGGCTCGACAGCGCCAGCGCCACCAACGGGCCCCAGTGATGCGGCCAGACAGGCTCGCCGTGGAGCAATGCGACGAGAAGCAGCACCGGCACGCCCGCAGCGCTCGACCAGCTCAACAGGCGCCAGCTCGTCAGCACCCGGCGCGCGTCCTGCAAGATCAGCAGATAGCCCGCGTAAAGCAGGCCGGCGAGCAGGCAGAACAAGTCGCCGACAAGCGTTTGCGAGGAAATCTCGAAGCTGCGCCCGAGCAGTATCGCCGCACCGCCGAGCGCGGCGAGAATTCCCAGCCACTCGCGTGAACGCGGCCAGCGGCGCCAGACGACGAAGCCCCAGACCATCAGGATCAAGCTGCCGGAGTTGCCGAACAGCGCGGCGTTGCCGAGCCTGGTGAAGCCTATCCCGACATGCCAGCTCGACAGGTCGAAGGCGAAGAACACCCCGCCCAGGGCAATGGTCAGCAGCAGCTTGCGCGAAACCGGCGCCGCCACTCGCGGCTCGCGGCTGCCGAACAGGAACAGCACCGGCATCGCCAGCGCCAGACGCCAGAAGCCGGCGGCGATCGGCCCGCTGTCGGCGAGTCTGACGAAATAGGGCCCCAGCGCCAGTGCGGCGTTGCCGATCAGCAGAGCGGCGATCGGCAACAGGCGGTGGCGCGGCAGTGAACTGTCGGACGGATTCACCGGGTCCGTCTAGCGGTGCCCGCCGTGAAGGCTATAGGAAACCTCCAAGGAGATTGCGCGATGCCGATGCGTTCCTGGCTTTTCGTCCCCGGTGACAGCGAAAAGAAGCTGGCCAAAGTGGCAGGATGCGGCGCCGACGTGGTCATCGTCGATCTCGAGGACGCCGTCGCCCCGCAGGCCAAGGCTACCGCGCGCGGGATGGCGCGAGAATGGCTGGCCGGTCAACGCCGCGCAGGCGGGACGCACCGATGCTGGATCCGCGTCAACGCGTTCGACACCGGGCTATGGCGTGACGATCTGGTCGCGGTACTGCCCGGCGCTCCCGACGGGATCATGGTGCCGAAGGCCGCCGGTCCGGTGCAATTGCAGACGCTGGCCGCAGAACTGCACGATCTCGAGCAACGTAACGGGGCTGCCCCCGGCGCCACGAAGCTGCTTCCATTGGTCAGCGAGACGCCCGCCGCAGCGCTGGGGATACCGACCTATCTCGATACGCGCCTGCCCCGGCTCGCTGGGCTTACCTGGGGCGCCGAGGATCTTTCGGCAGCGATCGGCGCCAGCCGCAAGCGCGATGCAGACGGCCGCTGGACCGACGCCTTCCGCATGGTCCGGGCGCAAGTCCTGCTAGCGGCGCACGCCTGCGAGGTCCTGCCGATCGACACACTGTTTGCCGATTTTCGCGACCTCGCCGGGCTCGAACGCGCGGCGAGGGAGAGTTACGCTGACGGCTTTGCCGGAATGCTCGCGATCCACCCCGACCAGGTGCAGGTAATCAATGCCGCCTTCATGCCGCGCGAGGAAGACATCGCCGAAGCCCGGCGGATCGTGGCGGCCTTTGCCGCCGCTCCCAGCGCGGGCGCATTGCAGATGGATGGTCGCATGCTCGACCAGCCGCATCTCGAGCAGGCGCGGCGGCTGCTCGCGAGCTTGACTTAGGGGGCCCCGCTGGCCGACGTCGCGGGCGACGGCGCTGCGTCAGGTTGTCCCGATGCGGCGGTCGTCGCGGCGGCAGCGCCACTGCCTTTGTCCGCCACGCCTTCCGGCGTGTTCTTTTCCTGGCTCGGCGCGAGCAGCGGTGGCTGCGACTTCAACTTGTCCAGCGGCAACATGTTGTCGCTGATCGTGCCCTGTAGCACTTCGCCCGAAGCGGAGCGCGCGTCGTTCTTCGGTGTCTTGTGGCACGCACCCAGGAGCGCGAGCGGTACAAGCAGGGCAAGCGATTGCGAGCGGGTCAAGCGAATGTCTCCGAACGGCCGAGCGCGGCGAAGAATCCATCCGCGCGGCGCTGCAATGCCTCATCCCACTCGTCCGGCGCAACCTTGATCCCGAGCCTGGCGAGGCTGGTGACGCCGTAATCGGCGATGCCGCACGGCACGATGCCGCCGAAATGCGATAGGTCGGGGTCGAGGTTGACGGCGAATCCATGCATCGTAACCCAGCGGCGGATGCGCACCCCGATCGCGCCGATCTTAGCTTCGCTGCCGTCGGTATCGCGCGTCCAAATGCCGATTCGCCCGTCCGCGCGCCAGCTGTCGACGCGGAAATCGGCCAGCGTGTCGATCACCCAGCCTTCGAGCGCGTGGACGAAGCAGCGCACGTCGCGCCCGCGTTGCGACAGGTCGAGCAGCACATAGCCGACGCGTTGCCCCGGCCCATGATAGGTGTAGCGCCCGCCGCGTCCGGTCTCGACGACTTCGAAGCGCGGGTCGAGCAACTCAGCCGCAGGCGCGCTTGTGCCCGCGGTGTAGACCGGCGGATGCTCGAGCAGCCAGACGAGTTCGCGCACCTTGCCCGCCGCAATTGCCGCGTTACGCGCCTCCTGCTCGGCAAGCGCTTCGCGATAGGGTATCGGAGCGCTTTCGCGGCGCCATTCGATCATATCGGCAGATTGCGCAGGCATCCTCGATTGCGTGCCGACGCGCGTGGCGTTTATCAAGGGCTTCACGGGCCATTGGAACCAGAATGATGAAACTCGAGATGAATCGCGCGTGGAATGATGCCTTGCGGCTAGTCAGCGTAAGCCGCGATGTGATCCTGGTGGTCGCAGGCGTGTTCTTCTTCCTGCCCTACTTTGCCTTCTCCGTAATAGCTCCGGACCCGTTGACCCAGATGGGCGCCAGGGCTTCCACCGACACAGCGGTAGTCATGGCCCGGCTCGAGGAGTACTACAGCGGCTACTGGTGGGTCATCCTGCTGATTGTGATCATGCAAGCGATCGGCATGCTGGGCCTCATCGCCCTGCTAACCGACCACAGTCGCCCGACGGTCGCGCAAGCCCTGAAGATCGGCGCTCGAAAGATGCTCTCCTACCTCGCCGCATATATCCTGCTCGGGCTGATTTTGGGTACCGCATTCCTGTTGCTCGGCGGGCTAGCCGCCCTCAGTGGCGCGGGAGGGCTCGTAGCGTTCGTCCTGCTTCTGGCGCTGATATGTTGGGCGTTTCTGTTTGTGCGCTTTTCGCTGGTGGGGCCGATCCTGGTGAAGGAAGACGTGGCCAGTCCGCTAACCGCGCTCGGCCGATCGTGGACGCTGACGAGCGGCAACGGCGGTCGCCTGTTCGCGTTCTTCTTCCTGCTCTTCGTCGCTTACGGCGTGGTGGCCATGGTCGTGTCGCTTGTGTCGGGGGCGCTTTTCGGGCTGTTCGGACCGCAAACCGCGCAGTTCGGCGATGCCCTGGTGGTGAGCGTGATGAACGCCGGGTGGGCAACCGTTTTCCTGGCCGTGCTTGCGGCCGTGCACGACCAGTTCGCCGGGCCCTCGCCGGCGACGCTCAGCGCGACGTTCGAATAGCCGCGCTCAGTCCTGCTGCCAGCCCCAGCACAACAGGCAGGGCGGGATATTCCACCAGGCAAACCCGGTTTCGATGCGCTTGAAATGGCGTGCGGTAAGGTCGCGCGCGGCGGCCCTGAACTGGTAAGTCAGGAACGCACCGCCCCGGCGTACGACCCTGTGCGTCGCCGCGACGATCGCCGGCCCGACGCCTTCTGGCAAAGTCGAGAACGGCAGGCCTGAAAGGACGTAGTCGGCCTTGTCGTAGCCTAGCGCCTGGATAATCGCCTCGACGTCCTCGGCCGAGCCGAGCACGGGATGGAAGCGGCTGTCGCCGATCGTCCGCTTCAGGTAATTGATGAACAGCGGGTTGGTGTCGATCACGAGCAAGGCGCCGTCGCGCGGCAGCCGGTCGAGCACCGGACGGCAGAACGTGCCGACGCCGGGGCCGTATTCGACGAACAGCTTGCACTCGTCCCATTTCACCGGCGCGAGCATCTTGTCGATGGTGTTGCGCGACGTGGGTATGACCGAGCCGACCATCTTCGGATGCTCGAGGAACCCGCGGAAGAATACTCCCGCCGGGCCGAGCGCCTCGGCAATCTTGCGCTTGAGCTTCGTGCCGGTACGACGTTCGGCGAGCTCGTTACCGTTCATACTATTCCGTGCCTCTCTTAATGCCCCGGAACGAGGGGCGACGGCCCCCGGGCGTTTGCAGATATGGCCGCGCGATGCAAGTCGCTGGCCTTCATAGTATCTCTTCGACGCGCTCTGGCGGACGGCACAGGCGGACCCCTTTGGCGGTTTCGACCAGCGGACGCTCGATGAGCCTGGGATCGGCCACCATGGCATCAAGAACGCTGCCGTCGTCGCCCTCCGTCAGTCCGCGCTCCTTGGCGTCGGTGCCGAAAGTGCGCACGCCTTCGCGCGGAGCCATTCCGGCGTCGCGATAGAGCTGCGCCAGCTTGTCACGGCTTGGCGGATGCTTGAGATATTCGATCACCTCGAGATCGACGTCCCCGTGACTCTCGAGAATCTCGAGCGTCGCGCGCGATTTGCCGCACGCTGGATTATGCCAGATCGTCGCCTTCATCGATTTTCCTCGTGTTCATTCGTCTGCCGCATAGCAGGGACCGCAGCTGCGGCGTCACCCGGACTTATCCCAGGAGCGGGCGCGGCGCTGATCCGTTCCTGCCGTGCCGAAACGCGCGCCGCGCGCTGGATCGCGCGTACCAGCCGTGGATAGACACCGCAGCGGCACAAGTTGGGAATGGCTTGCTTGATATCGTTGTCAGTGGGCGAAGCGTTTGCTGCCAGCAGCGCGGCGGCAGACATGACGATGCCCGGGGTGCAAAAGCCGCACTGGATCGCCTGCTCGGCGACCATCGCCTGCTGCACCGGGTGCGAGCGATCGTGGCTCAGGCCTTCGATCGTGGTGACCACCCGCCCTTCGGCCTCGCCGAGGGTGATCAGGCAGCTGCGCAGCGCCTTGCCGTCGACCAGCACCATGCAAGCGCCGCAATCGCCGACGCCGCAGCCGTACTTGGTGCCGGTCAGGTTGGCCGCGTCGCGCAGCGCCCACAGCAAGGGCGTCGACGGATCGAGGTCGAAGCGCAGGGGCCGCGCGTTGACGGTCAGGCTAGGCATGGAGCGACCCTAACGCGCGTAAATCAGTCGCGCCAGCCGCGGTCGACGCTGTCGAGCTTGCGTTTCCACGCCTCGAAATCGAGCTTACCGAACTCCGCCGTGAGCATCTTGTCGCGATCGCGCTGGTGAACTTCGATAATCTCGTCGGAAACCCGGATCGGGTCGCCCAGAGCCGCGGTCTTGACCTGTATCTCGCAGGCGCGCTGCAGCATGTAGTAGGACAGGAACATCGCAGGCAGCGTCTCGGCCATCACCACGGGGCCGTGGTTGCGCAGCATCAACACCCGGTGGTTGCCCAGGTTGCGAACCAGCCGTTCCCCTTCTTCGGGGCGCACGGTGATGCCTTCGAAGTCATGGTAGCCGACGGCCCCTTCGAAGAAGCAAGAATAGAAGTTCGTCGGCACAAGTCCTTGCTCGCTCGAGCATACGGCCATCGTGTCGGGCGTGTGCGTGTGAATGATCGCGTGCGCCCATGGCAGGTGCTTGTGAAACACACCGTGCTGGGTGAACCCGGCCAGGTTGACCGGATAGGGGCTGCCGCACAGCTTGTTCCCCTCGCTGTCGATCTTGACCAGGTTGGAAGCGGTCACTTCCGACCAAAGGAGCCCGAACGGGTTGATCAGGAACGCTTCCTCGCCCGGGACCCGAAGAGTGATGTGGTTGTAGATCGATTCGCCCCAGCCGAGCATGTCGAAGATGCGATAGGCGGCGGCAAGGTCCTGCCGCGCGACCCATTCCGCCTCGTTGCACTTGAGGTCACGCTTTATCTGGGTGGCCATATTCGTCTCCGTTGCCGGAAGCCTAGCACGGCGTGATTGACTTTGTCGCGCCGATTGGCGAGCCATTGGCAAAGGCCGCACGAGCGGCCGGGAGAGGCACATGACAAACGAGCTTGGCTACGGCCAGCCGATGGGCGGCATCGCGCAGACCGCGTTCGTGGTCGAGGACTTGCCGAGCGCGATCGATCACTGGGTGAAGAACTGTAACGCCGGGCCATTTTTCGTGCTCGACCACTTTCTTGTGCCCGGCCAAACCTACCGCGGCGAGGAATCGACCGCCGACATCACCATCGGCATGGGCTTTGCCGGGCACATGCTAATCGAGCTGATCCAGCCGCTCGACAACAATCCGAGCGTCTACCGCGAGACGATCGCTCATCGGGGCTACGGCTTTCATCACTTCGGCCTGGCCTGCGCAGACGTCGACGCCGACAGCCGCGATTACCAGCAGCGCGGCTACGTCGAGGCGTTCCGCGCCGCGGTGCCGACCGGCGGGGAAGTGGTCTACCTCGACAACGGCAGCGGCCCGCAATGGGGTTTCCTTGAGCTGCTCCCGGTCACGCCGGGGATGGACGAGACTTTCACCCGCTTCTGGAAAGCCAGCCTCGATTGGGACGGCAGCAACGCCGTCCGCTCGTTCTTGTAAGGATACCCGATGAGCAGCAAACGTAACTCGCCCGCGTATCAGGCCTGGCTCGTCGGCCTGCTGAGCGTCAATTTCGGCATCGTCTTCTTCGACCGGAACTCTCTCAACTTCCTGATGCCGTTCGTGCAGCCGGACCTGCACCTGTCGAACAGCCAAGTCGGCTACGTCGCCGGCATCTTCAGCTTCATCTGGGCGATCGCCGCGTTCGGCGTCAGCCGCGTGTCTGACATCGTCGGCAACCGCAAGCTGCTGCTGGTGCTGGCCACTACCGCGTTCTCGGCGTGCTCGTTCCTGACCGGCCTCGCGGCGACGTTCGCGATGCTCATCGGCGCGCGCATCCTGATGGGCCTGGCCGAAGGCGGCGTGATGCCGATCAGCCATGCGATGGTCGCGAGCGAAGTCGATCCGACCAAGCGCGGGCTGGCCCAAGGCGTGGCGCAGAACTTCGGCTCGAACTTTTTCGGCTCGTTCGTGGCGCCCGTCGTGCTGACCGCGCTTGCACAACACTACGGCTGGCGCAACGCGTTCTACATCGCCGGCATCCCGGGCATCATTTGCGCGAGTCTGATCTGGTTCACGCTAAAGGAACCGGAGCACGAGGAAGCCGAGCCGGTGCCGTCAGTGAACTCATCCGCTCCGCCCACGCCCCACCCGACCGGTGCCGGCATCGGCGGCTACGTGGCGGCGATCTGGGAAGCGCTGCACATCCGCAACATCTGGATCTGCGTGGTCATGGGCATCGTCCTCGTCGCCTACCTGGTGATCACCTGGGCGTTCATGCCGCTCTACCTGACCCAGGTGCGCGGCTATTCGGCCAGCGACCAAAGCTGGCTGATGGGCACGCTCGGCATCTCGGCGACGCTCGGCAGCTTCCTCACCGCGGGCCTTTCCGACGTGATCGGCCGACGCCCGGTGATGATCGCCATGCCGTTCATCTCGCTGCTGCTGCCGCTCGGAGCGATGTACTACCACGGCCCTTACGTGGGCATGGTAGCGATCTTCTTCGTCGGCTGGGCGCTCAACGGCATTTTCCCGCTGTTCATGGCGACGGTGCCGTCCGAAAGCGTGCCGCCGGCGATGGCGGCGACGGTGTTCGGCCTGTGCATGGGCGCGTGCGAGATCGTCGGCGGCGCCGGTGGCCCGGCGGTCGCCGGTGTGTTCGCCGACAAGTACGGCTTGCAGGCTCCGCTGTGGATCATGGTCGGGCTGACGCTGGTCGGCGGACTGTTCGCCATGGGCCTGCGGGAAAGTGCCCCGCGCGTGCTTGCCAAGCGCGGCCTGCAACCGGCCGCTGCCTGATATACCGAGAGAGGATTACCGATGCCCGAAGCTCCCACCACCGAGCCGTGGAAAGGCACGCCGCCCGTTCCTCACGCGCTGCGCCCCGGCGCCAAGCCCGAGGCCTACTTCGCCAAGATCGCCGAGGGCGACGAGCGTCTGTGGGTGCCGATCGGCCGGCCGCTGGTCGAGGACGTCTATTCGAAACCGGTGTGGATCAGCCCGACGCTCAACATGTGGGCCGACGTGCTGATGGCCAAGAAGGCCTGCATCGTGAACCGGCACTATCACCCCAAGCCGATCTGGGCCTACACGATCAGCGGCAAGTGGGCCTATCTCGAGCACGAGTGGACCGCGACCGCCGGCGACTTCGTCTTCGAGACGCCCGGCGAAAGCCACACGCTGGTCAGCTACGAGCATCCCGACCCGATGAAGGTGTTCTTCGTCGTCTCGGGCCCACTGATGTGGCTCGACGAGCAGGGCCAGACCGTCGGCCATTACGACGTGTTCGACTACATGAAGGACGCGCGTGCCCATTATGAGGAAAACGGCATTGGCGCCGATTACCTCGACACCCTGATCCGCTGAAAGGAGCCCCCCATGGCCAGCGTAATGAAAGCCCCGCCCAGCACCGAGCAGCGGATCGTCGACGTTCCGTTCAACTACAAAGACCTCGTCCGCGCGCACACGCCGGGCGGCCGCTACATCGACGCCGAAAGCGACAGGGACAGTCCTTGGGTCCCGTTCGGCGACAGCGCGGCGATCAAACATCTCGCGTTCGACGTGCGCCAGAACGCGTACTCGAACATCCTGTGGATGAAAGGACCCGGCACAATCGGCACGCACTTCCACCGCGGCACGGTGACGATGGTCTGCATCACCGGCAGTGTGCGCTACCTGGAATACGATTGGGTCGCCTCCCCCGGGGGCCTGATCTTCGAGGTGCCCGGCGAGAGCCACACGCTGGTCACCGACCATCCCGAGGGCTGCAAGTTGTGGGGCTGGATGGTCGGCCCGATCGAGTTCTACGACAACCAGGCCACCCTGATCGAGACGGTCGACGTGTGGTGGATGATCAACCATTATGAGAGCTACTGCAAAGAGCAGGGCATCGCGATCAACCCGAAGCTGTATCTCTAATCTCGTCATTCCCGCGAACGCGGGAACCTAGCGAGAAATAGGGTGCGCGAAGCGCTCAACTGCAACTGGATCCCCGCTTTCGCGGGGATGACGAAGGAGCGAGAATGGAAGGCCAGAAGACCCTCGATCAGTTCGACATTCGCGGCCGTTCCGCCCTGGTCACCGGCGCGGCGAGCGGGATCGGGCTTGCCTATGCCGAATGCATGGCCGAGGCCGGCGCGAAGGTCACGCTGACCGACATCGACGCCGCCGGCGCCGAGCGCGAGGCGAAACGGCTGCAGGACGAGGGTTTCGAAGCGCGCTGGGACGTTTGCGACGTCGCTCAATTGCCGCAGGTCGCGCAGGCGTTCGACAACCACGTCGCCGCATACGGCGGGTGCGACATCGCCTTCGCCAACGCCGGCCTCGACGTCGGCAACGGCTTTTGGACGCCTGAAGGCACGCGCAACCCGCAAGGCCAGATCGACGTCTACGACCCGGAGCGGTGGTACAAGTCGATCGGCATTAACCTCACCGGCGTGTTCCACACCGTGCGCGAAGCGGCGCGGGTGATGAAGACAAACACCCATCGCCACGGCGGGGCGATAGTCATCACCAGCTCGAACGCCGCCGAGGTCAACGAGGCGATCGTCGGCGTGCCCTACATGGCGGCCAAGGCCGGGGTGAAGCACTTCATGCGCCACGCCGCCTACGAGCTCGCCGCCTACGGCATTCGCGTCAACGCCATCGCTCCCGGGCCGTTCGTCACCAATATTGGGGATGGCTGGGTCAAGAAAAATCCCGCTGCCAAGAAGGCTTGGGACGAGCTGGTGCCGGTCGGCCGCATGGCCGAGACCTACCAGATAAAGCCGCTCGCGCTCCTGCTGGCGAGCGATGCCGGCAGCTACATCACCGGCGCCCACGTGATGATCGACGGCGGCATGCAGCTGGGCCCGGTCAAGCCGCTAAACTGAAATGAAAGCCGTCACCTTCCAGGAACTGCACAAGCCGCTCGCGTTCGAAATCTTGCCCGATCCGACGCCCGGTGAAGGTCAGGTCGTGGTCAAGGTGGGCCGCTGCGGCATTTGCGGCAGCGACCTGCACATGACCGAGGACGCCGCCTATGGCTGCAAGCACGGCGACGTGCTCGGCCACGAGTTTGCTGGCGAAGTCGTGGCGCTCGGCAAGGGGGCCGAGGGTCTGAAGACCGGCGAACTCGTTTCGGTGATCCCGCTCAAGGGCTGCGGCCATTGCGAGCATTGCCGCAAGGGCGAAGTGCAATGGTGCACCCAGTTTGGGTTGCAGGGCGGCGGCTATGCCGAATACGCGCTCACCCGGCCCAAGCAGTGCATCAAGCTACCCGCGGATCTGTCGCTCGCCGACGGCGCGATCATCGAGCCGCTGGCAGTGGCGCTGCACGGGGTGAACCTCTCAGGTCTTCAAAGGGGCGACAAGGTGCTGGTGCTCGGCGCCGGCCCGATCGGCCTGGCGACCGCGTTCTGGGCCAAGCGCATGGGGGCGGCGAAAGTGGCGATCCAGGACATCGCCGAGTTCCAGAAGAGCCGCGCGCTCGAGATGGGAGCCGACGTGTTCGTGGTTGACCCAGCGGATCCCGTGGGCAGCGCCGAGAGCGCGCTCGGTGGCAAGGCGGATATCGTCTTCGAATGTGTCGGCGTGCCCGGCCTGATCGCGCAGGCGGTCGAGCAGGTTCGCCCGCGCGGCACGATCCTGCTGCTCGGCCTGTGCACGAAGCCCGACACCTTCAACAGCTTCGCCATGCTGTCCAAGGAAGTGAAGCTCGTCACCAGCGCGTTCTTCACCGTGCCCGAATATCGCGCTTCGCTCGACGCGCTGGCGGCAGGCGCCATCGAGCCGCGCTTGCTGGTCACCGAAACGATTTCGCTCGCCGATACGCCGGCGGTGTTCGAAAGCCTCAAGCACCGCACCAGCCAATGCAAGGTGCTGATCGCGCCCTAGGCGGGCTGCTTGCGGATAGCCTTCTCGAGCCGATCAAAGGCCGCTCCCGCCGCGGCATGCTCTGTCCGCTCGGCCAGCGCGAGATAATCCGCCAGCGCCGCCTCACCTGCCGCCGTCACCCGAGCGCCTGAGCCGGACTGCGCCTCGACCAGCGGCGCGGCGAAACAGCGGTTCATAGTGTCGACCAGCAGCCACGCACGGCGGTAGCTCATGCCCAGCTCGCGGCCGGCGGCGGAGATCGAGCCCGTCTTCTGGATCGCCTGCAGCAAAGCGGCCTTGCCCGGGCCCATGGCGATCTCGGCGCCGCAATAGAGCTGCAATTTCAGCTTGAGCCGCGCCATGTTTCGCCTTCCCCTTGCCACTAGACCAGCTATATACTGCGCGATATAGCGCGCTCATGTTCAGCCACTCGCTCGCGCGCACCCTAGCCGCTTTCGCGCTTCTCTGTCTCGCGGCCTGTGGCCCGAACGGCATCGCCCCGAAGCCGCTTGTGGTGCTCGCCGCGTCGAGCCTCCAAGAAGCTCTGCAGGCGGAGGCGGATGCTTGGGCGAAGCAGGATCACCCCCACCCGGTGCTCTCGTTCGCGGCGTCTTCCGCGCTCGCCCGGCAAGTCGAGAGCGGCGCCCCTGCCGACCTGTTCCTGTCGGCGGATGAGGACTGGATGGACTCCGCCGAGAAGGTCGGCGCCCTGCGGCAAGGCACGCGCCGCGACCTCCTTGGCAACGGCATCGTCCTGATCGCCCCCCAGGCCAGCGCAGCGGCGGTCAATCTTTCCAGCGCGGCTAGCATCGGCACGGCTATCGGCAAGGGGCGGCTGGCGATGGCCGATCCCGACGCGGTGCCCGCCGGCAAGTACGGCAAGGCTGCCCTCCAGCACTTCAACTTGTGGGACGGGCTCGCCGGCAAGGTCGTCCGCGCCGAGAACGTCCGTGCCGCGTTGGCGCTGGTTGAAAGCGGCGAAGCGCCGCTCGGCATCGTCTACGCGACCGACGCCGCCGCCTCGCGCAAGGTGCGCGTGGTCGCGACCTTCCCCGCCGGCAGCTATCCGCCGATCCGTTACCCGGTCGCGATCCTCGCAGCCTCGACCAACCCGCAGGCCGGGTCTTTCGAGAATTTCCTCACATCGAACCAAGGCCAGGCGATCTTCGCGCGTTACGGCTTCCACCCCCTTTGATGAGCGCCTGGCCGACCCCCGCTGAATGGGCCGTTGTCGCGCTGTCGCTCAAGGTCAGCGTGCTCGCGGTCGCGCTGACGATCCCGGTGGCCTACGCGCTTGCCTGGCTGCTCGCCCGGCGACGCTTTCCCGGGCGCATCCTGCTCGACGCCGCTGTGCACTTGCCGTTGGTCTTGCCGCCGGTAGTGACCGGTTGGGTGCTGTTGTTGCTGTTCGGCCGTACCGGCCCGCTCGGCCATTGGCTCGAGCAGACGACCGGCCTCATGCTGGTGTTTCGCTGGACGGGCGCCGCTCTCGCAGCGGCGGTGATGGCGCTGCCGCTGATGGTCCGCGCGATGCGGCTGTCGATCGAGGCGGTCGACCGGCGGCTGGTGGGCGCGGCGCGAACCCTCGGGGCGACGCCATGGCGGGCGTTCCTGACGATCACTCTGCCGCTTAGCCTCCCGGGGGTAATGGCCGGAACGATGCTCGGCTTCGCCCGCTCGCTCGGCGAATTCGGCGCGACGATCACCTTCGCCTCCAATATTCCTGGCGAGACCCGCACGCTGCCGCTGGCGATCTACACCGGCCTGCAGGTCCCCGGCGCGGAAGGCGCGGTGACCCGCCTCGCGATAATCTCTGTGCTGCTCTCGGTCGCTGCGCTGCTCGCTTCCGAGCTGCTCGTACGTCGCTCGCATGGCAGGCGCGCGCATGTCCTTTGACATCGCTCTGACGTACCGCGCCGGCGAAGGCACGCGCGAGTGCACGATCATGAGCGACGCAAGGCTGGTGGCGGTTGCCGGCCCCTCGGGCATCGGCAAGACCACCTTGCTGAATTGCGTTGCCGGCTTGCACCGTCCGCTCGGCGGGCACGTTCGCATCGGCGGCGAGACCTTGTTCGACAGCGTTGCGGGTATCGACCTGCCGCCCGAACGTCGTCATGCGGGCTACGTATTCCAGGATTTGCGGCTCTTCCCGCACCGCACCGTGTCCGCGAACCTGGCGTACGGCGAACGCGCCGAGTCCGGCTGGATGAGTCGCGCCGAAGCGCTCGAGTTCCTCGGCATAGCGCACCTCGCGCGGCGCCTCCCGGCGACGCTCTCGGGCGGCGAGGCCAAGCGGGTTGCGATCGGCCGCGCCCTGCTCGCCGCGCCGAAGTTCCTGCTGCTCGACGAGCCGCTGACTTCGCTAGACCCTGCCCGCGCCGAGGAGATCCTGCGCCTGATCGAGCGCATCCGCGATGAGCTCGGCTTGCCGACGCTGCTCGTCAGCCACGCCGCGGCCGAGGTCGAGCGGCTGGCTGGTCAGGTGATCGTTCTCGATTAGGATGGTGCCGCCTACAGGACTCGAACCTGTGACCCCCGCATTACGAATGCGATGCTCTACCAACTGAGCTAAGGCGGCACAGGCGGGGCCATTAGGGTCCAGACATCGGGCTGGCAAGAGCTGTGATCGCCCTCAGGAGCCCGCTGGAAAGGAGCGCAGCGCAGTCGCGTAGCCGAAGCTACGCGCAAGCAAGCGACGCCGTCCAGCGGGCTCCTGAGGGCGACCGCGAAGCGGCGGGCGGCTTTTGGCGCAGGGCGGCGTCGCTCGTCGGTCGCGATGGAAATCCATCGCTCCCTCTTTCGCTCCTGGCCCTGCGCCAACATCCACTACGTCACGGCAGTTGCCAGCCCGATGTCTGGACCCTTTGTGGGTTGGCGCGGGGCTGCAATCCCCGTGCTCGATTGACATCGGCCAAGCCGCCGATAAGCCTGCAGCCGAGGAAGCAAGGATTCACCATTCCGCCGCCTGGGGGCGGAACAACGGAAGGGTAATCGACGTGGGTCACGACTGGACAATCGACCGCCGCGGTCTCTTGCGGACTGCGGGTGCGATCTCGGCCGCCGCAACGTTCGGCGCTTCAAGTATCGCGCGGGCAACGCCCGAAAGCGACACCAAGCTCTACATCCTCGGCTCGCGCGCCGGGCCGAGCGTCGGCGGGGCGCAGTACATGACCTGCTACGCGGTCGTCATCGGCGACCGGGTCTACGTGGTCGACTGTGGTTACGGCGCATCCGAGCAACTCGTTCGCGGCGGTCTGAAGCTTCAGGACATCCGCGACATCTTCATCACTCACAACCACCCGGACCATAACATCGAGCTCGGCACCCTGACCTACTTCGCGTGGTACGCCGGATTGACCCGGCCGCTCGGCATCTACGGACCGCCGCCGACCAAGACGATCATGGACGGCTATCTCCAGGCCCTGAAGCCCAACGTCGACGTCTGGCTCGACGACATCGGCCACCCGCCCATGGGACCCATCAACGTGACCGAGCTCGACAAGCCGCAGGCGGTGATGGACGACGGCACGGTCAAGGTCAGCTGCACGCTGGTCAAGCATACGCCGATCTTCAAGTCGCTCGCCTATCGCTTCGACACACCGGGCCGCTCGATCGCCTTCTCGGGCGACACCTCGCCGATGGAGAGCGTGGTCGAGCTCGCGAGGGGCTGCGACGTGCTGGTGCACGAGGCGATCTACCTCAATCCCAACGGGCCATCGACGGTCCCTGCGCTGAATGGCGGCGACGCGCGCGTTGACCGGCGCGAGCCCGGCTCGGCCATTGCCGGCGACGCGGCCAAGCTGCTCCAGCATGTCGTCAATTCGCATACCCCGGTCGAGGAAGCTGGCCGCATCGCGCAAGAGGCCGGGGTCAAGACGCTGGTGCTGGCGCACACAGTCTCGCTGATGCCGGGCGTCACCGACGGGATGTGGATCGCCGCGGCGAAGAAGCACTTCTCCGGCGAAGTGATCTTCGCGCACGACCTGATGGTGCTCTAGCCGTGCCCCCGGCCGCGCGGGCTCACCTCGACGTGGGGCACCAATAGCCCCAGCGCCAGGGTTGCGACGGAGACGACAAGCACACCCCAGAAGGTCAGATGCAAGCCATGCGCCAGCGCCTGTTTGCTCGCCTCCAGCGTGGCCGACGCGTGGCCGGCGAGCGCGCGCTGGATGTCTTGCAGTGAGCCCGAACCGCCACTCGCAAGCCGCCAGTTGAGCAAGCCGCCGAGCGCTGCCGCGCCGAGCGTGCTACCGAGGTTGCGGGCGAACACGAACGAGGCCGTCGCCGAGCCGCGTTCCGACCAGCCGACACTGTCCTGCACGATGACGATCGCGGCGGTGTTGAAGAAGCCCATGCCGAAGCCCATCACCAGCGAGCCGAGACCGGCGACGTAGGGCGACATCGCCGGGGTCAGGAGCACGAACGGCACCCCGCCGAGCGCTATCAGCACCCCTCCGGCGATCAGTACGCGGCGCAGGCCGAAGCGGTGGAAGTGGCGCGCCCCGAGCGTCGCGGCGATTGGCCAGCCGAGCACCATCGCGGTGAGCATGAAGCCAGCGACGAGCGGTGAGCGGCCCATCTCGACCTGGACGTACATCGGCAGGAACGTGGTCACGCCCATCATCGCCGCGCCGCTGAACAGGCTCGCCGCGTTGGTCGTCGCCATGACCCGGCGCGACCACAGCGCGAAGGCGATCATCGGATCGGCCGCGCGCCGTTCCTGGCGCATGAACAGCACGCCGGCGACGAGACAAACGGCGAGCGACGCCAGCGTCACCCCCAAATGCCCCGAGCCGCCCTCGGTCAACAACAGCATGAACGCCGCGACCGCGACCGCGAACAGCGCCGCGCCTGCCGCGTCGATGCTGCGCTGATGGTGCTCGACGTCCTCGCGCAGGAAAAGGAAGAAGCCCGCGGCGGAAGCGAGGCCGACCGGCACGTTGATCCAGAAGATCCACGCCCAGCTCATGTGCTGAATGATCAGGCCCCCGGCGAGCGGGCCGATGACCGATGACAGGCCCCACACGCTCGCCAGCCAGCCCTGCACCTTGCCGCGCTCGTGCGCCGGGTAGAGGTCGCCGACCAGCGTCATCGATACCGGCTGGATCGCCCCGGCGCCGAGCCCCTGGAGCAGGCGGAACGCGATCAGCGAAGGCATCGACCAGGCGAAGCCGCAGGCGATCGAACCGGCGAGGAAGATACCGATGCCGACCATCAGCACATGCTTGCGGCCGTAGAGGTCCGCCAGCTTGCCGAACAGCACGGTGGTCGCGGTCTGCGCGAGCAGGAACGACGAGAAGACCCACGAATAGAGCGACAGCCCGCCGATGTAGCGCACGATCTGCGGCATCGCGGTGGCGACGATGGTCGCCTCGATCGCGATCATGAACGAGGCGAGCATGATCGCCCCGACGACGAACCCCCGCCAGACGGGCGCGCGGACCGGAGCTGTCGAGGGGCTGCTCATCGCGGGCTCATCCGGCAAGGCGTGGGAGTGGAGGCCCGAGCCGGAATCGAACCGGCGTGCAAGGATTTGCAGTCCTCTGCGTAACCACTCCGCCATCGGGCCTCACGCGGAGTGCGCGCCCTAGCGAAAGCCCATGGGGCGCGCAATGCGAAAGCCGCCGCCCGGCTTGCCTCTCCGCGCTCGAGGGCATAGCACTCGGGCGAAATCAGGAGCGCAGCGTGGCCGACGACAAAGACGTGAAGATGCAGCGAATCGCCGGCCACAGCGAGGAGCGCTTCCTTGGCTCGGACATTTTCGAGAGCACCCGGCACACCCTGCCCCCGCCCCGGCGCGGCGGCACGATCACCGAGGAGGCGCGCGAGATCGACGTCTACCACAAGTGCGATGTCGTAGTGATCGGCGGCGGCCCGGCGGGTTGCGCGGCGGCGTGGGCTGCGGCGAAGGCCGGCGCCGATGTGACGCTGGTCGAGCGCTACAACTGCCTCGGGGGGCTTTCGACCGGCGGCCTCGTCATGTGGATCGACCGCATGACC
>DATIQN010000036.1:0-12458 GCA_035470785.1 Croceibacterium sp. | reverse complement strand
GGATCCAGTGACGAAGCGAGTTTGCCATTCACCAACGTTAGGAAACCAACGAACCGAGACGATGAAACCCGCACCCAGGGTCACGAGCGTTTGCAACCAGAACCTAATCGTGGATCGCAAAAGGAGGAAAACCGACGATTGGTTTGCAATTATGTAGAGTTCATCAATACTCGCGAGGAAGGACAGCCTCCCCCAACTATCGCCGCGCAAAAGAGGGTCTCGAAAGGCGCCAGCGGTCGTAGCGTTATCCAGGCGCTCGCAGTCCAGATGCGCCAAGGCATCCGAAACTCGCTCAATGAACGCGGCCTGCTCCATCGAACCACGGCTCGGCGTCGGGAGCTCGGAATAATACCACATCGACGCACAGTAGCCTAAAGAAGTCGCGCTAGACCACACGCCGGCCGCGTGCATCGAACGAGTCCATCCATACCATCACCAGCGTCCGCAATGGGTCGAAAGCCGACATGCGCTCCGTCCACCTTGGGCCGAGCGCGCGCATTGCAGCGCGTCACGCACTAATAATTGTAATAATTGTGCCCCAGGCAGCGCGAGGGAGCGTCGAGCTGGCCCTGCACTATCCCGCTCGGCGTTTCCACCTTTCGCGCGCGTGCCACCCATCTCGCCAATGTCTGCTTTGGGTGGAAAGCGGACGTCGTGCACTCTACGCTCACCCAATGGACGTCGAGACCATCACGCTATGGCGACCTGTTGGTCCAGTCGAACTGAGACTGATCGAAGAATTGGACATGAGGGTCTTTCCTCCTCGACTACCGGAGCAGCCGATCTTTTACCCCGTGACGACTGAAGACTACGCGGTGAAAATTGCTCGCGACTGGAACGTCCCGGCGAGCGGTGCGGGGTTCGTAACTCGTTTTCGCGTTCGGCGAGACCGATCGGCGAAGGCGACCCGGGCAAGGGCTGGACGGGAATGAAGGCGACGCTGACCAACGCAAACTCCCACCCGGTGACGCTGCGCCTGAAGCTCGGCTCGCCGCTGGGGTGGCACGTACGCGGCCTCAGCGGCACGCGTCTGAAAGACGGCGAGACGGTCTACGAGGTGACTATTCCGGCAAACGGCAAGCGCAATGTCGCGTGGGACGTTCGCCAAGCGAATACAGACGACTAGAAATTAGCGTTCTCCTCTTGTTCTGATGGAACAAATAGAATACATCGTAATTCCAACGGGGAAATCGGGCCAATCCGGCGCGGCGCCCTAGGCAAGCGATGGAGGCATGTGTCATGGCGGCGGCAAATCTCAAGTTGGTGGAAGGCAAGACCGTGGATTTGGACCGTCAGAAAGCACTCGATGCCGCGCTCGCGCAGATCGATCGCGCATTCGGCAAGGGCTCGGCGATGAAGCTGGGCCAGAAGGAAGCGATGCAGGTCGAGACGATCTCATCCGGTTCGCTCGGGCTTGACATCGCGCTGGGCGTCGGCGGCTTGCCGCGCGGCCGGGTGATCGAGGTTTACGGCCCGGAAAGCTCGGGCAAGACCACGCTCGCGCTGCACGTGATCGCCGAAGCGCAGCGGGGCGGCGGCACTGCCGCGTTCGTCGATGCCGAGCATGCGCTCGACCCGGTTTACGCAAAGAAGCTCGGGGTCGACATCGACGAGCTGATCGTCTCGCAGCCCGACACTGGCGAGCAGGCGCTCGAGATCGTCGACACGCTGGTGCGCTCGAACGCGATCGACGTGCTGGTGATCGATTCGGTCGCCGCGCTCGTGCCTCGGGCCGAGATCGAGGGCGAGATGGGAGACAGCCACGTCGGCCTCCAGGCCCGCCTGATGAGCCAGTCCCTGCGCAAGCTGACCGGCTCGATCAACCGCTCAAAGTGCATGGTGATCTTCATCAACCAGCTGCGCATGAAGATCGGCGTGATGTACGGCAACCCGGAGACGACCACGGGCGGCAACGCGCTCAAGTTCTATGCCAGCGTCCGTCTCGACATCCGCCGCACCGGCCAGATCAAAGACCGCGATGAAATTGTTGGCAACACGACACGCGTGAAAGTCGTGAAAAACAAGGTCGCCCCGCCGTTCAAGCAAGTCGAATTCGACATCATGTACGGCGAAGGCATCTCGAAGATCGGCGAGATCCTCGACCTCGGCGTCAAGGCCGGGCTGGTTGAGAAGTCGGGCAGCTGGTTCTCCTACGACAGCGTCCGCATCGGCCAGGGCCGCGAGAACGCCAAGCAGTACCTCAAGGACAATCCCGAAGTTTGCGACAGGTTGGAAGCTGCGATCCGCAGCCGCACCGACGTGGTCGCCGAGGAGATGATGGCGGGGCCGGACGCGGACTCCGAAGACTGATCCTCACACGGGCGTGCTTAAGGCGCGCGCCTGACGAAACCGGGGCCGGTGCGGTTGCCTTGCGAGGCGCGCGCCGGCCTCTTTCGCTTTCATCCATGTTAATGAGCGGCTTTGCCTCGCCACGCGCCAGCCGCTATGCGCGTATCACATCAAGGGGGCAGCGATGACCGCGAAGGAAGACTGGCAAGGCAAGACCGGCGAAGGCTGGGCCGCGGAATGGAAGCGGACCGACCGCAGCTTCGGTGGCCTGACCGAGCGCCTGCTTGCCCGCAGCCGCGAATTCTCCTTCCGCCACGCGCTCGATGTCGGCTGCGGCGCAGGCGAATTATCGCTAGCCCTCGCGCGCGGCCGGCCGCAGTCGCGTATCGTCGGGCTCGATGTCTCGCCGCAACTGATCGCGACGGCGCGCGAACGCGCCGACCGCATGTCGAACATCGAGTTCGTCCTCGCCGACGCCGCGCAATGGCACCCAGCCGACGATTTCACCCCGCAATTGCTGATATCGCGTCACGGGGTGATGTTCTTCGCCGATCCGCCGGCGGCTTTCTCCAACCTTGCCAGCTTTGCCGCCGACAGGGCCGCGCTGCTTTTCTCGTGTTTTCGCGATCCAAGGGAGAATCCCTTCTTTACCGAGATTGGCGCGCTCCTGCCGCCGCCCGCCCAGGCCCCCGATCCCTATGCGCCGGGGCCGTTCGCCTTTGCCGACCGCGATCACGTGAGCGCCATCCTGACCGACGCCGGGTGGGAGCAGATCGCCTTCGACGCTTTCGATTTTGCGATGATCGCCGGCACGGGCGATGACCCGGTCGAGGACGCCTTGGGCTATTTCAAGCGCATCGGGCCCGCGGCTGCGGCCATGCGCGCGATGGACGACATTGCCCGCGACGAGACACTGGCGGGTATCCGCGCAGTGGCCGAAGCGAACTGCCGCGACGGCGTCGTTGCCTTGCGTGCGGCAACCTGGATCGTCACCGCCCGCCGCGCCTGAGGAACCCGCGCGGCTGATGGCAGTTGTCGCCCCATGCCCGCTGCGCCCCTGCCGGTGATCGTCAACGCCGCGGGTGGGAACGCCAGCCGCGCGGGCGCGAGTCTCGGCGATCAAATCGAATCCGCGTTCGCTGCCGCAGGGAGGGCGATCGCGCTCGAACTGGTCGAAGGAGATGGCTTGCCGCAGGCGCTGAATAAGTACGCTGGTTCCCCGCGGGTTGTGGTCGGCGGCGGTGACGGCACGCTCGCCACCGCAGCCAAGGCGATCTCCAGCGCCGGCGGCGAAATGGCAGTCCTTCCGCTTGGCACACGCAATCATTTCGCCGGCCAGCTCGGCATCCCGCCCGATTTGGTGGAGGCGGCCGAATTGGCTGCGAATGGTGGCGCGCGCCGGGTCGATCTTGGGCGGGCCGGCGACCGCGTGTTCATCAACAATCTCTCCGTCGGCGCCTACGTCGATCTTGTTCGCGCCCGGGAGGCGTCGCCCCTGCCGAAGCTCCTCGCAACCGTTCCGGCTACCTGGCGCACCTTGCGCAAGTTGCGCTCGCGCCGCTTCGAGCTGACCATCGACGGCGAGCGTTCGATGGCCGAAACGCCGCTGCTGTTCGTCGGCAACAACCGGTACGAAGTCGAGGAGGGGCGGCCGGGTGAACGTGGTTCGCTCGAGGACGGCATGCTTTCGGTCTACGCCATCGCCCCTCTATCGCGCACCGCGCTGATAGCGGTCGCGCTGCGCACGCTCGTTGCCCGCCCGCGCATGCATCGGGATTTCGTTCTCCACCGGACCGCGCGCGAAGTCATTGTCCAAGGTCCGGGTGCGAAGCTCGAAATCGCCCTCGACGGGGAACGCTGCCGTTTCGAGTTGCCCCTGACGATTCGCATCGAGCCACAAGCTCTAGCGGTGGTTTCGCCCCTCGAAATCGACTGATCGCATCCCTGGCCCGCTTCGTCAGCCTCAAGACGCTTGTCGCGAGCGCGCTCGCCCCCTAATTCGCCCCGATGCATTCGACCAACGACATCCGCCGGGCGTTTCTCGACTATTTCGCCGCCAACGACCACCTCGCCGTGCCGTCGGCGCCGCTGGTGCCGTACAACGATCCGACGCTGATGTTCGTCAACGCCGGGATGGTGCCGTTCAAGAACGTCTTCACCGGGCTCGAGACGCCGCCGGCGCCGCGCGCAGCAAGCAGCCAGAAGTGCGTCCGCGCCGGGGGCAAGCACAACGACCTCGACAATGTCGGCTACACCGCTCGGCACCTGACGTTCTTCGAGATGCTCGGCAACTTCAGCTTCGGCGACTATTTCAAGGAGCGCGCGATCGAACTCGCGTGGAACCTCGTCACGCGCGAGTTCGGGCTGGCGAAGGACCGCCTGACGGTCACGGTCTACCACACCGACGACGAGGCGTGGGACCTGTGGAAGAAAATCGGCGGTCTGCCCGACGAGCGGATCATCCGCATCGCCACCAAGGACAACTTCTGGGCGATGGGGGCCGACGGCCCGTGCGGGCCGTGCTCGGAGATTTTCTGGGATCACGGCCCAGCCATCGCCGGCGGTCCGCCTGGATCGCCCGACGAGGATGGCGACCGCTTCGTCGAGATCTGGAACCTGGTATTCATGCAGTACCTGCAGGAAAACGACCAGATCACCGGCGACTTGCCGCGCCCGAGCATCGATACCGGCATGGGCCTCGAACGCATGGCGACCGTGCTGCAGGGCGTGCACAGCGTCTTCGAAACCGACACCTTCCGCAAGCTGACCGAAGCGAGCGAAGACCTGATCGGGGCGACTGCCGAGGGTGAGGCGCTCGCCAGCCACCGGGTGATCGCCGATCATTTGCGCTCGACCAGTTTCCTGCTCGCCGACGGCGTGCTGCCGTCGAACGAAGGGCGCGGCTACGTGCTGCGCCGGATCATGCGTCGCGGCATGCGCCATGCGCACCTGCTTGGCGCGAAGGACCCACTGATGCACCGCCTGGTGCCGACGCTCGTCGCCGAAATGGGTCAGGCCTACCCCGACCTCGTCCGCGCGCAGCCGCTGATCGAGGAAACGCTCGAGCGTGAGGAAGTGCAGTTCCGACGCACGCTGGAGAACGGGTTGCGACTGCTCGACGAGGCCACGCGTGGGTTGGGCGAAGGCGCCGAGCTGCCGGGCGAGACCGCCTTCAAGCTCTACGACACTTACGGCTTCCCCTACGATCTGACCGAGGACGCGTTGCGGGCGCGCGGGATCGGCGTCGACAAGGCCGGGTTCGATGCGGCGATGGCCTGTCAGAGGGCCGCCGCGCGCGCCGCGTGGAAGGGCTCGGGCGCCGCGGCGGACGACGAAGTGTGGTTCGACATCGCCGAGCGCGAAGGCGCGAGCGAGTTCACCGGCTACACCTCAACCGAAGGCGAAGGCCGGGTGGTCGCGCTGGTGGTCGACGGCAAGGAAGTTCCGCAGGCGGACGCCGGGCGGGACGTCATCGTGCTCACCAACCAGACCCCGTTCTATGGCGAAAGCGGCGGTCAGGCCGGCGATGCCGGCACGATCACCGGGGACAAGGGCCTGGCGATCGCGGTTGCGGATACCGGGAAGCCGCTCGGCCGGCTGCACGCGATGCGCGGCAAGGTCGGCTGCGGCACCATCGCGGTCGGCGACACCGTCCATCTAAAGGTCGATCGCGAACGCCGCGACCGCATCCGCGCCAACCATTCGGCGACGCACCTGCTTCACGCCGCGCTGCGCAATGCGCTCGGCGGGCACGTCACTCAGAAGGGCTCGCTCGTCGCCGAGGACCGGCTGCGCTTCGACTTCTCGCATCCCAAGGCGCTGACGGCGGAAGAGCTTGCGGCGGTCGAGACCGAAGTTAACGCCGAGATCCGCCATAACGAACAAGTCACCACCCGCCTCATGACCCCCGACGATGCGATCGCCGCCGGTGCAATGGCGCTGTTCGGCGAGAAGTACGGCGACGAGGTTCGCGTGCTGTCGATGGGCCGGAGCGACTGGCAGGGCTCGGGCAATAACTATTCGGTTGAGCTGTGCGGGGGCACTCACGTTCGCGCCACCGGCGACATCGGGCTGTTCCGCATCGTCTCGGAGAGCGCGGTCAGCTCGGGCGTGCGCCGGATCGAGGCGCTGACCGGCGAGGCTGCGCGACGCTGGGTGGTCGGCCGCGAGGATGCGCTCAAGGCAATCGCAGCCGCGCTCAAGACCGCGCCCGAAGAGGTCGAAGCCCGCGTCTCCGCTCTGGTAGACGAGCGGCGCCGGCTCGAACGCGAACTGGCCGGGGCCAAAAAGCAATTGGCGCTCGGCGGAGGCGGCGGTGCAGCCCCCGCGGCCGACGAGAAAGTAGGCGGAGTGAAATTCTCCGGCCAGGTGTTCCAGGGCATGGAAGCAAAGGAACTGCGCGGGCTGCTGGACGAGGCGAAGAAGCGCCTCGGCTCGGGCGTCGCCGCCATCGCCGCGGTCAACGACGGCCGCGCGGCATTCGCCGTCGCTGTAACGGAAGACCTCACGAACCGCTTCAACGCGGTCGACCTTGTCCGCGCCGGCGTCACGGCGCTCGGCGGGCAGGGCGGTGGCGGCCGGCCCGACATGGCTCAGGGCGGCGGACCCGACGGCGGAAAGGCCGACGAGGCGATCGCCGCGGTCAAGGCCGCGTTGGCCGGGGAAACCGTCGCCTAGGTCCGATTGCCCGAAGCGCTGCGCGTCTCCGGTTCGCTGCCGCGCGGGGTGTCGCTGCGGCCGGCAAAGTTGTCCTCGTCCAGCTGGCGCTTCCTGATCTTGCCGAATTCCTCGCCTTCCTGCTGCTGAGGGTGCGGCTTGGCGTTGGTGTCCTTGGGCTGGTTGCCGTCTTTCATGGTTGATCTCCTGTACTGACGACAACGAGCGCTGCGCCGGGAAGGTCCGCATCAGCCTGGGCGAATGGTCGTACGCAGCTTGGGTTTGTGGTCGAGCGATGCGCCTTCGCGGATGCTGTCGCGGAATTCGTCGCGCTTCTCGTGGATACTGGCGATCACCGGCCCCATCGCCACACCCAGGTCGACCAGCACCGCTTCGCTGAGTTGCAGCGAGGCCTCGAGCGTCTCGGGCACCGCGGTGCTCGCCCCGGCCTTGTATAGCTCGGCGGCGTGGAGCGGGTCGCGGGCGCGGGCGATGATCGGCACCTCGGGGTGCGCTGCGCGCAGCTTCTTCGTCAGCCGCTGGGCGAGCACCGGCTCGTCCATCGTCAGCACGACCGCCGGCGCGCGGGCGAGGCCGAGCCGTTCGAGCACGTCGATCCGAGCGGCGTTGCCGAACACCGCATGGTACCCGTCGCGCTTGCACTGCGCGATCATGTCGGCATCCGAATCGAGCGCCACGTAAGCCCTTCCGTGGCGCGTGAGCATGTCGGCGACGAGCCGACCGCACCGTCCGCAACCGACGATCAGCACGCGTGGCAGCTCGGGATCGCCCTCGGCGACTACCGGCGCAGGCTCGACCCGCCGCGCGAGCAATTGCCCGGCGCGGGCGAGCAGCGGCGTCACGGTCAGACCGATGGCGGTGACAATCTGCCAAAACTGCGCGGTGCCCGGCTGAATCAGCGCGGCAGCGCTCGCCGCGCCGAGCACGATCAGCGTCGTCTCCGACGGGCTCGCCATGAGGATACCGGCCTCGGTCGCGGTGCTGCGATGCGCGCCCATCAACCGCAGTAGCGCCGCGGTGACCAACGCCTTGAGCGCCAGCACCGCGACAACCGCCAGCGCGATCGCGCTGAGCTCGGACCATACCACGCGCAAGTCGATGCTCATGCCGACGGTGAGCAGGAATACTCCCAGAGCCAGGCCTTTGAACGGGTCGATGATCCCTTCGACCTCCACATGGTATTCGGTCTCGGCGATCAGCAGCCCGGCGACGAGCGCGCCGACGATCGGCGACAGGCCGACGAGCGAAGTCGCCAGGCTGGCGCCGATGACCACCAGCAGGGTGGCGGCGAGGAACAGTTCGGGGCTCTTGGTCCGTGCGGCCTGGGCGAACAGCAGCGGCAGGGCAAAGCGGCCGATGACCATCATCGCCACGACGACTAGCAGGCCTTGCCAAATGGTCGCGACGAGGCCGCCGAGGCCGGGACCGCCGAGCGCACCGAGCAGGAAAACGATCGGCACCAGCGCGATATCCTCGAACAACAACATCGCCAGCGCCGCGCGGCCGACCGGCGTCTGCGTGCCGGCGATCGGCAGGACCAGCGCGGTCGACGACAGCGCCAGCGCGAGGCCGAGGCCGAGCGCGCCGGTCCACGGCTGGCCCACCAGCATCAACAGCCCGCCAAGCAGTAGCGCGAGGCTCGCCATTTCGAGCGCGCCGAGCCCGAACACCAGCCGCCGCATCGTCCACAACCGGTTGAACGACAGCTCGAGCCCGATGGTGAACAGGAGCAAGGTGATGCCGAACTCGGCGAACGGCTCCAGGCCTTGCGGGTCGGTGATCGTGAACCAGGTTAGCCACGGCGCTTGCGGGACCATCCGGCCGAGACCGAACGGTCCGACGAGCACACCGACGAGGATAAAGCCGATCACCGGCGTGATCCGCAGGCGGGCGAACAGCGGGATGACGATCCCCGCCGCGCCGAGGATCACCAGCGCGTCGGACAGGAACGGGGAGATCGCTTGGCCGTGCATCGGGAGCACTATGTCAGACCGGACCGGTGGGACAACCGCAGGATTCAGCCAGTGCTCACGAATCGCTCATGACTTCACACTGGCCTTGCGGCGAGGCTCGCGTGCGAAAGGAGCGTTGTATGACTTTGACCCAACCCTATCGGGCCGTCGCCCCGGCGGCGCTGTTACTCGCCTTTCCCGCCGCAATCTTCGCAGTCACGTGCTTCATCGCCATCGACCGCCATTCGCACTCGGTCAGCGATACGCTTTATGGGATTTACCCATTCTGGGGCACGACCTTCCTCATATGGGATTGGCTCGTGCGCCGCGTGGCTGAAGCGAAATCCTGAGCTCTTACGCCTCGGCCGTGGCCCAGGTCGCCATTTCGGCCTCGAGGTTCTGCACGATCGCCTCGAAGAACTTTTCGGTGGTCAGCCATGCCTGGTCGGGGCCGATGAGAAGCGCGAGGTCCTTGGTCATCTGACCGTTCTCGACGGTTTGAACGCAGACCTTCTCGAGCGTTTCGGCGAAGCGGATCACGTCAGGCGTGTTGTCGAAGCGGCCGCGGTAGATCAGCCCGCGGGTCCAGGCGAAGATGCTGGCGATGGGGTTGGTGCTGGTCGCCTTGCCCTGCTGGTGCATGCGGTAGTGGCGAGTGACCGTGCCGTGCGCGGCTTCGGCTTCGACCGTCTTTCCGTCGGGGGTCATCAGCACGGAAGTCATTAGGCCGAGCGAGCCGAAGCCCTGCGCCACCTGGTCGGACTGCACGTCGCCGTCGTAGTTCTTGCACGCCCAGACAAACTTGCCGCTCCACTTGAGCGCGCTGGCGACCATGTCGTCGATCAGGCGGTGCTCATACGTAATGCCGGCGTCGGCGAACTTCTCGCGGAATCCCTCGGTGTCGAAAACCTGCTGGAACAGATCTTTGAAGCGTCCGTCATAGGCCTTGATGATGGTGTTCTTGGTGCTGAGATACAGCGGCCAGCCGCGGTCGAGCGCGTAGTTCATGCTTGCGCGGGCGAAGTCGCGGATTGAATCGTCGAGGTTGTACATCGCCATGGCCACGCCCGGCGCCTTGAACTGGTAAACCTCGCGGTCGATGACCTTGCCGTCGTCGCCTTCGAAGACGAGCCGCAGCTTGCCGGGGCCGGGGACGAGGTAGTCGGTCGCGCGGTACTGGTCGCCGAAGGCGTGACGGCCGACCACGATCGGATCGGTCCAGCCGGGGATCAGCCGCGGGACGTTCGAGATCACGATCGGCTCGCGGAAGATCGTCCCGCCGAGGATGTTACGGATCGTCCCGTTGGGGCTCTTGTACATCTCGTGAAGGTGGAACTCCTCCACGCGCGCTTCGTCGGGCGTGATCGTGGCGCATTTCACGCCGACGCCGTATTGCTTGATCGCGTTGGCGCAATCGATGGTGATCTGGTCGCGCGTCTCGTCACGCTTCTCGATGCCAAGGTCGTAGTATTTCAGGTCGACGTCGAGATATGGCAGGATCAGCTGCTCGCGGATCCATTGCCAGATGATCCGCGTCATCTCGTCGCCGTCGATCTCGACGATCGGGTTCGCAACCTTGATCTTCGCCATGGGGGTCCTTGCGGTGCTCGGGTGAGTGGATTTGCGGCCCCCTTACGGAGCGGGACCGGGGAGCGCAAGCGCGTGGAGTCAGTCGAGCCGGGTGGCCTCGACGAGCCGACCGACAAGGCTCGGTGCGAAGCGCGCCGCGGCCAGACCGAGCCGTGTGACCGTCGGCCGTTCGGCCAGTCCCCAGGCCGCCCCGGCCCACGTCAGCGGCCCGCGAACGCGGTCGTGCAGCGCCTGTTGGTAGGCGGGGGCAGCCTCGGGCCCACCGACCAGCCACGCCTCACCAGCGGCGATGCCGCTGGCCAGCGCTATGTCGATTCCTTCTCCCGCCAAGGACGGGATAACCGCGGCCTGGTCCCCGAGGCGGAAGACCCCCGGCTCGGTCTCTTGCGTGCTCCAGCCGTAAGGCACCGAGCCGATCGTATCGACCCTGGCTTCGCGCCAATCCGATTCGAGGCGCAGCGCGAAGTGCGGATGGCTCACCGCGAGCCTGGCGAGCAGTTGCGAGGGATTGGCTCCGGCCTCGCCGATCAGCGATTTGCGCACCGCAAGGCAGATATTGGCGCTGCCGTCCTCCTGCAGCACGATCCCCGCGTAGCCGCCATCGAACAGGTGCAGCTCGATCGTGCCCGCCAGCCGCCGGGCAAGGCCGGGCGAGGGTTTGACACGCAGCCGCAGGCCGAGGGCAGGGTCCTTCGCCGAGCGCGGGCGCGCCGCGCCGCGCACGTCGTGCTTGCCGGTGGCGAGGAACAGGCTGGCGGCCTGCCAATCATGGACGCGGCCCGCCACATGCAGCCCGTCGATCTGGCGAACGGTGTCGATCGCGAACCGGGCGCCTTCCGCAACCGCGCGTTTCCGCAAGGCCGTGTCGAGCGCTTTGCGAGAAAGCCCGAATGCGCGCTTCGGCAAAGCGATCTCGACCGGCCGCCCGCTGCCGAACAGCAGCAGGCGCTCGACAGGGTGCGCGCCGAGCGCTTCGGGATCGACGCCAAGCCCGCGCAACCGCTGCGCCGTGCGCCAGCTGAGGAACCCGCCGCAAAGCGCATCGCCGATCTCGGCGTCTCGATCGACCAGCAGCGGATGGGCGCCCCCGCGCGCCAGCACGATCGCCGCGGCACATCCCGCCGGGCCGGCGCCGACGATCAGCGGTTCCTCTTCAAGCACGTCGGGGCGCGCCGATCAGGCGGGAGCGCCTTCGGTCCAGCCGAAGCGAAAGCCTTCCATCGCCAGACCGGGCCCGAAAGCCATCGCCACCCCCGTCGCGGGCCGGCGCGGCATGATCTTCTCGAGCACGAACAGGATCGTCGCTGAGGACATGTTGCCGCAGGCGCGCAGCACTTCGCGCGATTCGGCGAGCGCTTCGGCGGGGAGGCGGAAGGCGCGTTCGACCGCGTCGATAATCGACTTGCCGCCCGGATGGACGGCCCACGCGGCGATGGCCTGCGCGCCTTCACCGTCGAGCACCTTGTCGGTCAGCATGGGTTCGGCGAGCGCCTGCGCAAGACGCCCGGGCACTTCGCCCGACAGGTTCATGGCAAAGCCGGTATCGCCGATCGTCCAGGTGATCAGGGTATCGCTTTCCTCGAGCGTCGCGGAAAGGCCTTCGCCGATCGCCAGGCCGGCGCCCTCAGCGGAAACGATCGCCGCCGCGGCGCCGTCGCTGAACTGCGCCATCGCCAGCATCGATTCGAGGCCTGCGTCGCCTTGCAGGTGAAGGCTGCAAAGCTCGATGGCGACCACCAGCACCCGCGCCGACGGATCGGAACGGACGATGTGGCCTGCTTCTCCGCAACCGGCAGTATGCTCGCGGGAGGCGAAGGCGACTTACACACGATTTGTCAAAACAAAACGGCCAACGACATGGACACTCACCCGCTCCGTACACAAGTTTGCGAATAACCGCGGGGCACAGGGGACCCGATGCCAATCCGCAAACCGCCGGAAAGCCCTGTC